>NZ_LMPR01000009.1:0-284177 GCF_001423925.1 Exiguobacterium sp. Leaf187 | reverse complement strand
TCTGCCGTCAGGTATTTGATCCGTGCCTCTGCCTTCGCCAACCGTCTCTCCATCGACTCGTCTTTCTTCGGGCGTCCGCCTCCCAGTGCCTTTCCACGTTTGTCGTTCCGGAGACCCTCCTCTCCGTCTTTTCGGAACGTTTTGCGCCAGCGAATCAACGCAGAATGCGCTTTTCGTTTCCCGATCACCGTCAGGTCGAATCCGGCCTCCGTGAAGATATGTTGAGGTCCCTTTCCTTCCATATTCTCACGTACGGCCCTGACCTTGAACTCGGTCGTGTACTGGATCGAGCGTTCTGATACGGAAGCGACGTTCGGATTTTCTTCGAGCTGATTGATTTAGGTCATGGTGAAGATGATTTTACTCATGATTGTTTCTCCCGTCTGATTGAATAGGTTCATTATAGCGATTCGTATCCATACGAAAACCCCGAATGATGCACTTTTTTTCAAGTGTCTATCATTCGGGGTTCAGTTCAACGTTCTGCCGAGTATCTTTTATTTATTGCTCTCCCGGACTTAACATTTTGTTCCATAAAAAACCTGAAATAAGATAGTTTTTCAACCTTTCTTCGTCATATTTAGATATCGCTCTTTCTATAAGAGTAAAATATTGATCCTGAACACCTGCTACAAAATCATTACTCAAATAGACTCCATTTCTCTCTTTAGAATATACAAACTCTTCAAGCATAAGTTCTCTTACTCGGGCATCATTTAACGCTATAAAATTCATAGACATCCAAATTACCTCCCTTTATTGGTAGATTAATTATGTATAAACCAAATATTAAACGAAAGAGAATTAATTAACAAATCAATTTGTTTAAATCTTCCCTTTAATTATAGGATATGCCGAACAGCGACAATCACTAGCAAAAGTCAAATGGGGTCGAGTATGGGGTGGAAACTGCCTGCTTCCTCTCCCGTCCCATGTTTGATTAGATAATTGACTCAGAGGTGCCCCAATGAAATAAGGCTCAATGGTAGATGGAGGAGCTGACAATTCGACCCAGATCAAGACGATTACAGCAATCACAGAGTACCGGGCAAATTTACCTATTAAAAAGAGCCATAACGTCAGCACACTGCCAGACAATACTTGCTCACTAGAAAGGTTCCAACTCCTTCAGACCTATGAAAAGCATCCTTATAAATCTTAACGTTTTATTCACCCCCTCTGTGGACTTCCACCGTCCAACCTTCTCTACCAGAATCGAACTATCGCCTGGTGGGGAAAATACTTCCTATCCACTTGTCGGCTTCCCTAAATCACTTATCGTCCCGTACCTCTCTCACGCCTATTTTCAATCTCTATCACTAAAATGGCTGCCCCGGTACAGTCGCGTAACCACTCAGGTAGACATACAGGTCGGCGTGTCCGTCAACTACTCGTTCGTCTTGACCATTCATCGAGCTTGAGAGGTTACAATTCTCTTGTATGGGCATCCTATCACCCCTTCCAGGAAACTTCTAATGTCTAATGGATTGGATCCAGACGTATACAGACCATATCTCCCCTGCTTATCTTTTTTGGGTAATTCACTTGACACGGAATCAATAGATCCGTAACACCATTGTTTTTGGGGATCAATGATTATATTAAATCAATCCATACTTTATAAAAAACAAGTATGTGAGGAATCCACAGATATATCCATAATCCAATAAATATTCTCCTGTTTCTATTCAGTTTTATGTATATTCAGTTAAAATTTGTATTATTTATAAAAAATGGTATGATTAGTATAATATAATATAGTATATTTTATAGGAGTGATCACTATTACTAATTCTTCAGAAAATTCATTAAAGAAATTGAATGACCTTGTTTGGTTGGACTGGGCCAAAGAAATACAGTCTATTGCCCAATCAGGCTTAGCTTATTGCCAGGATGTTTATGATCAAGAAAGGTACGAGCAATTACGAGATTTAAGTATAGAAATTTTGAACAAATACACAACAGTAGATAAAGATATTATAAAACTAGATTTTGCAAACGAAGTAGGATACGCCACTCCTAAAGTTGATGTACGGGGTGTGGTTTTTAATAAAGAAAACCAAATATTATTAGTTAAGGAAAAAGAGGATGCGGAATGGGCATTACCTGGAGGGTGGGGCGATATAGGTTATTCTCCTTCTGAGGTTGTAGTTAAAGAAATACAAGAAGAGGCTGGCATTGAAGTCGAAGCAGTAAAGATGTTAGCTGTTTTAGATAAAAGAAAGCATAACCATCCTCCAGAACAACATTATGTTTATAAAATCTTTATTGAGTGTAAACAGCTTTCTGGTGAATTAGGAGTTGGAATCGAAACAAGTGACGTCGGGTTCTTTGATTTAGACAATTTACCTGTTCTATCAATTCAAAGAAATACATATGAGCAATTGAATCTAATGTTTGAATTTAATAAGAATCCTAATAAAAACGTAGTTTTCGACTAAGTTCATATTCTATGGCGAACCAAACTACAAATGATAGGTAATTTCAAAAAGTGATTCCATTTATAAATCGACCTAAGAGAGGTCAAACAATATAATTAACTGCTTATATTGCATAAGCCCGGCCTCCTACCGAGCTCATGTTTTTTTCTTATCTTCATTAGCCGGTGTTTTAATAATTATGTAGGCATCCAGTTCTTCTAGAAAGTGCTCGACGTTTTCGAACTCTTGTAAGTAGGACACACCTAGCCTTCCGGAAGCCGAAAAGGGTCTCCACCACGGATTTATCTAGGCGGTTTCCTCATGGGACATGTACCGGGTAAAATCGCTATCCAAAAAATCGTCGTCTGCTGATAAAAAGATCAATTGCCCAACATCAACAACAGCCTGTGAAGGAGACAGAATCTATCCAATAGATGCCATCCCTTTTCGGTGAATCGGTAAATGGTTGCAATTTTAAACGGGTGACTCGCTCTACTGAATCGAGAGGGCTGGTAGATAGTTAGATGATGCATCGCAGTGTAACGAAAAAGTAAATGGATTTAAAAAGACAACTACGGCACAATGCCGAAGTCATCTGATGACAGAGTAGCTACATGGTACTCACTTCATAAACTAGCCAATAAACAGGGCGCAGTTGAGTTTTGCTTTCACTCACTTTTTCAATAGTAGGAGATGCATCTGCATCGTTCGTACTATCATCCAATTACGTTGAAACAGCGCTATCACATACTTCAAATAACAATTCTGTGAAAGAATACGTATAATGCGCTTCCTCATCACTCGGGTAAAAACACACTTTCGCCTCTTGATCATTGAAGGTCAAAGCATGTAAGTCTAAACAAACGAGCGACGAACTAAAGTCCTCCATCTGTATTCCGATTAGATATGAAGGAACTTCATTTTGAGATTTGCTACGTAGCTCCTCGTTATATTTTTCAAGTCTAAATACAATATCTAACTGGCGATTAGATGGATTGATTCCCCAAATCTCATTATCATGCGTAGCTAGGTAACTAAATTTTTTTAGAAATTCTCTGTACATCGGAGGAAGTGTGAGCTGAAGACGATTTTCGACTTCAAACATCTCATTTTCAGTTGCCCCTTTTCCTACTACGAAAGCTTGCGGATATTTCTCGATTAGTTTTAAGCACCGATTGAACTTGGCGTTAATATTCACCATGCTTTGTCTCCTTCGCTTCTTACGCGATGCTATTCAGGTAATCTTTTAAATTCGAAGGAATAGGAGAAACAGAGTGGTTCCGTATACGGAATTTGTGTGTTCCCATACACTAACATCGTGTAAAAATCTTTTCATACTTTATTCTGTAATCTGTTCTAAAGAGAAGTTCAATACTTCTACTTCACACCCTGCCGCTTCTACATCCGGGCTACACGCATACGGTCCAATCTTCAAATTGGTCACGTCATGTAAGTGTGCGATTCGGAGTTGCTCTTTGTGCTCTCCTGTTACGTGATACAACGTGACGTCTTGATTGAGGTAGTGGAGTTCAAAGACAAGCGGTGCGTCAAACAGCGTATTGTCGACGTCCCGACACGACCAGTCCGAGTACCCGAAGCTCGTCACGACAGCACCGAGATGTGACGGACCATCCGGAATGAATTCAGCCGACACTTTCACCCAGTGATCGTCGTTCACATAAAGCAAAATCCCCGCTTGATCATATGTCGCATTCGGGTTTAATTTTACTTCGATTCGGCACTTGAATTCCCCGTCCGGAGAATGCTGTAACAACGCATGACCTGTCAGACGGTTAAACTGATAATGGGTATTGCGCCAAAAATCCGTATCTGGATCCGTCACGAAGCGTAATGGTGTTTCCTCCTTGATCCGTGTCGGTCGATTGAGCCATTTCATTCATAACACCCTCCTTTTTATCGCCCTCTTAACTTCCGTAACTTTCGATAGCCACGAATGAGCATATCGAGCATACAATCCCTCCTATTTTCGATGAACCCTTAGACTACTTGACGAAGTCGTTGCATATCCTTATATAAAGCCGATCGTTTCAAACGTCTATTCTGTATTAAGTATTGCACATCCGACCGGTTATCGTACATCAGTTGGATATGGAAATAATTAATGTATTCAAGAATCGCAAAGACATACAAAAACAACGTGATTCGTAACCCGTACACTGGAAAATCGGATTGAAAGCGAATCCAATCGAGTCCGAATGCACATGCTGTCAGGACGATCAAAGCCAGATTGAAGACACGACAGTGACGTAATCGTCGGATGACGGATTCCGGGGTGATCGACGTTCCTTCCTTCTTCAGACGCCTTGACTTGCTGTACCAATACCAAGCTCCTTGAATCAACAACAGCTCAAACAAAAACAGTGACATCCAAAAGGCACTGAGTTCAAATAACTGCAGTCGTGGAAAGACACGATTGCCAAACCAGCTGAGTGGTAAAATCGTGACGACCGTGAACAATTCTCCTCGGTACAGATAGGCGAGTCGTTCCGCAACGAGCTGCTTCATGGCGTCACCCATTCAATCCGGAACTTACTTCCTGGACCAAGCCGTGCAATCAATGGTTGATCGGCCTCAATGACGCGTCCGAGGACGTTGACTCGCTCATCTGCCGACAAATTACGTTTCGTGATTTGAACCTCGCCCGCGTATCGTCCGTATTTTTCATTATCGATCGTAATCGTTCCAAGCAGACGGGCAGACGGATCTTGCGGTGTTAGATCGATCGTCGACGGCTTCATCCGCGACTCGACGGACCGAATGACATCCCGCGCCGGATCAAACCGATTCGTTTCCGTCTCTCGTTGTATCTGTCGTCCGTTCGCCACGGCTCGGAGGAGGATGATTCCGTCTTGCTCTGCTTCGAATTGCCGGATCGTCGCCTCCGTCAATCGTGAATCTCCGACGAGGATTCGATCGACGGTCGATTGTAAATCGATATAACTGGCGAACGGTGACGCATGCCGGTGTTCTTCAAGTGTCGGTAACGTCTCAAACAACGGTCCACGGAGTGTCTCGTCACCCGGTATGAATGCTTGGACCCGTAATCCTTGCGCCTGCAACCAAGCATTCTTTGCATCAAACCACGTCCGGTCGAGTCCTGTTTCCGGTCGCGGATAAAAATTATGCCACGCTTCCGTGTGATCGATTCGCAGACCCTGTGCCTTCATCTCCGTTAATTCATCTGCTGTTAACGTACTAGCGTTCAGCGCGACCATCATTTGGTTCGATAACGTCGCGATTTGCTGCGGGCTGATGCCGTAATCAAGACGCAGTCCAGTGACGCCCCAGTCCGTTAACGTCGCTGCTGTCTCCCATGTCTTGCCGAGCGTCGCGAGCGACGCTGGTGCGATGTCCGCCACGAGTTCGAATCCGAGCTCACGTGCTAAACGACCGAGCGCTTGCAAGCGTTCGACGTACAGTGAAGAATCGTCCTCGGGAATATGTAGCGATGTAAAGAGCGACGTAAAGCCAACAACACGCATCCGCTGTAGCCACTCGCTCGTCTCGTCTGTGATCGGTTCACTTAAATAGATTGATAATCCTTTCATCTACTCACTCCTTCTCTTTATCTACTTAGGGAAAAAGCAGCTGATTCCTTCTTTTTCGAAGGATTCAACTGCTTTTCAATACCTTAAATACCGTCTGCCATCTCTTCTTTGAAACCGAACCAATACGTGAACAGGAATCCTGCCGCGTACGAGATGACGAGACCACCGATGTACGTCAAGTACATTCCGTTGTCGATCAACGGTGTCAATGACAAACCGGATACGCCGACTCCAAGCGCCGTCGTCTTCATCGTTGCTTGGAAGGCACCACCGACTGCTGCGCCGAGACATGCCGTTACGAACGGACGACCGAGCGGCAACGTAACACCGTATAACAACGGTTCACCGATTCCGAGGAATCCGACCGGAATCGCCCCTTTGATGATGTTACGCAGGCGCGGATTGCGCGTCTTGACGAAAATCGCCATTGCCGCCCCGACTTGACCCGCTCCTGCCATTGCAAGAATCGGTAAGAGTGGCGTGTTGCCAATCGTGTTCAAAAACTCGAGATGGATCGGTGTCAGTCCATGATGAAGACCAACCATGACGAGTGGTAGGAAGAAGCCGGCCAGTACTGCCCCGGCGAGTGGTCCACCGACCTCAAGTACGGCATTGATTGCTTTCATGATACCGTCTGACAGCAGTCCAGCAACCGGCATGATCGCATAGAGCGAGGCAAATCCGACAATCAGCACCGTAAACAGTGGCGTAAAGATAATATCGATCGATGCGAACATGAAGCGACGGATGTGTTTCTCAAGATAGGTCATCAACCACGCAGCGAAGATGACACCAAACAATCCGCCCCTACCTGGAACGAGCGGTTCCCCGTAAATCGTGATGTCCGCAAGCACGGGGTTGAATAGAATCCCACCGGCAATCGCCCCGAGCACCGGTGTTCCACCGAACTCCTTCGCCGTATTCCAACCGACAAGGATTGCGAGATATGCAAAGACCGTCCCACCGATCAAGAGTAAAATCTGCATCCATGTCTGTGTTGCATCGACACCCGCATTTTTCGCGAAGTTCGCACCACCGTTGATGATACCGGAAGCAACAAGACCCGGAATGAGCGGGATGAAGATGTTCCCGATTCGGCGCAAGAAGCGTTTGAATGGTGACTGTTGTTTTGCTTTTACTTTTTGCCGTTCGACGGCAGCTCGTTCTTCTGGCGTCAGATTTGGATCAACGGACTCTTCCCCGATTGCGAGTCCCGTCTCGCGACTTAAGTGGTCGGCTACCCGATTGACCGTTCCCGGACCGACGACGATTTGTAACGTCTCGTCATCAATGACCCCCATGACGCCGTCAATCCGCTTTAACGCATCGATATTTGCTTGCGTCGGATCCTTTAACGATAAACGAACCCGCGTCATACAGTGCGCAAGCTGCCGGAGATTATCTTTTCCACCGACGTGCTCGAGAATCGCGTGTGCCAGCACTTCTTCCTTCTTCATCGTGTTTCCCCCTTAGAGTGCGTCTCGGACGAATCCGTTTGCTTGTTGTAATCGTTCGACGGCTTCTGTATACGAAACATTCGCGAGAATCATGACGATTGCCGTCTTGACGTGACCGTGCGCTTCACTAAAGACACGCTCCGCCGTTACAGCGTCGACTCCTGTTGCCTCACAAATCATCCGCTTCGCCCGGATCTCCAGTTTCTCGTTCGTCGACTGGACGTCGACCATCAGATTTTGATAGACCTTGCCGACACCGATCATCGCCGCCGTCGAAATCATGTTCAAGACGAGCTTTTGTGCCGTTCCAGCCTTTAGTCTTGTTGATCCCGTCAAGACTTCTGGACCTGTTTCGACTTCGATTGCATAACGCGCGTGCCCACTGATGACCGCATCCGTGTTGCAAGAAATCGCTGCCGTCACCGCTCCGACTTCCTTCGCGTAATCAAGCCCGCCGATGACATACGGCGTCCGACCGCTTGCTGCAATCCCGATGACCGTATCACGAGCTTCTAGCTGGAGCCCTTTCAAATCGTCGACGGCAAGCGTCCGACTATCCTCTGCTCCCTCGACCGCTTTGATCAACGCGCGTTCGCCGCCAGCAATCAAACCGACGACCATGTCTGGTGAGACCCCGAACGTCGGCACACATTCTGCCGCGTCGAGAATCCCGAGCCGTCCGCTCGTACCGGCACCGATGTAAATCAAGCGTCCTCCGTTTTTGAATGATGCAATGACGTGTTTGACGACTTCCGCGATGACGGGGATTTGTTCCCGAATGACCTTCGCGACCGTTTGATCCTCAGCGTTCATCACCCGTAAGACATCTTCGACTGTCATCTCATCGAGTTGCATCGTCCGTTCATTTCGACGTTCCGTTGCTAATTGATCTAACATCTGCTTCACCCTTTCTCTTCCCTCCCTTTATTATACAATTAAGAAATTTTAATTCAATATTATTTATTTAATTTTGAAATTAAATTTCGATATATAAAAATAAGGTTTTGTCCTTCTTTTTCAGGCTCGGTCTCTTGATTTCCTGCTTGTCGTAATTTCCTTATTCGCAAAGTCCAATAACGCAGACATTCGCTCCCGTCCAATCGTCGCGACGAGTAATGGGATGCGTGGTCCGTAGGATTGATTGATCGTCAGTTGATAGAGTAGCGTCGCATAGTGTTTCTGCAGGCGAAGCGTCTCCTTTTTTTCAGCTTGCCGTGTCAAACGGTAGAAGGCAGAGAGGATGTCTTCATCCGTTCGAAGAGCAACGACGAATTGTTGGATCCAGTCCTGTTCCGTTCCCGTCAGTTGCGCATGTAGTTCATAATTCGGAACAGAACTGATATGAAGTTCCCGCTCCGGACACCATTGCGTAACGAAAGTACGAGCACGGTCAATCTGTTCAGGCGGAACGCTCGCGCAAAACACATTTTCAATCAAATCAGGTTCAAAACCAACCATCGGACCAATCATCGTCAACTGCGTAAACGAAACGAGATGAGCAGTTCCACGATGACTCCAACGCAGACTTTGCTGAATGTCTTCGGATTGACGCGATGAGTGTGCGACAAAACGCTCGAACTCACTGTAATTGCGTAACACATCTTCATCTAGCCCGATATGAAAGGCGTGATTCGGACGATGTTTCGCAAATAAGAACAGAAGAATGCTCGGTGGATAGACGGCGAGTAGATCTTGCGGAGTCAAGACACCACCGCATGAACTCGACATTTTTTTCGACTCCCCTTTTAGACGAATGAATTCATACGGGAGATAGAGCGGTGCCGGCTGTTGGAAAATTTCTTGCGCAATCCGGGACGAAACCGTGTAACTTCCGTTTGCTGCTGAATGATCCTTTCCACCCGGCTCGAAATCGACGCCTTCATGTGCCCAGCGCATCGCCCAGTCGACTTTCCAGTTCAATTTCATCCGATGTTCCGTCCGCATATCGACCGTTGCCATATGACCACATCGACAGCTGTAATGGTACGTGGCTTCAGCTTCATCGAACGAATCGATGGTAGTGGCGTCGGTTCCACAAGCAGCACAATAGACGGTCGCCGGGTAAAACGCTGCTCGCTCATCATCGGATCCTGCTGCTGTCTTATGGTCGATCAAGATGTCATAAATCGCGTGACGATGGCGAAACGCGTGGATGATTTGTTCAGCATAAATGCCAGACGTATAGGCTTCGTGTTGATAACGGTAGTCTGGTGTGATCTCGAATGCTGTCAGCATCGTTTCGAATTGCTGTTCAAAGTACGTCGCGTAACTCATGTCGGATCGATCCGGTGCCGGAACGGCGCTATAAGGCATCCCGATGTATCGAGTAAATGCTTGATCGACATCCGCTGGTACTTTCCGAAAACGATCGTAATCGTCCCATGAAAACAAAAAGCGGACGTCTTTGCCGAGGTCTTGCAGCGCACGCGCAACGAAGTACGTCGTGACGACTTCCCGGAAATTGCCGATATGAACGGGACCCGATGGACTGATCCCGGCAGCACAGACGTATGTCTCTTTATCTGGCTGACACTCGATAATGGTTCTTGCAGTGTGTTCTGCCCAATGCATGATGATTCCTCCAGTAGTAGACAAAAAGCTGATTTTCGCCCGTTAGTTGCCTAAAGGACGAGAATCAGCTTCCCGTGGTACCACCTTTGTTCGTCCGCCTGTCACCAGACGAACCTTCACATGTACAATCATACATGCTCTCGATAATGGGAGAACCCATCGTAGCATCATCCATATCGGAATCCGTACGAAGCTCGGAGGCTTTTTTCAGAGAGAAACCCGGTCATCCGCTCTCACCATCTCGGACTCGCTTGGCACCGTCAATTTCTTCCTACTCTTCTCGTCATTGCCTTGATTATGTAATTTTGATTAGCATACAGATTCATCCAGTTCATTGTCAATTCTTTTTTGAAAGATGAGGGGATACAAGATAAAACTTTATTTTGAGTTTCGATGGTGAAAATCATCGAATTCAAACAGTGATTGTATCATTCCCACCCTGGAAGTGGTCGTGGTTGCTCTTCAACGAAGGCACGATATCCATCGAAGCTCAGTCCTTGACGTTGCGGATTATGGTTACGAATCAACGGATCACCTGTCTCGTCCTCGTTCTGCCAAAACCGATGTTCCGTTTGAAAAACCATGATCGACGAATACTGGAATCGCTCTGCCATTAGATATTCTCGAACCGATTGCATCACTTGTTCAAAGCGCGAATCCGAGTCGTAGCTACTGCCAAGACGTTCTTTTTCTTGTTTCCCTTCGAAAATCTTAACCGAGAAATACGCATCCCTTTTCGCAATCGGATACTCGATTTCAACGCGAACCGAGTCGACGAAGCGAATCGGTCGTGGTTTGTTCACTTCCTCTTCAGAATTGTGATTCTCTACATAATAAGCATCTGTTGCAATCGAGAAGTCCTTGAACTCCCAGAACATATCGCCTTGCGCAATAATCGCATACTCGAGGAACGTGCCGAAGTTCTGTCCAATCGGGTCAGTCTCCTCTGTCGATAACTCATGAAACATCCAGTGCATATACGGTGTCTCATCCGTCTTTGCATCTTCCGTCTGGATCAATACATATCCTTCGTTCATTTCGCCAATCATCAAGAAGTGATCATAGTCTTCATGGATCAGGTCGTCCTCTTTAGCCTGGATTGTCATTTCAATGACTTTTTCAAGTGGATAGAGTTCGATACCAAGACCTTGGATCATGAACAACTCCGCTCCGTCATGTAAACGAAGGAATGTCTTATATTCACTTGGTAACGTTAGTTTGAACTGTTTTTCAAATGACTGAATCGCCTGTTCCGTCACCGGATCATTTAAATTGAATTGAGCGACTCCTGTATCGTATCGCCGCTGAATGAAGGTCGACCCGTGACTGATTTTTTGTGATAAGACGTCAAGTACCGCTTCGATTTGGTTCATTTCTTTCATGGGTCCCATCCTTTTCATTTTCGTATTCGTGAATGATACGACTTCACCCTATACACCATACCATTTTTTCAATTATTTGGTTTATTCCATCCTACGCGTTCTGTGGTATTCTCGTTCTAATATCATTTTAAAAAATTGCATTCGAAGAGGTGACTCATGTCTAAATCATCATCGATGTTGCTCATATTACTCGCTGCGATCTTTTGGGGCACGACGGGGACCTCACAAGCCTTTGCGCCAGAAGATGCACACCCGATTGCAATTGGTGCCGTTCGTCTGGCTGTCGGTGGACTGTTCTTACTCTGTCTCGTTCTCTTCAAAGGAACGCTGACGTTACGCGACTGGCCGGTGCGGACGATTTTACTTGCTGCCGTCAGCATGGCGGCTTACCAGCCACTGTTCTTCTCCGCTGTATTGATGACCGGTGTCGCCGTAGGTACCGTCGTCGCAATCGGTAGCGCGCCGATCTTTTCCGGGTGTATCGAGTGGCTGTTCCTAAAGAAACGTCCAGCGTTGCTGTGGTGGGCATCGACCGGACTATCGATCACCGGTTGTCTGTTGCTTTTGAACAATCAAGGAACAGTTGCGATTGATCCAATCGGGATCGTCCTTGCACTCGGTGCCGGACTATCGTTTGCCGGGTATACGTTCGTCAGTCGAGACCTCGTCAAGACACACGCACCGCTGTCAGTCGTTGCCGTCATTTTTACGACGAGCGCCTTACTGTTGTCACCTCTGCTCTTCTTATTCGATCTCTCCTGGTTGTTCACGTCACGTGGTGCCGGAATCAGCCTCCATCTCGGCGTCGTTGCGACCGGAATCGCTTACTGGTTATTCGCGAAAGGACTATCGAACGTACCATCGTCGACTGCCGTCACGCTCTCGCTCGGTGAGCCGCTGACTGCCGCCTTGCTTGGTGTGTTCGTCCTCGGTGAACAGTTAAATGGTACGGCCTGGTTCGGAATCTCGTTATTGTTACTCGGAATCGCCTTATTGATCGGTTCGTCTCGCCTAGCAGCGCGCCAAACCGTTTTGACAGAAGAACGACAAACTCGGACTGGAGGCTAAATCATGCAAGAAATCACGCTTGAGAAACTACAATTTCGCGAAGATTATCACATCGGACTCAATCAGTTCTTGATGGATGTCGCAACTGGTAACCGATTGATCTTTCATTTTCGCGGGCATACGGAGGAGACGATGGTCATCGTCGGCGACTACAGCTGTAATTACTTCCGATTGACCTTCGAAGCGGATGCGATTCTGCTTCGTTCACCGGACCTCTACGAACTAAAAGAAGATGTTGAGATCAACCCGATTCCACTTCTGACGCTGACAGATTCAAAGCTACTGACGTTCGCACGTGAAATGATGAATCTCGATCCTACAAAAGACTGGGTTCATTACTGGCTCCGGGCGTTCGAGCAAGATTTTCATGTCTTGTCTCCCCGTCCACCGGTTCTGACCGATCTCGGACATAAGCGCAGTGATGCGATCGTCACCTATTCATTTGATTCGTTTAGCGTTGAATGACCTGAACCATTTTCATACGCAAAAGATCCACGAAACGGATATTCGTTTCGTGGATCTTTTCTATGAACATTCATAGGAGCAGATTATGGATGATCAATCGTATACTCCATCATCCAGCACGTATCTTCATTGATTTTTTTAACTTTCTGAAACCCACATTTTTCATAGGCTTTAATTGCTCTAAGATTTGATACGTCAGGATCTAGAATAATTCGATTTACTTCCTTATCTCGAGCGATATCTTCAACGAATAACTTTATCATTTTCGTTCCAATACCCTTATTAAAAAGTTCAGGATAACCAATAAACTGGTCAATTCCAATTATGATAAAATTCGCAGGATATCCAAATACCTCTTTTTGTTCGTCCGTTATCAAATAACGTTGCATGAATCCAATAGGTTCATCCTCTAACTCTACGATGTATGGAGCGACAGGTATCTCTCCATTTACTCTCGGTTCGTATTTATCTATCACTTGTTGCAACGTAAATGGTGCGTTCATATCTCCATAGAACTCTAACACTTCTTTTGTACTTAACCATTGAGACATGATTTCATAATCAGTATGTTGCATCTTTCTGATTGAGATAGAATTGATTTTCATATGTACCTCTCACATTCATTCGTAACCGTCCGACGATTCACACCGGACGGTTATTTGGTTTATAAATACAAAGATAGCGTTCTTTCAACTGACTGGACGGAATCGACCGGACTGAACCGCTGTACGACACGACCTTGGCGATCGATTAAAAACTTCGTATAGTTCCATTTAATCTTCGACGACAGCAGACCGGAGCGTTCGCGTTTTAGGAATGTATAAAGCGGATGCTCATTTGGTCCATTGACGTCGATCTTCTGAAATATCGGAAACGTCACGCCATAGTTCAGCTGACAGAACTGCATCGTCTCTTCCTGACTCGCGAACTCCTGCTGATTGAATTGATCGCACGGAAAGCCAAGCACCGTGACTCCTTGCTCGTCATATTTATCGTACAATGCCTGTAGTTCGCCAAGTTGTTTGACGAGCCCACATTTGCTTGCCGTGTTGACGATCACGAGGACACGCCCTGCATAGTCACCTAATGAAACAGTCTCGCCCGCTGCGTTTTGTACGGTTGCATCGTATACGGTTTGCATGTTTCCCAGCTCCTTTGCCCCGAGTATAAGACAAAACGCGCACCCTGTCGTTTTCAGGCATGCGCGTAATGCTTTACCAAATCGTCTCTTCTTTGTCGCTCAGTTTGATGACGAACGGTAGGATCAAAACGAACAAGAGACTGACGTATCCGAGCGATAAGTAATGTTGCGAGTCTTTTGAAATGTATTGCTTCACACCGCAGTTCGGACACGCTTTGCCATGTTTCGCAAATCCGACAGCGAGCACTTCTTTCGTTTTGAACTTATATTGGCAATTCGTACAACGTACCATCTGATCATCTCCTTCTTCCTTATCTACTGGTGGATTCAGGAAAAGTTTCATGAAATCGAAGGTAACCGACATCTTACCTCATCGATTCTTCCCGGTCACTCAACCGAATCAGAAATGGCAAGAACAGGACGAACAAGAGACTAATATTCCCGAGTGATAGATAAAATTGTGACTTCCGGGACATGTATTGTTTCACGCCACAGTTCGGACATGGTTTGCCTTTCCCGTGTATTGCAACACTGACAGCGAGTAGTTCTTTTTTGTTGGACTTATACTGACAATTCGTACAGCGTGCCATGACATCATCTCCTCCTCAATTTAGCTGTCCCTCTTACAATTACCTTTCAGATGGATACGCATTAGACCAGTGATAAGGTTGAAGCTGTTGAAGTGATTTAAACAGAATGGTTTGCTCAGTGTTCGTCACTGCCGCTAGAACATCCGGTCCAAAATAATTCAATCGTTCCTGACAGACTCCACACGGCGTCAAGATTTTAAATGGTGCTTGTTCATCATCCCGAACGACACACATCGTATGCGTGATGCGGCAATTGAGTTTGTGCGCCTCAAGAATCGCTCCGGTTTCTATGCATAACTCGGTCGAAGCGTTCACTACTTCTGGCGCCACACTCGTCAAAACTTGACCGTCATCGGTCGCCATCGCTGCTGCCCCACCCCATCCATTTGGATATCTGCTATTGATCAATTCCGTCGCCGCCTCGAATAATCGTTGTTCGATTGTCATGACATCACTCCTATCGATAAACGCATCTTCAAAAATTCATAACTTCCACCATTCGTCGCCTGTTGGAAGCGTTCGACGGGAAGGAAGCCACTTTTCGTATACAAGCGAATCGCCCGTTCGTTGAATGTCGCGACAGCTAATTCAATTTGTTTAGGTGCATACCGGTCCATGATGAACGCAAGACCGGCCTCTAAAAATACCACTCCATTTCCTCGGCCCGTCAAATCTGGTCGCATGCCAAGACCGACGTCAACGACGTCTGCGTTTGGTTCAAATACATAATAGCCAATCAATTCTTCCCGATCTAACACAGCAAAATAATGTTCCGTCCGCTTTGCTGGATTGAGAAATTCTGCTAAATCTTCTTCGTCGTTCGGCATATCATAAAATGCAAACGTCCCGTCATATTGCCACTCGTAGGCAATTTGTTCCGCCTGTCGTTGTGTCAGCGGTGAAAATGTATAGCTCACCATGATTCAGCTCCTCTTCGGTTCGTCAACGCGATCGATTCTTTCGATAGTCTAACAGTAGCGGCAATACGTTTAATCCGATTGAGATGAACGTCAACACCCACAGTGCCCGCTCCATGCCCGGTACGACGTCTTGTAACGCTGCCCAATCTTCTCGAGCCACGAATTCCGCGACGAGTCGGTATTCCGCGCACAGCGTCAGTGCCGTAAAACTCAGTCCAAGCACCATCAGGAAACGATAATCCTTATCAATCAAATAAAAGATGATATTCAGTGCCGTAAATCCAATCGCCAGTAAACCCAGTATGATCCACATCTTTCATTTCCCCCAAAGATAATTCGTTGTGTAATACCGTTCGTTTTGAACGCTTTTCAAGATTATGTATGCCTCATGCTACTTCACTCATACATTTTTGGTATCATTCATTTACTTTAATTAAGACGCGTATATTCAAGTGCGTGGTGAGCGGTATTTATAAATACTCCAGATGCTGAAAACACTTAAAGTCGTTCCAATGAACGAAAATAATGTTGTCGTCATTCCATTTTGTATCATGAAGCCAATTGGCATTAATCCGATAAATGTCAGAACAATAAAGGATTGATAGACTACATTGATGATATTGATTAGTGGATGGTTAAAGAACGATAAAATGAGCGGTGGTAAGAACAATACGATGGTCATGATCACCGAAATACGAAAGGCTACCGGCTCCTCTAACGAAATGACGTGATCTCCTACTGCATTTTTTGATGCGATGAATAATAATGCCACTGCGGAGCACATTGTTAAAAACACGAGCAATACTTTTCTAAGCATAATTTGACCTCCTTTTTTCCATCATACCATTCCCCTAAATAAAATGTTTATATTATACTTTAAATAACATCATTTAACAATTATTAAAAAATTTATATTTTTATTTTTTATCTTTTTATAAACTAAATAGCATTACTTTCTATACCTTACTCACAAAAAATCCCTTCTTAGACTAAAGTCCATGTAAGAAGGGATTTAATATGCAAAACGATACATTTCTCTTTTTTTAGAGTGTTATGGATTTAACTGATCAACAAGAGTATAGTTACCTGCTTCGACATAAGTCGTAAAACGATCCAGAATACTTTGCCATGAAGCACGTTGTGCATCCGGATCATTCACTTGATCGTCTTCAAAAATTTCAATCACTTTCGTTCGATGGCGCAACGGAATGAACATGACTTCGACAAGTCGTCCATCTTCTAATTGATAGCGCAAATGCTCTAAGGGTGAGACCTCCTGATACGTACCCAAATATTCGACATATGTCGGACTTCCTTCGCGTTGCATTCGACTTTTAAAATGTCCCTGTTCCATTAATTCGTTCTCGACATGTGTCGTGTACCAGCCATTCGACGATCGATACCATTGCATCATGTGCTGCGGTTCTGTCCACAGACGCCATACGGTCTCGATTGGAGCTGAAATCGTTGACGATATCATTAAAAAATTATCCAACATGTTCCCTCCACTTCAAAGTCTTCATTAAAGAAGTTAATCCTCTTAGATTTTTTCTAAGGATAACTTTCGATAGACTAGTCTAATTTCCCTACTTATTTATCGAAATAGTTTTAAAGAACTAAGAAAACAGGTCAGATGAAATGTTTATTCAGGAACTTTGTACCTTAGTCATAAAAGAAAGTAGAAATTCAAAATAAAAAACCGCTCAACAGAGCGGTTCGTGAGAAAAATCCCGATTTTCACATCAACTGTGCAATGAGATTTTTATAGGTGCTAGAAATGGCTTAAGCCTGCGGACGTTTTCGACGCAAACCATAGTATTGGTAGAACTGAACTTCGATGTTCCCGTTATAGAGCTTCCGGCGCTTCGTCGCTGGACGACCGTACGCTTTTTCGAACTCAACATACGACGTGATCATATAGACACTGTAGTATGGGAATTCTTTGTACGCCGTTCCAATCTTACGGTAGAGCTGATGGACTTCACGTGCGTCCTCCAAACGCTCCCCGTAAGGCGGGTTCCCGATGATGACACCGAAGTCTTCCTTTGGTTTGAAGTCTGCTGCGTCGCGTTGCATGACGTTGATCGCATCGCGGACGTCTGCGAGTTCTGCGTTCGTTTTCGCGAGCTTGACCATCTCTGGATCGACATCGCTTGCGTAGATCTTCAACGGTTTGTCCCACTCTGCTTTTTCGTTCGCTTCGTTGATCGCATCGAACCATGCCTTCTTCGGAATGCATTTCCATTCCTGTGAGACGAACTCGCGGTTGATGCCTGGTGCGATATTACGCCCAATCATCGCTGCTTCGATCGCCAGTGTACCTGAACCGGTGAAGACGTCGTAGAGCGGCATATCCGGCTTCCAGTTCGTCAGCATCAGCATCGCTGCTGCCATCGTTTCTTTGAGTGGGGCTGCTGAGTGGAACTCACGGTAGCCGCGTTTGTGTAATGCGTCGCCTGACGTATCGATCGTTAATGTTGCGATATCTTTTAACAACGCAACTTCAATCGGATAGCTTGCGCCTGTCTTCGGCAACCATTCCGTTCCTTTGTTGTACTGTTCTTGCATGTGCGAGACGATTGCTTTCTCGGTGATCTTCTGACAGTCACGGATCGAGAACAGCTTCGACTTGACCGAACGACCGTTGACGATGAAGTTCGCATCCCACGGCATCAATTCGTGCCACGGCAGTGCCTTGACTTGATCGAACAATTTTTCGAATGTCGTCGCGCGGAACTCAGCAACGACGAGTTTGATCCGGTCCGCTGTCCGAAGCCACATGTTCAAACGGGGAATGTCCTCCATCTCACAATCGATGTAGACCTTTCCGTCCTCGACCGTACATTCGTATCCTAACGCACGGACTTCTTTTGCGACGAGCGCTTCGATTCCCATCGCCGCTGTCGCGATGACTAAGCGTTTTGCCATATCGCGTTCACTCCTTTATTGTTTCTTCCACTGAATCGTTTCATTGCAATAAAAAAAGAGCCCAGGGTGGACCTGGACTCTCGTTCAACTTAAAAATAACAGCCTATGTGGTCCTGTAAGCCATGTTCTGTTCCTTAGTGTTTCAAACGGTTTGACCCTCACACGCAGGCGACAATCATCTATCTCCGTATTTGCATACGCTCTCCTTCGCGTTCAGTTCCGCTCCGGAAATTCCCCTACCAAATTTGGGTTTCTCGCTCGTGGGGTTTACCTCGTTCCACCTTCATGGTTTCCCATGAAGCTCCGTCACTGTGGCACCTTCAAGAAGTTTCGGCCCTATCCGAAGACTTAGGCGTTCCTTCTGCCGTCAGCTTGACGCTGCCTACACTTATCTTTTTGTGTAGCACGATCACTACAGCCATCGCAGGCTGTGCGAGCATGGACTTTCCTCAAAGCACCGAAATGCCCCGCGATTGTCCGAACCAACATAGTCACTGCTTATGAGTGTAGCGTAGATGCCGCTTTCCTGCAAGAGGCAATTCTCGTTTTATAAACGAAAAAGTTGCGTCCCTGCCTCATTTCACGGTATAGTACAAGAGTTCAGAAGGGGGCATGCAGTATGAAAAAACGACGCTCTGGTACGAACCGGCGAACGGTTCGCAAGTTGACGTTCCTGATCGAGATCGATGAGATCAAGGCACTTCATCTGCGAAACGGCATCTTCGCCTTCTATCGTCAAGGAGAGCTCATCCACGCGTTCGAGCCGTTCAACGTCAAGGCGCCCGATGCACTCTCAAAACGTAGCTATCATTTCGATCAACACGATATCTTGCTTATGAATGAACGTTTCCCTGAGCAAATTCCGTTGTATGATGAAGCAATGACGTTACGCTCTTGGGCCGACCAGGTCGCTTATGGTTTATACCAATTGATCGATTCCAGTCGCCTGTCGTTCGTCCATGAGGATGACACAGGATACAAAATGGAAGCGATGATCACGTGGACTGGAGAGGCATTAACACCTCCGACGCCCGTCTATAAAAAAGGAAAAGACCCGAAGTAACCTTCAGGTCTCGTACAGCGTTTCCCACTCGGTGGGAGGCGCTTTTTTTATTTGACGGTCAGGAGTCGTTCGACCGTTCGCGTATGGCGTCCACCACTCGTCTTGAATACGAGTTTATAGGACCCTTTTTGTTTCAATTGAAACGTGAACTTGTGCGTCCCATTTTTTAATTTCGACTGGGTGAACGTTTTAATGACTTTCCCATCTTTATAAAGACGGGTCGTCGTTTTCGCATTCGAATATTCGTCAAAGTAAAACGCGAATAGTTGATTCGGTTTGACTGTTGAAGGGAGCGACACTTTAGAAATCGGCGCCGGAAGCGCCGCTAACATTCCGGCATTCAAGCGACCGACTCCGTAATGTGAACTTGTATCTCCTGTTTTTTTGGTCGCAGCAGCATACAGTTTACTGCGCATCGCTTCATTCGTGACGAATGGATTCTTTGATTTCGCAAGCGCCAATACCCCGCTGACGACCGGTGTTGCCATCGATGTCCCGTCTAAGTAACCATACTTATTCCCAACGATCGTTGAATAAATCCCTTCACCCGGTGCCATGATGTTAAGTCCTTTGCCGTAATTCGAGAACGTCGACGCTCGACCGAGTGTGCCAACAGCCCCAACGGCGACGACTTGACTCATCGAACCTGGGAAGAGCACTTTATTGCGTCCATCATTCCCCGCTGCTCCAACGACAAGGATGTTCTTCGCTTCTGCTTTTTTGATTGCTTCTTCCATGTAGGGATCGAATTCATATTGTCCAAGCGACAGGTTGATGACGTCTGCTCCCTGCTCGATCGCATACAAAATACCGTCACCGATATCAATCGACGCAGCAAAGTCACCATCGAATACGTCGGCTCCGATCAATTTAACACCGGATGCGACACCAACGATCCCTTTCCCGTCTTCCCGTGCCCCGACGATCCCAGCGACGTGCGTTCCGTGATCGTCCGGTTTACGGATGCCCGAGATCGTCGTCGTTTTATAAATGACGTCCTTGAACTCGCGGTGTTTCGTATCGATCGCGTCATCAATGATTGCAACGCGAATATCCGATTTACCACGGCTGTACTTCCAGTAAGTAGGGATCCGTGACTGATCGAGATACGTTTGCTGGAACTGGGCAGAATCCGTCGCTTTCTTGACGTCCGTGATCGGAATCAAGTCGGCATCGATATCCTCTTCTTCGAGATGTGCAAGTGGCTCGACGAGAGAGAATCCTTTTTGTTTCAAGGCACGAATCTCGCTTAGCCCCTGATTCGCCAACCAGTTTTGTTTTTGTTGTTCTGTAAAAGTTGGGTCGTATTGTACGTATTGAGACTGCGCAAAGGCAGACGTTGGCATGGCGACGATTGTCGCTAGCGTGAGTAGTGCAAGTTGCTTTTTCATGGGAACCCTGCCCTTCTCTGTTTACGCGCCGACCGAAGAATCGTCTGGACTAAAGCGGAACCGTACCGTCCGGTTCTTCGCTGACTTCAAAAGGAATGATTTTTCCGATCGTCACGTAAGCATAATAGCGTGCAAGGACCGCACGCCAACGCGTTGCATCGATGCCTGTCAGATCTTCACCTAACGGGGACCCGTCGAACGTCTCGAACTGTTGGCAAAAGAACGCTTCCTCTTCTTCATGCCACGTTACTTCTTCGCCGATGAACCCAGTCGAAAAGCGGACGAAGTCCGCAATCGAGGGTCCAATCACTTCTGCCGGCAAGCGTTCGCTCATCCGTCCGACCAGTTCATACCGGTCGCGTTGTGCTTGTTCCGCTTCTTCAATCGAATGACACAGCAGCACTTCACGATTTATTTCTACTAACACGACATAGTCACCACTCGGTAAATTGACGTGAATCATCCCTACACCCCTTGGATTGGATTCGTGCGGCTTCTAGGTGTCATTTTTTCTTCGATAATTTATAATGTCCATTTTCGATCAAATGTTAATTCAATCGGCTTGTTATCTTTCGACTTTAACATAACGACCCGTGTCGTTTCAATTTGATCGAGGAGATCCGCTTGACGAAGAGACTGAATTTCCTTCGACGAACCGGCTTCAATCCGATCTCTGTACGGGGCAAGCAACGCTTGTTGATTGCTCGCGAGCGCGTACCAGGCAAGTCGAGCGAACGGCTCATCTTTTGCTGTCTCGAGCGCGTAGCTCTCGAAGATATCTGGAAGATAACTGCTAAATTGATCAAGCGCGTCGATGCGTTCTGCAACGTCGAGAATCGTTAACCAACTCGGGAGCGACAGCAACGATTCACTTGACCACCAGTCGAGTAAATCGACATGTTCTTTAAGTAATTGCTGTGCTTCTGGTCGATCAATCATATGTTGTAGGGTCTGGATGAGTTCGTTCCAGGCAAGCGACCAGTATTCTTCCGATGGATTAGCTGAAAGGAAGAATTGACGATAGACCGTCAGCAATTCTGAAACGTCCGTTAATGGTTCGACTTCCAATCGCTGATTAAAACGGCTAACTGCTTTTGTAAAATAATTTGGTTCAAGCGTCAATGCCATATAGAGTAATTTTGGTGCGTTTTTAATTTCTCCTTGATCGACCGTCTCGAATAATTCTTGAATCCATTCTGGTTGTGGTTGTGTCATAATCCTTTTCCTCCGTCTAGTAAATTTGTTTACTATACCCGAAAAAAGATTAGTTAAATCCTTTCTTCCCTAAATCGCTCCAATTCGATTCGCCGTCTCTTCTGAGCAAAGGACGATCAACGTCCCGTTTTTCGGAATCGTTTCATCAAGTCGCCGATTCAAATCAAGCCGTTTCCCGTCGGACAGAATCGTCACCCCTTCTTCTAGTAAGGCATGAAACGCATCGCGGTATGTCGCCCATTCCGGTCGCGTCGGAATCGAGAACATGCCTTCACCGTCTTTCGTCAACAAATTCGTCACGACTTTCGTCACGCCAGGATGATGGGACGCGAGGATCGCCATCCTGGCAATCGTCTCGTCACCAAGCAACACCTCATCGACCTTGACCTGTTCGAAGCTGTCGAGGTGTTCTTCGAGCATCATCTCGACGATCGTGTAGATGTTCGGGTTCGCCCGTTCGATGCTTGAAGCGATCAACAGTGTCCGTCCGTCAGCATGGACCGGCGGAATCGAATGATCCGCGAGGACGATCGCACGGACCGCCTTTTCGATGTGAGCTCGCTCGAGCGTCGACGTCAGCGCCGGATCACCACAGACGTAATGGAATCGGGGGTGACTGAATGGCTCCCGCTCTAGGTCGTCGACGAGGACGACATCCGTATGTTCGAGCAATGACTCGATGACGTGCTTCGAACGCCGACTGTAACCGAAGACGACCGTATGTCCTGTTTCCTTCACTTGTAACAACCCTCTTTCCTTTTGATTACGAATCAACTGGACACCGTCGACCAGTTTTGAGATCAATCCACCGACGATCCCGATCCCGAAGATGAAAACGAAAATCGTCAGAATCCGACCGGTATCCGAGTTCGGGAAGAAGTCCCCGTATCCGACCGTGACGACGGTCGTCATCGTCCAGTAAACAGCGCGGAAGTAGGACCCGAACGTCTCCGGCTCAAGCGCATACATGATGCCCGCGACACCGAAGACGAAAATTAAGGACGCATACCCGAGCGTCCGCATCCGTAGAAACGAGACTTTTCGTAAAAAACGTAACCAGACCATGTTTTTTTCATTCCTTTCGAACAATCCGGTCTCTTCCCCTGTCAATAAGGGCGAAGGAGGTGATACACATGACACAAGCAGAAGAAATCAAGACGAGTCTCGTCATCGTCTTCGAGCGTAAAGACAAGGTGACAGCAAACGGTGATGCCGTCGTCGCTCGCCGCCGCTACAACGGCTTACGTTCGAATCTTCCAGCAGACGTCGTCGCTTCGATCGGGCAATCGATTGGCAGCTTACTCGACGGACGCTACGCGCTGACGGAAATCAGCCGTGACTACGCTTTACTGAAGGCATAACCCACCCTCTACATTTCATGAAAGGAGTGACCATTGATGGAACATACGATCGTCCTGACGTTCGATACGGTGACGAAAAAACCGTATCGCTTACGCATCGCTGGTGCGAAGGAGAATGCGACCGTGGCTGAGATCAAAGCAATCGGTGACTTATTTGTCGCCCATGACCCGTTCATGAACGGTGTCACACGTCTCGCGTCCGCCGAATTGCAAAACAGTTCGGAATCGGCATTCGTCTTGTAAGCTTTTTCAGTCCATCGTCACGGGATTACGTGACGATGGCTTTTTTTTGGTATACTAGAAACATCAACCAGCTGAAAGGAAGTCAATTTATGGCCAAACGCCCACTCACTCCTCGCGAATGCGAACTCGTCGTCTGTAGTCTCTACGTAATGGAACTCATCCCGTTCGAAGGCATCATGGAACGTCTCGAATCCATTACGCTTCGAGACATCATCGGCCCCGTCGCACGTGGTGAATCGACGCGGGAGCAAGCTGCTGACGCGCTTGACCAGTACATCAAGGTCCGACGTCGCCGGTTCCGCAACGTCCCACCGGAACATCTGTGGTCGCTTGACGACCGGATTGAACAAGAGGCACTGCGGATGATCCGCAAACGTTCGCCGCTCTCGGCAGGAGAAAAGCTCCAGCCGAAAGCCATTCCTCATGAAATGGGGGATACAGTCGAGATGAAAGTGACCGAAATCCAGGACCGCAACAACAAAGTGACCTTAATCGGAAAAGTCGGTAACGTCACGGCGAAACTCCCGGTCGCGAACCGTCAAGCCTATAAAGGCAACAAGACGATTTCCGCCTGGATCACGGGTGTCGAGAAGAAACCTGCCTTACTTCATTTATCGACATCCGACTATGGCAAACATCAGCCGTCAGAAGACGTCAAGGCAGCGTATGCGACTGCCGTCGCCGCGTTACGTCGCTATTTCGAGACGAACGAGCTCCCGACGACCGAAGAAGTCGATCTTGCAAAATCACTGTTCCAACGGATGATCCGTCGCGATCAGAACGATTGGTTCACGGTTTACGTCGCGATGGGTCGCCCGCAACTCGATCACGTCCGGCGCTGGGTCAAGGTCATCCAGATGCTCGCCCGCTCCCTGCGTGGTGACGAAGAAGCGACACAACAACTTGCTTCGCAGGAAGATCGCTTCTTCAAGGATGCCTTGTTGCGCGCCTGTAAAGCGGCAGAGAAAAATTTCACGTCTTAATGCTTTCGCCTTAACACGTATCGATTCCTAGTCAAAACGAAAAAATAACGCTTCGCACCGGACAACTTTTCCGGTGTGAAGCGTTTTTGTATTCGTTGATCATTGAATTGAAAAATCGTAGATATTCGTTCCTTTTTTGCGATTCGCATCCTTGATTTCTCCCTGATATATCAATTGCTCATGCTTCAAATCAATCACGGACACTTGGAAGCCAGCGTTCGTCTCGGATGAGAGATAAAGCTGCATCTCGTCCGTAGAATCCAACCAATCAATCTTTTTCAAAACAAGCGGACTACTTACACTATGCTCGGATAATCGTTTTGTTTCCAAGTCGAACGTCGACCATTCGATGCGTTTCGTCTCTCCTTCTGGCAGACGGAGTCCAATCAGGTAACGACCATTTGCATAAGGCGTATAACCGATTTGTTGCTGATCTAACTCCTCGATGGACCGAACGCTTTTCCCATCATCAAGGAAATAAGAATGTTTCGTGTTCTCTTCGTCGCCATCAAATGGTTGTTCCGTGTAGACGATCTCATTTTGATGAATTGCTAAAAATTGACGCGCGTTTTTAGGCGCTACTGGTTTTTGAAGAACGATTTCTTCGACTCGGTCGCCTGATAAATCGAGCACAAGAAGTTTCGTTTTCGTGGGCTGATCGATCCGATCAAGTTGGATGTAAACTTTCATCGCCTGCTTATCGATGACACTGGCTTGTAAGTCAATCCCTGTCTCAAGTTTTGTATCATACTGAAATGTTTTCTCGAACATCTCCTCCGTCTTGAACGTAAACATCTTAAATCGTAATTTATTGTGTTTAATCTGAATCGCATACTCCGATTGTTCATCTCCACTGACATTTGTTTCCATTTGCGTCGTGAATGCATAATATTTGTCTGGTAAATCCGTCATTTTATCTTCACGGAATAGTTGTCCGACGTAAGAGTTTGACTGTTTTTCGATGTCACCCTTTGCGTTGACATCATAAATCGTCGAGCGCATCCCTTTCGTCTGAAGACGTAAATTAAAATTTTCGATTTGCGAAGTCTTTCCACTGACGGTCTCAAGCGACAAGTCCGCCCCTTGGATCGATAGTGTATAACCGATGTAGCTTCCAATTGTCATGAGAATGATCAATCCATAGATCAAAAGTTGACGATATCGTTTCATGAGAGTTCTCCTTTAGACGGATAGGCGCGTCTGGACTAACCGCAGATTTTTGTACGACACATATAACGTCAAGAGCACGACGTACCCGAGATAAAATTGCATGTGCAGTTGACTCAAATCGTTCGAAATAGCTGACAACGTCACACCTATCACGATCCACCCGGCAATCAGCGCAATCCCGGTTAATCCGACGAGGAAGAACGCTTTGCTCTTTCGGAACGATCGCTCAAGTAAAACTGTCATGAAAACGAACGAGATGACGATGAATGTCATCAGTAAGATGAATAAAATATCACTCGGATACATTGTGTAGAACAACTTCATGTAGAAGGAGTATTCGTTGATGCTAGCTGTGACTTGTTGAGCATCTGGTAATAACCATAAGTAGAGAGTGCGACTAAGCAACAACAAGACCCACTGGATGCCGATCAGACTAGCGACGACAAGTAAGAGTGTCGTCATCTTCGATGCAACAATCGCCCGGCGTGATCCAGGAAGCAATAGTAGCCGGTAGATGTACTTCGTCTCGCCCATCCAGTCGCGGTACCAAATCCAGAACGCGAACAGGACAATCATCCCCATCGCTAATACAATGATCGAATCGTAAAAATTCGTTGCTTGCGCAAATAACAGCGGACCACCACCCTGCTCGATGGCGTCGAGTTCTGATATCTGTTCGATCCGCATCGTTGCCTCAACCGAGTGCTGATAATCGTAAATCTGATAGAGCAGTGACGCAATTTCTGCGACAATCAATCCTGAAATCAACAAAACCAGTAATTTCGTACTTCGTTTCAGTTCTTCATTCGTTAATAACAACCAACGTTTCATCCTTGATATACCTCCCGCATCCGGTCCTGGACCGATTGATGATGACGGCCGCGCAGCTCATCCGTCTCTTTGACTTCGACGATTTTCCCGTCCCGCAAGAACAACACTCGGTCAATCACCTGCTCGACCTCGGCGATCTCGTGAGTCGTCATCAGGATACTCCGTCCTTCCATGAACTCACTTGAGAAAATCCAAGCGATTTGTTCTTTCATGAAGAGATCGATTCCTGCAAGCGGTTCGTCGAGTAATATGTACGGTCGATCAAGCGCGAATCCTAAGACGAGATTGAACTTCGCCTTGTTCCCTTTTGACAAGTTCGCCATTTTATCCGTCGTAAACAGCTGGAACGTCTGCAGCAACCGTTCCGCTGTCTCTTGATTCCAATCTGGATAATGATCCGCCATATACGCGAGCGCTTGTCCGATCGTCATGTAGCTCGGCATCGTCTGGAGATCAGGCACGAACGCGATCTGGTCGCGCGACGTTTTGCCATTGACCGTCACTGTCCCGGCATCCACCGGAATCAGACCGAGTATCGCTTTTAAAATCGTTGACTTCCCTTCCCCGTTCAAGCCGATCAGACATGTCACTTCGTTTAAACCGACAGAGAACGTCACGTCACGTAAGACGTGCTTCTTTCGTCCGTATCGCTTTTGTAGCCCCTTCACTTCAAGCACTAGACTTTCCCTCCTTCATTATCACCATTGTATTAAGACAATAGTACATCTGTTAACTGTATGGTACATGCCATACAGTCTAGCGTCAACCTGTTTTTTCCTGCTATCATCCAGAAAATGAAAAGGAGCCGGACAAAAATGTCCGACTCTGCGAGTATTTCGATTTCGTTTTTGCTATTTAATTTATGAAAGAAGAGACGTTTTGTTCACTCGAAAACGCTTTCTAGTGAAACGGTTCGATATGAACAAAAAAGAGAGGACGCCCTGATGGACGCCCCCTCTGAACACGTGACTGGTGTTTCAATAAATATCAATCGTTGACTCCAGTGCCCGGCATGTCCGACGCACGGTCGGTAAGAAGTCGGTCCGTTTTGCGACACCGCCTTCAATCTGGACATGCTGAATGCCCTTCGTCCGCTGCATCGCTGTTAAGACGGTGACCAGCTCGATGAACCAATTCGAGATCAGTTCGACGACCTGTTCGTCAAAAGCGGCAGCACCATACACATCATACCCGTTCTCGCAGAGATGGTTCGGGAAGCGGGCTTTAAACCGATGAATCAAAGTGTCCGTCGTCGGAATCAAAAATTCGTCGTAGATGACACGTTGTTCGGCATCAAGCGTTTGTTCTGTCACACCATCCATCATCAAATGTGGCTGATTGCCGATATTCAATGTCCAACTCGTCTTCTTTCGCTCGCCAGTGGAAGTGATCGTTCGCATGGTTTCATCCATCTCCTTTTGATGTGTAAGCGTTTACCTTCTCATTCTACCTGTCATTTGACCTGTTCTGCAACCGTCAACTTGACCAATTTAAACGATGACTTCGCTTGACATTCAGTCTACCAAATTCAACGCTTTTTGACGATGTCAGGAATTAACATCGTCCTTGTAAACGTAGACGGCAACGAGATCGATCAAGACATGGATGATGATCAGCGGCCAGAGCGTCTCGAGCGCTAGATACAAGTAGCCGAATCCCGCTCCGATCAGTCCTGTCACGAGAATCGCGAACCACCCTTGATAGCGATGGGCAATCCCGAACAGGATGGCACCGATCCAGACGAAGCTAATGTCTGAAAATGGTAAAAATAATCCGAGCGCATGGAATAGAAAACCGCGATAGATCAACTCTTCCGTCACTCCTGCCATCAGCGCGACCATTTGGAACCCGGTTCGCTCCTCTTTCGTTCGCGGCAGAATCAGTCGCTCCGCCTCACTTTGATAGAGCGGCAACAAACGTTTACGAAACGCTGGAACGGTCGCTGTCAAAAGCAAGACGATGCAAAGCAAGACGATCAGTCCGATCGTCGCGTACCAGACCGGACCACTTGGGACAAAAAACGTCAAGCCGATTTCCGGCAACCGTGTGCCGCTAATCAGCGTTCCACCGACGAGCAACAGACATAAGATGGCGCTCGACTGGACCATCGAGGGGTAGAATTCCTTACGTGGGACGATCGTCAAGTCGACCGGTCGGACCGCTGCGATGATCGAGAGGACGACGAGCAATCCGAGTAAAAATCCATTTACAAAGAGATACATGACTTCGACTCCTTTTTTGATTCCACACTCCCGTCACAGAAAGTGCTATTAGACCCTACTAAAATATGATACCATTCAGTGGAATCCTATACAGAGGAGAGAACAACATGCGAAAAGTTTTTCGAATCAGCATCTTGTTCGTACTGTTCGCCCTCATCGTCAGTAGCTTCATCTACTGGCAAAATCGGGAACGTGTTCAAAATGAAATGTATCGTACGTATTATGGACAGCATGGCGTACCTGCCGAGAACATCGACATCTACGAACAAGCCGCGGCACGTTACGGCATCGACTGGAAGCTCCTCGCCTCCATTCATCGCGTCGAGACGATCTTTTCGAACTCGTCAGCGATGCAATCGTCCGTTGGCGCCATCGGCCCGTTCCAATTCATGCCGAAAACATGGGTCGGTTGGGGATACAAAGGCGGCACGTCGCTCGGTGACATCGAGCATGACGGCATCGACGTCACGGATCCGGAAGCCATCAAAAAATATGGTGGTCTCGGAGTCGACGCGGACGGCGACGGCAAAGCTGACCCAACGAGTCTCGTCGACAGCGCCCACACGGCAGCGAAATACCTGAAACAACACGATGTTACGAAGACATCGGACCGAGACACGCTCGCGACAGCACTGTTTGAATACAATCGCAGTGAACAATATGTTTCTGACGTGCTCGCCCAATATGATCGTTACCAGCAACACGTCGAGGCGATCGATGCGAACGACCTCGATCTCAAGAAGAAGACACTCGCGTTCTTCCTTCGCATCAGCTCACGTTTGACCAATTAAAAGGAGGCACCACCCATGACACCAGCCGATTCTTCCGAACTCTTGATTGAGGAATCGTCGATCCGCGTCCAGACGACGTTTGATCGAGACAAGACGAAACGCTATTTACGCAGCTACATCTTTGACGACATCGCAGAAGGTACGCACGTCGCCGCTTTAATCTACACACCACGGACGACGGACGCCTTTCTCTCTGGAACGACGACACAACGTGCGTACAATTTGATGAAGAAATATGTCAGTGATCCTGTTAAGCAATATGACATCATCAGTTTGATGCCGGACCTGCTCGTCAGCGAGGATCTGCCGTTCGCGCAAGCGAGCTTCGATGAGACGAACTATGAGTTCGTCGCAAAGACACTTGCTGAAGTCAAAGCGAAAAATGGCGTCGTCCTCTGTGGCTGGGGATCGCCTGGTCGACTGATGCACCATTTACCGGCTTACGAGGATCTATTCAATGAATATGCCGACATCTTGTACTGCTCCGGCATTACGAACAAAGGCGAACCGAACCATCTGCGCTTGACGATGGACGATAGCCCGATGATCACGTACAACGACATGAAACAAAAAGCGAAAAAATTGCGTCGTAAATGACGCAATGGACCCTTCCATAACGGCAAGGGTCTTTTTTTGAAACATTTTCCATCAACTTCGCGTATAATCAAAGTCTACATATTACATAGCAAGGAAGGTCATACGATGCCATTTTGGGATGAAGAATTACAGGAAGAACCGATGATTTCAGTCAAAGAAACAGACATTAAACGAATCGAGCAAGCCGTCAACGGTCGACTCCCCGTCCGTTACCTCGAACAAATCCAGGAACAAAACGGTGGTGTTCCGGAAGCCATGGCCGTGATGGTCGAGTTCGAAAATACATGGTCGGACGAAGAAACCGGATTACACCTCCCACTCCGCTCCATGACGTCATTGACATTCGAACGGTATCTGGACGAATTGTCGGTCCTCCGGGAATGGGACGTCGAGGGAAACGTCATGATGTTCGCGGAAGGAGAAGGTAGCTATTTTTGGTACTTCCATTTTACGGAAGCCACCGAGCCGACTGTCTGGTGCCTCGATATTTCAGATGAGACGACACATTTCGTCGCAGCGACCTATGACGAGTGGTTAACGAAGCTAAGTACTGATGTTCCGGAAGTTGTCATGTCAGAATTCGTACTGCTGACGCTACCCGAAATCAAGGATATCCTTCGTGGAGATGACGAAAATGAAAAGCTCCTCGCCTACTCCCACTGGATGATTCTCGATGAAGAACAGGAAGAACTCGTTGAAGCGTTCATGACACTGATTGAACGAAACGACCATCCTGATTTCCTCGACTCCTATGCGTATTACCTCATGGAAGTCTTGACGAACAACCCGGAGTTGTTAGAACAGAAACGAGCCGACGTCACGGCCTTGATCCTCAGCAAAGGTGACGATCTCGATGCAGAGGATCTGTTGTCTTGGATGGACGAAGAGAAAGACGAAGAGTTATGACCTAAACCATAAAGCCAGTATTCCTCGTCCAAACGGATGACGAATACTGGCTTTTTGCATGCATGTAAAATCTTTTAAGACAACATCAACTCAAGCAGGCAGTCGACGAGATCCTTCTCGAGTTCAAGTGCTTGCAACTGGTGCATCATGTTGACCGGATCGAGCTTTTGTGACAATAGACGGTACAAACGGTCCTTCAGGTCATAGCTGATTTCCGCTTGGTCGAGAAACGCATACAACCGGTCCATCTTGTTCTCGTTCGTCGACATCTCGACTTGAAGCGACAACGTGATCGTATCCGTCACTTCACCGAGTTCGACACGAAGTGACTGCGTCGCATGATCATAGACGCCGGTGACACTTTCCCCGTCGCGCTGCACGTAACCTTCGCGGACCCCGCGTAAAATCAATGTGATTGACCGATTTTCCGGTAGCAAGTCATGGTGTCCGGTTGGTGCCGCGATCGTCAACTCACGTGCTTCCCAGTCGAGCGCAAACGTCGTCTCAACGTTGACACCGTCGCGGTGCGCGACACCTGTGCTATCGTCTTCGAACAACGTAAACCGGTTCGATGCTCCCGGGAAGACGACGACTTCGAGATCGTCCGGATTATGCAGGGCATTCGACTGTTCGAGATGACGACCGAGTGGAACGATCGCACCGGCTTTTGCGAGTACGCCTTGGTCTTCGAGATAACGGAACAGACGGATCTGTTTGCCACCTCGATAACGGTGCCCATTGAAGAAATCGAACCATTCTCCTTCTGGCAACCATGCAGTCGCAGCCGTCATGTGCAGTTTCCGATGCATCGGCGTGACCATCGGCGCGACGATCAATTCCGTTCCGAAGTAAAACTGATTCGGGACATTGTATGCTTGATCGTCTTCTGGATGCTCATAATACATTGGTGAGACGAGGGGCAAGCCGTCAAAGTGATTGCGGGCATTCATCGTGTAAATGTACGGCACGAGCTGATGCCGGAGTCGTAAATATTTCTTCATGACGTTCGCCGCATCGGTTGAATAGCGCCATGGTTCTTTCCCGTTGAAGATGCTCATCGTGCTGTGCAGACGCATGATCGGACTGAAGACGCCATACTGGAGCCAACGTGTCGATAACTCGTCATCTTTCTCTCCGCGTTGGTGACCCCCGATGTCATGGCTCCACCATCCATAACCGATGTTCGACGCTGTCGCCGTGAAGTACGGCTGGAATTGGAGTGATGCCCACGAGATGATCGTATCGCCTGAGAAACCGACCGGATAACGATGACTTCCGGGTCCCGCGTAACGCGAGAAGATCAACGGTCGATTGCCGTCGCGGGCGATATCGAGCGCGTGATAATGATTGAGCATCCAGAGCGGATCGAGCCCTTTCATCTTCGAGTTCGCACCCTGTTGCCAGTCGATCCACCAGAAGTCGACGCCATCTGCCTCGTGCGGATGATGCAGCTTCGTGAAGTAGTTCTCGATGAACGTCCGGTCCGAGAAATCAAACGGGATTCGGACATCCGATTCGGGATCGACGCCCATCGCGACTGCCATCGCCTCGTAGGCTTCCTCAAACCCACGCACACCGTCCGCCGGATGCAAGTTGAGCGTGACCATCCGGTCGTCGTCCTTCAACCATTGTAAGAATCCGCGTGGATCCGGGAATAGATCACGGTTCCACGTGTAGCCCGTCCAGCCACTTCCGTAGCGTTCCGGGATATCGGTGACATGCCAGTCCATATCGATGACACTGACCGAGAACGGAATGTCTTCTGTCTTGAAGCGCGTCATCAAATCCTTGTATTCCTTCTCACTATAACGCCAGTAGCGACTCCACCAGTTGCCGAGTACCTGACGTGGTAACATCGGCGTCGGTCCTGTCAGGTGGTAGAAGTCACGCAGTGCCTGTTTGTAGTCGTGACCGTATCCGAAGTAATAGATGTCATGCGTCCCGGAGCGTCGCGGTTCGACGAAGTGGTCTTCCGTCAGGACGAACGCGTTCGAGTCGTCGATCGCCGCGTAACCTTGCCGGGAGACAATTCCTTCTTCGAGTGGGATGACACCGTCCGCATGGTCAAGCGTCCGTGCCGTTCCTTTTAACGTCCGGAGCGGTCCGCCGAACGTATAGCGGCTGTAGTAGGTACTGAAGTTCCCTAAGACATCGATATAAAGTGTGTTCGCAGCGAACGGTCCCTTCGTATAATGCAGATGGACGTGCTCGGTGATGATTTGCAATTCTTCCTCGTTTTCGACGATGCGGTAAGCAGGTACCGGGAAATCACGATTGAAGACCGTTTGGGTCGGTCGATCCTCGAACTGTCCATCCGCCGCGTACTCGAGTCGAATCATCCGACTCGTCAAGACCGTGAAACGGTAGACATCTCCTTGGATGATGGCGTCTGGTCGTGCTTGTGGTTTCATGTCGCGCGTGTAGAAATGGGATTCATCAATTGTTCGCATACGGGTTCGGGACTTGCGCCCCTTTCACTTCCTTCCAGGCTAAGTAGTGTGCAACCGATTACACATCTAGTGTATAAGAGTTCATGTTCCCACTTCAAGGAAGAATGAACCAAAAAAACGTCCCGCACCTGAAAATCGATGCGGGACGTTGCGTCATAATAGTGGTGAAATCAAGCGCGAGAGCGACTCAAAAATGCGGAAGCGAAGCGGACGTTTGACGTAATCGTTCGATGATAACTGAATTGAGACATCGAAATCAGCGATGAAGTCACGCTCGAGCTGTTCCGCACTTTCCGTGTCGTACAGGAACGCCATCAGTTCATAGTTGAGGACAAAACTGCGAATGTCCATGTTTGCCGTCCCGACGGCACCGATTTTCCCGTCGACGAGAAACAGTTTGGCATGGATGAAGTGACGGTTGTACGTGTAAATCTTGACGCCGTCCTTCAGAAGTGGTCCGAAGTAGGACCGGGTCCCGTAATAAGACGTAAAACTGTCGCCTTTCCCCGGCGTCAGGATGCGGACGTCGAGTCCGGCACGTGCCGCGAGTCGGAGTAGCGTCATCGTCTCATTGTCCGGAATCAAGTACGGTGTCGCAATCCAGATCGAACGTTGCGCTGCGATGATCGCGGCAATCAACGCATTGCGAATCGCGGGGTCCTTTGAGGTCGGTCCGCTCGTGACGATTTGAATCGCCCCGTCTGACGCCACATCATGTTTCGGGAAGTACTGGTGGATTGACTCATCCCCCGCAAACGTCTCCCATGTGTCATCCGATTCGATTTGGGCATAGATCCAGTCGTCGAGGAACGTCGCTTGTAATTCTTTGACGGCACGTCCTTCGAGCCGCAAATGCGTATCACGCCAAAACCCGAACTTCTTACTCTTGCCGTCGTACTCATCCCCTACGTTCAATCCGCCGGTGAAGCCAACTTTTCCATCAACGACGACGATTTTTCGGTGATTGCGGAAGTTTGCCGTGAAGATGAACAAGGGACTCGAGATTGGATCATAGGCTGCGATATGCGCTCCAGCGTCGCGTAGCGGGCGCAGGAAGTTCTCACCGAGCATATAGCTTCCGAGTCCGTCATACATGAACCGCACCGTTACTCCGGCTTCGAGTCGTTCCATCAACGCTTCACGGATTGCCTTGCCTGTCTCATCGTTCCGATAAATGTAGTACTGGATGTGGACATGATGCTGCGCTTGACGAATCGCGTCCAAAATCGCTGGGAACGTCTCTTCCCCGTTCGTCAGGATTTCACTTGCTGTATGAACGTCCACCCCGCCGCCACCGAAGTTACGAATCGTGTTCGCAAGCTTCAAGTGATTCGGTGGCAACTCACTGACAGCAAGCGACCGAACTGGACGAATCGCTTGCTTGAGCAATTTCCGTTCGTCATGCGAACGACGATTCCGACGGCGACGCCGTGGATTCCGACCGAACATCAACCAGATGATGACTCCGAGAATTGGTAAGAAAATCAGAACGAGGAACCAAGCGATCGTTGATTCTGCTGTCCGGTTTTCGATGAAAATGATCATGATGACGGCGAGCGGCACGACCGTCGCTGAAATCGTTAAGACATAAAATAAATAGCCGAGTTGATATAGTCCCCAAATGATGCCACCGGCGACTAAAAATACGAGTGCGAATTGTAAAATCCGGTTGCGCACAGATTTTCCTCCTTCAATTAACATACCTTCACTAGTATTCTTTCCCCATTCACTATGAAAATATAACAAAAAAGAGAAACCGCAGATACGGTTTCTCGAAAGATTGACCTCTTATAAAAATGTTTCTTCGTACATCTCGCGACCAGGAATTGGATCATTCAATGATGCCCAGTCCGTTTCGTCTGCTTGGACGAGACACGCATCGAATAGCGCTTCGAGCTTCTCTTGTTCTAGTCCGATGCCGATCAAGACGAGTTCGGTCCGTCGATCCTCATCTGATGCAAAACGACCAGCGTATTCCATGTTCGACGCATATCCTGCCTGATGGAACAGCAATGCCATCTCGGGACGTGTCGCAAGGAATAAGAATCCCTTCGCCCGGACGACTTCTTGCGGCCAGTCTTCGATCAAGGCAAGCAAACGCTCCGGGTGGAACGGCACGTCGCGCTTGTAGACGAACGAGCTGATCCCATACTCTTCCGTTTCCGGAATATGTTCTTCCGCATTCAACTCACGGATCCAACCAGCACTCGCTGCCGCTTGTTCAAAATCAAATAGATCAACATCTAAGATGTCTGCCGGATCGACTTGACCATACGTCGTCTCGATCAAACGGGCAACTGGATTTAATGCCTTTAGATAACCGATGACGGTATGGCGCTCTTCCGGTGTCAGGCGATCGACTTTATTCAAGACGATGATGTCCGCGAACTCGACTTGATCGACGAGTAGATCGACGACTTCGCGCACGTCTGTTTCATCGACTGCCTGTTTCCGCTCAATCAACGATTCACCAGACTCGAAGTCCTTCAGAAAACGATATCCATCGATGACCGTGACCATTGCGTTGATTTTCGTGACTTGTGATAAGTCGATGGCACTGTCCGTATCTTCGTACGTAAAAGTCTGTGCGACCGGAATCGGTTCCGAGATACCACTCGACTCGATGACGATACCGTCAATATCGCCTTGGTCGACGAGGCGTTTGACTTCAAGTAATAAATCGTCACGTAACGTGCAGCAAATGCACCCGTTCGAAAGCGTGACGAACGACTCTTCCGTTCGCGAGAATCCGCCTTGCTCAATCAATGCCGCGTCAATGTTGACCTCACTCATGTCGTTGACGATGATCGCGAGGCGGCGCCCTTCGCGATTATGTAGTAAATGGTTCAATAGTGTCGTTTTACCGGATCCAAGATATCCAGATAAAACGGTGATCGATATCGGTTGCATCATCATTCATCTCCTAAAACGTAATCGTTACGTTTTATAGAGTAACCGACTTTTTACCTGACGTCAATCGTAATGATTTCGATTTATTTTGTTCCCTAAAAAAAAGCCGATAAGCATCGACTCAAGGAGTAGACCGGTCTGACTCCAAAAAAATGACGCATCTTCTCACGCCCTTTCCTCAGGCGAGACACAAGCCAGTTTTCCTGCTTCCTTCAAGCAGGAAAGCGGGTCTTGTTTGTCTCTGACAGCGCATAATGCGCTTTTTCCTGTAGGAGTGGCGTGTGACGCGTCATTTTTTGTAGATACTGGCTTTAGAGTCAGCTCCGTCAGATATTCCGAAGCACAAGAAAAAAACGTTTTTTAGCTCGGAATCGCTTTCTAGGGAAATACAAGCAGAAGCGACCCTGCAACGAAGTGAAGCGGTGCGATGCTTGTCCCAGGAAAACGATTCGAGCGAAACGAAAAAGCGTAACCTTACTACTGACTTTGAATAGGTAAATCCCATGTTGTACCAATCAAATCCGTGATCCGCTCCGCTGCCTCGTGCGAAAACCCGGCAATCGTGTAATGATTTGTATCCGCAATCACATGATACATCCCGTTCGGTAAACTATCGGCGAACGCAGCGTGAGCCGCATTGATTTGTTCGGTCAATGCTGGATTTAACCAACTTTCTGGCATACCACCCGCCCAGTTCGAAGCGGACAGGACGAGGACCGGCTGTGTCACGTCTTCAAGCAACGAAAGAATCAGCTGATTGTTCTCCTCGACCGTTTGCCATTCGTCGAGCGTCCCTCGCCAATGCCCGGGTGCTGCAAAATGCCGCCACATCGGTAATTGATCGGCTTCCGGTAAGACACTGAACATCTTTTTGCCGAGACGATCAGGAATCATCCAAGCGATCGGTCGGACGTGACTAAGGAAATAGAGGAATCGATTCCACTCCTCTTGTGTTCGTTCGTACCAGTTCGGTAATGCCGCATCGACATCCGGATGCGACGGATCGAGCAAGACGATGCCACGTGTCTCGTCTGCAAACAGACGTCCACTTGCGAGCGAGATATAGGCGCCGAGCGAGTGACCGATGAAGACATATGGTCCTTCGACACGAAGCATCCGTAAGACGTCCGCGAGCTCATCCGCTTGATGAGAGAAGAGCCGTTTATTTTTGCCACGACTCGACCGCCCATATCCGAGACGCGAATATTCAAAGACCCGTCCCCGTTTCAATAATTCAGTCCGTAACCAGCCCCACTGGTGTCGATTCGACATCATTCCGTGATCGAGGACGAAGGTGACGTCCCCACTTCCCGTCAGCCGGGTATCAAAGCGACCGGCTGATGTTTCAACGATATATTCCATACACTATCCCTACTTCCATTCATTCAAATAACGAGATCTCTAGCTCGTACCCAAGGATATTCAAGTAATCAAATAACTGGGATCGATGATGATAGAGATGCACGGCTGCTTCGATTGCCCAGCCATTCATCGAGTCGGTAACTCCCCAGTACGTCGGACGCGTCGAAAATCCGGTCGTGACTTTTTCTTGATAGACAGAAAACGCACGATTGATTCGTTCATTTAACTGATCGCGCGGGACCGGTTCCGCATAAAACGCCTGCATCGCTTCAGCCGTCGCCCCTTCTGCGATCATCAAATCGGCTTCGAGTAACACAGCGAGATGGACAGCGACTTCACCGACGGTCCGTTTCCCGGGGATTGGTCGCGCGTCCCAGTCCTGCGCCTCGATCTTCTCAAATAATGCTTTCGACGTCTTTACACCAACACCGACATGGCGAATGAGGGCATGTTCCCAGTCAGTCATGCGCATTCTTCCAAGCGATTGCGCGGTGTTCGAGTTCCTTGACGAACGCATCCTTGCCGGCGATATAGGCTTCGATATCAAGCGGATATGTCGTTGCTAATTGTTCCTTTAATGCTCCGTAAGCAGCGGCTTCTTCTGGATGGGTACGTAAGTAATCCCGAAAGACGAGATGACGCATGATTTCTGGATTTCCTGCCGCATAGAGATGGATGTGATGCGTCCGTTCGTCTCCACCTTTTCGATAGTACCGACGCCCCGGCATCCCGAATTCACCCTTCGCTTCGTAACCGAGCGCTTCCATCCGTCCGTCGAACTGCTCAATTCCCTCGAGTGTATCTACGACGGGTAAGATATCGATGATCGGTTTTGCAGCGAGTCCCGGAACTGATGTACTTCCCATATGATGGATCTGCTTAAGACGTGCTCCGAAAACCTCTCGTAACTGATCCGCTTCTCGTGAGTATTCACTCGCCCATTCTGATTGATACGGTAACACAATGACTTGTCGCATGGTCGTTTCCCCCTCTCAATTCAGTATGCCAGTTTTTGGGGTAAAACAAAACGACCATCCATTTTGGAGGTCGTTAATGTTAGAGAGTCGTTAATCCGTTAAATAATCATACAGTTTCGCAGGTCCACCAAGTCGAAGATCAGCGATGATATGCTGGGCATCGACGATCTTCCGAACAGGGAAGTCAGCGAGTGGTGCCATGACATGTTCGAATAACTGAAGTCGCGCCGGTCCACGGTATGCTTCTTTAATCTCAAGATCCGTGATTTGACTCCGCGTCAGTTCGGAGATGATCAACTCGCCTTGATAACCGCGATGCTGTTTGAGCATGAACTGCGGCGCACCGACAATCGATTGTGCCTCTTCGACCGCCATCGGAACATACTTGTATCCCATCGTCGCTTGGGCAACGCGGAGCGAATGATAGTCAAGCGTTCCAACGAGTACATCATTGTCGAGATAAAGCCGGGGTGAACCATACTTCTTCGGAAACGCAGCCACTTCACGACCAGAAGCGATCGCCGGCTGATTGTTGACATACATCGAGAGATAAAACTCACCGACCTCTTCTTGATACCGAACCGGAATGACTTGCCCGCACTCGAGATAACTCCCAAGACCTGTGCTATCCGGCATATTGATGATCTCAAACTTGATCTGATTACTCAGCACCTCGAGCGGTTCCGGAACGACTGCTTGTAACGCTTCGATGTCCGTCTCATAGATGATGTTCAAGTATTCCCGATTCCGAAAGAAGATATCGACCGCCGGAAAGACCGGTGCATTGATCGGTGTCGCGACGATATTTTTTACATCTTCCTGTCTCATCTGAATCCCTCCTTTATGCGTTTAACAATGCGGCAAAGCGTGCGACACTTGTTTCAAAATCTGGAACCGTCTTCGCTACTTGCGCTTCTTCGACGATTTCTTGAATGAGTGAGTTGAACGGCGTTTTGATATCGTACGTGTTGCCGTACATCGTAACGATCCCATTGATGAAACGAATTTCGGTCGGTTGCCCTTTTTGTAAGTCCTGCAACATGCTCGCTTCTAAGTCACGCGACCCGTGCATCAATTGTGGCACGGTGATCAGTTTTTCATCGATATCGTCTAGTGTTGCGTAGGCTGCCGGCTCAAACGTACTCATCGGCGCGAATGTGATGCCGTGGGCGTGACCGACTTCAACGACTTCCTGCATCGTATGGATCGCTGCCCGTAGCAAGACCGGATGATCGAGAACGTCGCCATACGTACCGTTACACGCAGCGGATAACCCACTGAACGTACTATTGATGACGAGTTTTGACCATTTCGTTCCCGGTAGATTATCAGAGACTTCCGTCCCACCGATGTGATCAAGGATTTCCTTCAAGTGAATGATTCGGTCCGTCTTCTTACCGTCCAGTTCACCGATTTGCATCGCATATGTCTTGAAGTGCTCGTAATCCGATGTCAGACGTGACTCACCTGGTCCGACGTACGTCGCTCCGAACTCGACGGATCCCGCGATGATACGTTCGCGCGGAATCTGTTGTTGAATGAATTCTTCTGGTACACCGTTCTGCAAGGAGACGAGAATACCGTCTTCCTTCAAGATCGTCCGGACTTTCGCCAGGACCGGTTCATTGTAGACCTGTTTCGTCAGCAACAATACGATATCGTACATCTCCGTGATGTCATCCGGATGCATCGCATGGACGGCTTGCGTCAAATCTGGTCCAATGACATGCGCGCCTGTTGTGTTTAGCGCTTCGATATGTGCGCGATTCGTATCGATCAGATCGACACCCGCATACTGTTGACTCAAATAAGCTCCCATGATGGTTCCTAGTGATCCTGCTCCGTAAATTCCGATTTTCATATCTATCACCTCTGGTATTTACGATATACTGGTTTCATCATAAACAGAAATATATATATTTATATATTTTAATAACCTATAGGTTATGTTAGGAGGATATCATGGAACTCTTACATTTGAAGTATTTTCGTCACGTCGCGGAGGAATTGAACGTGACGCGTGCTGCCGAACGATTATTCATCAGCCAACCCGCCCTCAGTGCGACGATCAAAAAACTAGAACGTGAATTGAACACGACGTTGTTTCATCGAAAAGGCAGAACGATCAGCTTGACCGACAATGGACGACTTCTGTTGCAATCAGTCGAAAAAATCGAACACGAGCTGACACGGGTCCAGGAACGCATGGCGCGAAATGATGCCTCTACCGAAACACCACTCAGTCTTGCCAGTTCGCACGGTCGCTTCATCCAATTAATCCTACGGGAATTTCTCTTGCCGCAGACTGCGCCTTTGTTCAACTCGGACATCCTCTCGAATCGCGACATTTTAAGTGGCCTGCTCCATCAAGAATTCCATTTCTCGATCAGCTTCATGGAACTCAAGCATCCGCTCATTACGAGCGAACCGATCGTGGAAGAGGAGATTGTCATCACCTATCCTGCTTCCTATTCAGAGAAAGAAGCGATCACGGCGCTCTATGCGGACGCAACGGAGACTGCCTTTTTATTTCCCTCCCACAATAAGGATTACAACCGCTTCATCCAATTGAAGATGGCGGAACTGAACATTTATGCCGATACCACGCACTATATTGATGACGTCTCGCTGCAACTCGCCTTACGTCAGCAACGGTATTTCAGCTTCGTTCCCGTCTCCGTCTGTCGCGAGATGGGACTTCCCTTCATCACAGACGATGTGTTTACCGTTACCTCACAACTCTACATGTCGCACGCGACGGATCAATTGACGGTCGAGCAAGCAATCATCTATGAACGCATTAAACGGTTTCTGCTCTCGCAACGCACGTATCTAATCAAATAAAAACAGATGCCTGCATATGCAGACATCCATGTGAGATATTACTTCGTAATGAAGTAGCGTGACTGATCGAGATGATCTTTCGCTGTATAGATGTTGAGTTTGTACGAGCCGTTCGTCAATGCTTGACGCATCTTCAAGACATAGTTCCCGTGCTGATCCGCTACGTCTTGAGCGATCAATTGATAACCAGCTTCTGTTTTTTGGTAGAGGCGGACGATTTGTCGTTTTTCGACTTTACCTGTCAACGTCTTTTTGCCTGACCATTTTTTGACCGGATACGTGTTCTTAATCGTGAACGACGCCTTTTTCGTGATCTTGTTCGAGATGTCTGTCGACTTGACCGTGTACGTACCTGTCGTTAGACCATTTTTGACCGCAATCTTGAAGCCGCTTGCCGTCGTTTTCGCTTTAGCGATTTTCGTCGATCCTTTATAGAGCGTCACGTCAAGACCTTCCGTTGCTTTACCGCGAAGGACCGTTGAACCGTAGACTGCTGACTTTTTATCGATCGCTGGTGTCGCAACGACACCTGTGCCGACTGTGACGTTCGTTTCTGTCTTCATGAAGCTAAGTTCCGAGACGATCGTCAACTTGTCACGCAATTTGAGCGGACGTGTCACGACTTCGTATTGACCCGCTTCGTTTGCTGTTGCTGTACCAAGGACTTTTTCGCCAAGTTTGACTGTGACTTTCGCACCTGGAACGGCTTGACCTGTGACGACTTTTGCCCCTGGTTTGACTGCTTTTGCTGAGACCGTGAAGTCTTTCATCGGCACGTTCATGTTGAATTTGAGGAACGTACCTGTCTCACCTGGACGTGTTTCACCTGTGTTCGTGATGCCTTCATAACGCTTGACGTACGGTGCAGCTGCAGCCGCTGAATCAAAGCTGACCGTTGTCGGTTTGCTTGCGACGAGTGACCAGTTGTCATCGGCTTTATAATCAACCGGTTGTTTCGCTTTGATGAAGTCCGAAATGACGTTACGTGTTTCGTAGGCTGATTTGTAGACGATATTCTTTCCGCCACCAAGACCTGGGAACGTCGCACTGCCTGCGCGGTAGTTGTTCGTCGCGACAAGGAATTCTTGATCGTCTGCGATCGCTTTGCCTTGATACTTGATGTTTTGGACGCGATTTGCGTCTTTATTGACGACGACACCGTTAAAGTCGAACTTCGCTGGTTTCGTGATATCGATTTCATATGTCAATCCATCGAGGATATCAAAGTTATAGCTACGGAAATCTTTGTTCAACAAGTTCGTTTGCTCACCGCCGACTTGGTTGAACTGACCGGCTGACATTTCGAGCCAGTCTTTGACGTCAGCACCTGTTACTTTGACGACTTCGAGTGTATTCGGATAAACATAGAGATCGGCGACGTTCTTGAGTGCGATTGGTCCTTTTTTGATCAATGTATAATCGGATGCGTTGACTTGGTTACGACCACCAGTCTTGAATGGTGCACCTGCTGACAACAATGGAAGATCTTTATATTTCGCGAGATCGGCATTTTCTTTGAGTTGTTTCTCGACATACCATTTCTGAGCGTTCGTTACGAACTGAACTGAATCATCGTCTTGCGCGAGAGCGAAGAAACTTTGGATGTCATCATTGATCGTTCCGACTTCTTGACGAATGTACGCGAGTGTTCCTTCATGTGTTTTTTCAATCAACTTGACGGCACCGGCATCTGCTGTCGTGTCTTTCGTGACGTCCGCTAGTTTCGCACCTGACGTATCAACGACCCATTTCCCGTCGACTTGCTTCAACTGAAGATCGATGACACCGACGTTTTTCCCTTGTGTGTTTGCCATGACGACTGGTTTACCATTGATTAGACCTTTTTCTTTATCAACATTCGGCAATTTATTGAACGCTGAATCGACTGCTGGGAACTTTCCGTGCTGGTGACCTGTCATCAAGACATCGATGTCTGCAACTTTTGTCAATGCGTAGCCGACATTCTCATCGCCGTCTTTTTGATCCGTCGTATCCCCGATACCTGTGTGTGCGAGTGCAACGACGACGTCTGCGCCAGCATCTTTTAATTTCTTCGCTGTTGCTTTAGCAGTCGGGATGATATCTTCAGCCGTGACTTTCCCTGTCAGGTTCCCCGCATCCCATGCCATGATTTGTGGCGTGACGACTCCGAACACACCCACCTTGACTGTTTTCATGTCACCGTTCTGGTCCTTGACTTGACGTTCGATGATTTGATAGTCTTTTCCATCTTTGTTGTAGTCCGCGACGATCGGCTTTTTCGTGACTGCATCCAATACGTTCGAGTTGACGAACTTGATTGAACCGCTCGAAGCACTCATCGCTGACTTGAGGAAATCAAGACCGAAGTTGAATTCATGGTTTCCGAGCGTGACCGCATCATAACCGAGGTATTCCATCAATTCGTACATCGGATGTTTGCCTTTGTTTCCTTTGTCGTACTGGTTCTTCACGTAATCACCGAATGGCGTTCCTTGAAGTGTATCCCCGTTATCGAATAAGAAACTGTTCGTTGCGCCTACTTCAGTTTGTTGCTGTTTAATGACCGTAGCGGCTTTGACGAGACCAATCGTTTCGTCCTGCGCATCCTTAAAGTAATCGTAGTTCATTGAGTTCGTATGTAAATCCGTTGTTTCTAGGAAGCGTAACTTGACGACACTGTTGTCGGCAGCAAGTGTCTTGACTTGAACGACTGGTACGAGCATCGGTGCGATCAATGTCGACGCGATGACGAGTTTCGTTGCTTTTTTCATATGGATTTTCCCCCCAGGATGTTTTGACTGCTTCATTAATTTAGCATGGTTCGATTATAGCTAATAGTCCTTTCAAATAGGTCGGACATCCGTCTTATTTAACCTACTTAACTAATTCCAAATACTGGCTTAACATTGTTGATTTTACCTTTACAAACCAAGTTTGAATGGTAAAAAAAGGGGGTGGTGAAAATGAGATGAACCACGTAAAAAAACGATACGTTTTCAGGACATGAACCTGAAAACGTATCGTTTATGCTTGATGTAGAACGTAACTGTTCATTCTCGACTCCTACAGGGAAAGAAAGCATGTTTTTCGCTTGCGTCAGGGTCAGGTGAGACCCGGTAGACGAAACGTATAGTTTAGGATACCGCGGCTTACCTCCCGCCTGTGGAAAGCGAGAATGACAGCAACGTTCGTCGTCCCCATTCATGGTACATCTCCTAATGGAGGAGCTTCATCACTCCACGTTCCTTAAACCGCTTTGTCTGGCTTCCGTCGGACGACATAACCAAGAATTCCACCAAGTAACGCAAGCCCTGCGGCGTATAGTACTGTCCAGCCTGCCGTCTGTTGAGCGAACTCGAATAAGACGTCACTGCGCCATTTCATTGCGAACTGAACGTACGAAGCTTGACTGACGATGAAGCTGATGACACCGATCGCGATCGCAAAGACGAACGGATCGATGATCGATTTGAAGCTTCGGATACTACAGACGAAGTAGATCGCAAACGTTACGAGCAACAACACCCAATACGCACTCTCACTTGAGACATTCGGTGGCGTCGCTCCTGCCGATTCCGCATCAATCACTTGAATCGTCTGCCGCGCGACGCCGTAATCAACAGGATCGAGCTTCAATTGTGTTGCTGACAAATCAGGACGTTCTCCACCGAGTAACGTCAACAATTGTTCTGTCACCCGGTCCGTGTCGATCCCATCGACGACTTTTTGGATCGAGTCATTGAGTTGATCCGTTGAAGTCTCCCCGTTCAACATCGAGACGGGAATTTCCGCATTCGCTCCAAGAACGTCTGCTTGATACACGACTTGACCGCCGTGGATCCAGTCGTACATCCCGCCACTTCCGGCGTTCAGACTCGCGACGGTGAGTGCCGTCCGTAGTGAGGAATCGCCGTCATATTCCGCTTCGTCCTGTACCGTAAAGACGAGTTGAAGCGTACTTGCGAGCATCAAAATCAGTAAGCTGGCACGTCCAGCAGCTGTCAGACCGGATAACTTTTGCGGGAAGAACGCCATCCAACCAAGCAAACTGACGACGAGAAGCGGTAAGATGCCACTCATCGCATAGCCGTCTTGTAACGAGAGGAATGGCACGTCGTTTCCGCGTCCGGCAAGGACGAACCAGATGATCCCGACGGTTAAGAAGAAACTAACCGATCGAATCGTCCACCCAAGACGACTTGCCTTAATCCGTAATACTAAAAATAACAGGCCGATTAAACCGATGCCAAAGACAGAATAAAGTAACGTGCCGTAAGAGACATCGAACGTAAGTGGTGCGAGGACCTGTTTTAAGTCGATCCCAAACAACGATAAGACATCACCGGCAGAACTCGCGTCGAGTACCTGATTGATGATCCCTTCCCGGACCGCACTCGGCATCGTGATCGACAGCCCACCGACGAACAGTAGCATCAATGACACCGTGATGTCTGCATCTTTCCAGGAGACATCCGCCTGTTGCATCTGCGTCACGAGATCCTGATAGTCTGAGGATGAAGTGATTTGTGAAGTCAAAAATGCCATCACGCCATAGATGACACCGAAAAAGAAGAGACCGATAAGGACGCCAAACAGGACATCCCAGACGGAAAACCGTCGTTGTTTCCTTTCTTGCCTTGACTCCATCCCATTTCCTCCTTTTTATGTCTGATGTTTGAATATTCCTGCTACAGCAAAACCAAAAACATCAAATTCATTCAACAGCCATTATATCCCACCTTTTCTCTGACTGTCTCCACTGATTTCCAAAATAAAAACCGACTTCTCACAGTGAGAAGCCGGTTGAACGATCAGGTGCCATGGTATTTTTCTCTATTAGATGCCTTCGTATGCTTGTTCCATGATCGTCCGTAACTCAGCGACAAGCGGCATCTTCGGATTCGCCGTCGTACATTGATCCTCGAAGGCATCGACTGCCATCTTATCGAGTTTTGCCTCGAAGTCTGCTTTTTGAATGCCTTGCGCCTTGAATGACATCTTGATGTTGAGACGTTGTCCAAGATCAGCAACCGCTTGAATGAGTGATTCGACCCCTTGTTCCGTCGTTGCTGCCGGAAGACCGAGGTAGCGTGCGATGTCGGCATACCGCTCATCCGCAACGAATGATTCATATTTCGGGAATGCTGCTAGTTTTGTTGGACGTGACGCGTTATAGCGAATGACGTGCGGCATCAGGATCGCGTTCGTCCGTCCGTGTGGCGTGTGGAATTCACCACCGATTTTGTGCGCGATCGAGTGGTTGATGCCGAGGAAGGCGTTCGCGAATGCCATCCCTGCCATCGTTGACGCGTTATGCACTTTTTCGCGTGCTTCGGCGTCTGATCCGTTAGTATATGCTCGTGGCAAGTAGTCGAAGATCATCTTGATTGCTTTCAGTGCCAGTCCATCCGTGTAGTCGTTTGCAAGCACCGAGACGTATGCTTCTGTCGCATGCGTCAAGACATCCATTCCGGTATCAGCAGTGATTGAAGCTGGAACGGTCATGACGAATTCCGGATCAACGATTGCGACGTCAGGTGTCAATGCATAGTCAGCAATCGGGTATTTGACATTTTTCTCTTTATCCGTGATGACGGTGAACGGTGTCACTTCTGAACCTGTACCAGAAGTCGTCGGAATCGCGACGAACTTCGCTTGACGACCAAGTGTCGGGAATTGATACGCCCGTTTGCGAATATCGAGGAATTTTTGACGTAAGTTTGAGAACGTTTCGTTCGGTTGTTCGTAGAAGAGCCACATTCCTTTTGCAGCATCCATCGCTGAACCACCACCGAGGGCGATAATCAAGTCAGGCTTGAAATCACGCATCGCTTGAGCACCTGTCTGAACAGTCGTCACCGATGGATCTGGTTCGACTTGGTCGAAGATCCGGTAACTGACGGACTGTGGTAAGTTTTGAATTACTTTATCGGCATACCCGAACTGTACCATCGTTGGATCAGTGACAATCATGACACGTGAGACGTCAGTCATCGACCGCAAGTACTGAACGGAGTTCTTTTCGAAGTAGATTTTTTCAGGGACCTTGAACCATTGCATGTTCACGCGTCGTCTCGCCACCTTTTTGACGTTGAGTAAGTGTTTCGCTGTCACGTTTTCAGAAACAGAGTTTTTCCCGTATGATCCGCAACCGAGTGTCAGTGATGGTGTCAACTCGTTGTACAGATCACCGATTCCGCCATGAGCAGATGGGCTGTTGACAAGGATCCGGCAGGCTTTCATGCGGAGTCCGAACGCTGTCATCAAGTCATCGTTCGTCGTATGAATGACGGCTGTATGACCGAGACCGCCGATTTCAAGCATCTGTTCTGCAATCGTGAACGCTTCTTCGGTCGAAGCGACGCGGTACGCACCGAGGACGGGACTGAGTTTTTCATGAGACAATGGTTCTGCCGCTCCGACGTGCTCGAGTTCTGCGACGAGCATGACCGTCGTTTCCGGAACATCGATTCCGGCTTTTTCTGCGATCCATGTCGCAGGTTTCCCGACGATGTCCGCGTTGACGGCACATGTATCGGTTTTGATGACGAGTGATTCGAGGCGTTGTTTTTCTTCCGGTGTACAGAAGTAACAACCGAGTGCTTCCATTTCCGCACGAACCGTCGCATAAATCTCTTGGTCGACGATGACAGCTTGCTCAGACGCACAAATCATCCCGTTATCAAACGTTTTTGAAAGAACAAGATCGCTGACTGCCCGTTTGACTTTCGCAGACTGTTCGATATAACACGGAACGTTCCCTGGTCCAACACCAAGTGCCGGTTTACCTGTTGAATACGCCGATTTGACCATTCCTGCTCCACCTGTCGCAAGGACCATGGCGATTTTTTCATGGTTCATCAAGACTTTCGTTGCTTCAAGTGATGGTTCTTCGACCCATTGAATACAGTCTTTTGGTGCCCCTGCTTTGATGGCTGCGTCGCGGAGTGTTTTCGCTGCTTCGACGGAACATCGTTGTGCCGATGGGTGGAACGCGAAGACGATCGGGTTGCGCGTCTTGATCGCAATCAATGCTTTGAACATCGTCGTTGATGTCGGGTTCGTGACCGGTGTGACACCACAGACGACACCGACGGGTTCAGCGATATATGTGATGCCGTTTTGGACATCTTCTTCTAAAATCCCGACCGTTTTTTCATGACGTAGACTGTTGTAGATGTATTCTGTCGCAAACATGTTTTTAATCATCTTATCTTCAAAGACACCGCGTCCCGTCTCTTCTGCCGCGAGACGAGCGAGTTCGACGTGCCGTTCAAGTCCGGCAAGTGCCATATCCCGAACGATCGTATCGATTTTTTCTTGATCGAATGTCAGTAATTCTTGTAATGCGCGTTGCCCTTTTTCAACGATTTGTCCAACTGCTTGTTCGACCGGCGTTGCCGTCGATTTTGTTTTTTCTTTCACAGCCATGAGTGGTTTCCTCCCTGTCGTGGAACGAATCTGAGTTTGATTTGCTAACCATTATGTCAGGAATGCCAAGCTGTTTTTCAATAGTTTGTGCTTTCCTTCACAAATCAATCATAACCCCTTTTTCCTGTTTTGTGCATGACCATCCTGTGAATTCCATCACACCTTTGATAGCGTTTACAACTGTTGTGAGTTCTTCTTTTTCATCGTTTTGCTTCATGTACATAGATGTGTGCGATTTGTCACACCTCGCATTTTCGTGACTTGATAGCCGTTTCATCATCTTGTATTCTGATATGGGGTACATATTAAGAGCTACCACTAAAGGAGGACACTTGAATGTCAGTTGTACAGGAAATGCTAGCCTTCAACGAGCGATTCGTCGCCGAAAAACAGTATGAGCAGTTCGTCTCGGATAAGTTCCCGGACAAAAAGGTCGTCATCCTGACGTGTATGGATGCCCGATTGACGGAGCTCCTCCCACACGCACTTGGTCTTAAGAACGGGGATGCGAAGATCATCAAAAATGCCGGTGCTATCCTATCGCACCCATTCGGTTCCGTCATGCGCTCGATTCTCGTCGCATTGTATGCTCTTGGTGCTGAAGAAGTCGTCGTCATCGGTCACCACGACTGCGGCATGAGCACGATTGATCCTAACCACATGATCAACGAGATGAAGGATCGGGGCATCGACCAACAGATTCTTCACACGCTCGAAGTATCTGGCGTTGATTTGAATCAATGGTTGCGTGGTTTCACGTCAGTTCAAGAAAGCGTCGCTCACTCGGTCAGCCTCGTGAAGAACCATCCATTACTACCGCCAGGAACGAACGTCCACGGACTCGTCATCGATCCGGGTACTGGTAAGCTCGACGTCGTCGATTGCTGATCACTCTCTATAGAAGAAACGCAAATAGATTCGGATATTCTACTCCGTCTTAATTTAAAAATAACGTGCCATATTTTCTCGTAACGGAGAAGGATGGCACGTTTTTCGTATGAGTCATTTTCAGTGTTCAAAACGCTTCTCACTTCATGCTTCGGGGTATAACAGAATGTAACTTCTTGTGGAGAGCTAAAAAGCGTATCATTCATCTTTCGATTACGAGGTCAGACTTTTACTCTTGACAGCATTCCAACATGGCTGTAAGATACTTTAGTATAGTACAGTGATAACAAAAGAAAGTGTGGTTTTACTGAATGATAAACGCCGTATTGTTTGCCGTCTTTTTACTATTTATTTTAGCGATCTTCCGCGTCCACATCGTGCTCGCGATGGTCATCAGTTCGTTTGCTGGTGGTCTCGTCGGTGGTCTTGACCTGACTGCGACGACAAAAGCATTCTCCGGTGGTCTTGGTGACGGAGCAGAAATCGCCCTTAGCTACGCGATGCTTGGTGCATTTGCCGTCGCCCTCTCGAAAACAGGTTTACCGGATGCACTTGCGCACTCTTTGATTGCGCGTTCGCGTGGTAACGCAAGTGCCGCTTCCGTCAAAAAATTAAAAGGATTCATCTTGTTCGCGATTCTCTTGCTTGCGATCAGTTCACAAAACGTGTTGCCGATCCACATCGCATTCATTCCAATCATCATTCCGCCGTTGCTCGGTCTCTTTTCTCAGCTTAAGATCGATCGACGCCGGATAGCGATCATCATGACGTTCGGTCTTGTGACACCATACATGTTCTTACCGGTTGGATTCGGAGACATTTACCTCAATCAGATTTTGCTGAAGAACCTGAAGGCAAATGGTCTCGATACTGCTGGAGCTTCCGTCATCGAAGCAATGGCGATTCCAGCACTCGGAATGGTCGTTGGTCTCTTGATCGGTTTGTACACGTACCGGAAAGAGCGGACGTATGAGATTCGCGACATCGCTCCAGACGATTATGAAATTCCGGTCATCACGAAAACGAAGCTTGTCTTAAGTGGAGTCGTCGTCATTGCGACCTTGATCGTACAACTACAGACCGGATCAATGATTCTCGCTGCGACGACGGGGTTGATTCTCTTCTTGTTACTTCGTCTTGTTCGCTTCAGTGAAGCAGATGACGTCATTACACGCGGTATGCGCATGATGTCATTCATCGGTTTCGTCATGATTTCAGCGAACGGATTCTCAAACGTCTTGCGTAAGACGGGCGATATCGAGCCTCTCGTCGAGAACTCGAAAGCGTTGATGGGCGATTCGCAACTCGTTGCCGCCTTCGTCATGCTCTTGATTGGCCTTCTCGTCACGATGGGTATCGGCTCGAGTTTCTCAACCGTTCCGATCATCGCTGCCATCTTCGTTCCACTATGTATCCAGTACGGATTCAGCTTAGAAGCGACGATTGCTATCATCGGTACATCCGGTGCTCTCGGTGACGCAGGTAGCCCGGCGTCTGACTCGACACTCGGACCAACGAGTGGTTTGAATGCTGATGGTCAGCATGATCACATGCGAGAAACGGTCATTCCGACGTTCCTGCACTACAACATTCCATTACTCATCTTCGGTACGATCGCTGCGGTTGTATTATAAAAACAAGACGGATTCGCTGTCATCGCGGATCCGTCTTTTAAATTGTCTCCGTTTTTTTCCTTTTCATTTCGTCCTCGGTTCTCTAAAATAAAGGAATGAACTGATACAAAGGAGTTGTCTAACGTGTTATCTCAAGTCGTCAACCAGATTTTGCTTTCGCTTGCCGATCTCGGATATTTCGGCATCGCCCTCGGGTTGATGATTGAAATCATACCGAGTGAAATCGTCCTCTCTTACGGTGGATTCATGATTTCCCAAGGAACGATCGGCTGGCCGCTTGCTATCGTCGCTGCCGTCATCGGTGGATTATTCTCGCAATTATTCTTATATTGGTTCGCTCGCTACGGCGGTCGTCCCCTTATCCTGAAATACGGGAAGTATGTTTTGATTTCAGAACATCATCTCGATCTAGCCGAGCGTTGGTTCTTAAAGTACGGACAAGGCGTCATCTTTGGAGCCCGTTTCATCCCGGTCGTCCGTCATGCCATCTCGATTCCGGCAGGTCTTGCCAAGATGGATCAAACGAAGTTTTCTCTTTATACGGTGCTTGCGATCATTCCGTGGTCGATCTTGTTCCTGTATCTTGGTGAAACGCTCGGAACGAACTGGCGCTCGATCAAGGAAGTGGCTGCACCGTACACGAACGGTGTCCTAATCGCTGCCGTCGTCTTGATCATCTTCTATGTCATCTACAAACGCCGTCAACGAACGGTTTGAACAACTAGCAGTCTGTCTGACGACGGACTGTTTTTTTAAACAAACAGGAGGTCCTGCCATGCTCACATCCCCACTTGCTCATTTTCCGTTACGTCGTTTGACTGCATCCTATCGGGCGGGTCATCCTGTCGCGACCGGGATCACCGTCGACGGACATATTTTAATCGTCGAAGAAACCCTCGACGAAGCACGCAATGAACACGTCCTTTCCATTCATCAATTGAAGGATGATTGGCGTAAGACGACGATCGTTAAAAAAAGCGAAATTGATTTTTCGCTCGTCGATCGATTTCCGGATGGACGTTTGTTACTCGTCGCTTCCCGTTGCGATGATGACGTAGACGGAACGTGGTTGCCGAATGCCTTTATTTATGATGTTCAGGGAAATCTAGTCAATCAATTTTGTTTAGATGATGGGATTCAAAACATGCAAATCGATGAACGAGGGTGGATTTGGGTCAGTTATTTTGACGAAGGTGTCTATGCTGACGCCGTAACCAGTTCAAATGGTGCCTTTGGTCTCGTCGCTTTTGACGATACGGGCGAAGTAAAATATAAAAACCGTCAATACCCGATTGATGATTGTTACGCCTTAAACGTCTGTTCATCAAAAGAAATCTGGTTCTTCTACTACTCTGATTACCGTTTCATTCGTATCGATCAAGAGGAAGATCTCGTCTGTGAGGCACCTACGATCGCCTTTTCTCAGTTCGCTCGGTACGACGATTTTCTGCTTGCCGCAAATTCTGATGAAGCACATTTACTCGAACGGAAAGGTACGCTCTTTGAAAGTGTTCGTTCGATTCGATTCATGACAGAACAGGGAAATACCCTGTCAGGTGACCTTACAATGCGTAATGACTTGATCGTACTAGCGACCTCGGAACACCTATATTTCGGGAGACTCGGTCAGCGACTTGTCTCTCTCTTAGCAGGCAAATGAAAGCCATTACACAGTTGTTTCATAATCTTTTTACTTTTGAAAACCTCTAACCCAAATTTTCAAAAAGACTAGCGAGTTCTATCTGAGGATAGTATACTCAGCGTTATAGTTATTCGGACAAATTGTCTGAACATTATGACGTCACAGAATTTTTTTGGGGGAAATGATGAGTTCGAATTTGAAACGAGATTTAACAGCACGACAGGTACAAATGATTGCACTCGGAGGAACGATCGGGGTCGGTCTTTTCCTTGGAGCATCGAGTACGATTGCTTGGACGGGACCATCCGTCTTACTCGCGTACATGCTAGCAGGAGTCTTTATCTTTTTCATCATGCGGGCACTTGGTGAGATGGTCTACACCCATCCTCACAGTGGTTCGTACGCAAAGTTCGCAAACGACTATATCCATCCAGCAGCTGGTTTCTTGACAGCAAGCAGTAATATCTTCAACTGGGTCGTCGTCGGGATGAGTGAAGTCATCGCTGTCGGGACATACTTACGCTTTTGGTGGCCGGAACTACCGACTTGGATTCCAGGCGTCGTCGTCATCATTCTCTTGACGCTCGCGAACCTCGCTTCCGTCAAGATGTTCGGTGAACTCGAGTTCTGGTTCGCCTCAATCAAGGTAATAACGATTCTTCTGATGATCGTCGCCGGATTCGGCATCATCTTCTTTGGTCTAGGGAATGACGGAAACCCGGTCGGCTTCTCGAATCTTTGGGCGAACGGTGGATTCTTCACGAATGGTTTCACCGGCTTCTTCTTTGCGCTCTCGATCGTCTTCGCCTCTTACATCGGTGTTGAGTTGATCGGCGTGACAGCTGGAGAAACGAAAGATCCAGAGAAGAACATTACGAAGGCAATCAATGGTGTCGTCTGGCGAATTTTGATTTTCTACGTCGGATCCATCTTCATCATCGTTACGGTGTATCCATGGAATGAGTTGTCGGATCTCGGCAGTCCGTTCGTTGCGACATTCGCCAAGGTCGGTGTCACGATTGCTGCCGGTATCATCAACTTCGTCGTCATCACAGCCGCTTTATCCGGTTGTAACTCCGGAATCTTCAGCGCAAGCCGGATGATCTATGCATTGGCTGAAAAAGGACAAGTGCCGTCCTTCTTCTTAAAGGTCAACAAACGCGGCATTCCATTCTACACGGTCTTCGCGATTTCAATTGGGATTTTCTTCGGTGTCATTCTTGATATCACCTTGCCACTCGTTCTCGGGAAGGATACGAACATCTTCGTGTATGTCTACAGTGCTTCGGTACTACCAGGGATGGTACCGTGGTTCGCGATTTTAATCAGTCATATCCGGTATCGTAAACTCGAAAGTGAACGGACAGCCTCACATCCGTTCAAGATGCCCGGTGCGCCGGTGACGAACTATCTATCAATCGTCGCGCTAGTGACAGTGCTCGTCGGGATGTTGTTCAACGATGAGACACGCGTCTCGATCTTAATCGGAGTCGCTTTCTTGATCTTAAGTACGGTCTATTACATCGTAAAAGTACCGAAAATCGAAAAATAAACGTCTGTCTCTCCTCTCATAACCGCATGAGAGGAGTTTTTTGATGGAGATGATTTTCTATATTGACATTGAATAATATTCATGATAGATATTTTTCGCGAACGCTTAAACCCTTAAGACGTCGTAACATTCTTGATTTCAATGCATAAAGCCGTATTTTATCTACTATTTTTCTAATAAATAGATAAATTTTCAGAATAAATAGTCTTTTTATTCTAAGTGCATTTTCATGTTTCGAGTTCGTTTGAGCGGGAATATTCTCACCATACACATAATATTTCATGTGTAGAACAATCACGTTAAAACAATTTAACGGCAGAAAGGAGAGATGTAACATGAACGGATTCAATCGTTTCCTACTCGTCCTGATCGGCATTCTCGGTTTAGTCAGCGTCGGTCTTCTTGTACTCGGCGTCTATGATGTTCCACGACTCAGTCCTTTGATTGAACAGTGGCAAGATCAACAATGGTATAGCTACACGATTTTATCACTTGGTGGCTTCCTAGCATTCGTATTTGTCATTCTATTATTCACTGGACTACTCAGTCGTTCAAAAGGACAACGTCTCCTGATTCAAACGGGTGACGGGAATATCACGATCTCAAAGCAAACGATCGAACGAACGGCACTCGAGTCGATTCGCGGTATCAACGGCGTACGTTCGCCACGCGTCAACGCAGACATTCACTCGAAAAAAGAGACCGTCGCGTTAGAAGTCGACTGTTCCGTCTTCGGTCAAGAAGGCTTGCCGACAATCGGAAAAGACATTCAAGAACGCGCCAAGAACGCGGTCGAATCGTTGCTTGAACTACCTGTCACAAAAACACGCGTCCGGATCAGTGACACGAAGACAAAAACGTCTGAACGCGTCGTCTAAGATACGAGAGGAGGAAGATCATGAAAACGAGCGAAGCACTTCGTCCGTATCGCTACCGTCTACTCGGCGGGCTAGTCGGACTGATCCTCGCCACCTTGTTCTTGACGATCGGTTTTGGACCGACGTTGTTGATCATCGTATTCGCAACAATCGGTTACTTGATCGGTCAGTGGCGGGATAACGCGCTCGATGTCGAAGGATGGATTCAGTTCTTTCAACGGGATTGAGCATACAGAAAATAAAAAATCATTCAACTCACACTAAAAGGAGAGATTTCTCATGGCTAACGAAATCAACACTAAACAAAACGAAAACCAAGTAGTACGCGAAAATAAACTCACATTCGAAGATCAAGTCATTAAGAAAATCGCCGGTATCGCATCAAATGATGTCAAAGGCATCCTCTCAATGAGTGGTGGCTTCATGAGTGGATTGACAGATCGTTTCCGGAGCACGGAAGATATCACAAAAGGCATCGACGCGGAAGTCGGCGAACGACAAGTCGCACTCGACTTAAAAGTCATCGTCGAGTACGGCAAAAACATCCCGTCCATCTTCCAAGACGCTGTAACGAAAATCAAAAAATCAGTCCATGATATGACAGGACTCGATGTCATCGAAATCAACATGCATGTCGAAGATGTCATGACACGTTCTGAGTTCGACGCAAAAAGTAAATCGTCGAAAGAAGAGGAAGAAAAACGCGATTTGAAATAAGACAGTCAACTAGATAGCCGCATAAAATGGACCCGCTTAAAAACGAGTCCATTTTTTACTTTTTCAATGCCCCACGTGCGTTCAACGCAGCAAAGATCACCATCGCAATACTGAGAACAGCAGCGACGATCAAACCTTGCCAGTAGACCGACCAATCAATTTCCGGATGAGTCAGTACACTACGCATGCCTTCCATGATATAGGTCGTCGGATTGATCGTCGCGGCAATCTTGAGCCATTCGGCTTCAATCAAGTCTTTCGGCACGAATGTCGTCGACAGGAAAATCAGCGGAAAGAACAAAAGTGTTCCGGCTTGCGCGGCTTGCGCATTCCGTGTCTTCAAAGCGACACCGACCGAATAACCGGCAAAGGCGAGACCGAAGCCAAGCGCGAGTAAGATCGTCAAGAAAAAGCCACTGACACCGACTGGAATCGATAGACCAAGCAAGAATGCCATTCCGAAGATGAGTAATGTTTGAACGAATAATTGCAGCATCCCGGCAAGCATCGGTCCGAGGACGATTGCGGTCCGGGAGACCGGTGTCAATAAGAGTCGAGCGAAATAACCACTCTCGATGTCCTTGACGAGTGCTTGCCCCGCTCCCCCTGCTCCGCCGACAGCACCCGAGACGATCGAAACAGGCAAAATGAAGTTCAAATAATCGACGCCGTCGAACTGCGGTAAATTCGAGATTCCGGACAAACCACTCGTGTAGACGAGCAGGAAGAAGACACTGATGATCAAGTTCGGAATGAAGGAAAACGGATTACGTAACGTGACGAGGAGACTCCGACGCATCAAAAACCACGTTTCACGTATCATGTCACGATTCCTCCTTATAAGCTTGTCCCGTCAAACGAATGAAGACATCATCAAGTGACGGTTGTTTGACGACCAGTGACGTAGCGACCATTTTTCGTTCATCAAGAAAACGGACGACCGCGCGCAATGTCTCCGTTCCCCGCGAAGGAATGACGAGGCGATCTTTTTCCTGACAACCGGAAAACGTCTCTAAGACGATCCGTTCGTTCTCTTTTTCAGCTAGCGTCAATTCGATCCGCTCTTCTCCATTTGCTGCTTTCAGCTCAGCTGCCGTTCCTTCCGCAATCAATTGTCCCTCATTGATGATCGCGATTCGGTCGGCTAGCTGATCGGCTTCTTCCAAGTACTGTGTCGTCAAAAAGATCGTTGTTCCGAACTCTTCGTTTAATCGTCGGACCTCGTTCCAGATTTGTACACGGCTCGCGGGGTCGAGTCCTGTCGTTGGTTCGTCAAGGAACAAAACAGTCGGTTGATGGACGAGCGTCAAAGCGAGGTCAAGCCGACGTTTCATCCCACCGGAGTAAGTGCCAGATCGACGCTTGCCGTCTTGATCGAGTCCGACGAGCTGCAACAATTCCTCTGCCCGTGTTTTTGCTTCCGTCTGACTTAATCCAAATAATTTCCCTTGTAGGACGAGTAATTCAAGCCCAGTCAAATCCTCATCGATGCCGGTATCTTGTAAGGCGACCCCAATCTGCAATCGGACCTGTTTTTCCTGTTTGACGACATCAAATTCCTGAATCGTCGCTCGACCACCGGAAATTGGAATCAACGTCGTCAGCATCTGGACGGTCGTCGACTTTCCAGCCCCGTTCGGTCCTAGAAAAGCAAAGATCTCTCCTGCCTCTACATCGAACGAGATGCCTTTGACGACATCTTTCCCATCATACGTCTTCGTCAAATTCTCGACATGAATCATCTTCATTCCTTCTTTCCCTGAATTCCAAGTCATGTCCAAGATTTTCCCGTTTTTTCTGTTCTCGAATCAAAAAAAGACATCTGATTCGATGCCTTGATTCAAGCTTTAACGATTATGCTACAATCTGATACACACCATACAAGACGCTGGCGGATACCATGAGCGTCGTGACGAGCGACGCCAGCATCACCGTTAATCCGATTCCTTTTAATCGAACGGCTCGCGCTAACGCGAGACTAAACGAAAGCACTGCACCACTCGCAAGTACAATCGCCCCTGCGAATAACAATGTAGGATTGATCCATGCATCTCCGATGACGATCCATCCATAAGTGATACAAACAAAAAGAACGGTCATGATGAGCCATCGTCTCGCTGACACGTTTTTCAACATATCGATTCCTCCTGATTTGCTTCTATGTTACTTGTTCGCCCTTTCTGATTAGATTCCTGTTACTAAAAAATCGTTCCTCCTGTTATACGGAGGCACGATTCCTTTATGACGCCACTTGCCATTTCTCTTTTAATTGCTCCATCTCTTCTTGACCTTCGTGCGATTGCATCCACAGATTGAAGACATCAACGACGTCCCCTTCCGACTCTCGGACGAGGTAGCTCTTCTCCGCCGGAATCCATTTTTCTTGAATTCTTGGTGCCGCAAGTCGTTTGTCGAGCGCTTCATAATGAATCGCCTCGACCGTATCGGTGATCATGACATCGACTTCGCCCGATGCGACCGCATGCGGGATGTCGAGATTTTGTTCATACATGACGATGTTCGCCTTCGTGAACGTCTTACGGACGAACTGTTCATTCGTTCCCCCTGGATTTAGACCAATCGTCACGTCTGGACGATTGATTTGTTCGATCGAAGCAAGCCGTTTAGCATCTTCTTTACGGACGAGCGGTGTCTTTTGGAACGACAGATAACTCGACGTGAAGTCGCCGATGATCTCGCGCTCGATGTTTTTCGTCACACCCCCGACGACCATATCGAATTTCCCGCTAGCAAGATCAGCAGATAGCGTCGGCCATGTCGTCGGGACGAACTCGACATCGATGCCGGTCGTCTTCGCGAATGAACGGATCACTTCGATATCGAACCCTTCGTACTCGTTCGTCTTCCGGTTCAAGTAGGTGAATGGTTTGTAGTCCCCGGTCGTTCCGACGATGATTTTTTTCGTCGCAAAGACGTTCTTCGCTTGTACACGTCGTGGTTGCTCCGTTTGCCATAGCGTCAGTAAGCTCGCAAACAAGACGCCACCTCCGACGACGATCCATCCCCATTTACTCATGTGCTCCCGCTCCTTTTGCTCCGACCGTCTCACGTGTCGAGACGATGTTCCATTTTTTCTTCAATTTTTGAACTTGTTCTTGCCCCTCTGCACTTTCAATCCAGACCCGGAAAACGTCTCCAAGCTGTTTTTGGTCCGGTTTCATCAAATACGCCATCTCGGCTGGTTCCCAAGCCTCTGTCAGTTTCGGCACCGCAAGATCGAGTTCTGTCGCGTAATGCAACGCCTCGATGTCGTCCGTCACCATGACATCGACTTGTCCGCTTTTTACGGCTTTTGGAATGTCCAAGTTGTTCTCAAAGACGGTCACATCTGCCTTCGGAAAATGCTTCTTCACGAACGCTTCGTTCGTTCCACCCGGATTGACACCGATTTTGACTGCTGGATCATTGATTGCAGCGAGCGAATTCAAGCGTTCGACATCTTTCTTCTTTACGAGCGGTGCTTTTTGAAAGGAGAAATACGACGATGTAAAGTCTCCGACGACCTCGCGCTCGACTTTCTTCGTGATGCCACCGACAGCGATATCAAACTTTCCTGATTTCGTATCCTCCGATAATGTCGGCCATGTCGCCTTGACGAACGTCACATCAAGATTTGCTGCTTTTGCGAACGCTTGGATGACATCGATATCAAAGCCTTGATAACGATTCCGGTCCTCGTTCCAGTATGTAAAGGGCTTATAATCCCCCGTCGTCCCGACGACCAGCTTTTGGTCTTCGAAGATGTCATGTGCTTCGGCATCCGTCTGTTGATTCCAGATCATCCAAGCGGCAACGCCTGTCAAAACAAGCCCTGCCAGTAGCCATGGTTTCTTTCTCATCGTATCTCTCCTTTCTATTTCGTCGTTGCCCATTCACCGAATATTGCTACAATTTCACCTAAATGATTTTCGGTGTGGGTAATAGTCATTATCCTACCACACTTACACGTGATTTCAAGATAATTTGACGATTTTATGCATAAAAGCGTTAAAAAGATGTTTTGATGACGGTTACAGTTCTACAAGTCGTCTCTCTTTACAGAATCCCCTCGTCTTTTCCATACTGAAACAGAATCATCAAATCGTGAAATGGAGGAATGGAACATGAGTCAGATTTTCATCATTGGTGCAAATGGTAAAGTAGGTCGTCACGCTGCTCGCTTACTGCAGGATTCGGAGCACGATGTCAAAGTAGGATTACGTTCCAAGGACCAGTTCAGTGATTTTGAGAAATTAGGTCATACCCCGGTCCATCTCGATCTTGAAGCGGACGTCGCGACGATCACCGATGCATTACAAGGATCAGATGTCGTCATCTTTACGGCAGGATCCGGCGGTCACACAGGAGCGGACAAGACGATGCTGATCGATTTCGACGGTGCTGTCAAAGCGATTGAAGCAGCGGAAGCAATCAATGCAAAACAGTTCATCATGGTCAGTGCCTTGAATGCCGATTCGCCGGAAACATGGTCCGACAGCATGAAGCCGTATTACATTGCAAAACGCTACGCGGATCGTGTCCTGAAGGAATCGTCACTTAACTACACGATTCTTCGCCCAGGCGGACTATCAGATGAAGCCGGCACAGGAAACGTCACGACGGATCCGTCCGAACAAGCAACTAAAAAAATTCCGCGTGAAGATGTCGCACGCGTTATTCTAGCTGCAATCGGTCACGACAAGGCGTCGAAGCAAGTCGTCACACTGCTCGAAGGTGACACACCGATCAACGAGTTATTCTAATACAAAAGCTCACGTCTCCATTTCCGAGACGTGAGCTTTTTTGATGAAATCACTCATTGGTGAAGTTGCAGATACATCGTTCACATCGTTTCAGCAATCGTCGAGAATGAGAGCACGTAATGTTTCCTCGCTAGCTCGGATTCCGATGTTTAATCCTGCTCCGCAATGGCACGCAATCCACGTAACGTTTGAATTTTACGTTCGTGGCGTTGCATCACGAATGAGAGACCCGTCACGATCGCGAGATTGAACCAGATCATCGTGTCGGTAATCGGATTAAACAAATTAATGAGTACTGCAATAATATTAACCAAAAAAACGACTTTATAGAGTTGCAAAATCCGGTGTTCGTGATGGATCTGTGAATCAAAGTCCGAGTACAAATGAAATGGTTCATCCGAGGTCCGTTTTCTTAAGAAGACCCAGCGGAACGATGTATCCACGACTTCGATGCCCATCTCTTCCAAAAACGCAAAGTAATCCTGCGACTTCGGATGCTTTGGCATGTTTTCTAATAACTCAATTCGATACGTGTACATACCAGGTTCACCTTTGATGAATACATAACGTCCGAGTCGAAACTGCTGTAAGTACCAGCCGTTGTTTGCCATCTTGTTTAACCACACTTCTTCTTTCGCATAATCAGCGTAAAAGCGATAGATCGTTTTACTACTCACCTTGATCCACTCCCATCGTTTCTTGTCCATGTCGCACGAGTTCTTTTAATCGATCTAGCTCTACCTGTAATCTCTCCCGCCCCTGATTCGTCATGATGTACTCTTTCTTTCGCCCTGCTTCTTGCTCGATCGCTTCAATCCACCCTTTATCGACCAGACTGCTGAGTGCGCCGTACAACGTACCAGCAGCTAACTTGACACGATCATTGCTCAACTCCTGGACGAATTGCATGATGCCGTAGCCATGACGGGGTTGTTGAAGTGACAGTAAAATATAATAGACGGCTTCTGTTAATGCTGTCTCTTGAACCGTTCGTGCCATTTTCCCACTTCCTTACTACGTCTTCCGTTATATCGTCTACCGATATACTAAAAATATCCTATTTCTAACGATTTGACAACAAAAAACGTGATGATCCCTAAGTGAATAGGATCATCACGCTATATTGTTCGATTTTATGAAAAGCATTTTTTAATATGTTGATAGTTCTTATTGCCACCTGATAAGTTGCATACATCCGTAAATCCAAGATTTTTCAAGACGTTTTGCGCAGCATTCCCCGTCACGCCTTTGTTGCAGTAGACGATCGTCGGTAACGTCGGATCCAATTCCTTTGCGCGTGTCCGTAGTTCACCAAGCGGAATATGGATTGCTCCATCAACATGGTTTTTTTCAAATTGTGCTTTTGAGCGTGTATCGATGATTTGGAACGACTTCCCACTCGCGACTTGGTCGATCAATTCGTTCGGCGTCATCAAACGCGCTGTTTTTTTGATGGCATTATCGAGAGCCATTCCCGTATAGAGAACGGGATCCTTCGTCGTCGCAAACGGTGGTGCGTAGGCTAAATCGAGATGGAATAAATCCTCTGCCTTTGCTTTAAAGGTGATCGCCGTCGCTAGGACATCAATCCGTTTGTCGACACCTTGCGGACCAACGATCTGGGCTCCGAGGACTCGCCCTGTTGCCCGATCGGCAATCGCTTTGATTATCATCTCTTTCCCACCCATGTATTCCGGACGATCTGGTTTGATGTTATGCAAGACTTCGATGTCATACCCTGACTCACGCGCTTCTTTTTCCGTCAAACCCGTCTGAGCGACAGTCAAATCGAACGCCTTGAAGATACCTGTCCCCAAGATACCACGGTGCTCCGCTTCCTCACCCGTAATGACCATGCCGGCAATCCGTCCCATCTTGTTCGCTGTTGACCCAAGCGGACGATAAAGTGCTTCACCCGTGATGACGGAGAAACTCTCCGCGACGTCACCGACTGCGTAGACATCAGCTACATTCGTCTGCATGTGACGGTTGACTGCAATCGCCCCTGTTTTACCAAGCTCTACACCGATCTGCTTCGCAAGACCCGTGTTCGGCTTGACGCCAACCGATAAAATGACGAGATCCGTCTCGATCGTTTTTCCACTCTCAAGCGCGACCTCAGAAATACGTTCTTCTCCGTTGAACGCTGTCACGGATTCGCCAAGCAAGAGGGATACCCCTTTATCTTTCAAGTGATCCGCTACGCGTTCTGCCATATCGCGATCAAGTGGCGGCATGACTTGCGGCAAGCGTTCGACGAGCGTGACTTGAATGCCCCGATACGTCAATTGCTCTGCCATCTCGAGTCCGATGAATCCTCCGCCGACAATCGTTGCTGTCTTCGGATCGTGAGCATCAATGTAGGACCGGATCGCGTCGGCATTGCGGACATTTCGAACCGTAAAGACATTCTCATGTTCAACGCCTGGAAGTGGTGGAATGATACTTGAAGCACCGGTTGCCAGCACTAACGTATCATACGTGTCCGTGAAACGATCCCCTGTCAGGAGATTGACGATCGTCGCCGTTTTTGTCGCATGATCAATCGATTCGACTTCGTGTTGTGTATGAATATCGATGTTATATCGTTTTTTAAAGAAAGCGGCATCGCGCGGTGTCAATTCGTCGATGTCAGCGATCTCCCCACCGACGAAGTAGGGAATCCCACAACCTGAATACGAGATGTCCTGATCCCGATCATAAATCGTAATTTGCAACTCTTCACTGTTACGACGTGCTTTTGCTCCTACTGATGTTCCCGCAGCAACTGAACCAATAATCATCAATTTCATCTCTAGTTCCTCCTTAAAAATCAATAAAGTATCAAGCTGATATACAAGCCAAGCAATGTGATGGCAAGTGTCGGGATCGTCAGAATCGTTCCGATTTTAAAGTATTGACCCCAACCAATCTTCACGCCTTTCGTCCGAAGCACGTGTAACCAAAGTAATGTCGCTAAACTACCAATCGGCGTGATCTTCGGTCCCAAATCGGATCCGATGACGTTCGCATAGATGAGCGCTTCTCGAATCGTTCCAGTCGCCTGGCTCAAATCGATCGCAAGGGCATCGATCATGACGGTCGGCATGTTATTCATGATGGACGACAAGATGGCAGCCAAGAAGCCCATACCAAATGTCGCGGCTGCTAAATTCGTCGCAAAGCCATCAGTGATGTCAGCGAGAACTTGTGTCAATCCTGCATTTTGAAGTCCGTAGACGACGATGTACATTCCAAGTGAGAAGAAGACGATCGCCCACGGTGCACCACCGATGACCTTTTTCGTCGGTACGCTCGGTGAACGACGTGCCATCAATAAGAAGAACAAGGCGATGATTCCAGCGACAAGACTGACTGGAATGCCGATGACGTCACTCGTAAAGTATCCGACGACAAGCAAGATGAGTACGAACCAAGATAACTTGAACATCCGTTGGTCCTTGATCGCTATCGCGGGTGCGACGAGTTGCGCTACATCGTAATTCTTTGGGATACTCTTTCGGAAATAGAGATACAAGACAATCAGACTGCCTACGACAGAAAAGAGATTGACGAATACCATCCGTGACGCATACTCCGTAAACCCGATGTTAAAGAAGTCTGCTGAGACGATGTTGACGAGGTTCGAGACGACGAACGGTAAACTGGCCGTATCGGCAATGAATCCGGAAGCGAATACGTAGGCTAACACGACATAATCCGGAAGTTTCAAGTGACGAACCATCGCGAGGACGATTGGTGTCAGGATCAATGCTGCCCCATCGTTCGCGAATAAAGCCGCAACGACAGCACCAAGTAATGTCATATACACGAATAGTTTGACACCACCACCTCGCGCGATGCGTGCCATGTGGAGTGCCGCCCATTCGAAGAATCCGATCTCATCAAGAATCAATGAGATGATGATCAGGGAGATGAACGTAAAGGTGGCATTCCAGATGATGCCCCAGACAGTCGAAACATCATCGAGATTGACGACTCCCGTCAATAGCGCAACGAGTGCCATCCCCATCGCTGAATAACCGATGCCGAGTCCTTTCGGTTGTTTAATGATTAAGAATAAGGTGATCAGAAAAATTCCGATCGCTAGTAAATGTGTACCGGTCAATGCGTTCACTTCATTTCTGTATTAAATTTCGAGTGGCTTTGTTAACGATTCGCCAATCTTGAACGTGTCATCAAGAATGGAATATCGTCTCGATTCCAATGCCTTGCTCGTGCTAATCCATTTCATCCACGGTGTGTGTCCTTAGCAACTTCTGTCCGGGATGTCCGGAGTGTCCATTTCTTCTAAAATCGTCAATAACAACTTGTATTGCGGATGATCTGGATTGATTCGAAAATAAATCCATTGTCGTTCCCGTCGTTCCAAGATGAGATGGGACTGACGCAATAATTTTAGATGACGACTGACTGCCGGTTGCGAAATATCAAACATTTCGACGAAATCACAGACACAATGTTCCCGAACGTGTAGTCTTCGCAAAATTTCAAGACGTGTTCCATCGCTCAGTAGCTTTAAGAACTGACTCATCTCTTCTACCCGTTTTGCTGTCTCGATCAATGAAGAGTCCTCCTTTCTCTTAAACGTATAATCCATGCATGATACAGGAGCGAAAATATCAATTTCGCTTTTCACATAACCATATTATTATATAACATTTTTGTTATGCAATGATTTTTTCATAAATCGATCTAAAACAAAAAAATCGCCATCTCATTCGATGACGATTCTTCTTATATTCTTCATGCAACAACACGTCGTGCTTGTCGTTGCTCCCTCCAACTCACCACTAAGCATGTCACGATAAAACTACCGAGACCAATCAGTGATAAATGAAGCACCTGTGGACCTACTGAACCATCCATGAACAGTAGACGGCTGAAACCGGAGACTGCATTCGGAACGGGCAGGAATGTTCCAAGCGATTGATAAAACGGTGCCAGCATCTTCGCTGGCACGATGTTTCCGGCAGTCATCAACTGGAACGGAATCAATGCGACATTGACAAGTGGCGCAATCGGTCCAAATATCGCAAAGTTCATCTGCGTGACGGCGATACAGGTCGCGACGACAAGGAACTCGAACGCCCACAGTTTGATGAACGGTGTCGTGATGTCCGTTAATACATGTGCCACGGAAACGAGTAGCAATGGAACGACCAAAAGAACGATCCCGTGCAACAGTTGGCGACTCCAAAATAGCGACCAGATCGAATGACGCTTACTTAGAATAGTGCTGACGAGATTGAATTGAATCCCCATCGTCATCGTCGCGATATAGATGACGAACCCGAGGACGAGTGGCAGCATCGACAAGGCAAAATCCGAGACGGCATGCTCCGTGACGATCGATGTCGTAAACGTTGGCTCACCATTCAACTGTTTGCCGATCGTTTCCGTTGCCCGCTCGAGAATCGCATTCGCGAATTCGGCATTCGTCTGGCTGACGTGTGCCGTCAGTTGACGCGTTGCATCATCCTTTTGTAGAACGAGATCGACTTCATTGGCATCGAGTGCTTCCAATCCTTTCACTTCGGTCGAAAGTGCTTGGACCGTGAACGGTGCTTCTTTTAGTGATGTGACGAACGGGTCATTCACTTCGCCAACGACACCGACGTTCAATTGATCGAGCCGTTCCGTCGTTCCTTCGTAACCGGTCATCCAAACGACGAGGAACAAGAGCGGGACGACGATTGCGAAGACGAGCCCTACTTTCGTTTGTGTCATTGACCAGACATCTTTCCATGCTTTCATATTACAATCTCCTTTTACATGCATTACTTATAATATCACGTGCAACTATATGTCCGAAGGAAAACCATTCACGTCACATTCCGGTGAATGGTCTCAAGTGTTTCTTTTAATTGCTCGATTTGCTCTCGCGATAGTCCACGGAACGCTTCGAGTTGTAGTTGATCGAGCTCTGGTCCGAGGCGATCGACAATGTCGCGTCCTTCTCGTGTCATCAAGAGCAGAACCGCTCGTCGGTCCCGGGGGTCCGGCGTCCGAACGATTAGTTCTTTTTTACCGAGCTTATCCAGAATCTTACCGATCGTCGTTTGATCACGTTCTGTCACGAATGCCAGCTGCTTTTGCGAAACACCATCTTGTTTAGCGAGTTCGCTCAGGACAGAAAACTGCTCTGGTGTCAGACCGAACGCTTCCATCCGTTTAGCAGCAGCACGTTTGAACGCATAATAACTACGGGATAATTGCATGCCAAGCGACCATTCCGATTCTTTCATCCCATCATCTCCATATAGTTGCACTACTTATTATTTATCCACTATACCTGAAGAAGAACAAGTCCGTCAACGGTCTCATTTTGCCTGGCGTTGGCGAATCCCTTCGATATGCGCTTGTTGCGTGGCACGATCGACTTGTGAATGAACCCCGAGTTTCCCTGCAATCGTATCAACTTGACTCGGTGTCAATGGTTTTCCTGTCGCGAGTTGCTCGATCGTCTTGCGAAGGACATTTCGTTTCAAGACACGGACATGCGCTGAATCGACGGTGATCTTTTTCAGTTCACAGCGTTCGCTGAAAACGATCAAGGAGTGAAAGAGCGCGGGATCCGTTCCTTCTAAGAAGCGTTGCATGCTTTTGAGATGCCCTTCATTTTGTTTGATCGGATTATAGAACCGTTGCTTGAAGCGATTCTGGAACTGCTGCGTCCACTGACGGTCCTGCTCGCGTCCGAAAATCCACCCGCTGTAGTTTTTCGATTCGAGTACATAGATGCCACTTTCATGAATGAACGTCACATCGATCTCCGTCGTTCCTTCTCCACGCGCACGTGGTAAGTATGTATTAAAGACATAAGTGCCGTATCCGGAAACTTGATCGAGTTGACGTGTCGTCAAGTATTCGCCCCATTTCCCTTTATCACGAACGATCCGTAAAAACGGTTCGCGCGTTAAACGATAATAACGACTACTGTGATACGAACTGCGTTTTACGAAGAAAAACAGACCAAACGTTCCGAAGAAGAACAATACCATGATCAGTCCGATTTGAATCAAGAATGGTAAAAATGTTACTAATACATTGTCCACTAGATTTATCTCCTTTCCATATTAACCCTTTATTTTCCACTATATCAGCATAATCAATTTCCACCTCATTTTCCACTATTTGTTATGGAGACTGTCCTATGGTACGGTGAAACAAAGGAAGGTGTTCACTATGGATTCTGTCGTCACGTTCGCACCACTGATCGTCTTATTCTTCATCTGGATGTCCTTATCACAAAAAGCGGACGAAGCGAAACGCCGCCAACAAACGATTCTGAAGAAGCTACAACGGATCGAGGAGCACCTCGGTCTGAATGAGGTGTCACTAGAAGAAGCAGCGTTACAAGTCGAACTGGTTCAGTTGCTTCATGAAGGAAAGACGGTTGAAGCTGTCAAACGCGTTCGAGAGACGCTCGGATCGTCCTTACTCGAAGCAAAACAATACGTCGATCAACTGAAAAGCGAGCACGGAATATGATCAAAAAGACCATCTGACAGCGAAGTTCAGATGGTCTTTTCTGGAATCATTAAAATTAATTCACGATCATAATTTCGTTTTTAGCTCTAATATCAATTGGATTCAACAAATTATAACTATCTAAAATTTCTTGATATAAATTACCGGCATAGTTTTTTACGCTAATAGTTATTGCAACAGAATAATCAATTCTATCAGTACTTCCGTTTCTACCCATTCCATGTAGAATTAGGAATGGATCATCAATCGATTCAGCTTTTTTAGAAACCCATTTCTTCACAATAGTATCCCATTTTAACTCGCCTCTTTTAGAAGCTTCTGTTTTATATTTATTCGGACTACTAGTTGTTGGTAAAAAACTTTGAATATAACCATTTGAGATTAAACTCTGAGCTAATAATGGAGATGAATTAACATTAATAGTTTGCGTTTTTTCACCTTTTTTTGAAAACTTATATTTATTTTTATGAGGATAAAATGTATCTTCTATAGCAGATTCAGTGTAATCTTCAACATGCAATGCGTTTGCTTTTGAAGCAGTTGCAATTGTCCATGTTATTTTTATACTTGATTTAGAATTAAAGTTTTTTGGTAAAGGAATAGGTAATTTAGCAAGACCTGTTGGATTCATCGAGTTTGAATAAATAATTGTGACATTGTTTTCACTACAATTTAATACCTCTTCGATATCTTCATTTAAAATTCCATAACCAAAATCATGATCAATTTTATCGCCGACAGGATTTCTAGCTGCCTGAATCATTAGTGCTCGAGCAACAATTGGATTAAATCTGTTGCATCTACCTAGAATTTCAGCAGCTAGTCTAGAAACCAAAGGTGTTGAAAAGCTAGTTCCTTGTGATTCAATTATGTCGCTTCCATTGACGTAACTATCAGAATGAGCTAACACATGAATAGGATTGTTAACAATATCACCACCAAATGCAACTAAATCTGGTTTGACTTTACAACCTTCTCGACCGCTCCCTACACAACTGTAATCTGCTTTGATCCGATTACCGCCAGAATCTATTGTGTAAGCTCCAACACCCAATCCGTTAACTAAATCTGCAGGAGATTGAATTCTATTGTACGGTGTAGGTTCTTTCCCATCATTCCCTACAGCTACAATAAATAACTTTTTATGATTCCAAGCTAACGTATCTAAAGCAAAAGTAAATCTCGATATTTCATCATCACTAATTGCACCATCAGGACCGAACGAAAGATTGTAAACATCAATATCATTTCTGCTAGGAACTATTTTTTCAATAAAATCAATAGCTTCATACATGTCTAAATCTGAATTACTACTTAAAGGTAACACTCTAAAACTTTCTACAAAAACTGAAGGATCTTCAAGCTGATGATTCGCTTCATATTGACTTAAATCACCATATAGTACTACTCCTGCAACAGCTGTTCCATGAGATACACCTTTTCTCTCAGGATAAGAATTAATCTCCTCATTTTCATTGCTAAAACCGTTTAAAAACGGATGATTTTCATCAATACCACCATCAAATATCCCAACTTTAATTTGTGATAAACTTGATCCTCTAGGAGGTATTAAATGAGTTGGCCTAGTCGTAAATGCTTCCCCTCTAAATTTCGGAAAATATTTAAGCCGTAATGGATGTATTGTTCGTAAAGGATTAAACTCTGCAATGTTGTTCAGTACAGATTTATCTATTTTTGCACTTATAAAATTTGGACCTCCAGAATAAGATTTAATTTTAACTGAATTTAAATCTACCCCTAAATCACTTAAGTTTTCTTTAAATTTGAGAATCATTAGTTCATTATCTTCTTCATATGGGTGTAATACAAACTCTACTACTCCTTCATTCCAATCGGTGTCAAATCCTTGTATTACTTCTTCAGTAGATAATAATGAAATATCATCTATTTTCCTAACATCATTTTTAAAACTATCTTTTAAATGTGATTCATTTTCTTCTAAAAGTGTATGAAGCAATCGAATATCTTCCACATTTGTTTTAATGAAATGTAATTTGCTAATATCATTTCCTGCTTTGTTTACTTCATATCTTCTTGATCCAACATTTTCAAACCTAGCCTGCCTAAACAAAACATTCGGTACATACGATTTTGCAAGAAATTTGCTATTAAGTCTTATTGTAATAATTATTTCATCCATTTTATTCTTTTCTGGTATTTCTTCAATTTGTTTGCTGATAGTATCAAGTTTTGGTTTAATTAGTTCTCTTGCTTCATTAAAACTTCTCGGATAGGTAACCTCTCCACCAGCAAATTTTTTCTTTATAGGTTCAATCAATTTTTCTCCCCCACCTATAATAGGGAGTTTTCTTTCATTATTATTTTCCATATGAGCAACTCCAGACTTTAAATTATATAGTCAATGCTTTGAGATGATGATTTACAGTTGAAGGGCTAATAGATAAAATTTCCGCTAGTTTTGCCTGAGTTATATTAACATCAGTTTGCTTTAAAGCTTTAATAATTTCTTTATTAAACGTAGAGTTATCTTTTGAGTAAAATTCTTTAATTCGTGAAATTAGAATTTCAGATGGATTTTCATCATCAATAATTACCCTTCGTAAAATATATTCGCTAATTTGCTTGATATCTGACGGACTAATCTCAACTATGAGTTTCGATACAATTTCTATAAGGTTTTCATCAATTTTAATTAATTCATTATTTAAATAAGCGTTCCATAAATTAATACGTTGATTTTTAGAAGGTAGAGGGATATCAATTTTTATATCAAATCTTCTCCAAATTGCTTTATCCAAAAATTCCGGAAAATTTGTAGCTCCTATAATAATTGAATTAGGTGGCCATTCTTCCAATTCTTTCAATAATACATTAACAATTCTTTTTAATTCACCCAAATCTGTAGAGTCATCTCTTTTTTTAGCAATAGAATCAAATTCATCAAGCAAAAGTACTGAAGGATTCTCCTTACCAAATTCTAACACTTTTTTTAGGTTTTGTCCTGTTTTTCCCAAATAACTTGATATAGCTGCTGATAAATCTAAAGTAACTAGTGGTAGATCTAGCATTTTCGCAATATATTTTGATATAGAAGTTTTTCCGACGCCTGGAGGACCATAAAGTAAAATACTTTTAGGCGGTTGAATTCCGTTTTCAATTAATAATTTTGAATTTTTTCTTTCTTTCAAAAAATTATCAATCATTATTTTGTTTTGTTTTTCAAGAATTAAATTTTCCTCAAAAATAGAGGAATCTTCTACTTTTAGTAAAGACAAAAAGGACTCTTTATCAGTTGGAGGTGGTTGTACTCCTACAGATCTAGTAAAAGAAGAACCTGCATTATGAATTGAGAGTAATTCTGAAAGATTCTTTGATAAGTCCTGATTACTTTTTTTAGTTTTTCTTATTATTGAAATAGTAGATAATTCTATGACTCTTTTGTCATTTTCAAGAGCAGCTCTAACTAATGCTATTAAATGATTATTTATGTTTTCCATTCGAACAACTCCCTATAATGAATATTTAGAATGCTTATATTTTATTACAAAACATCAGTTTATACTACCTTTTATTCGATGCTTTTATTTTTATTAATAAATCGAATGCGTTTTTTGAAGTACCTTTACAAAAAAAAAACGTTTTTTAAAAGTGTTTCAGCTGTAGACAAACCCTCATTTCGTAATTGAAATGAGGGTTTGTTATATGTAATGGTGACTAACATATGAATAAGACACGGATTCCCGGAAGAATTTCAGGACCAATCCGCAAGCTTTTCGAGGTTCAGGATAATGAAAGTAAGCATCACTTAAAGTGTCTTTTTTTACTCCACGGTAGCGGGTCCAATGCATGCCATGCTTCTTTTTCGCATCTGCGAAGACGCGTTCAATTGTTTCCTAACGTTTTCGATACAACGATCGATTCACATATGTATGTCTGAGATACTCTATTTAGTTCATCGCTTCTTGCCAAAGATTACTAAAGACGACACTATCGTGGACATTACCGGGTATCACAATCATCCCTAGGACACAAACATATCAATCACAGGCGGTATGACACGAATAAGCAAATTGCTTCTCATGCTCCCCCTTCACTTAATAGCTACTCTCCTTTATCTGACGTTCTTCAACACTCTTCGTCTTGGGGGTGAAGGGCTTTTTCCATGTAGGACCAATCCTCGTTGACTTCTTGATCTAGGTCGACTTTGTACTATTGGGCAGCGCGTCGAACAAGTTTCTTCTTGTACTTCCGTTTGTTTGCGTTCGCCTTGATGTGGGTGGATTCGATGAACAGGATCGAAGAGGCTACGAATCCGGCTTCAATTCCTTAGGTGAGCACGCGATAAAAAATATTTTCGAAGAAGTCCGTTCCCTGAAAGCGACGGACATAGTTCTTCTTAAACGTAGAGAAATGAGGTACCTTCTCATCAAGCCCAAGAACTAAAAACCAATGGTACGCCACGTTAGTCTCAATCTCTTTGATGGTAGGTCGGATGGAAAGAATACCGAATACATATTGGAGCAGTACCATTTTGATTAACAGGACGGGGCAATGCTTAGTCTACTGGTGTTTTCGCTATACAATTTTTCGACGGCACGATAAATGAAGTCGACATCGATGACCGCATCGAGTTTGCGGACAAGATAGTCCTGCGGGACCAGTTGTTCCAATGTAATGATGACATGTTCTGATTGATGATGGTGATCTCTCTTACCCATCATTGAAAGTCCTCCTCCTTCTTAGTTTTTAATTTTTATACCCGGAAGAAAGAAGAGAGAAGAGTTTTATTCACTAGAAATCGCTTCCTAGGGAAAAACAAAGCAGGAGCGACCCTGCAACGAAGTGAAGCGGCGCGATGCTTGTCCCAAGAAAACGATTCGAGATGAACAAAAAGCGCAACCTTTCTCGTTAAGAGAAAAATTACGCTTTGTCCTCAGTCTGAAACACTCTTTTATGAGTGTTTTTCAAACTTTATTACGATTTTTCTTTACATCAATCCCGCGCCGCGAGGCGATACAAGAGATCGAGTAATTCAATATAGAGCCAGATGATTGTCACAATCAATCCGAATGCTGCAACCCACTCCATCGATTTCGGAGCACCGGCGCGAACCTGTTGCGAGATGAAATCGAAGTCCATTACGAGTGACAAGGATGCGACGATGACGATGACGAACTGAACGCCGATCGCAACCGGTGAGCTACCTGTCATGAATGGGAGGTCGACACTAAATAACGCGAGAATCAAGTTGACCGCATACAAGACGAAAATCGAGAGAATCGCTGCTGTGACCGCAGAACGGAAACGTTGCGTCACTTTAATCATCCCCGTCGAGTAGACGAACCACATCGCAAACGCGACGACGAATGTCGCAACGACTGCTTTTCCGACGATTCCTGGGTACATACTTTCGAACATCAACGATAACGCTCCGACTGCCACACCTTCAAAGATTGCATAAACCGGAGAAAGGACTGGAGCTGTTGCTGGTTTGAATGTGATGATCAAGGCAAGGATCAGACCGATGACGAATCCACCGATTAATGCCGGGAATAGGAACGCTTGGTTTTCTGCGAGGAAGAACCAACTGCCCCCTGCTGCTGCCGTGACGAGAGCGAGCATCAAGAAAATCTTGCTCATCGTCCCGCTTTTTGTCATTGGTCGTTCTCCGACACGTGCCGTATCGAATCCGCGACGCAATGCCGGGTTAACTTTAAAACGTGAAGCCATTGCTTTCACTCCTTTTTATGATTCTGTTTTCTACTACGAAGGTTTCCCGAAAAAGTTTCAAAATAACCATTGATCAAGCGCTTTTAATTGCAACATGACGACTGGGATCGAGGCTTTCGCATCGATGCGGTAAGATTTCGCTTGTCCGATCAGACCGGACGTGACGAAATCGGCACTTTCTAACCCTTCACCGATCGGACCGAACGCATCACTATCGATTTGGCGATGTCGGTAATGAATGAATCGTTCCGTCGTTCCTTCTTTGACTTTACAACCATCCTCGACGTCCGGACGATTCAACCCGTATTCCGCGTAATGCCAAACGGTCGTCGTATCCCAAGGAGAACCAATATGCAGAATTTGACCGTCCGCCTCGATGAAGCGTTCAATCGGTGAACCGGGACCGAAGCCATTTTCTAATGTATGATCAGCAACGAACGTCGTCGCATCTTTCCCCCAAGCAGTCACGGACCACATCGGATGATTGCTTCGAACGACGCCGGGATATGTCCGGAAAACTTCCGGAACACGACCGATGCCGCGCGTGACCGTTTTTGCCGGATCATATGCCGGCATCTCCCGACGAATCGTTTCCCACCATTCTTCAGGCACAGCCGGTTGGCTCCAGTTCTTCGGATCCGAATTATCGGTACTTTGCGCCGGCATCATAATCAAGCCTTCGGTCGTGACGACTTCCTGTAAGGCCTCGATCAACGCTTGTACGCCGCCGGGAATCCAGCCGATTTGTTTAAGTGACGTATGGACGAACAATTTCATGCCGGGCGTCACACCTAATTCGCGTAACGCCTCTTTGATTTGTGATTTCGTGACCATGTTTCGTGTTTCCATCGATCTTATCTCCTTACTCGACGACTAGTGCAATCGTCGACCCCGTTTTTCCTTGTTTGACCTCGATTTTTGCGTCAACTCGTGACTTCAGTTCCTGGACGTGACTGATGATTCCGACCATGCGACCGCTCGCTTGAATCGAGAGCAACGTCTCGATTGCTTGTTCAAGTGATTCTGGATCAAGTGTTCCGAATCCTTCATCGATGAACATCGTCTCAAGTGACACGCCACCGCTCGCTTCTTGAACGACTTCCGACAACCCGAGCGCAAGGGCAAGGGATGCTTTAAAGCTTTCGCCACCGGATAACGTCTTGACATGCCGTGTTTGCGACGTGTAAGCGTCAAAGACATTTAAATCAAGCCCGTATTTCTTAAGCCCTTTTCCCGCCTCCGTTTTCCGTTCAAGCTGGAAACGCCCGGAGGTCATCTCGTGCAGATGCCGGTTTGCTGCGAACAATATTTCATCAAAGTATGCCGTCTGGACGTACGTCTCGAACGTCATCCGTTGCGCATTCTCCCCGACACCAACGCGAGCGAGTTCGCCGATGATGCCGTATCTCGCATCCTCGTCCTCAATCTGGCGTTGCAAGCTTTCCCAGGCCGCCATCAATTGATCGATATGTGCGCGTTCCTTCTCGAGCCCGACTCGTCGGTCGGTCTGCTCCGTCAGTTCGAGCGACACCGTCTTCACATCCATCCGCAACTGTTCAAGATCCGGACGCACTTGACCTTCCGTCTTCAAACGGGCTTGTTCCTGTTTCAGCTTCAATTCCTGCCGTTCGAGGCGATCTTGTTCCAAACGTTCTTGGAGGTGACGGAGTTCTTCACGAGACCGTCTCGCTTCGCGGAAGGCTTCAATCGTCATAAACGCTTCTTCTGCCAAGACAGCTTGCAATTCGTTTTCGCGGTTCGTTAATCGGTCGCTTTGTTCAGCAGATGCCTCAGTCAATTGACGGAATCGACCTTGGTGTTCCGCGAAGTCACGATCGAGCTGTTCCTTCTCGCGTAGCTGGCGTTGTTTGTCTTGTTTGAACTGCTCGATACGTGTTTCTGCCTGTTGTTGTTCCTCACGGAGTGCTGATAGCGATTTCTCTGACGCTCCTGATTGACTTAGGCGACCAGACAAGTGTGCCAATTCCGATTCGATGACGGTCCGGTCTTTGATCATTGCATCGATTTTCAGTTGTAGCTGATCCATGGATTGCTCGAGTTGTTGCAGGCGAGTCTCAAGACGCGCTTTTTCCGTCTGTGCTGACGCTAATCGGGCTTCCGTCTGTTCGACTTCCCGAAGCTGTGCTGAAACATCCGCATGAGATGACTCGTTTTCACTCGTCTTTTGCATCTCGGTCGTCAGTTGCTGCAGACGCTCCGCAATCGTCCGGTACGAGGCTTGTAACTCTTGATGCGCTTGTTGCGCTTCTAGGAACCGCTGTTGTGCTACATCGACGGATAGTTCCTTTGCGACGGCGACAGCATGCTGTGGATGCGACATACTGCCGCAGACTGGGCAAGCCGTCCCGTCCGTCAATCCTTTGGCAAGTTCAGCAGCCAGTTGTTCCCGTTCGTATCTACGCGCTTCTTCGTATTGGCGCGCTGCTACCTCTTTTTGGTCCCGAACGCTTGTGCCGCGGACAATCAGCTGTTGCCGTTCTGCTTCCAATTTGTCATGTTCCGCCATCTTCGTCGCCAGCTGTTGCAGGATGAAGCGCCGTTCTTGCACCTTTAAGCGCTCTGCTCCGATGTTTTGCAATGGATGCAGTTGTTCTTGAACGTTCTTTCGCTCCGTCCGTGCTTGTTCGAGTTGCTTCCGTAATGACTCTGGGTCCAGAAGCTTCAAACGTTCTACTAGTTGTTGCTGTTGTTGCCGTAAAGCCGTTTCTGCTTCCAACCGCGCGCGCTCTTCTTGAATCTTTTCGAGACGACGACTGAGTTGCTCAATCTGTGGTTCCTCCGCTAGCAATCGATCCACTTTTGCTTGCACGACATCTTGTTGCTCTTTCAAGCGAGCGATGTGCTGCTCGGTTTCCTGTTTTCGACGCGTGAGTTGCGTCAATTGTTCTTGATCCTGCTGCCACTGGTCATAGATCGGTCCGATGATTCGAGCGCGCTCAGCCGCCATTGCTTCTTCTTGCATCTGTTTGATTTCCGGTAAGCGATCCACTAGCAACTGTTCCGTCTGTTGAAGTCGCTCCTGCTCTTGGAAAACCGCTTCGAGTTGCTCGCCTTGTTGCAATTGTGTCGTTTTCTTCTCGACGATCGCACGGGTCTCTATTTCAGCTTGACGAGCAGCCGTTAACCATTCGTCCCGTTCTGTCGTCAATGCCTCCATCCGTAACCGGATGTCACCTTCCGTCAGTTCACTCCAGTTCGCTTGCACAGGTAGTTCCTCAAGCTTGGCCCATTGCTTCGTCTTCGTTTCCTTGATGCGTGCCGCAAGATCGAGCGCTTGTCGGTGCAAACGTTGCTGGAACTCACCATAGTGTTCCGTCTTAAAAAGCTGTTTGAGAATCTGGAGTTTGTCTTTTGACTCTGCCATCAACAGTTCGCGGAACTTATTTTGCGGCAACAGGAGAATTTGCGAAAACTGTTTATGGTCGAGCTGAATCAGCTCTTGAACCCGTTGCTTGATTTCCGGAATCTTGACCGCGAGCGGTTTCCACGTCGTTCCGTCGAACCGAGCGAGCTCCGCTTCATGCGAGTAGCCGGTTTTATTGACCGGATGCGGTTGACTTGGTTGGCGGATGATCCGGTACCTTTCCCCTTTCAGCGTAAACTCCAGTTCAACTTCCGTCTTTTGCTCGGGCACGGCAAAATGACTTCGCAGTTCGCTCATTTCCCGTTCGCCGCCTGACGTTTCGCCATACAGGGCGAACGTCAATGCGTCAAAGATTGTCGTTTTTCCTGCCCCGGTATTCCCGGAGATGACGAACATCGTCCGTCCGGCAAGTGCCGTGAAATCAATCGTCTCTTCACCAGCAAATGGTCCAAAGGCGCGTAATGTCAGTCGTTCTGGGCGCATGTCGCTTCCTCCTTCAGGACGGCTTGCATCGCTTCCGTCGGTTTCTTCTCACGAACTGCTTCATAAAACTCACTGAACAGGTCCGCAACGGATGCATCCTTGACTTGTTCACGCGACGCCTTGACCGCCCGTGTACTCTCGCGGACGAATCCGATTCGCTCGAGGTGCAGGATGTTCGGATAGATCTTCTTCAGCTTGCCCATCGGATCCATCAAGGCTTCGCCGTCCGTTAGGTTGATCTTTAAGTAATCGTCCGTGTCTTGTGTCGTGACGAACGCCGGGTCTGTCAGCTCCGCGAGACTTCCAGTCAATTCCCGCAAGTCACGTTTCGGTGCAAGTGGTTCGAATCGGCGATCGAACGTACCCACTTCGTTCAACGTCAACACATCGACCCCTTTGACATGATGTGCTTCCGAGAATGAATATTTCAAGAGCGATCCGCTGTAGCGAACCGTCTCGGATTGAATTGCAAGCGGATTGTGTAAATGACCGAGTGCCGCATACGTAAACGGTGCAAATTGGCTCGCACTGACCTGTCCTGCTGTTCCAACGGACAATTGCCGCTCCGAATCCGTCTCGAGTCCACCGATTACAAAAGCATGACCGACGAGGACACTCGGTCCATCCGGAATACATCCGGCAAGGATAGTCCGCATCGCGTCATCATGTGTTTTGATCGTTTCATCCTGATGCACGTACCGAACGGTCGCCGGATCGGCAAATGGCACAGGGTAAAACGACACTCCTTTGATCGTGACCGGAGTAATGACCGGCGTTAATTTTCCGACGAGATGCAGACCGGCCCGTTGGAGTAACGTCGTTCCGAAACTTAACCGTTCGGCCGAATCGTGATTTCCACTGATCGCAACGACCGGGATATCCCGGTCAAGGATCAAGGCAGCGAGCGTCTCGTCAAGCAGTTCGACGGCTTCCGTTGGTGGTACAGCGCGGTCGTACAAGTCACCTGCAATGACGATCGCATCCGGTTGTTCACGGTCGACGAGTGTCAAAAAATCGGCTAAGACCGCCCGCTGGTTCTCGAGCATCGACTCGCCGTGAACGATTTTGCCGAGATGCCAATCGGCAGTATGTATCCATTTCATCTTCATCACACTCACTTTTTGAATATAGTAGCTTAAGTGTAGCATGCAAGCGGTCGTTCTGCGACGAACATCCGTTTGGAACACAAAAAGAAGGAGTCATCATATTTCTTAGCGACTCAACAATGAATTTGAAGAAATAAAAAGTATACTCTTTGTTATTGAAGAGAAGCACTATGCGTTATCTTTCACCTGAATTTCTTAGGTGATTTATACGATGCTCAAACAAATCTGACGAAATTTTGATGTTTTGAAAAACCTTACTTCCGGTCACTTCCAATATCCAATAAATGTATTTTGTGTTAAGCTAGTGTCGTTATACCTCAAGTAATAATTGAATCATGTCAGGACTCTCGTAAACTTTAATCGTTATGGATCATCCATTGAAATATGAGGAGGTAAAACGTGAAAAAACTTATACTGTTAGCTCTGTTATGTACTTTATTATCTGCCTGTAGCATCAACGAGTCTAAACTCAGTTTGAGTGAGTTACAGACAATACCTAACGATGTACAAATGAAAATTAATCCTGACTCTACTTTGCAATTGATTAACACGAAAGATGATATCGCCTATATTGTCTATAACACAAAGAAAACAATTACTACTGATCTCGAATCAAAAGAAGATACAGTGAAAATAAAATTGGACGAATCTAACGATACTAGTAAGAAAATGAAACAACATGTCTTTAAATTAACATTAGATTCTAAGCATGAAATCATCGACGTCTATTTAAACGGTAAATCTGCTGTATTCGATAACGTAACCGGTTCATGATTTTTGATTTCATAAAAAAATGAACACATATCACCCTCATTTTACTTGTAGATTGAGGGGATATACAAAAAAGCAGAAGGCGAATGCCTCCTGCTTTTTTCACTCTCGTGACGAATGTGTTATTTCGTCCGTTGTTTTCTGAAGCGTTGAACGGAACGAATCACAGAAACCGATCCGCCGATGATCGCACCGACGCCGACGACGATGCCTGTTTTAAATTTTTTGCCCGATTGTTCTGATTTATGCGTTGCTTGATTGTGTTCAAAAAGTTGTTGGAGGGGCGACGACGTCTCGACTTCGAGAATTTTCGATGCATCCTGATGCACGTCTTCTCTACGTTCGACACTACAAGGTGACAGATAGAATGGGTTCAAGTTTGTCCGGTACCGATCCGGATTCCAGTTGGCTTGCTGAACAACTGCTTGGGCGTCTTCCGTCTGTGCTTGATCCTTGATTGGATCGAATTCTTGTTTCATCTGAATCACTCCTCTTCACGTTCAAAACCTGTAGACCGATTTACGTCTGAAGTCTTATTTACCTGTTTTTCAAACATTTAAAACATATATATTTAAAATTAGTTTTAATGTTTTGTGAACGTTAGCCGAAATAGGCATGATAGAGCCGTTTCGCTTTAACGAGATCCGCCTCGCCATGAATCAGAACACGTCCATCTCGGAAAGCGACCATCCGATGTTCGTCCGTCGTAAACGCCAGCAAATATGGATTATGGGCGGAAATCGCAGCGACCGGCTGGAGACGTTGTTTCAACTGTTCCAGATCCCGCTGTCCGTCTCCTCGGATTTGAATGGCATCCCGACCGCAGAGTGCCGTGAAACGCACCGTTTGATCCGATAAGTAAGGGTAGGACGGATCGATGCCGCACGACGGGCACTCCGTTTGCTTCAGTGACTGGACGTTAATTTGTTGGAACGTATTCGACCAGACATCAAACGCTAGCAAGCGCGTACGCATGGCGTCCGTCTTTCCGCTCAACCACTTCAATGCTTCTGTCACCTGCAAGGAAGCGACCATCTGTACAGCTGGTCCGATGATTCCCGCTGTATCACACGTCTCCTGATCTCGCGGTAATTGATCGAGCAGACAATGCAGACACGGCGTCTCTCCGGGACGGACGGTAAACGTGATCCCATAACTGCCGACGCATCCACCATAAATCCACGGAATCGAACGCATCGACGCCATGTCGTTCATCAGCAGGCGAATATCGAAATTGTCCGTCGCGTCGATGATCAGATCGATATCATCGAGAAGCCACGTCAGCGCTGCCCGGTCGACGTCTAATACATGCGCTTCGATCGTCACCGTCGAATTAATCGCTTCAAGCCGTGCTTTTGCGGCAATCGCTTTTGGTACGATGTGACGCGCATCTTCCTCGGTATAAAGCTGTTGTCGTTGTAGATTACTCCACTCGACATAGTCGCGGTCGACGATTCGGACGACACCGACACCGGCGCGGACGAGTTGCTCTGCCGACGCCGTTCCGAGCGCTCCCATGCCGATGATCAGCACCTTCGCTGATGCCAAGCGTGCTTGTCCCGCTTCCCCGATCGGTTGAAATCGAGTTTGCCGTGAGTAACGGTTCATCGAATCAATCCACTCGTTGGACTACTCGCGACCGCATACTGTTTCTTCTCGATACGTCCCGCTTCGTATCCGAAGCGACCTGCTTCGACAGCTAGTCGCATGGCGTGCGCCATCTTGACCGGATCTTTCGCATGGGCGACAGCGGAGTTCAATAAGACACCGTCCGCACCGAGCTCCATCGCATAGGCGACGTCGGTCGGCGAGCCGATCCCGGCGTCGACGATGACCGGGACCGTCGTCTGCTCGATGATGAATTGCAAATGGAGCGGATTGAGAATACCTTGTCCGGAGCCGATCGGTGACGCCGCCGGCATGATGGCGTGACAACCGAGTTCTTCGAGTCGTCGTGCAAGGACGACGTCGTCCGACGTATACGGTAAAACGATGAAGCCTTCTTTAAGTAATTCTTCAGAAGCCCGCAACGTCTCGATCGGGTCCGGTAGTAACGTCTTATCGCAACCGATCACTTCGACCTTAACCATGTCGCACATACCGGATGCCCGCGCAAGCTTCGCAAGCCGAACAGCTTCCTCCGCCGTCTTCGCACCGGCCGTGTTCGGCAGTAAATCGTACTTCGCTAAATCAAGCGACTCCAAAAAATTCGCTTGTTGTTTGTCAAAGATGTCGAGCCGACGGACGGCGAACGTCAAGATTTGTGAAGCGGACGCATCGATCGCTTTCTGCTGCACCGTAGCATCCGTATATTTCCCTGTTCCGAGTAATAATCGTGATTCAAATGTCTTTTCTCCAATTTTCAACATGTTTATCCTCCTCCTACGAAATGAACAATTTCAAATGTGTCATTGTCCCGAACGACCGTCTGACCATACACCGCGCGATCGATGATTTGTCGATTCTGTTCGACGATGACGAGCTTTTCCCCTAAGCCGAGTTGCGTTAGCATGTCCTCAATTGTTTTAATCTGTTCGATCGTGTGGTCATTGCCGTTAATCGTAATGTTCATCGGACTTCCTCCTTTTGGATCAACCGTAATGTATTTACCAAGACTTCCGCTGTCGCCGGTGCGAGTAATATGCCATGCCGATGATGCCCTGTCGCCATGAAGATCCGACGGGATGAATCGGCGACTCCGATATATGGCAAGCCGGACGCTGTTTGCGGTCGTACACCGGACCAGACTTCTTCGATGACTGCGTCACGAATCGGTGGATACAGTCGTTCTGCTGCTTGAAGCAATGACGTGAGTCCAGCGACACTGACACCGACCGTCTCGTCGTGCGGCAGTTCGGTCGCACCGATCAAAATCCGACCGTCTGCTTTCGGAACGAGGTAGGCGGCTTCATCAAACAGAATCGAGCGTAACGGCTGACCCGCGAGACGGACTGCGAGACATTCCCCTTTGACCCCATATGTCGCGATCGAAATGTCAGCTGTATCGAGCAAGGCTTGCGAACCCCGTCCGGCAGCGACCGTCACCGTTCGTCCGGTCCACGTTCCCGCATTCGATTCGATCCTAATGAAGTCATCGTTCTCTTCGATGCGTGTGACCTCCACCTGTTCTTCAATCGATATGCCACGTGCGTGTAAGGCATACATCAATGCAGTCGTCAGTCGTCGTGGATCGATTTGACCGACCGCTGGAAACAGATGCTCGCGTCCTTTACGTTTCAACAAAAACGGTTGTTCCCGGTACCCACAATCGATACCTGTTTCTCGCTTGAGACGACGTGCAAGCAGCGGATACAGACGACGACTACGTGCGGCAAGTGCATGCAATTCCGCTCTCAGCTCGATGTCGGTCGCAAGCATCCCGGCAGCCGCTCGGCTTGTCCCTTGTCCGCATGTTCCACGTTCTAAGACGACGACGGATTCATTCTGACAGGCGAGACCGTAAGCAAGCGTCAAACCGATGACTCCACCGCCGATGATGATGTGATTCGTCATACGCGAACCCCCTGATAACGCTTGACGGCGGCGAGTGGATCCGATTGGCCGAGAATACCCGATAAGACGGCGATTCCGGTTGCACCGGTCGCTGCGATTTCAGGCATGCATTCTGGTGTAATCCCACCGATCGCAATGACTGGTTTCGTCGTGAAGGTGACGACTTGCTTTAATGCGTCGATCCCTCGTGGTGGCACGTCCGGCTTCGACGCTGTCGGATAAATATGACCGTACAGCAGTCGGTCGGCTCCTTCCGCTTCTGCTGCCAGTGCCTCTGCTAGTGAATGGACCGATTTCCCGATGACGAGATTCGGAAAATGACGTCGCACATCGCGGACACGCAAGGAACGGCGCGTCAGCTGCACACCGATGCCGGCGACATGGGCGACGTCGACCCGGTCATGAACCGTTAACTGTTCAGGCGAATAACCATGCCCAAGGAGTGCTTCAATCAGATCAAGTAATTCTGCCGCCGATAAGTTCGGTTCACGTAGATGCAGCTGATCCGTATAGGGTTGAAGTGATTGAAAGGTCTTTATTTCGTCAAGCGGATGAATGGATCCCGTCGAAATCAGATGTAAACGCATCATGTTCTTCCTTTCCATACGAAAAAGGACCACTCCCGATGTTGAAGGGAGTGGTCCGAAAATGCGCTGAAGCGCTAAGGATATCTAGGGTTTCGAGCCACTTCCCTCCGCTAGTACGAACTAGATCAGGTTCAAAGGGTCCGGATACTTCCGTCTCAGTCTGCTGGGAGACTCCCCTAGTGTCTTTTCGTGTTTAATTGGCTTGCCCCATTAGTCTAGCATGAGTCGCTTTGCTTCGCTAGTCCTAGTTGAGCGCTTCCACTTGCTGAATCAGCTCCGATTTCGTCGGTCGCTGTTGCTCTTGGCTGTCGGCATACGTCTGCTTTAGCTTCAGGATGCGCATTACTTTAGCATCGAGCATCTCCGGCGTCAGCGTTTGGTCTTTGACGGCTTGCATCACTTCAGCATGAACTTTTGCGTAAGCACCTGCCTCTGAAAACATCGCCATATCAGCTCCATTGACGAGCGACTGACGTGCCGCTTCTGCGAGACCATATTGTTTCGTGATCGCTCCCATGACGAGATCATCCGTGATGATGACACCGTTGAATCCGAGTTGCTGACGCAAGAGGTCAGTCAAGATCGGCTTTGAGAGCGAGGACGGATTCGTATCGTCGTACGCGGGATAGAGAATATGGGCGACCATTACCATCTCGGCGCCCTCTTGGATCGCTTCTTTAAACGGTAACAGTTCCGTCCGCTTCAATTCTTCCTTTGATGCCGTCACTTTCGGTAGCCCGACATGGGAATCGACACTCGTATTGCCGTGACCGGGAAAATGTTTGACGACCGGAATCGTTCCCGTCTCCTGCATCCCGTGCATCAGGGCCGTACCAAGCGTCGCGACAGTATTCGGATCAGCACTTAACGCACGGTCGCCGATGATCGGATTGTTCGGATTACTGTTGACGTCAAGGACCGGCGCGAAGTCCATGTTGAAACCATAAAATTGTGACAAATGTCCGAGCGTACGTCCGACGTCTTCCATTTTCACTTCATCTGCTCCTTGCGCTATCCGTTGACTCGTCGGTAACCGTAATCGTTGATCCGGTACCCGGCTGACCCGTCCGCCTTCTTCATCAATCCCGACGAACGCATACGGTTTTTGGTTCGTCTCTTGAATCGCACGCGTGAACGTCAAGAGTTGCTCTTCCGACGTAATGTTTCCGCCGAGCAGTAAGACCCCGCCAATCGCATGCGTCTGTAACAATTTCCGGTCAGCTGCTGAAAGTTCTGTGCCGGCGACTCCGATGTAGAGCAGTTGATCGATCTTTTCTGACGTCGACATCGCTTTAAGTTGCTGCTTTAGTTTTGCTTGTTGTCGTTCTTCTTTCGTCGGCTCAGGCTTCGGTTTCTTTTCTTCTGTCGGTTGCTTCGTTTCCGGTTGTGATGGTTTCGTTGGTTCCGTCGTCTCCTGTGCACACCCTGCAAGCAACAGACAACCGATCAGTACAACTTTCTTCACAAAGGATCCTCGCTCCGCACACCATTGATCGAATAATAGACGGAAATCTCAGCGTTCAAGGATTGCGAGACCGAACAATATTTATCCTTTGATAACGAGATGGCGCGACGGACCTTATCTTCCGGGAGATCACCTTCAAGCCGGTAATGAATCGAGATCGACGTAAAACGCCGCGGATGGTCCTCTGCCCGTTCTCCTTCGATATCCATTTCGAAATGGGTGATCGTCAAGCGCATCTTCTCTAAAATCGAGACGATATCAATTCCAGTACAGCCGGCAACGGCATGTAGTAGCAGTTCAGTTGGTCGTGGCGCTTGGTTTTCACCACCGTTTTCGGGTGCTGCGTCCATCGCCAGATGATGCCCTGATTCCGTCTGTCCACTAAACCCCATCTGTTTGTTCCATGTCACTGTTGCTTGCATCGTTTCCACTCCTTTATAAGTAGTCTTCTTCTGTAGTATACGCAAAAAACAGCAAGCCTGGAAATTCACACGCTATTTCGAATAATGGTTCTTTTCCCGAAATCTCGCTTTGCGATACCCGACGAAATCGTTTCATGCTATCCTGTTACTCATAGTTTCGCGCGCAAGCGCTAGAATTGAGGAATCATCCATGTCACCTACTACTCGTTTAAGTCGACGCGATTGGCTCTTGATCGCCACGTTGTCGCTCCTGACGTTCGTTCTCGGAACAAGCGAATTCGTCATCGTCGGGATCCTCGCTGAAATCTCCTCAGCCCTTGATATCACGATCGCAACAGCAGGTACGCTCGTTTCAGCCTTTGCCATCTCCTTTGCAATCGGTACACCGATCGTCATGTCGCTGACCGGTCACCTGGAACGGCGTCGTCTGATCCTACGTCTCTTACTCGCCTGGGTCTTGCTGAACCTTGCCAGTAGTTTTGCTCCAAGTTACGAAGTGTTGCTCGCAACCCGCATTCTGACAGCGATCCTGACCGGCGTCTTGATTTCACTCGCGATGGTCGTCGCCAGTGACGGTGTACCTGTCGCAAAACGCGGTGTCGCCGTCTCGTTCATTTTCGGTGGTTTTACACTTGCGAACGTTCTCGGTGTCCCAATCGGAACCTTTATTGGTCAACATGCTGGCTTTGAAGCCACGTTCTGGCTAACGACGGTCATGGGATTGATCGCGTTTCTCGCCGTGTGGAAAATCGTTCCGGTCCAGCAATCGATGGGTTCCGGTTCAATCAAGGAGCAGCTTGGACTGCTCGCCAACCCACGGATCCTGATCGCTTTCTTTATTCCATCGTTCGGATTCGGGGCAACCTACGTCGTCTACACGTACCTTGTACCGATCCTGCAAACGGAACTCGGGATTGCGAAGACGTGGATCAGTCCGATCCTGCTCGCTTACGGCGTCGTCTCGATCTTCAGTAACATCCTTGCCGGTAAAATCGCCAGCAAAAATCCGATGGGACGCTTACGGTTCGTCTTCGTCGTGCAAGCAATCGTCCTTGCTGCATTATACTTCACGACAGCATCCCTTCCGCTTGGTCTGTTCAACATCGCCTTGATGTCGTTGATGTCGATTTTACTGACGACTTCGACACAAATCTATTTGATTGACCTCGCTGAAAAGTTCAATCCGGAAGCAAAAGGACTCGCTGCTTCATTGATGCCGGTTGCGAGTAACGTCGGGATTGCTTTTGGTTCGGCACTCGGTGGCATCGTCTATGCGAACGGTCCGATGATGAACACGGCACTCGTCGGTGGACTAGTCGCGCTCGTTGCTGCTTTATTAACTACAATCAGTCATCGCCTCGATCAACGGTCATGAAACCGTTACCTTACCCTTTTTTGTAACAGGTCGATGACGGTTCGATGACGGTATGATGATAGTCCCCATCTCACTGATGATTTTTCAGTATGATGGGGACTATGTTGTAGTAGAGGAGTGTCTGAAAGTGAAAGCATTACACATCATCGGTCTCGGTCTGTTGACGATCATCCGACTCTGGCTCGGAATCCAGTGGTTCATCGCTGGAATCGGTAAGTACATCAATGGCTTCGATGCACAGCCGTTTCTCGAAGGAGCGCTCGCGAAGTCAGCTGGCGAAGACGCACTCGTCAGTTCCTGGTATGCGACGTGGATCGAGCAACTCGCCTTACCGAACGTCGGGCTGATCAACGCCTTGATTCCGTTCGCGGAACTCGTCGTCGGGATCCTGTTGATTCTTAGTCTGTTGACGGTTCCTGCACTGGTCGTCGGTAGTATCATGAATCTCAATTACTTACTCGCTGGGACGATTGCGTTGAATCCAGTATTCTTAGCAGCATCAATCGCATTACTTGCTGCAGGACGCTTTGCGTATCACATCGGCATCGATCACTGGATCATCCGCTGGTATCGCTCGTCGCAGCAACCGCATCCCCTAGACCGGATTCCGGTCTAACGAAATAAAACTCTCCCGCACGGGGAGAGTTATTTTTTTTGTTGCTCGAGAATCGTCTGTTGTGTCGGAACCCCGCCGACTGAGACTGTCCGCTCGAGGAACAGATAAGGTTTACCATCAACTTCAAAGCGACGGTCACCGAGATAACGTGCCGAATGCCCGCCCGTCGCGAGCTTTTGTTCGATTGCTGCGACATGTTCGTCGAGTGAATAAAACCGATCGTCGAACGTCATCGTGATGTTTTTCTTACGGTACCCAAGTAAGAAATTGTAGTAGAACCAATACATAGCACCTGCGAATACGACAAAAATCAAGAATTGCATGTGAGTTCCCCCTTTGTATAATCTTTATACGTTGGAAGAAAACAGGAGGTTTCAAATATTTTACTTTTTTCGTAGTTCAGTTAATTGTCATCCCGTTGAGTTGAAGGTCACTCTTAGGCATGTCATATTTAATTGTTCCCTCATATCGAACTTCTTCAGTCTGTGCATCTAAAACAAGGATAGATGTGCCATTTTTCTTTGTTTCGATGAAGGAATACACTAAATCGTTCTCAAGGATTGCCGATGTGTGTCGTTGCACTTCATTGGCATCTCGTTTAGGTAAATCATAACGATGCTGCGTGAATTGCTTTGTTCGTAAGTCAAACGTCGACCATTTGATTTTTGTTTCGGTCATGTTCTCTGTCATCCCTACGACGGTACCTTCGTCTATCACACGTGTATCCCACATGTCTTCAACTTCAAACAACTTTAATCGTGTCGTTGTTGAATTGTCTCTCAGATAAACTCTTGTCTTAGCATCATTAGTCATCTTTCGGTATAAGACACGATTCTGATAGATGGCAAGTACCTCATCCTCTTCTGTTAATTGAAATGGTAAGTCCATTAATTGGACTGTTTTTTTCTTTAAATCAATCACATAGATATGATTTGTACCTGGTTTTTGTACAACATCGCCAATACGTTGGACATATAATTTTTGCTTCGTTTGTTGAAACGGTCGATAGTAGATCCCTTTTGTCTTTGCCGGTTTCGGTAAAGAATAAGTCTGCACCTTTTCGGTTCCACGTTTCCATGATTGTAGATCCCATGATCCATCTTCATTGACATGTAATCCAAATACCTTTTTGTCTTGCTCATATTTTGATATTTCCTCTTGATTCATAAATTGTCGGAATTCACGTGGTGCCTTACTCACTCCTGAGTAGTCCATTGTTAAACCAGATAAGTAATTCGATTGTTTCTTCTTTACTTTCCCCATCAAGTTAACTTTGTATTTCGTTCTATATGCTTCGGGATCATTAAATTCAAATTGAAGTTGCTTTACAGTTTGATCATCTGGATTTCCTTGTATCGTTTGTACCGCAAATTCAGGTTCTTCCATTGAAGAGGAGTACACAACATACACTCCAAGTGTCAAAATACAAATGACTCCCAAACACAATATATATTTATAGGTTCGCATAGTATACTCCTCACACCGTGACTTTTTGTTGCAATAGTCGAAGACTTTTCCAAATGACATACATGAAGTACAGCAAGCTTATCCCAATAGTTAGAATTAACTCTTCTGTTTCAAGTAAAATATGAGTTTCATCTAAAAACGCTAATATACCAATCGTTAAAGCAACAGGAACAAAAATTTCAATTCCAATTCTGATAATGGCTTTTCCTTTACGGAATGATCTTTCAATTAGAATAAGTAAGAAAATAAAACTGACGATGAATAGTGAAATGGCGAGAATGATCCCTAAGTCGATCAGATTCATCGTATAAAAATCGTTCATCACGTTTCGGACTGGACTTAAGTCACTTTGATTTTGATATTCCGGCTGAATCAACCAATCAAACAGATAAAAACCTGATTGCAATACACACCACTGAATGCCAATAAAACTTACGATGATTAAAAAGACTGTCGTCAATTTTGAGAAGAAAATGCTTGCCCGATTTCCTGGAAGCATCAATAAACGATAAATATACTTTGTTTCTCCTAACCAATCTCGATACCAAATTTGAATCGCATAGATGACAACAATCGCCATTCCGATCAGAGTCATATAGCTAAAGAAAGAGGACGCCTCAGAGTATCCGAGTGTATCAATTTGTTTAAGTGCTTCTGTGACAGAAACTCGGTTAAATTCCATGAAATTCTCAACTTTCCGTGCGTGATACATGACTTGCGCAACGACCGACACCAGCTCAATTGCTACCATAGCAAGCACGACAATCATATAAAGCTTAAAACTCCGCTTAATCTCTTCGTTCGTCAATTGTATGTATTGTTTCATCGCTGATAGACCTCCCGCATCCGGTCCTGAACCGATTTCCCATACAGTTCTCGCATCTCTTCCGTCTCATGCTCATCGATGATTCGACCGTCCTGCAAGAAGACGACCCGGTCGATCAAGTGCTCGATTTCCTGAATTTCGTGTGTCGTCATCAGGATACCGCGTCCTTCCATGAAGTGACTCGAGAATAGTCCTGCAATCTGTTCTTTCGTAAACAGATCGATCCCAGCGAATGGTTCGTCGAGTAGTAAGTACGGACGATCGAGCGCAAAACCAAGAATCAAACTGACCTTCGCCTGGTTTCCTTTTGATAAGTCCGTAATTTTATCTGTCGATAACAGCTGGAAGATCCGCATCAGTTCATCCGCTGTCGCCTGGTTCCAGTCGGAGTAATAATCCGCCATATACGTCAGCGCATCACCGACCGTCATGTAGCCGGGCATCGTCTGGATATCCGGAACGAAGGCAATCTTGTTTCGATTGACCTCGCCATCGACGAGAACTGTTCCCGCGTTGACTGGGACGAGACCTGCGATTGCCTTCAGGATCGTCGATTTTCCTTCACCGTTCAAACCGATCAGACACGTCAGTTGATCCATCGGAACCGAGAACGATACTCCTTGAAGAACTGGTTTTTTTCCGTATTTCTTTTGTAAGCCATGGACTTCAAGCATCGATCTTCCTCCGTTCCGTTTCCTGATAGACCGTCTCGACCTTCGAGACGACCTCATCAAGTGGGATTTGAATTGCCTTGACGGCATCGATGAATTCAGAGACGGCTTCTTCCAGCATCTCGGCACGTACTTTTTGAACGACTTGTGAATCACGTGTAATCTTACTCGGGACATTCCGTTCTGTTGTAATCAATTGCTGCTCCTCCATCTCTTTGTATGCTTTTTGTGCGGTATTCGGATTGATTCCGAGCTGTGCGGCGATTTCGCGGCGGGACGGGATTTCTTGCCCGCTTTGCAATTCCTCAGTCGCGATTCGTTGTTTGAACCAACGGACGACCTGCAGGTACACCGGGCTTCTTTGGTCGAACTGCATCGGTAGACCTCCCTTTCCTGTTTAATGTATTAAAACAATAATACACTTCTCTTCTGTATCATACTCACCATACAGTTTGACTGTCAAGATAGTTTGTCTTCTTTATCACGAAAAAACCATCATCCAATTTTGGATGATGGTCACTTTACTCGTTAATAGGGATTCGGATCTTCCTGCGGTGTATCCGGAATCTCGGTTGGTTCTGGGAACGTATCCGGTTCCGGCTGACGGACCGGGTCTTCCTGTGGCGTATCTGGTACCTCACTCGGTGGTGTCTGCGGTATCTCGTCCGGTTGATGATCCGGTTCGCGTTCAGGCACTTCATTCGGATTCTTCTTCATCTTGATTTCCCCCTTAAGACGTGATGTAATCGCCGCCGTTGATATGAATCGTCTGACCCGTGACGTAACTCGAATCGCGAGAGGCGAGATAGACATAGGCCGCTGCATTTTCGGACGGTTGTCCCCGGCGTTTCATTAACGTATCTTCCCCATGCGCCTCGACTTTTTCCTTCGAGAATGTCGCTGGAATGAGCGGTGTCCAAATCGGACCTGGTGCGACGGCATTAACACGGATTCCCTTCTCAATCAAGCTCGAGGCAAGTGAACGTGTCAATGTCGTGATTGCCCCTTTCGTCGCTGAGTAATCGATCAACGTCGGTGCTCCACGATAAGCCGTCACCGATGAGGTATTAATGATCGTATCTTCTTTATGCAAATGTGGAAGCGCAGCCTGAATCAAATAAAACATCGAAAAGACATTCGTCTCGAACGTTTCCTTCAATTGATCTGGTGTAATCGCGAGGAAATCATCTTGCGGGAATTGTTTCCCGGCATTATTAACGAGAATGTTCAATTGTCCAAACTCTGCGATGACGGTATCGATGATTGGTTGTGCGTGTTCCGGTCGACTAATATCTTTCGCGATCTTTAATGCTTTGACGCCGTATGATTCGATGGTTGCCACAGTTTTTTCAGCGTCTTTCCCCTCATTTAAGTACACAATCGCGACGTTTGCCCCTTCTTTCGCATAAGCGACAGCGACGGCACGACCGATTCCACTGTCCCCGCCCGTGATCAGCGCGACCTTCCCTGTCAGTTTTCCTGAACCGACATAATCTGGATCATCGTAGATTGGTTCTGGTTTCATGGCGTACTCGACACCGGGTTGTTTTTCCTGCGTCTGCCCTTGTGCTTCTTGATGCATCACTTCGAACTGCTCTTCTCTCATGAACGATCAGCTCCCTTATCACTGTTGAATGAACTACATGATTATCCATTCCCTTGCAATACATCTATAAACGTTTTTCCAGAAAAGTCAGATGTCATTCGTCAATAGTGTCGGAAACATATTTGTTTGAAGCATTTTTGATAATTCGCCTGGATACAACGTATACTGATCCAGTTTGTCGAATGGAACGAAGCGATACGTCAACCCTTCGCTTTCTGGACCGTAAAAGTCTTCCGTCGAAAATGGCAGTGGCTCTCGGCAAACGACTTCATAAAACATCCCTAGCTCATGAAACTGGTGATCGGCGTACTCAAAGAAATTTTCATGGAGGAAACGGAAAACCGGTGGCTCAATCGACTGACCGAGTTCTTCAAATATCTCACGTTCGATCGCTTTGGCACCACTTTCACCGAACTGGACACGCCCTCCCGGTAATGACCAAAAATCATCTTCTCCTTGACGATGAATCAAAAGATGTCCATCTTGAATCAACAGCGCCACTGCGCGAATGTTAAGCTTTTTTTGATTTACTGTAAACGTCAAATCCATTCCATTACCTACTCTCTTCTTATTAGATTCCCATACTTTCTCATCATTTCCCACGATTCTATTTTGTAATCAAATTCATCTCGTTGTAACATAAATTCATCTTGATTTTAAAGGATTTTCGAATTGAATGGATACTCAATATTACAACAAATGTTATTAGAATATATTTTAGCAATCGAATTGAAACACAAAGGTCTGATGTTTGAATGCTATACTCTCGTTAGTCAAATGACCGCATCACTCACTTCAATACACACTAAACGCATCCACTTCTATAGATGTCATTCCGACGACAACACTAGATATTCAACTTAGGAGGAACATTCATGAAACGAACAATCACGACGTTAGCAATGAGCGCCCTCGTTGTTTCAGGTTTTGCAGCTACGGGTACAGGTAAAGTTGAAGCCTCTTCTGGCTCATCGTATAAAGTAAAAATTAAAGCAGACGGACTCCGCGTCCGGACTGGTCCATCATTGAAACACCGCATCGTCGACGGCGTCAATGCGGGTCAAACATTCAAGTACCTCGGTCAGACAGGGAACTGGACGAAAATCGTGCATAAAGGTGAAAAACGCTACGTCTATTCTGGTTACGTCAAGAAGTACAGTACTTCTAATAAATCAGCGAAAAAAGCTTCGTTCTCTTCATCGACTGGATTCATGCGTCCAACAAGCGGACCAATCACGCAAGGCTACGGGAATGCTAGCGGTAAGTACGGCTACACGTTCCATAACGGCATCGATTTCGGAGCACCGACTGGAGCACCCGTTAAAGCAGCCGCTGCCGGAAAAGTCATCAAATCATCATATCAGGGAGCTTATGGTAACCATGTCATGGTCGAACATAAAGTGAACGGTATTTCGTACACAACAGTGTATGCTCACCTTAGCAAACGTTCTGTCTTTGTCGGTCAATCAATCCCGAAAGGCGCGAACATCGGAGCTGTCGGTAGCACTGGTAACTCATTCGGATCTCACCTGCACTTCGAGATCCACCGTGGAAACTACACCTACAGCGGTTCGTCTGCAGCAAGCAGTGTCAACCCACTCGCTTTCCTATAAATACGTTTAAGGTACTCCGTCCGGGGTACCTTTTTGAATTCCATCTAATTTTACATTTTATCCAATTACACCCAAATGAGTCAACTTACTTTCATGATGATAGCAAGCGACTAGCGTTAAATCTTACTAGACTAATTCGTTGAATTGATAAGATTGTCTTTTTTTCATTAAAATCCCCGTAAACATGACTTCTCGTAATGTCTACGGGGATAGCGATATAGTGTTAGACGAGCATTTCTGTCTGTTTCGCTTCAATCGTCGAGGCGATCGCACGCGCTGCGGCTTGTCCTCCGTAAATCGAGCGAGCGAACGGACCAACCGTTAAGTCAGCGAGGCTACCTGTCGCAAATAGATTCTCTCCCCATTCAAAGGTTTCTTCATCTAGTAATGGTGTCCGGCAAGGAGATAATGGCAGCTTCAACTCTTGCTGTACCGCTTCAAGCCAAGATCCTTCGACGACCATCGGACGGATACCCGTTGCGCAAATAATCGATTCAGCGGTGAGAATACGACCATCTGTCAGCTTCACTCCGCTTCCGATTTCCTGCTCGACTTCACCGATCTCATGAGTGATGATTCCTTCTCGAATCAGATGACGAACACGTTGAATCAAGTCCTGTGTTGCCGTTCCGGGGCGACGCTCCTGTACGATCAACGCTCGTTTTTCACTAGCCGACAAGGACTTGAATGGTGTCAATCCTTTTGGTCCCATGAACTTCCGATCGGCATCGAACGCACTTTTTTCGAGCGGACGTCGTGAAAGAAGGGTCACCTGCCCGGGATAGCGCTCGGCACATTGAATCGTATGATGCAGAGCACTAATCCCACCTCCGATGATGACGACCGGTGGTGTATCGTGCTTTGATAAGAAAACGTGACGCGCCGATTTCGCCCATTCTGGCATGACGTGATGTTCCGATTGTCCGAGAGCGAGAACGACATGGTTTGCTCGTAACTCGCTTTCATCTGTCGAGACGATCCACGTTCCGCTCTCTCGTCTTAGTCCTGTGACTTCCCCTTGGACCCAACTCGCCTCCACTTCATTTTGCTTCGCCAATTGAAGGGCGTGGTCGTTGAATAATTCCAAGGATGGTCGCCCGTATGTATCCTTGAAGGCTTGATGTGTATAATCCTGTTCTTCCGCATGATGCCTGAGACTCGTCGGATTCGTCGAAGTGTGGTGCACCCGAGTTGAACGTAGGTAAGGCATGCCGATCCGTTCGGTTTGTTTCCGCCAGTTCATCAATGGTTGCCGATGACGGTCGATGATCCGTATCATCTCCCGATCGATTCCTTTTTCACGTAAGGCATTGAATACCGTCATTCCATGAATTCCTCCGCCAACAATCACCCATTCATATCGATCCGTCATCACAAAAACTCCTTTACCTGAATTAAATCGTAATCATTACGTTTTATAACGATAGCGTGTTTTTAAGAAGAATTCAAGCGTCATTCGACGAAAGCCCATAAAAAATCCGCTTTCTCTCAGTAGAGGAAGCGGATTTAAACACATCAATCAGGAAGAAGCATGTTTCGCTAGATACGCTTTCGAATAGCGGTCAGCTGCGATGATCGCATCCGCGACTTCGTCCGCCGTGACGTTGAAACCGCTGTGGATCGTCTCGCCTTCAGCAGTCGCTGCCTCGCCGACTTTGACGATGTCTTCACGCGACGCATCTTTTAGCTTGACGTCTTCGAGCGTCACCGGTAAACCAAGATCCGTGTAGAGCGCGATGTACCGCTCGATTTCTTCTTGTGGATGTTCTTCGAGCGCCAGTTGAACGAGTGTACCAAAGGCAACTTTCTCACCATGCGTTAAGTGGTGAATCTCACCGTCAAGGGCTGTGAATCCGTTATGGATCGCATGCGCTGCAGCTAATCCACCACTCTCGAAGCCGAGTCCACTTAAGAGCGTATTTGCCTCGACGACGGCTTCGAGTGCCGGCGTGACGACTTGCGCCTGAACGGATTCATACGCCAAGCGACCATGCTCGAACAAGACTTCCTCACACCGTTTGGCGATCGCTTGTGCCGCAATCGTTGGACGCCCTCCTGCCATCGTCTGTCCACCAAAAGCGACGACACTCCGGACCTCGACCCACGTCGCGAGCGCATCGGCAATTCCGGACGCGAAGAAACGCGCTGGTGCTTGGGCGATCAATTTCGTATCGACGAGAACGAGATCGGGATTCTTCTTATAGAAGCGATAACTTTCAAAAATCCCTTCGTCAGAATAGATGACCGAGAGGGCACTCGTCGGGGCATCGGTCGAAGCAAGCGTCGGAACGATGACGACGGACACGTTCAGCTCATCCGAGACGGCTTTTGCCGTATCGAGCGTCTTTCCGCCTCCCACACCCATGACGAACCGGACATCTGCCGCTTGTGCTTGCTCAGCGATTCGTTTCACTTCATGCCGTGAGGCTTCACCACTGAAGTCCGCTTTCTCGATGCCGACGTTTTCGCCGGACAACGAATGCTCAACACGTTCCTTGACGATTTTCCAGACGACATCATCCGCGATGACGAGCGCTTTTTCACCGAACGGGCTCACATATGTACCGAGCCGGTCAATGACATCCTTTCCTTGGACATACTTTGAGGGACTAATGAAGACACGTTCTGACATGTTTCAACATCCTTTCTGTAAGTGACACGATGGTCAATGACATACAGTAGAGGAATTGCCTTTTCTGCTGACGTTTAAACCCCATCGATTCGAATCATTTTGACAAAACGGGTACTCTTTCAAGTGCTTGAACAATAAGAAGTCGATCACTTTTTAAACGCTTGTCTGGATCAGGACCGAACCATTCGAGACTTGCTGTCAAGTGATCGAGATGACCTGAAACGTCTTCAAAGAACTGGTGATAATCGACGATGCCTTCGAACAATGGAACCATCCCTTCCCGCGATCCGCTTGCCGCATAGACATTTGTTGGTTCAAAGACTGAAAATTGATCAACATTCGCCACTGTTTTTAAATGTAGGTGATCCACATACGATGCGAGTCTGAAGTATGCTTCGACGGGATCTGCCTTTGATTCGATGACGTGTAAGACGTCAAAGTTGATCCGACATGCCGGGTGGTTGATCGCTTGTAGTAAACGTATCGTTGCCTCTACCGTATCTGTTGCAGTATTCGGATGAAATTCAAGTAATAATCGCTGTCCTGCAGAATCAAGGACACGGCAAATCCCCTTCAACCGATAAACGAGTTGATCCCATTTGGCATCGGATAAGGTATGGCTCGCCTCATTCCCCGCAAAGATGCGGATGCGCTGCGTTCCGATTCGTGTCGCTAATCGCGAGAGTCGTTTCGTCTCCGCAAGTAGTTTTGACATCGGTGCGTTTAAATTTAAATAATGACTCAACATACTGACGTTCAGATGGGACGACTTCAGCCGATCGACTTCTTCCGTTCTTAAATGTTCAGCATGAACTCCCCAAATATCAATGGCGTCAAAGTGTTCTTCTGAAGCAAAATCGATCAAATCATTAAATGAACGCAGATGATGCCGATAGCTGATCGTACAGAGTGCGAGTTTCATGTTCAATTCCCTCCTGTCGTTGATACGCATGGAACGTGTCGACGAGTTGCCGTTTGATTGCACTCTCCCGTGCCCATTGTTCTTCGATCAATCGTTCGATTTCTAAGTACACTTCCGGTTGGCGCGTTACAGCGTATTTGACAGCCCGATGCTGGATGACAGAGTATTGATTGACTAATGTTTCAACCTCATCCGTCCATTCTTCAAAATCAGATGTCTGCAAGTCGCGTCCGATCGCCTCATATAAATAAGCAAATGCATGCTCATAGGCATATTTTCGAATGGCAATGACAGGTAACTGCTTTAAGGCATTCGGTAATCCCTCAGGTTGTTCACGATAGTGATGCACAACACGTTTGACTGCCTCAGTCAATGGATGTTGTACTTTTATACAACTCATGAAATACGCACTTACCGTCGTCGCATTCGGTATTCGAACATCCGTGCTTCGAAACGCAAACCCACCAGCGACAGCACGATGGCGTACTGCTGCAAGAATACGTTCTCTTTCTAGTTCACCTTCATACCGGAAATCAGGATCAAGCATATGCCATATTTCCGGATCTTCTGTCGCCTCTAACATGACGTAGTGGGGAAACACATCATGGTGAAATTTATTTTCGCGCTCAGGTAGACTAGCTAAATCCAACATGACGATCACTGACTCGTCCATATTTTTCTGTTCAATCCGTTGAATCAGCTGAGTGATGTTTTCTTCTTTTGATTGTTTGTGATCGTACCATTCTTCGACTGGGATTCCGTAAAGACGTTCATACCAAACAAGCATCTCCTGATGGTTGATTGTTTCATCATGATGCGAGAGGACATAATCGGCTGACAAGGAAAACGAAGAATCCCACACGCCAAAGTAATAGGGACGATGGTCCGCGTCCGATCGTTTGATCGTCTCGCAGACGCAACTGACGAGACAGTGTACTTTAATCATGAATGACCTCCTGTAAAACAGACATCAACTCTTCTACTCGCATTTTGGGAAGGGCTGACATGTGCTCATCGGGAATCACTAATCCGTGTTCCAATTCAAGGTGAAGCAACAGATGAATCAAGCGCATCGAATCCAGTCCTAGATCATCTCGTAGAGAGTCTGTTGTCGAAATAGCGACAGATGATGACCATTCGAGCTGTTCGGTCAGTATATCTTCGAATTGCGCAATCGTTAAACGGGACATGTTTGTTCCCCCAATCGTTTTCTACTCACTTTCCCATTCGCAGATAGCTCAATTTGCTCAACGAGTTGCCACTCCGTCGGTCGTTGATGAGGTGCGAGATGCTTCTTGCAATGTTGTTTTAGTTCTTCCTCCGATGCCGTCGTCACGAGTTGAGCGCAGACGCGCTCTCCTTGGAACGCATCCATTCGTTTAAAGACGACGACAGCCTCGACGGTCGGTAGCTGATACAAGACATCTTCGACTTCCCCGGGATAGACAGATAAGCCAGACACATTGATCATCTCATCGAGTCGGCTAAGAAAGTGCAGCCCGTCTTCAACGTACATTAAATCCTTCGTACCAATCCGTATGCCTTGTTGCGAAACGACTAATTCTGCTGGTTTTTCCTTCGTTCCAGTTTCAATCTCAAGATGCTCTAGTGGAAAGCCGATCGCTTGCGGACTCGGCGGATTTGGATGAAGTGCGATACAGCCGATTTCTGAACAGCCATATTGTTGAAGCAAATGATGTGTCTTACGTTCAATCGAACGGAACCACTTTTCTGGTAATGTCATCCCGGAAATCATCACTGCGTGAACGGATTCCGGGAACAAACTCATCGCATACGCCAGTCCCGGTGCCGTATAGATGATCGCGTCCGGATGCAAACGATGGATTGCTAGCACATGACGTGGTGAGAAATCTTGTAAGATGACTGGTGTTGCTCCACGTCTTAAAGTCGCGAACACTCCACACAGTAATCCGAATGAGTGCGACGTCGGACAAGCAACGATCGTCGCTTTCGTCGTCAGCGGAAAACTATTCGTATAGGCATTCAGTTCCGTCTCGATCGACTCCCATGTCCGGTGAATGATTTTCGGTTGCCCCGTCGTACCGGAACTGAATTGAATCAATCCACCCGCACGTTTTTCCGCTTCCGGAAGCGGAACGATGGTCTCTTGATAAATCAAATAGTCACATCCGGCTTGTATCGCTAGACGCTCAGCACCGGAAACAGGCGTATCCGGATGAATGGGAAGGATTGTTCCATTCATACGTCGCATCGCAAGACAGAGGGCTAACCATGCTTTTGTATCTGACGTACAGATGGCTACGTTCTTCCCTTCCGTTATGAACGATTGCTTCACCAGTTCGTGTGTCGTCAATTCTTCTGCTGTCACCCATTCTTTCTCAATCCATAGCATGATCGTCTTCCTCTCCTCGTTGAACTAGTGAATTTTTTACATCGATTTGATTCGTCAAACCAAACCGTGGTGCCAGTAAGGCTTCTGCCGTTACTCTTTGTTCGTACCATCCGATTCGTTCTAGTCGGTCTCGATCAATCGGCAACCCCTCGATCGTCTGATGCATCCAATCAAAGAATGTCGCTTCACTCAAGTTCTCCGTCAGTCCAAGTTGATACGCTAGTTCCGTCAAATGATAGACGAATAATGTATCGTACAGCAGCTCGCGTAAGGCAAGCGGGTGTGACATTTCATAATAGGTATTGAGCGGTGCATCAAAATCAGGATGTAGCCTCTTAAAATCGGGTACATCCGATGGATCGTCGAGTAACTCGGTGACGAACTCGACGCTATCATGAAAATCGCGGAGAATGATCCGTTCCGGCCATCCGTCCCGTAAGACAAGTAACGTATTTTGGGCGTGAGCTTCCATACCGATGCCTTTTTCAATCACGAGTCGGATGACTGGTTCGAGATAGACGACGAAGAATCGACGAAGCCACCGTTCATGACCATATCGTTCCAACCACGGTCCTAAAAAATGTCGTCCATCCACCTCGATTTGAGCAAGTGCCGTCAAAGGTATGACTTGCTCGTCCGGTTGAGCATACGTCAAGACGTTTTCACGAAAGACACAGCCGACCCGACCCGCAAGTGGACCGCTTGAGCCGACGCATGAAGCAAATTCAGATAACAGCGTCACCGGCAATTCACTCGCCTGTTTTTTCAACCAATCCGATACTGCAGGAGCTGCCACGACATTCGGCACGGAAAAAGTCCGAACGGCTGACGTTTGCTTCAAGTCGAGCGGCAATTTGATATGCGGTAGTTCGGGCTGACCTGGGCAAAAAACGGTTCGAATCGACTGCGTCGCTTGCACGAATACCCCGCCTTCGCCTAAGTCGACACCTCCGACTTGTGCCACCTCCTGCTTGATACGTAACCATTGCCATGGGTGGACAGGAAGAATCTGATAATCGATTTGGTTGAAATCTTCCAGTTTGACTAAAAACATATGTAGAAGCGGTTCTCCAAGAATCAGTGGAATAGGTAGGATTCCACTCCCTTGAACGAGCGTAGAAGGTAAGGCAATCCAATGTAACTGGAAGCGATTGCCCGCTTCAGGTCCGTATGCCTCGTGATCAGCTCGCGAAAAACCAATCCTTGATTTATAACAAGGATGATAGGGATGCCCTTCGATGATGGTCTGCTCCAACTCTTCATAATCTAAGCCTGCTCGATGGATTCGTAGACGATGTCGCTGCGACGAGTCATCGAAATCATGTGTACGTCGCAACTCTTCCTGAAAGTCGTCCGGGATCGGCAACTGCGTCAAGAGATGCTCAAACCAGTCGTTGACGCCAGATGACTTCGATGAGCGTAACGTCGTGATGTCGAGCCGGATTCGGTCGAAAGGACCGCGTTTTCCTTCGACTGTCACTTCACTATCTTTTATGTGGAATGTAAAACGATTCTTCATTCCGACAATCATTTCAGTAAAAGGAAGAATCCGCTCGAATAACAAACTCTCAAGAAGTTGTTTGCAGATGCGTGTTTTGCTGTCGTAAAGCATAGTTGCCCTCCCGTAACGGATTATCCAAGTCGATGAAACAAACCCGTTCCCCCTCGACTTCAAGTTCATCGAGTCCTTGTAGGCGTGTTAGTAAATTCGCCTTGTATGGAAGTGTCGGCGATTCTAACAACATCAAAAGCCAAGCTCTGCCTCGCCCTTCTAGACTTTTAACTCGTACTTGACACCATTCGTGCAGTAACGCGATAGCAACTTCTTCCTTTAATAATGTGTCTGCTGCCAATCGGTCGATGATACTCGCTAGATGGTTCCAAATCATGTAGTACGTCAAACGCTCAGCAATGACTTCTTCTGGGTAGAACAACGTCGTATGCTTCAGTTCCGGTTCCAGCAGGGTAAAGGAATCTCGATTCGTGTCTGCTAAGTAATAGCCTTGATTATCCCGGACGTGATATCGAACCGGCCATCCGTCTTCGAATGTGATGAGACTATTTTGCTGATGCGCCTCGAGTCCGATTCCTTGTTCCTCATACAGTGTAACGATTGCTCCTAACGTCAACTCCAGGTACTGTTTCCACCACCGAGTGACATGTTTCGATGCGATTGATCCCGACTGCCGGATGAGCCGCAGCAGGAGCGATTCTGAATTCGGTAATGCCGGTTGGACGAGTGCCGCAACATTTACCGCGTGGGGTGCTGGCTCTCGCAAAATGACTTCGAATCCGGTCTCTTCTTTAGTCCGGATCGCTAAATATGCAGGATCGTGAATAAGGTCAAACGTATCAGGCAGAGACAGATGACAAAACAAGCGATACATCAAATAACCAGCCTCTAATTCGTGTCGCTTGTTGACGCGTCTTGAGTTCGTCACTTGGACAGGGATGGATAACTTCAACATATGACTTCGGTCGAGTGCTTCGACGGTCCGGATCGACGAAGTTGCGTTATAGAGTGGTCCAGATGCGCCGTGATAACGGATAATATCTTGCTCAAACCATTGCTCGACTGTCGGCTGACGCAACAAATACTCTGCTTGAAGTGGATGAATCGGAACGAGTCGCTCTTGCGCTGTCACTTGAATCGAATCACCCAGTTGGTTTTCCATCAGCTGACTGATTGTCTCGTAGCTACCTGAACGTTCTTCGAGCAATGTCTCATGTACTGTAAAATAGTGAAGTTGAAACGGTTGACGGAATTCAGGCGCATACGCCTTTTGTTGCCAGTCGGTCATACCGACTCTACTTTTCGGGGTCGGATGGAACCAATGACCACACCACAAGCGTTGTTCATAATCGATGAACGTCTCTTGCTCTTGTGCGTTCAGCTGTTCCTCTAAAATCAATTGCACTGTCCGGTGACTGTCAAGAACGCGAAAGAGTAAGTCCGTTTGATTCGGGTCTTTTTGTTGAAGCTTGATGCAACAGGTGATGATACAGGACATGGCTGAAACTTCCCGCCATCCGCTTTTTGTCTCTTCACGAATCATTCCAATCTCGTGGCGTCCGATGATGGAACGACGTTTGATTTCGATGAGATACGGCTTCATCCAATAAAAAGAGGATGTCTCGGATGCATCAAACGGTCTCTCGTTGACCCATTCGCCCGGGTTCACTTCTCTGATGTAGCTGTTCATGAACGATTGAAGCGTCACCTCGGTCGCTAATCGCTCGATTTGTTCTTCGCATGTTCGCACGCTCTGTTCCTCCCCTTATTGAAAATCATTCTCATTCCACATCAATAGAAAAACGGGTTTCCCCGTTTTTGATGGTGCGTATACACACTTATTTTAAGTAAAACGTTTTCAAGTTCCTTCAATCCGTTTTCACAATCGATTAAATGCAGAAGTCACATATCGTCGTGAGATTTAACACCAATCAAACAAACGATCCTCCCTAATTTTCGTACGACAAGGCGACGACTTTTTAGGTTCATTTGTCAGTCTTCTCTGCCTCATCGTGAACTCCGTCTGTAATGATAATCATTATCAATGATGAGTGACATGGATTTTCTTTTCATTCTTCATGGACAAACAAAACAGTTACTATCGCTGATATATGTATGCAATTGACGTAACATATGCATTCTCCCAAGTGGTCCCCACGGATCCCAATCGACACTGTCTGGGTAAAATATACGCTCCGACCTAACGGCACGAAGCGTTTGCCACACCCTCGTTCCTCGAATTCGTTCCACATCTGCAGGTTGACTCCACAGTATGAACAGACCATCCGGATCCAACTGCTGTAATGTTTCTAGGCTGATTGTCATGTAGACGGTGTGCGGGAGTCCTTCCACGGGCTGTAAACCGATTTCACTGAACAGAAAATCTAACATCGTATGCCCTGTTCGTCCGTACAGTCGGACTTCTGAGTCTCTGATCCAAATAACTGCCCATGTCACATTCCGATTGAATTCGAACTGTTGCTTCACAATTGTTTCAAGCGTTTCGACTTCGTTGATGATGTCAGTCGTTCGCTCAAGCGTATCGGTTGCCCTAGCAACAGCATACAAGTAATCCTTCCAACAAGTTTGTTTCGAAATATCGATGAACGGACAAGACGTCAACATAGGTGGTGATTCACCTCGTATCGGTGTCCGTAAAACGAGATCGAGATTTGATGTCTCAAACCATTCCGGTAAAATCGTTGCTGACGCGTCGTATAGTTGCGTACCTTCGAGTTCACTTAAATAGTCTGGCACACCGTTCGAACGATATTGTGTCGGAAAAGACGGTGCGATGACAGGTTGAATGCCAAGTGCCAATAAGTGATCTTGCAACAACGCTTGACTCCAGATTCCGACCCGTGGAAACAACCGTTTCCGGTACTGACTTGGTGATAGTCCCTCACGTTTTTTAAAGAGACGGCTGAAATAAAATTCATCATTGATTGATACACGTTCTGCGATCTCAGCAATCGTCCAATCTGGATGTGCAATCATCCACTCCTTCGCCCGTTGCATCCGCAATTGATGAATCAGTTCCTTTGGTGATTGATCGTAGTGCTTTTTGAATTGGCGGGAAAACGTCGGCAGTGACATGTTTAACTCACTTGCCAAGTCACTGACTGTTCTTGATTTTCCGAGTTCTTTTAACCACTGGGACGTCACTTCCTCAAACGTCTGCTCATGACGACGTTCACTTAATTGCTCCAGTAGTTGATACAGATAGCGATGTTGTCTAAGAGAACCGGTCATTGTGTTTGGACATCCGCGCATTCGTTCTAAACACTCCACTAGTTCATTCGTTGGTTGACGGTAGACTAGAAATGGCGTCAGTTCAACCTCTAACTGATACAAGAGACAATGTCCCTCCTGGACGATGAATCGTTCACCTGATTTCATGATGAAACAGGCTTCGCCCGATTCTAGACGTTTCCTTTCCGTGTAGGTAATGCCAACGCCTTGTATGACGACAATCAAACCCGGACGTATCGCTAATTGTCCTCCTGTCTGTAAAGCGTGTTTCCTCACTCGAAATGCATGCAGTGCTTCTGTCATTTTCAACTCACTCCTAAAAAACATATACCATCTGACGCTTTTCCGTATCCGTTCAATCTTGATCAATATGTAAGGGAATCTTCGAGATGCTTTTCTTTCACTTGCCTACGTGATTGTTTATTGTTGTGTCGATCATGTATCTGCTGTCTTAAATCCAATCACATCATAGTAATGTTGCTGACCGTCAAGAATGAAGGAGGGACCTGGTTGCCCCCTTCTTTCTCGGTGACCGGCAAGGTGTACCTCACTCGTTTCCCACGCTTTCCAGTCTTGTTCCGAATCCCAGCGGATCAGGACAAGAACTTCTTCTTCCTCTTTTGTACGCTTCTTATGTAAGACACTTAAATCGAGGAACCCTGGTTGTTGCTCGATGATTCCCTTTCCTGAAAAACGCTCGATCATTTCAACAGCACTTCCTTTTTTGACTTTAAATGTTTTTAATTGGATGAACATCACCTATCACTCCTTCTAATTGATAATGAATATCATTTGCATTAACACTATAGCATTATTCCTCCGGTTTTTGTCAACAACTGTTGTTAGAATACGTTTCATCGTTACAAAAAAATCCCTTCACCCAGTGTAATCTGAGTGAAGGGATTTAATTTAAGCCACACGCGACGACGATTGTGTCTCCGCTGTTTTCTTACCGACGACTGCTCCGATCACTCCACCAATGATGGCTGGTACGACCCATCCGAGACTGACGGAAGCAAACGGTAATACCGCGTCGAACACGTTCGTGACAGCTGAGACGTTAATCCCTGCTGTCTTCAATCCATCAAACAAACTGACGACGAATGTCATCCAAAGCGCCCCTTGATAGACGGCTGGTTTACCTTTAAAGAGTGGATGCAAGAATGTCAGGAAGATGAGACAGATTGCCAGTGGATAAAGTGTCATCAAGACTGGTTTTGAGACGGCGAGCAATTGATTCAGACCGATGTTCGCGACGAGTGCGCTGAAGACCGATAGACCAATCGTCCATTTGACGTACGAGATTTTTGGCACGAGTGCCGAGAAGAACGACGCACAGGCCGTGATCAAGCCGACGCTTGTCGTCATACAGGCGACCGTGATCATCAGACCGAGTAAAATCGCACCGTATTCACCGAAGTAATAATCGGACACAGCAGACAAGATTTCTGCTCCGTTCGCCAGTTGTCCGATTTCCGAGACACTTGAAGCACCCATGAAGGCAAGTGCCGAATACGTGATTGCTAGCAAAGCCGCTGCGATCAATGACGCTTTCGTACAAATCAACAGCAACTGTCGCTTCGATGTGACACCTTTTTCCTTGATCGCTGCGATGATGATGATCCCGAAGACGAAGGCACCGAGTGCATCGAGTGTCATATATCCTTCCTGGAAACCGTTAAAGAAGGCATTCGACTGATATGTCTTCAAAGGATTCTGAAAACTTCCGATCGGATGCAGGACAGCAACGACGATCAACAGACCGATGAACGTGATCTTAATCGGTGTCAGTACTTTCCCGACGACATCGACGATTTTCGTCGGATTCAATGATAAGAGACAAGCAACCGTGTAGAACAAGACCGTAAAGATGAGCAGCGGCCAGTGGCTCGTCGATTCACTGAAGAACGGCTTGATGCCGATCTCATACGAGACCGTTCCGGCACGAGGAATCGCGAAGAAGGGACCGATCGCAAGATACAGAATGACCGAGAACCCGATTCCAAACGCAGGATGAACGCGTGACGCCATCGCTTGTAAATCGCGTTCCCCTGAAAACGCGAATGCGAGAATCGCAAGCAATGGTAGACCGACACCGGTGACGAGGAATCCGGCATTGGCGACCCAGACATGCTCCCCTGCGAGCTGTCCGAGCATCGGCGGAAAGATGAGATTTCCTGCCCCGAAGAATAAGGCGAAGAGCATCATGCCGATGACGATGATAAATGATGTTGGAACAGTTTTAGACATAATAAACCCCCACTGATGATGATCGACTTCATCTCGCTCCCTAAGCAGATGAAGTACTTCGTTCGAAAGGATACCATACGTTTAAGAGCTCGTGCTAGGAGTTTATCTGGAGAATATTCTGAAAATTGCGCAGAAAGTTTGGTGGAGCTATGGTCTATAGAATTTGTTACGTCTGTGCGTCGAAGCATGAAACCGGATTCATAAGTTCATATGACGTAGTAGGATTAAAAGGCTTCGTGAAGAAAGTAAATATATGGATAATCAAACAGGAGGTTTTTCTATGAAATCTATCTATCTTCTTAGCGCCACCCTTTTACTTGCCAGTTGTTCCCCCGCTGCCGAAAAACCGAAGACGTATGACATCTCATTTACGCATGAGAAACAAGAGATTCAAATCGTTCCTTTGTACAAGGCGTATGACGATTACATTCAAGCGGCTTCGAAACATCCAGAGGACAATGAGGCACTATTTAAAAAATATGTATTGGGCGCTAAAAATAGCGTCATCAAAAAAGAACAGCTCCAAGCGATGCCCGTTCCTAGCCTTTACGAACAGCCATCGGAAAACAGCAAGGACTTAAAGCACATGAATACATATTTGAAAAAACACCATCAGCGCATCATGAAACAGATCAAGTCCAGTCTCCTGACTTCGATGAAACAACTTCCACGAGATGAAAAGCTCGTCGTCTTCGTCTCCCCGACGACACCAATCGAGCATGATGATGCCAAACATTATGGTGGTGTCAGCGGTGTCGCGCAAGGAAACAATTCAATGAGTCTGTTCTTCTTGAAGGATTTTTCAGAAACATCATTACGCAACACAACGGCGCATGAGTACCATCATACCGTAGCCCTCGATGAACCGAATCGTGCGACGATGCTCGATTACATCATCCTCGAAGGAAAAGCGGAATTCTTTGCCCACAAGCTTTATCCTGTGGAATCATCGGAAGCGATCGCCCCTCTACTTGACCATACTTTAGAGCATGTGATTTCGGAGCTGAATGCGGAACGATTGACGACGGATGATCTGTTCTTAGGAAATTACGAAAAACAAATTCCATCGTTCGTAAAATACAGACTCGGTTACATGATCGTCTCCGACTTCGTGAAGCAACATCCCGAGATTTCCTTGAAGGAATGGTCACGGATGTCCTCCGTGCAAATTCTCGAAAAAAGCAGTTACAAAGACATGTTAACGATTCGCTAAAATCAATAAAGCACGAGACAACGGGAGCAAACATCTCCTTCGTCTCGTGCTTTATTAGTTAACCTTCGTATTTTTTGACGATCGTCGCTACCCCTTGACCGCCCCCGACGCATAACGTCGCAAGACCATGTGTCTCACCCGTCCGCTCGAGTTCATGGATCAACGTAACGAGAATCCGCGCCCCACTCGCACCGATCGGATGACCGAGCGCGATTGCACCGCCATTTCGGTTGAGCTTCTCATGCGGGAACTGTAGCTCCGCATCGACCGCGAGAGATTGTGCCGCGAACGCTTCGTTCGCTTCGATGACATCAATCTCCTCAAGCGTCAGTCCCGCTTTATCGAGTGCCTTTTGGACCGCTTGGACGGGACCGATTCCCATGATGCTCGGGTCGACACCGGACGTTCCGTTCGCGACGATCTCAACGAGTGGTGTCACGCCGAGTTCTTGTGCCTTTGTCACGGACATGATGACGAGCGCCGCAGCTCCGTCATTGATGCCAGATGCATTGCCTGCCGTGACCGTTCCGTCCTTCTTGAATGACGGGCGCAAACGACTGAGTGTTTCGACAGATGTTCCGGCACGCGGAAACTCATCTTGATCAAAACGGATCGGGTCGCCTTTTCGTTGTGGAATCAACACTGGCGTGATTTCCGAAACGAACCGTTCTTCTGCTAATGCCGTCTGCGCTTTTTGCTGACTCGTCGCCGCGAACTGGTCCTGGGCTTCGCGGGAGAGTTCGTAGATGTCGGCTAAATTCTCCGCCGTGATTCCCATGTGATAGTCATTAAACGCACACTCAAGTCCATCCTGGATGATCGTATCGACGAGCGGTTGGTCACCCATCTTCAGCCCAGACCGCGCGCCCGATAGGACATACGGCGCTTGGCTCATGTTCTCCATCCCACCGGCAACGATGACATCGGCTTCACCCGACTTGATCGCCTGATACGCGAGATGGACGGCTGAGAGACCGGATCCGCAGACCTTGTTAACGGTCATCGCTGGACATGTCTCCGGTAATCCGGCAGCGAGTGCCGCTTGCCGTGCTGGATTTTGACCAAGTCCTGCTGAGAGGACGTTACCGAAAAAGACTTCATCGACGTGATTCCCAGCGACACCTGCTTTTTCAAGTGCTGCACGGATGACTGTCGCTCCGAGTTCCGTTGCTTTGACGTCCTTCAAACTCCCATTGAAATTTCCGATCGCCGTGCGCGTCGCACTTACGATGACGACTGCTTCACTCATCTGCTCCATCTCCTTATTGAATCGTATATCCTCCATCGAGTACGTTCGCTTGTCCTGTGATGCCTTTTGCTTTGCGGCTCGCAAGGAACAATGCATAATCCGCGATTTCCTCGACGGCGAGCAACCGTTTTTGTGGAACGAGCGGATAGATGACTTCCTCAAGTACCTTCTCAAGTTCGACGTGACGCGTCTTCGCCAAGTCTTCCATTTGATTTCGGACGAGCGGTGTATCGACATACCCCGGGCAAATCGCGTTAACGGTGATCCCGTGTTCTGCTCCTTCAAGGGCTGCGACCTTCGTCAGACCGAGCAATCCATGCTTCGCCGAGTTATACGCCGCTTTCCCAGCAAAACCGATTAAACCATTGATCGATGCCATGTTAAGAATCCGTCCGTAGCCTTGTTCCTTCATGATCGGAAAGGCATGTTTGATAGCGATGAACGGCGCCGTCAACATGATCTTGATCATCAATTCGAATTTCTCAGTCGGAAACTCTTCAATTGGTGAGACGTGTTGAAGACCCGCGTTATTGATCAAGACGTCGAGTCGACCAAACTGTTCGACCGTCTGCTTCAAGACGACTTCGACCTGTGCTTCATCAGTGACGTTGAGCGTCATGCCGACCGCTTCATGACCAGCTGCGCGAATCGCTGCCGCCGCCTCTTCTGCTGCTTCTGCGCGAACGTCCGTTACGACGACCTTCGCTCCTGCCACAGCAAACGCCTTTGAGATTTCAAGACCGATGCCGCTTCCTGCACCTGTGACGAGTACGATATCTCCTTGAACCATCTGCTTCACTCCCCTACCGTCACGCGCTCGAGTTCCGGACTGACCGTGAATCGTGCTTCCGTGACTTGTTTGACGTCTTCGACCGTATGACCATTCAGCGTCTCGATCAAGACCATTCCGTCCGGTGTGAAATCAAAGACGGCCCGGTCCGTAATCAAACGGTTGACGACGGCGCGTCCTGTCAACGGCAAGGTACACGCCTGTTTGACTTTCGATTCGCCGTGTTTGTTGACATGTTCCATGATGATGACGACTCGTTTCGCTCCGTTGACGAGGTCCATCGCCCCGCCCATGCCTTTGACCATCTTGCCCGGAATCATCCAGTTCGCGAGGTCACCGTTCTGATCGACTTCCATCCCTCCGAGGATCGCGAGGTCGATGTGTCCGCCGCGAATCATCGCGAACGATTCGGCACTGTCGAAGTAAGATGCTCCAGATTGTGCCGTGACCGTTTCTTTACCGGCGTTGATTTCGTCGGCATCGACTTCATGATCAAGCGGATACGGTCCGATGCCAAGCAGTCCATTTTCGGATTGCAGCATGACATGCATATCGTCCGGAATCGCATTGGCGATCAATGTCGGAATCCCGATCCCGAGATTGACGTACATCCCATCTTCAACTTCCTGAAGTGCGCGTTCAATGATGATCTCTCGTGTCGTTTTCATATCCGTCTCCTCCTCAAGCTTCCCGGACAGTCCGGCGTTCGATGCGTTTTTCATAATCCGTTCCGACGACGATGCGCTGAACGTAGACAGCAGGTGTATGGATCTCATTCGGATCGAGTTCACCGACTTCGACCAGTTCTTCGACTTCGACGATCGTTACTTTTCCGGCTGTCGCGACGATCGGGTTAAAGTTGCGTGACGTCTTCCGGAAGACGAGATTCCCGAGTCGATCTGCTTTCCATGCCTTGACGATCGCAAAATCACCGACGATTCCTTCTTCAAGGAGATACGTCTTCCCGTCGAACTCCTTTTGTTCCTTTCCTTCAGCAATCGGTGTCCCGACGCCTGTTGGTGTATAGAAACCGGGAATGCCAGCTCCACCGGCACGGATACGTTCGGCAAGCGTACCTTGTGGGACGAGATCGACTTCGATCTCGCCACTGAGGTATTGTTGCTCAAACGTCTTGTTTTCCCCGACATACGATGAAATCATCTTCTTGATTTGTCGCGTCTGCAAGAGGAGACCGAGTCCGAAGTCATCGACGCCACAGTTGTTACTGACGATCGTCAAATCCTTGACGCCCTTCTCTTGCAACGCGGTAATTGATTTTTCCGGGATTCCGCAGAGTCCGAAGCCCCCTACGACTAGCGTCGCCCCGTCAAAGATGTCTGCTGTCGCTTCCGCGAATGATGCGTATACTTTCCCCTGTTTCATCTGATGATGCCCCCTTTAAAAATCCTTAGTACAAACCAGTCAAGCTATACAATCCGATCATCAAGAAGACCGTCACTGTCTTGAGAATCGTAATCATGAAGATGTCCTTATACGACTGACGATGCGTCAGCCCCGTAACGGCAAGTAACGTGATGACGGCACCGTTATGCGGTAACGTATCCATTCCGCCGGACGCCATCGAGATGACGCGATGCATGACTTCCGGTGGCACGCCGCCTGATGTGATGGCTTGCGTATATTTATCCGACATCGCACTTAACGCGATTCCCATCCCGCCTGATGCGGAACCAGTAACGCCGGCAAGCGTCGTCGTCGTGACGGCTCCGTTGACGAGCGGATTCGTAAATGTCTCTGAGATCCCGCTTGAGACGGACTTGAATCCTGGTAACGCTGCGATAACGCCTCCGAAACCATACTCAGCACCTGTATTCATGACCGCTAGAAGCGCGCCACCGATACTGACGTTCAAACCAGCTTGGAAGTTCGTCTTGATCTTCGGGAAGTCATAGAGCATCGCTGCGAGAATTCCGATCAATAATGCCATTTGGACGGACCAGATCGCAAGAACGGCCGGCGTCTCGATCTTTCCGAATGCCTCTAAACCGATTGCTGAAAAATCAAATCCTTCCGGATACCATTTCGGAATCGAGAGTGTGAAGACTTTGTTCATGACGGCAACGAGGACGAGTGGGACGAAGGCAAGGACTTGCCGATAGACCGGTTGACGATCCGTCTCGAGCGTCATTTCTGGTTCATTCTTCAACTCCATCTGCGGTGCGGCACTTGCCGCCGTTGCTTCAAATCCAGCGTAGCCTTCCCCTGCTTGATGGGCTTTTTTCTTGCGTGACTCGAGATACCACATACCGACGACTAGGATGAACAATCCACCGACCGTTCCCATGATTGGCGCAGCGTAGATATCCGTTTTGAAGAACGTCGTTGGGATGACGTTTTGAATCTGAGGTGTTCCTGGTAAGGCATCCATCGTGAACGTGAATGCACCAAGGGCGATCGTTCCCGGGATGAGGCGTTTCGGGATGTTCGCTTCGCGGAATAAGTTCGCTGCGAACGGATACACAGCGAAGACGACAACGAATAAGCTGACGCCGCTATATGTAAGAATGGCGCCAAGTAAGACGATAGCAAGAATGGCACGCTTCGCACCGATCATACGGATGATCGTCTTTGCGATTGACTCCGCGATACCGGACATCTCAACGACTTTTCCGAAAATCGCCCCGAGGAGGAAGACCGGGAAGTACGCCTTGATGAAGCCGACCATCTTTTCCATGAAGATATTCGAGAAGAAAGGTAACACCCAATCCGGGTTCGTCAGTAAGACGGCGAACAAGGCACAGATTGGCGCAAATAGGATGACCGAAAAACCACGATAGGCAACGAACATCAATAAGGATAAGGCAAGAAGAATGATGACAAGTTCCATAAGTAGATCTCCTTCGATTTTAGTAAGCGCTTTCATATCGCTTCTTCATCATTTAACAACGCAGTGTCGAAGAGGTCAATTAAATTCCGTTAAACTATAAGTACAGCTTATAGAAATCATAAGTTCACATTATAGACACAATTGCATCAAATAGATTATTTTTTCAAGGAACAGGAGTTAGTCCTTTTATGGCGTATGTCTTTTAAGTAACGTACTTTATTTGAAAGGATGGACATTTCATGAAAAGCATCCTTTTTGACGTCTTGCATAACGTGACGCTATTAATGGCTGGTTTCTATCTGCTCGGAAAATTATCACCGCTCCCGATCACCCGTGAATCCCCACGGCTGACACGCGTGTTGTACGGTCTTGCTCTAACTGTCATCTCGTTACTACTCATGCAGATGACGATTGAAGCAGCACCTGGCGTCATGGTTGATTTGCGTCATATTCCGGTCGTCGTCGCTGCCTATTTTGGTGGCGCCATCCCGACAACGATCGTGACGATTGCAATCATCATCTATCGTTTCAGTTTAGGAACGAATCTAGCAGCCTTCACCGCATTCGGCTTCATTGTCGCCATTGCTTTAGGAACGAGCTTAATCGTTCGCGAAATGCCACCTTATGCAAAACGAACATTCACACTCGTGACGCTCTACGCGACGGCTTTACACGCTCTTGTCTTATGGATTGTCTTACCGAAACAGATTCTTCTACTTGAAGTGATAGCAGTCGTCATTCCTGCATCGTTCGTCAGTAGTTGGCTCGCCCTACTGATCATCCGCGATATTCGGTTGACCAAACAATCATTACGGATGCTTCGGCAAAAAGCGCAACTCGACTTTTTGACAGGATTGAACAATTCACGCGCCTTCAATGAATACTTCACGGATGTCAAACAGCGATTGATTCTAACCAAACAGTCGGTCGTGTTGTTGACGATCGACATTGATCATTTTAAACAGGTCAACGATACGTATGGACATGAGGCGGGCGATGAGGTGCTACGGCAGTTCGCCAATCGACTGCGCGATGGAGTGGCAGAAAGCGGGTATTTATCCCGTAACGGCGGTGAGGAGTTTTCAGTCCTGTTTGAGAGTGCTCCGCTTGCTGAAGTCTTGCCTTTAGCAGAGCAATTACGCGAACGGATCGCTTCTAGTCCGTTCCGACTAGCGACGACAGAGCTACCGCTCACAGCATCGTTTGGTTTAGCCGCATACGATGAGACGACACTGCAAATCGACGATCTTCTACTGGATGCGGATGCTGCCCTCTATCAGGCAAAGCAACAAGGACGGAACCAAGTCGTCCTGTTTTCTCCTAATGCAGAATCTGCCGTCAGCTTTCAAGAATAACGATGGACGCCACCTCTGAAATCCGCTACCTTTAAAGAAGAGGTAGGTGATTGGCATGAAGTTAGCAAAAGGTCCCTATATCCTGATTGGCCTCATTTTAGGTCTCTTGTTCGGATTCATTGGTGACAACTTCTATTTGTATGTATCAGCAGGTATTCTCGTCGGAGCACTGCTTGAATTGTATGTTGCATACGAACAACGCAAAAAAAATAAAAAATCATGATGGAGGTACCAGCATGACATTCAGTGATCTATTCCTTTCAACACTCTCGTATATCGGTGTCGCGACCGTACTCCTTGCAATCGGTGTCGTCCTGTTCGAGGTGACGACGAAATCGAAGGAACTCGAACTCATCCGTAACGGGAAGAAAGCGGCCGTCTACGCCTTCGGTGGACGTATTCTTGGTCTCGCCATCGTCCTCTATTCGAGTATCTCGAACTCTGTCAGCATTCTCGATATGGTGTTATGGGGCGCACTCGCGATCGTCTTACAAATCGTCTTATTCTATCTCGCGGATTTACTAATCCCACGTTTGAGCATGACGAAAGAGATTGATGCGAACAACGAAGCAGTCGGCTTGCTGCTCCTTTTCTTATCGATTTCGATTGGTTTGATCATTGCAGGATCGCTTACATATTAAAACACATGAAAACAGCCCTGGATCATTAGGATCTAGGGCTGTTTAGATTAAAACTCCACTTCGTAATAAGGTATTGCTAGCTGTTACGATTACTTCAAGAACGAAGCCAAAATGATCATATGATGTATAGCATAAATATCCAAACTACTTTTCCTTTGCTTCTCAACAACTCCTCTCCGAATCTGTCGTACTATCTTTAAATTCGTGTATTCGTCTCTTTTTATTTTGGCGTTACGAGCTTTTCTCTAGTCAAAATCTGATTCTCGTCGAATTTTTAATTACAACTCTTTGTTTGTAATGTTACGCACTATTTCGAAAAACGTCTTTTTGTACTTCTAACTTTTTTGCATTCGATTTGGTGTGTATAAATTTGATGACTAGGTCTGAAAGGATCATGAACTCCGATTCTTCTTCACCTAAAGTAATGGATTGATAAAAAAATATACTCAAAAACGTGTCTGCTTTGAAAATAACAGACGTATTTCTTTGCAAAGCTATAGAGTTGTCTCTCTCATTCAGTATTAGTTTGAGAGAATAACGGCTTTCCCCATTGATCTTAGTTTTTTGTTGATGAACTACAAAGAAGATGATAACTACTTTTAAAAATTTACTTGTGATAATAGGTAATTATCACAAGTAAAATAAAGAGGTGAAAAAAGTGAAGAAAATCATTGTGAAAGATCTACTAAAATTTTACGGATTACAGATGATTAAAAGTTATTTTTACGTATTCTCCTTACTTCTGTTCCCTTTTAGTATTGGAATGAAGATCATCGCCGACATTCGGGAGGAGTATGTGTACATGGATTATGCAAGCCTCTTGAATGGGTTTGTTATTCCTGTACAAGGAATGATGTTACTAGTCGCCGTCTATATGTATCGACTTGTCTCTGAAGAAGTTCAGTATCGACAAAGCATACTCTTCCCGGATATCGTCACCATACAATATCAGCGAATTTTTTCAATCCTTCTAAATCATGTCATTTTTGTAGGGACAACTCTCTTGATAGGTCTATTAGGTTTGTTCATCTACTATCAGAATCAAGAGATTCCATGGTCTACGTTTCAACTTGATATTTTAGAGCATGCTGTGATTTTTTACTTCTTACCGCTCACTCTAACAGCATTATGGGGAATCAACTGTGCACTGATATTTGGAAAGAGAAAGACTGGCATGTTGGCACTCTTTCTCGTATGGGTATTGATTGGTCCATTAAATACCGAATTCTTCTCTGACTATTTCTACAAAGGTGGATTCGAGGGAATACGTAGTCTATTGTTTATTGGTCCTATTCAACCAGGGCATATCCATGCACAACTCAGTGGTTTTCTCGGAAATGAAGCTCTTTTTATAAAGAATATCCTTCATATATCACTGCAATGCGTCTTGTTATTTCTTTTAGTTGGACAATGGCACTTGAGAGCTTCTAAAAGAATTTTGACAGTAGTTTTCTCCATACTTGGATTAGGAGTCCTTGTTTTTGTATCTCCCTTTGCACTCGCGAACAATCAATTGAGTTTTGATCGCAGTTTTGATTCTGATTTATCGAAGCACTATAAACCTCCGTATACCTTCGTTCCTGAAAAGGATGCTCTTGATTATATGATTCAAAAGATGAACTTAAACATGGTACAAGAAACCAACGCATTAAAAGTAGAAGCTGATATGTTAATGAAAGTTTCTCAGAAACAATCTATCAGTCTTTCTTTGTGGCATGAATACGACGTAAACGCTGTAATAGTAAACAACAGGAAAGTTAAATTTAAGCGTCAAGGCGACTTTATCTCTTTTCCGATTTCGTCAGATAGTTCTACAACGAACGTTACAGTTCGTTATGACATTAAAAACAGTCCATATTTTGCTCTTACAAAAGGTACATGGTATTTGCCTGCTACATTAAACTGGTATCCTGTTCGGCAGTCTCAGCCGATCAATCGTTTAGGTGTTGAAACGTTAGATCTTGTCGGAGATCGACAAAGAATGACTGACGTTAAAATCTCGGGAGACATTCCGAAAGACATCATAACGAACTTAAAAAGACAGGGAAAACGTTCTTTAGTAGGTCGTGTAGCTGGTGTAACGATGATGCAAGGGAATATTAAAGTTTATGAGTATGAAGAACATGAAATCGTTACAGATGTTTCGTGGTCGATGCCACAAACTTACTGGCAATCGGTCCAAAAAACATTAGAACAAACTAACGCTGTAGTGCAGCGAACATTTGATAAACAAACGGTAGTACCTAAAAAAGTTATTCTTGTTTCTCCGAACGAAGAACGAAACAGTTATCTTGATAATGAGCACCTCATGCTGCAGATTGGAACGACACTCCGTTTGGATCAAAGCTTAAGTGAAGTAGTGGCAACTTATGTGCCAGGAATTCTTTGGTCAAATAGTTCAAGTGAAGTGAAGGTACAACCCAAATGGAAAGTATTCAACGCTGCCTTCTCTTATTGGATTCAAACAGAATTAAAACTAGCGCCAATAGAGGTGGATCCATTTTTCCTCCAACAATCTAACTTAGATATGAAGGAAGTAGAGCGTTGGATTAAAGAATTTATGGACTATGACCATAAGCAACAATTAATATTGTTGAAAAAATGGTACTCAGAATTAAACGAGACGGAAAAATAGAGTGCAAAGGAGTATGGAGTCATGATCCAGTTACAACATCTCTCAAAATCCTATCGAAAGAAACAAATTTTACACCATGTTTCGCTTGAAATCGAAGGGATTTTTGGTCTATTAGGTCCAAATGGAGCAGGGAAAACGACTTTGATGAAAGTACTATGTGGACTGACTTCCGTTTCTGGAGGACAAATTAGTATCGACGGAAAGTCCGTTGTGAAGAGAAAATATGCGGATGTTTCGAGAGAAGTCGGATTTTTACCACAAGACTTTAATATCTATCCTAGTCTCAAAGTGGAAGATGTACTTCTTCATCTTGCTTTATTGCAAGGTATTACTACAGAATCAGAGCGTCAAGAAAAAGTAGACGAAGCCCTTCACCGCGTGAATCTCCAAGATAAGAGAGACCTGCGAATGAGTGATTTATCTGGTGGAATGCGTCGGCGTGTGGGTATCGCACAGCTTTTATTACGCAAGCCTAAAATCCTTGTGTTTGATGAACCAACAGCTGGACTAGATATCGAAGAACGAATTCGTTTCAGAAATTTACTACGTGAATTAGGCGAAGATCACACTATCATCATTTCTTCGCATATTGTCGAAGACATTGAGTTTTTGTGTACTAAAATCGGAATTCTACAAAATGGAATCGTTCGATTTGAAGGGACACCGTTAGAACTGAAGAATTTAGCTAGAGGTCATCTTTCGAGCGTAAAGGTCTCCCTTGAGGAACTTGGTGGATGGATGCAGGACGAACGAGTCGTTGATCTTAATGAACACGGTGAGCAAATCGAGGTTCGCTATTTAGAAGAAGCCGCAGCCTCTTCGTCGGACATTGAACCCAAACTGATGGACGGTTACTTGATGGTAATGCGAGGTTCGAAATGAAAAGAAGCCTAGCGTTCAAAAGATTATTTTGGTTTGATTGGAGACTTCATGGAATCGCAATGCTTCTTCCTCTAATTATGTTTGTTGCACTAGAATCATATGTTTTGTTCAATCCGATGCTTTATGGCATTCAAGTTATCCAGACAGCATTTATTCCTTGGATTGCTTGGACGGTCATCTTACATTTTCAGCCGATTTTTGATGAAGGTGCATACGATACATTAGTTCCCTACTACCGTAAGTGGCTTGTAATGGATATTCTTCGCTTTCTATTACTCTATTTCGTTGGTTATTTAGTTTTAACCGGGACACTATTGTTCAATGGTGTCGATATACCAACAATCGTTTTTCTACACCATATAGAGTTGATACTGCTCTTTCTATTTTTCGGTATGACACTTATACTTTGGACAAAACGATTTGAATATGCACTCTCCCTTCTACTTATGTACACCTTGCTCGAGGTCGTCACAAAAGGACAGTTCATGCCCTGGCCACACGTGTTTCAATTCGAAACAAATTATTTTGATCCTCTTTATCATGTAAAGGTGCAATTTGTTGGCATTTTAGTAATTTTGTTTAGCTTTATGTCGATAGCAAAGATTAGTAAGCGTAACTAAATGCTCAGTTCTAATATGATTCAGGATAAGATTTCAAATTGGCATGGTGAGCTTCTCCTCTTTTCAATTACCTCTAAGTCAAACAGCCTTGATTCATTGAAATCAAGGCTGTTTTCATGTTCTTTTATTTTTCAAGCTCCTCTAGCTCCGTCCGCGAACGTGGAAAACCATTCGCTTGCCACTCCGACCGATAGATCGAATCCAGTTTCGTCAATCCGACCTCATCCGGGTCTTTCGTAGCATCTGGACTCGGATCTTGATCGAGATGCGCTAAATAGTCTCGTAACGCATCGGTCTGTGTGCTCTGTTCCCGCTTCCTGAACAACAGTAGACTCGCACCGGCAATAACACCCGCTCCGAATAAATATCGTTTTTTCAAGCCCATACGGTTTCCTTCTTTCTTTCCTTAAACCAACCCACCACCGTCACGCAGTCGTGGATGCGCGATACGTTTGACCTTGCCCTCTTCGACCGTCAGCACATGATCGGGCTGTCGCTCGAAGTAACCGGTCTCGAGTACACCCGACCAGCTCTTCACTTCTTTTGCGAATACTCGGACGTCCGAGATGGCTGATACATCGACGTCAAGAATCACGTGACCTCCATCTGTAACGAAGGGACGATCGTCTTTCACGCGTAGCGTTGCTAAGACATGCTTATCACGCAACCGTTGCCGCACATACGGTAACGCAAACGGATCCAGTTCGACCGGTAACGGTCCGCTTAAATGATGAACGAACTTCGAAGAATCGGTCAGATAGAGCAATTCCCGACTCATCAGTGCGACGATTTTCTCGCGAAATAGTGCACCGCCACCACCTTTGATCGTTTGAAATCGTCCGTCAATCTGATCGATCCCATCAATCGTCACATCGATTTCCATTCCCTCTTCCAAGTCGATCAACGGAATGTGTAACTGTTCCGCGAGTCGGACCGTCGCAAGTGACGTCGCCACACCTTGAATCTGTAGTCCGGCCTGCACAAGTGGACCAAGCGCCTCGATGAATCGTTCCGTCGTCGAACCCGTCCCAAGACCAATTATCATCCCATTTTTCACGTAAGTTAGTGCTGCCTCAGCGACTAATTGTTTCTCCTGTTCATACATCCGCATCCCTCCCTACATTTCTGTTCCCGTTTCGATTCGTCTTCAATCGACGGAGAGAGAGGATTCCGTTAACGTCAGGTACTGCTTAATTGCCTGGACGAGCGGTTGTTGAGCTTCCATCCAAAACGCGACAGATGTCGGATCAGCGTCGAGATGACGTGTAACGATCTCATCGATCGTCGCTTGACCGGAATCATGCATGACGGCTTCAAAGACTGTCGAAAATTGACTCGGATCCGCTTGAACCGTCTGATACAGACTATTGCTGAGCAGATAACCGATCGTGTAGGGAATGTTGTAGAACGCAAGATTCGGATTGAACAGATGACTGATGTACATCCATTTATAGCGCGCTGGTTCAGGCAATACCGGACCATAGGCTAACCGTTCTTCCTCTTGCAGGAGTTCACTTAACCGTTCGGCACTGACCGTCCCTTGCTGACGTTCCGCATAAAACCGTTGCTCGAACCGGAACATCCTGGGAACGATGCTGGCATATTTCAGCCCTTCTCGGATCTTGACTTCAAGCAGAGCAAGCACTTCCTCCCGTTCCGTCGTCTCTTTGATGGCAGCATCGAGCACGAGATTCTCCATGAACGTCGAAGCCGTCTCCGCAATGCTCGTTCCTTTTACTTGATTTAAATACGGTTCATCTTGCAGTAAATAATTATGATAGGCATGACCGAATTCATGAGCGAGCGTCGCGACGTCCGGATAACTGTCGCGGTACGTCATGAAGATCCGGCTCTCCTTGGCAATCGGAAAGGCAGCGCAGAATCCGCCCTCTGCTTTTCCAGGACGATTCTCTGCATCGACCCATCCCTCACTAAACACGTTTTCCGCGAAGGCGCCGAGCTGCGGATTCAATCGTTTGAATTGTGTCGTGACGATGGTCTCTGCCATCTCAAATGGAACGTGACGCGCGGAGCGATAGGTGTTCGTCTCAAAATCATGCCATTCTCCCGTCACCCGCTCCGCCTGGGCAATCTTCCGAGCGTAATAGGCGTGAAAGAGGTCGCGGTGTTGATCAAGTGCTTCCATCATCGCTGTTAGGCTCGCTTCCGAGATCCGGTTCTGCTCAAGCAACTCGGTCAATGGTTGCTCCCAGTTCCGCATCTTGTAGGATTGCAATCTGAAGCCGGCAATCCGGTTCAGAATCATCGCGAACAGGTCAGCTTCTTGTGCACAAGCAGTGTCAACTGCTGTCGCTGCCGCTAAACGAGCCGAACGGTCAGGTGCGAACATCGCTTCGTGTAGCCCTTGACCGATCGTAACCTGCTTTTTGTCCAAGTCGACGCGCAATGCCATGAAACGCTGTTTGTAGAGCTGTCCCCAGCCTTGGAACCCGTCCACACCGAGATCCTGCAACAATTGTTCCTGCACTAGTGGTGCACGACGCGACTGGATGTCACGGCGTTCGTTCAAGAAAAAGGCGTATGGTGAGCCCGTGACGAGCTCCTCACACTCTTCTTGTGACAGTGCAGCGATCTTCGTATCGAGTGCTGCTGCCTCACTGCGCACCATCGCTTGCACGATTTCAATCTCTTCGAGCAATGGATGGACTTCTGAGCGCGTGACATCTTCAGCGTACAGACAATAAATGAAGTCGCTCCATTCCTCGACGTCGCGCGCGACTTGCTGATAACGCTCGACCTGTTCTGCCACATTTGTCGGACGTTTCGTCAACGCTGCTTGTATCTTAGTAATTCCTGATTTGACGTCATCTATCGTGTAGAGTGTCTCTAACTGCCATCGTGTGTGTTTCATGCTTTTCCCCCTATGCGTGATCTATTCGTTCTTTCATTCGTGAGAACACTCGACTTCTCCTGTAATTTCCATCAGACACAAAAAAACTCCTTCAGCCATTGACTGAAGGAGGACATCCTCATAAGACGAAGAAGTAGACACATAGGAAATGTGCTAAGCTACCAAGTAATACGAAGATATGGAAGATTTCATGGAATCCAAGATGTTTGAACGATAAGATACGTGGCTTCAGCCCATAGATGATGCCACCGATCGTATAGAAGATACCACCAAGGAACAACAATCCGATGCCGAGCGGTGATAAGACTTGCGCGAGTGGTGTGATCGCAAATACCATGATCCAGCCCATTCCGATGTAGAGCGTCGTTGATAACCAACGTGGACTGTTGAACCAAACCAATTTGAAGGTGATTCCAGAGACTGCAATCAACATGACGATGCTGAACAAGACCCAACCAGTCGGACCGTTCAGACTGACGAGACAAAACGGTGCGTAAGACCCGGCAATCAACAGATAAATCATCGAATGATCCAACCGACGCCAGATTGCGATCGCCCGGTCGCTCGCAAGCACCATATGGTAGGTCGCTGAGACGGCATAGAGCGCCATCATACTGACACCAAAAATAATCGCTGCAACGATCGCAAGTGATGCCCCCCGTTCTAACGATGCCTTGATGACAAGTGCCAGTAACCCGACAAAAGCAAAGACAGCCCCTCCAAGATGCGTTAATCCATTAATCGGTTCTCTCATATAAGCTTTCACTTTCGTTCCTCCTCTGATATGTAGTTTCGAATACTACATGGCGTTATATACGTATTCTATCATATGATGGAGAAGTAGAAAGTCCTATTTTAGCGATTTTGGAGGTTTTTTTATGACACATTCTGATGACACGAGACACGATCGCCAATTACGGCTCGAAGATATTCCGAATATCGATCTCTATATGGATCAAGTCATCCAACTGTTCGAGCGGACATTCGAGGCAACGACGCGAAGTACAGATGAGACGATTTTGACGAAGACGATGATCAACAATTATGCCAAAAAGAAATTATTCTTTCCGGTCACGAATAAAAAATATACGAAGGAGCACTTGATTCTGATCAGCTTGATTTATCAATTGAAAAGTTCGTTTTCGATCAATGATATCAAGACGATTCTCGCGCCCTTGAACGAAGGGATCGAACAGGATCAACTTGATCTTGAAGGGTTTTATCGCAATTACCTCGAACTGACGGAACGAAATACAGCCCGCTTCGTAACAGAACAAGACGCTCTAACCGCCTCGACGACCGACCCACTGGAACAGATCTTAGCGATGGCTCATATGAGTAACTTGTACCGGCGCGCAGCAGAACAATTGATTGACACCCAACTGAAAAAATAAGATAACGCTTTCACTGCGTGATACACTAGAAGAAAAGGCAGAGGAGGAACAGTCATGGAGATCGCGACGACTTTCTTGCGACAGCTGGATCACATCGGACCAGAATTCAGAACCTATCAGGATGGTATTCTCATCGAACTGGCATTCGACCGAACGATCGGAACGGAGCAGGTTTCCGCAAGTGTGTTGCTTGAGACAGCAGATGACTTGAAAATATGCTTGCATACACAAACCACCCAGGCATTATTACTTGCTTCGAAGATTCATGCCTTTGACGCCCACACACCGAGTCGGATTGCTGAGATGATGTCGATTCATGGCTATTTTAAATCGCATCGATTGTCGCATCCCTTGAATGCCTATTCTACTGCCCTGTTCATCAGCCGTCTTACTCCGCAGGACGTGGTACTTGAACGAACGGTACAATTATACACACGCCTCAAAAAACAACATCGGTTCATCGTGTCACCGCTATTGATCTCTTTCGTCTATTTTCACGCTACGACACGCGGTGAGTTAGACGAGCTCGCCTCGCGTATCGAAACGGTCTATCAACGACTCAAACGGCGATTCGGACGCGCTCAACAGACGTATGTCGTCGCCTTGATATTCGCTTTATTGCCTGAAGACGATTGGGATCGCTATATCGCACAAGTGGAGGCATCCCGTAAGATACATCGTAAACACCATGTTCCGCTGTCGTTTCACGGTATGCTTGCGTTACTCGGTGATCCAAATGTTCACGCTTCGTCACTCGAACGGATGGCAGAGGCGTTACGCTCCGATTTACATTTTAAGTACCGGAAAGACTTAGTCTATTTGACAGCAATCCGATTGTATTTAAGTCAACAAACAATCCTGCAACAACTCTTCCCATCTTCGATTCTCCCACCGGACGGCGCCGACGCGATTCCGTTCTTACTCTTCCCTGTTGATTTGACCGATACGTCCCATGCGACAGACGGCGGGATCGACGGAGGATTTGATGGTGGTGGTGACGGCGGCGGGGGTGGCGAGTAATCTTTTACTCCATCAAAAAAAGGCAATCGGTATCCGGCATTTCTGCCGGACATCGATTGCCTTTCATTTTAGTTATTCCTTATCTTGTTGGTTGTCATCATCAGATGGCTGGACATCCCCATCTTCATCTGAAGCATGGGACAAATCGGGTGCCTCTTCACTCGAAGCATCGTTGTCTGGTCGTTCTGTTTTCTCAGCATCTTGTTCTTGCTCTTGATGCTTCGATTCTTTTTCATCCTTCGATTTTTCCGGAACCTCCGCATGGTTCTGCGGATCACGCCCCGCAATCTCATCCTTCGTCATTCGGTTACCTGAAGTAATCGGATCCGTTTCTTTATCGTGTTGATCAGCCATTTGGCATCCCCCTTAAAATGTACTTGTTCCACCTTTTAAGGTATTCCCGACTGAAGAACGGTTAAACCTCAGCACGCCCTCGTATGATGTCCTCGACGAGCAGTTGATCGATCGGTTGAGGATGATGAACCTCGTATCCTTGTACATACAACAACTCATCTAACGTTTGAATGTGCTGCAGCTGAGACGGCGTTTCGACTTCCTGAATCACGAGCGCGATGTTCAACGTCGACGTCAAGGAATGAACAGAGCGAATCATCGAGCGTTCCAGCTGATTTTGAACGAGTCGACGCGTAAAGATTGGATCGAGTTTGACCGCTTGAACAGGCAGGCGTAACAACGAATTGAGTGACGCATAATGACTACCGAAGTGATCGACGGTCAGACGATAGCCTGCTTGGCGTAACTGTTCCAAGCGTTTGATCGCAAAACGACGACGTGTTTGCAGTACTTCCTCACGAATTTCTAGAATGAGACGCTCATTCGGGAAGTAAGACTCTTCTGTTAGTCGAATTAACTCGGAAAAGAGTTGATCCGACTCGAACTGATTTGCCGATAGATTGACAGCGACGGAAATCTTACGACCAAACGTTTCTTCTAGCCGTCGTTGGTCCAAGATGGCCTGACAGATCGTAAATCGACCGATGTCCGGAAAAATCTCCATCTTCTCAGCAATCGGAATGAAATCCGTCGGACTGACAAAGCCAAGCACTGGATGGTTCCAGCGTAAAAGTGCTTCTACCGCGACATAATGTTCTTGTTTGGCATCGACGATCCATTGGTAATAAAGTTCGAACTGCCCTCGTTCCAGTGCATGTGACAGCTCTGATTCAAGGACCGATGCAAACGGGTGTTGCTCCGCATGTCGGTTCGGATTGACGAACGAGGTCCGTCGTTTCCCGTCGTGTTTCACTTGTTGCATCAAGGCTTCCGCTGCATAAATCTGCGTCTGACGACTCGCCATGTCACCCGTCAAGAGACTGACCCCAGACGATGCCGTCACGTGAATCGGTTCGTCCGCGACACCAACGATTGGTTGCTCGATTGCTTCCGTGACGATGCGGGCATAGTCTATTGCATGCTGTTCGAATTCTTGCTCTTGCTCAAGTTCTGCCAATACGACGAACTCATTACCATCCATCCGTCCGACGACATGATTCGGTAACGGTACATATTTTAGACGACTTGCAATTTCACGCAATACTTCATTCCCTATCCGGTAACCGTGCGTAGCATTGATCGCATGAAAACGGTCGAGGTTCAAGACCATCAAGAAAGCTGGATGAATCGTCACACTCGAAATTAAACGATTCATATAGCGTTCGTTATAGACATCTGTCAAAGCGTCTTTGATGACATACGTTTCAACGTTGATTGATTTACTAATGATGTCAGCGTAATGTTCCACAAGTGCAATATCCTGCTCCTTGAAGTCGAATGGTTGATCGTCGAAGGCGCACAACGTCCCGATCTTCTCATTCTCAGCATTCTTGATTGCCACTCCCATGAAACTTCCGTTCCCCAGTGCTTTCGTGACCGGATGATTGACCGTCAATGGATCGTTGAGCAATTCACTGATTGAAACCTTTCCATCCGTTTCATCGACGACCAGCTTACAGAGAACGTGTTGGAAGACATGGGTCGAGCCTTCTTCAATCAATTGTCGCTCTTGATTGATCGCCTTGACGACAAAGTTGCTATATGAATCATTTAATGCAAAAAACAACGTGTTGACGCCGATCCGTTCACTCAGTTTTTCAAGAATCTCTTCGACGAGCGGATGCAATGCTTCATAACGAATGTGTGAATTATTCACCGTGTCTTCCTCCTTTCTCAGTCGATTGTCGGTCATGCGTCGAGCGGGAGTTGAATGATGAATGTACTGCCCTTTCCTTCCGTTGATTGGACGGAAATAGCTCCACCATGATCAAGCACGATCATGCGACAAATCGCGAGTCCTAAGCCGGTTCCACCGATTTTACGTGTATCCGAGTTATCTGCTCGGTAAAACTTATCAAAGATATAAGGTAGGGCTTTCTCTGGTATACCGAGCCCTTCGTCCGAAATCTCAATCCGTAATTGATCCGACTGGTTTGACCCTTTGATCCGGATTGCGCCACCTTCAGGTGAATATTTAATCGCGTTCATGATCAAGTTCGTGAACAGCTGTTTCATCTTTTCACTGCTTGCTGAAATCGTATAGGTGCCTGGATCGAACTGGACACTGATGCGATGCGCGCGACTCGCGAGATCAAACATCGGTTTCATCTCGAACATCAATTGTTTCACATCAAGCGGTTCTTTTTGCGTCCCATGCGTCGAATCTTCTCCTTTTTGAATTTCCAAGATGTCATTGATCAATTCCGCCAAACGAACGGTTTCTGAATGAATCGTCTGCAAATATCGCTTTTGGCGCTTCGGATCCACTTCTCGTTTCATCAATAATTCCGTGAAGCCCATGATGGAAGAGAGCGGTGTCCGCAACTCGTGCGACACGATCGAGACGAATTCTGCCTGCTTAAGATCAAGTTCCTTATCTTTCGTCACGTCCCGTAAGACGAGCATCATGCCCCACTCGACGTTTGCGATCGCAATCCGCTCGGCGTAAGCACTGAGTAGCAAGTTCCCCCGAAACGCTGATAGTTCGATCGTTTCTCCCGGAATATCTCCATTCATCAGTTGACCGATGTAGTCATGGAGTGCGTCTGGCTGATCGACATGTTCAAACAGCGACGTCGCCCGTTCGTAGGCGTGGCGGAATCCTTGCGCTTGATTGACGAGCTTCGGTGGAAACATGTTCAACAAAGCTTGGTTCGCATAAATCTGTTCCCCACTACTCTCGATGTATAGGACAGCTTCCCGAATCGAGTCGAGGAGCTGATACGTCTTGATCTTTTCATGCTCCATCTGATGGAACAGGAGATGGCGTTCAAGCGTCATTCCGAGTTTTCGTGATAGATCAAGTAAGTCCCCGACTTGCTCTAGATTGAACTGAGGAAAAGCATGACGAATATAAAGTAACCCGACGACTTGTCCATTACTTGGAGATTGGACGGGAATCGCCGATTCGAACTGATCGCCAATCGGTAATTGAACCGATTTACGCATGACGAACGCCCGACGTAAGACAGAATATTGATCGAGATCTTTTTCAATCAGCTCCATCTCGTCGATGCCTTGCGCGACGAAATGATTCAACTGTTCACGACGGTACAAGAGGATGGCACCTTCTTTTACATCGAGCAGTTGCAACAGGATCGTCAGGACGGTCTCACAGGCCGCTTCGACATTTTGCGTCGCTAACGCTTCCATGATTTCATTGCGTTGCTTCAATTTCAGTTCGACTTCTCGTAAATTCTGTTGTAATCGATTGATTTCACGTTGATCGAGTGATGTGAGTCGTGCCTCAGCTGATGCTGGAACCGTTCCTTGGCGCAATCGGTAAGGACGGTCCTTCGAGTGGTCGCGTAAGATTCGTTTCAACGTGTATCCTCCTTTCAAAATTCATTCCTGTTACAAATTATAGCATGGTCCCTATTTGATCGACAGTTCGAGTACTGTCTTCCTTATATGCTGCTTTGCACTAATGCGCGAAATGCCTCTTCAAAGGCCCGGTCCGCATCGCGCGTCCGTTTTTTCGGTCCTTTCGTCCGTCCACCCGCTCGTCGGATTTGTTGTCCGACATGGCGTGTATGAAGCAATAGATCGATATTCTCGTTCGTAAACTGACGACCATTTTGGTCCATCGCGAAGCCTCCTCGCGCTAAGACGAGTGCTGCTAAACCGTAGTCTTGGGTCACGACGAGATCGCCACGTTTCATCCGATTGACGATCGCGTAATCGACGGCATCTGGTCCTTGTCCGACCGTGATCGTCGTCGCCCCCTCCCGCATCATCTGGTGTGCTGTATCACAAACTAAAAAGACGTCACGTCCCTGTCGGTGTCGAACGACGAGATCGACAACGGGACATCCGTCTGCATCTACGAAAATAGACATCTGAATCCTCCCTTGTTGTTTCCACTATCAGTGTCACAAACCAAAAGATTTCTTGTCAAGTCGCGTTTCCCATTTGACCGTTTCTTCGTTCTTTCGGACAATGGAAAAGAGAGGATGTGTTGAAATGAACGCTGCGACGTTCCAATCTTTTTACCTGTTATTGAAAAAAACGAAACCCCCGGTCGGATTATTATCCGCTGCCGTTTCCGTCTCCGTCATCCAAGCGCTGGCAGCACTCGCCATCCCTTGGTTCTTAAAGACGTTGATTGACGGTTTTACAGTCGATCGACTGACTCCGCAGCTGATCAGTTTGTTCGTGATCGTCTTCGTCGTCCAAGTCGTCGCGAACGCCTTGTCCATCTATTGGTTACAGATCGTTGGTCAACGGATCGTCGCCAATTTGCGGACGCTCTTATGGAAACACCTGTTGACCTTATCGATTCCGTTCTATGATGAGACGAAATCAGGTGAGCTTGTCTCTCGGCTCAATAGTGACGCTACGACACTCCAGCAATTGCTGTCGGAGCAACTCGTCCGCCTGCTGACATCCCTCGTCTCGATCATCGGGGCGATCACGATCCTGTTCTTCCTCGACTGGCAGATGACACTTGTCATGGTCATCGCTGTACCCGTGACGTTACTAATCATCATTCCGCTCGTGCGGAAGCTGCATAAGATATCTCGTGAGACTCAGAAAGAACTCGCAGGATTATCCGGTTTTTTTGCCGAGATGCTCGGCGAAGTCCGACTCGTCAAATCGCAAGCGACAGAATCCTATGAGCTCGACCGTGGGAAAACTCGCATTGAGAATCTTTATGGCTATGGCGTCAAGGAAGGACGAATCCAAGCCCTCTTGTTGCCAATATTCAACGTCACCTTAACGACGATGTTGATCTTGATCATCGGCTTTGGTGCCTACCGCGTCGCGACGAACCAGATCACGGCGGGTGAACTCGTCGCCTTCTCACTCTATTTGTTCCAAATCATGACGCCGCTCGTGACGATGACTGAATTCATCACGAAGTTGCAGAAAGCACGTGGGGCGACAGAGCGAATCATCGAGCTGCTCGATGAGACACCGGAAGCACCTGGAGCGCTTGTTGCGCCGCGTCCGTTTACGGACGTCACGGTCGATCACCTGTCATTCGGATACAATGAGACGCCTATCCTCCAGGATGTCAGCTTTACGTTACCACGCGGCAAGACGACAGCGATCGTTGGTCCGAGTGGATCCGGGAAGACGACATTATTCGCGATACTTGAGCGGTTCTATCAACCGACGTCCGGTCAGATCCGACTCGGAGATCAATCCATCACTGATTTGACGTTATCGTCTTGGCGCCAAGCGATTGGTTATGTTGCGCAAGACTCACCTGTTTTATCGGGAACGATACGCGACAATCTCATCTACGGTCTTGCGGAAGACGTCAGTGAAGACAAAATCCGTGAGGCTGCACGGATGGCGAATGCCGATACGTTCATTGAACGTTTTCCGGAGGGGTATGCAACTGAAATCGGAGAACGGGGTGTCAAGTTGTCTGGTGGTCAACGCCAACGGATTGCAATCGCACGTGCACTCCTCCGTGATCCGGAAATTCTATTGCTGGATGAAGCCACGTCAAGCCTCGACTCTGAGTCCGAGCGGGTCGTTCAGGAAGCACTTGAACGATTGATGGTCGGACGGACGACGTTCGTCATCGCCCATCGTCTCGCGACAGTCCGTCATGCCGATCAAATCATCGTCCTTGAAGATGGTCGGATTTCCGGCATCGGGACACATGATCGTCTTGTCGTCGACAATCCATTGTATAATAAGCTCGTAACGCAACAATTCATCGGCACGGAACGTGCAAGGGGGAATCACGTATGAAGACAGTCGGTTTCATCGGATTAGGTGTCATGGGACAAGGCATGGTCCGCAATCTGCGCAAGGCAGGTTTTACAGTCAAAGGATATAATCGCACGAAAGAAAAAGGACTCGTCCTTGAAGCAGATGATGTCAAGATCGTCGATACGATTCAAGACGTCGTCACGGAGGTCGACGTCGTCATCTCGATCGTCGGTTATCCGCAAGACGTCGAGCAGATCTACTTCGAAGACGGAATCCTCGATCATGCGACACCAGGAACGATTCTGATTGACATGACGACATCCAGTCCGGCTCTTGCAGAACGAATCGCGAAGGAAGCGGCAGCACGCGGTCTTCAGGCACTTGATGCACCTGTCACAGGTGGTGACCTCGGCGCGAAGAACGGAACACTCGCCATTCTCGTCGGTGGGGAAGAAGCGACTTTCGCACAAGCGAAGCCATTATTCGAAGCGATGGGAAAATCGATTTCACTCTTCGGTGGTCCTGGTAAAGGACAATCGGCGAAACTCGCGAACCAAATCGCGATTGCCGGCTCGATGATTGGAACAGCGGAGATGCTGTTGTTCGTCACGCGGTCCGGGATTGACCCGACGCAATTCATCGAGACGATCAAATCTGGTTCTGCCGGTAGCTGGAGTCTTGAGAACTTGATTCCGCGCGTCATCGCTGAAAACTACTCACCTGGTTTCTTCGTCAAGCACTTCATCAAGGATATGCGCCTTGCCCTTGAGCGAGGAGCTGAGATGGGCATTGCGACACCTGGTCTCGCACTGACGAAGGATTTATATGAACAACTTGCTGAGCTGGGTCACGCCGATTCCGGTACACAAGCGCTTTATCTGTTGCTCGCCGAACGTTCACGCGCTTCGGTAGAATAAGCAAAAGCCTGTACGCTACGTCTACTGACGTAATGTACAGGCTTTTTTCGTTCATCCCTCGACGGATGATTGACGTGTTGGTTTCAAGCGTTCATAGAAGTGTGCCATCGTCGTATCGAAATACGGCGTCAAGAAGATGACACCCACAGTACTAAGTAGTGCGAGGATACCCCAGCCGATGAAACTCAAGTAAAGCATGATCAATTCACGCTTATGCCCTTTCATCATCCGACGGCTCTCGCCAAGTACTTGCCAAAACGACAATTCAGGCCGGTCGACCAAAATGTACGGGACGAGGCGATACGCTAGATAAAAGTACAATGCCGGTAAAATCAAAAATGATCCGACATAGACCAATACCGTCACGATCGCGTAAGCAGCAATCGTCCGGAAAGCACGTCGAAACGAAGAAAATCCTTCGAATAACGTTCCGATGCCAGCAGATTCCCCGCGTGTGAAGCGTAAGTAAGCAATCGTTCGTCCGACCGTCACCGGAGCAAGCACGATCGTTACGACCATGTTCAGTCCGATGAAACGGACCATGCTGTCGATGTCATCTTGGTCAAAGGACATCCGGCTTGCTGCAAGCGCAAAGATCAGGAAGTAGATGATCGAGATGCTTAGCCCGACCAGCCAACGTCCTTTTAGTGTACCAAGGGCGTCTTGTTTTAATTGTTTAGGGTTCATGTCGTACTCCTTCATTTCCACTATTTCCATCTTTGATTCTAGCGTAGTCCCGTTGAAAAACCTAGTTATCCCGCTCTGCTTTTCAAACGCGTCACGGAATCGTCGAAAATCCGTCACGAACACATACAAAAAAATCCATTTCTCTCATCTCATAAGATTTGAAAAATGGATTCGTGCGGTATAGGATTAGCGCAGAAGTCGCGTCAATGCCTCAACACGTTCTTTTTGAATGATACCGTCTTGTAAGACAGCGGAACCCACATGTAGTTCCGATGCCTTCGTCGCCTCAAGAAGTGCTTCCGCATTCTCAAGCGTAATCCCGGAACCTGGTAAGATAATCAAGTCCGGATGGTCCTCGATCAAGCGAGTGATTGTCTCTTTTCCTTCTAACGCCGTCGCTTGACCACCCGACGTCAAGATCCGGTCGACTTCTGGAAAATCAGCGAGCACTTCTGCCGCTTCGAGAATATCACGACTACTGTCGATCGCCCGGTGGAACGTCAGTGACAGTTCCCCTTTATGTTTGATAATTCGACCAAGGAAGCCTTCGTCGATGCGACCGTCTGCGGTCAATGAGCCAACGACGATCCCGGCAGCACCGAGTTCACGGATCAAGTCGATATCCGTGATGATCGTCTCCTCATCTGATTTCGAATAGACGAACGACTTACTATGTGGTCGAACGAGGACGTGAACCGGAATCTCGACCGTCGAGACGACTTGACGAATCAGTCCATAGCTCGGCGTCAACCCACCTTCGGATAATGCGGAAACGAGCTCGATCCGGTCCGCTCTGGCTTGTTCTGCTGCGACCGCTTCTTCTACGGTCGATGCGATGATTTCTAACATGATGCATCCCTCCCGCATCAGTGTATCATGAGACGACCATCCAGTTCACGCGTTCGTTGAACAGTTTCATCTCCCACGATGGTGGATAGGAGGCTGGACTGAGGACGATCTTTGCACGTCGGAACTCTGCCACCTTATATTTACGATTGCCTTGGAATTCATCGTTTGCCAAAAAGGCATAGACGTCCTTCGTACAACTGATAACGGCTTTTTGAATCAGTGAGGATTCAATATCATCGCTGACGAAGCCGCGCTCGATTTCAGCACCGTCAAACGATAGAAAACAAGCATCAAAAGCGTAAGCATCGAGCGCCTGCAAGACTTCGACTCCGACTGTCTGCCCATAAGCATCGACTGTCCCACCGAGTAATCGAATTTCACCTTTGAACGGTCCCGTCTTACGGCACTGCTCCAAGTGACTAGCGACCATCAGTGAGTTCGTGACGATCGTCGCGTTCCCCGTTAAATACGGCAACAGATGCTCGACCGGCTCACCTCGACCAAGAAAGATACAGGAATAATCGCTGAGCCATCCTTTCGCATAACGCGCTAAACGGCGAGACAATTGATCCGTCCGACGTGAGATCGGCGTCTCTCGTTTTCCTCCTTGATAGATGGCGCCACCATAGACGCGCTTCAATTGCCGTTCCCGTTCGAGTTCCTCTAAGTAGCGTCGTACCGTTTCTCCCGAGACATCGAGACGTTCGATCAAATCCTTCGTCATGACTTTCCCTTCCTCTTCCAGCCATTCCATGATGCGTGATTTCCGCTCTTCTCCTAACAACGACACGTGCGCTTCCCCCTTCACAGACAAGTTCTAGTTCTAGTGTATCGAACGTCTGTAAAGGTCTTGTAAATCCGATGTAAATAAACGTGTAGTTCCTATGAAATGTCGTTGAATTCGTCCGTTATCCGACTTTTTTCACAAACAAAAGACGCATCCGCATCTCAATGAACGAGATGTAGATGCGTCTTAATGACTCATTCAGACGGTTTCTTTGCAAAGAGTGGAATCTTAGATTCTGTTCCTTGGCGAATCCGTTGGATGTTCTCGCGGTGCTTGAAGATGACGAACAAAGCAAGAACCGTAAAGAACGTCGGAACGATCCAATCGTTCGTCAAAAAGCCGATGGTGATGGAAACAACGATTCCGACACTTGCCGCCACGATTGAACTGAGCGACACCATCCGGCTTAGACGAAGTGTCGTCAAAAAGGAGACGAGCAGGAAGATGAACAGAACAGGGCTCGTCACGAGCAACATCCCTCCGGACGTCGCAACTGCCTTTCCGCCTTTGAACTTCGCGAAGATCGGATAGATATGACCGATGACAGCTGCTAATCCAGCAAACAACGGATGTATATCTGCTCCCATTAAGATTGGAACAAGGCTTGCGACGGCTCCTTTTCCGAAATCACCGATCAATACGATGATTCCCGCCTTTTTTCCCAAGACACGGAACGTATTCGTCGTTCCGAGATTCCCGCTACCATGTTGGCGAATATCCATCCCGTGTCCCCACTTCCCGACAAGAAGTGCGAACGGTATCGAACCAAGCAGATAGCCAAGAACTAAAATCCCTATGATTTCAATCATAGTCAACCTCCAACCTCTTAGTGACCGACTTTCATATATTCCTCAAGAGTCTGTCCGTTATTTTTAATTTGTGTCGCGACATCGACACCGACATAACGAATGTGCCATGGCTCATACGTATAGCCTGTCCGTGATTGGAAACCACGATCGTAGCGCACGATGAAACCATATTTGGCTGCGTTATTCGCAATCCATTTTCCTTCTTTCGTATCACCAAGGGCAGCTGTTAACCCGTTACCAACGCTTGGTGCCGAAATATCAAAAGCAAGACCTGTTTGGTGCTCACTGTTACCAGGACGAGCTGAATATTGATCAGCAGCTGCCTTGCCATCACGTGCGACATAATTATTATACAATACTTTTTGACGTGCGCCTGAACGGAATCCGCTGACAGCGTTCAATGTCACGCCTTCTTTTTTAGCAGCGGCGAACATCTTTTCCATCTGTTTCGCAGCCGGCGCCCGCATGTAGCTTTGCTCGAGCACGCCCGAGTATGAGAAGCTGACGTTCGGGACGACAAGATCCGATGGCTTGTAGTCGATCGGCAAGCCGTATTTCTTATTGACGACGACGAGATTACCAAGTGATAGATTTGCTTTGGCATTTGCTGATTTATCGACGTCCGGTGTTTCATCTTCTGGTTTCGACGGTTTCTCTTGTTCTGGATCCTGAGATGAACTATCCGGTTTATCCGTCGATTCGTCTTTGTTGTCTTCTGTTTTGTTCTCTGAAGCTGGTGTATCGTCTTTTTGTTCTTCTTCTTTTTTCGTCTCATCCGAAGAACCTTGATCTTCTTGCGTTGCCGCGTCAGACGAATTGTCTTCTTGTTTTGCTTCTTCTGACGTATCGTCTTTTGCTGTTTCGTCTGTTTTATTTGTTTCGTCTTTGTTCGTGTCTTTTGCTGTGTCTTCTTTTTTCGTTTCGTCGTTTGATTGTTTTGTCTCATCTGATTTCTGTTCCGTTTTCGTTGTATCATCCGCTTGTTGATCCCCAGGATTACATCCTGCAAGGAGAAGCGCTAACGTACTGACGGTTACGATTTTTTTCATGAGTAAGACCCCTCTTCTTTTTATGCTTCTCTATGTTACCGCTAATCGTTCCATCCGTCGAGTCTACTTCCGACAGATAGAGTAAGTCCCTACCTTACTTCAGCTTCTTTATTTTCGCAAATGATTCTGACTTTGTCATCGGTCGTTAGTACCAAGTGCTAAATTTTACTGTTCAGACTGAAAAAGCTGAAAAAAGAAAAAAGCAGAACCGATTCAAAAATCGATTCCGCTTTTGATGCATCTCTTCACGCTTCCGTTAAGAGTGCTGCGTCCGTCTCACTCATCTTCTCATAAATTTCGTGCCAGTTCGGGAACACCTTCGGCAAGCGAATCGGTCGGAAGTTTTCCTTCTTGACGACGACGTGTGTCGTTTTCGCAGATACCGCAAGTTTCCCGTCCGGATGTTTGACTGTATAGCCATAAATCGTCCGTAGTCCATCGTAATGATCAATCCAAACCGTGACGACCGCTGTATCACCGTACGTCAACGAGCGTTTGTAATCGAGATTGACATTCGTGACCGGGGAGACATAACCCGCATCTTCCATCTCCTTGTAATCAAGACCCAAGGACTGGATTAATTCTGTCCGTGCGAGTTCCAAATAGACGAGATAGTTCGAATGATAGACGATGCCCATCATGTCCGTCTCGGCGTACCGGACAGGTATTTCAATCGTGTGCATGTAGCTTCCCCCTTAAAAATCCTCTTTTTCAAGATAGGACCATTCTGAACCGGACAAGCTAACTTTGTCAATTAATCGCATCGACTGCTTCGCGATCGCCTGTTCGACGATCGTGATCGCCGCCCGTGCGTTTCCGTTCGGAACGACATCAATCTTCTCGGTAAGCGTCAACCGTGCGTCCTCCGTCAGCTCGTATCCGAACCGTGCTGCGTATCCTTCAATGATTTGAATCAACTCGTCTGGCGAATAATTCGGGAAGTGGAACGATCGCTTAAAGCGTGATTTCAGTCCTGGGTTACTCGCAAGCAAAGCGTTCATCTGTTGCTCGTAACCCGCAAGGACGACGACGAGATTGTCTTGATGTTTCGTCATCTCATCCACGAGCGTATCAATCGCTTCCTTCCCGAAGTCGTTCGCTCCACCGTTTAACGCATACGCTTCATCAATGAATAAGACACCACCCAGCGCGTCGCGAATTGCGTCGCGCGTCTTTTGCGCTGTTTGTCCGACGTAACCGGAGACGAGATCCGCCCGGCTGACGACTTTCAGATGTCCGCGTTTCAAATAACCGCATTGTCGTAACACATCAGCATAAAGCTGCGCGACAGTCGTCTTTCCGGTCCCGCTATTGCCGCTAAAGACCGCATGCAATTCGACCGGTAAGACTTTATAACCAGCTTCCCGGCGACGTTTTTGCATTGACAACAGAGCTTCAATCTGTTTGAGTTCATCTTTAAGATCAGACAATCCGACGAGCGAAGCGATCCGCTCCTCAACGGTTGCGTCCGGTTCTTGCACCATCTCGAAGTCTTCTTGTTCGAGTAAGGCAAAGTCTTCGTGACTGGCACTCTCTCCAAGGCTTGATCCCTTCTTGAAGATCGCATCAAGCACGATATTACGGACGGCGCGTCCATTTCCGAAACTGGCGTCAACTCGTTCTCGCTCAAGCCGTCCGAGCAACGCCCGCTCTGCTTGTTCCGTCAAGACGTAATCGTTCGCGGTCGCGATCGAACGTCCGATGGCGAGCAGCTCCTGATCCGTATAGTCAGCGAGTAGATAATGATTTGATTCCGGGAAACGACTCCGGAGTCCAGGATTCGCCTTCAGGAAATCACGCATCTCTTCTGGGTATCCAGCAAGCACGACCGCAAATCGCCCTGCATATTCCCCACTCGTCATCGCTGCGACGAGCGTATCAATCGCGGCCTGACCATAATCGTTCCCACTTTGTCCGGCACGTTTTAAGGCATAGGCTTCATCGATGAAGAGCACCCCTCCGACGGCTTCGCGGACTTTACTCATGACCTGTTCTTCCGTCTGACCGACGAACGCACCGACAAGCGATGAACGATCCGTCTCGACGACTTCCGGTCGTTCGAGAAGTCCGAGCTCGTGATAGATTTTTGCCATCAGACGGGCAAGCGTCGTCTTTCCGGTTCCGGGGTTACCCATGAAGATCATGTGTAGCGATGGTTGATCGCTTGAACGGTAGCCATCTTCCGATCGTTTTTGTTGATACTTCAAGAAGCGATACATATGATGGACCCGTTGTTTGATGTCTTCGAGACCAATCATCGCGTCGAGTTCTTCGAGTGCTGAGCGTTCGACTTGTTTGCTTTCGACGGGGAGCAAAGCGACGACACGTTTGAGATCCTGGATTGTCGTCGCTTTCAGTTCCGTCATCTCGCGAAACGCTTCTCGGGAATAGAAACGCTCTTGCAAGCTATCGACGAATGTCTGCGCTGTCTGTTCAAGCGTGGCACTCGAACGCAGTAATGCCGTTCCAGCTTCGAACAGTTCCGTCCAGCGACCAGCATCCAATCGACGCAACCGTTCCGTCAGTTCGACGATTTGTTCCGTCTCCTCGACGATTTGGCTTGCTTGGAGAATCAGTTCTTTCGTCGCTGATCGTTTGGCGTTCGCATTGTCCGTCTCGCGAATCGTCGGAAACGTATGCGCAACAAGGCGCTGATACGTACTTTGTAATTGTTGTTCCGTCAACAACTGCTCAAGACGAGCTGGCAAACGACCATGCTGACGGATTTCTTGCATCCAACTCTCAGCTAAGGCATCCAGTCGTCCCGTCATGATATAGCGATGTTCGACGAGTAACGCCAAGATGCGGACGAGTGCTTCCGTCTCTCCAAGCAACCGGCTACTTTGAGCATACCGTAAGGCGAGCACCTCCTCGACCTTCGCGCCCTCTTCCCACGCTTTGATTTGATTGAACATCTCCTCTTTCGAGAATGCTTCCATGTTGAACCTCCTGCGTCTCGAAAAAACCGACTTTGTCCGCTACCGTTTCGTAGCGTCATCGCCGGTCGTTTCTTGTTTATTTTGCTTTTAACCAATCCGGATCGAACGTATCGATCGTTTCAAAACTCTTCATCTTGACAGAGTAGAACAGTTTACCGTTATTACGTGACTCCGCACCGAGTACTTTCGAACGGTCGGAAGCGACATAATACGTTGCTTGTTCTTGGTTGTTTTCTTTATCGAAGATCGATGGGTATTGTTTGATCCAGTCTTCTGGTACCGTGCTTGATGGTTCTTTTTTCACATACACGTCTGCTGCCATTCCAGCGATGTCCGCTTCTCCCTCGACTTGTCCGAAGTCACCTTTGTTGATGAAGGCGAGGATCTGTTCGTTGAAGCCACGTGAGAGGAATGGGCGCGGCGCACTGACACTTTTGCCGGCTTTCGTCTCATTGACTAACTTCCCTGTCGCATCATACTCACGGAACATCGTCCCGTTCCAGATCGCAAGCGATCCTTTTGACGGACCGTCTACGACTTCTGTCCGGAAATGACCTTTGTCATTAAAGACGACTTCATACGTGCGTGATTCAAGTTCATCTTTTTTCGTCGCGAGCTTCTTCTCAACATATTGGATGCGTGTCATCGTATAAAACGGTTTGACCGTCGCGGCTTTTTCATCGCTTGCGGTCTGCGTCTTGTTCAAGAGATAAAAATTGTAGGCAAGGAGGATCGCCATTGCCACGATTGCTACTGCAATCCACGTGCTCGTTCGTTTCGTCATGCCATGTACACCTTCCTAGCTCAAGTCTCTATTCCTTATCATCGTATCGGTTTTATAAGGAGAATACAAAGGGTTTGTCCGAGATTTCACGATTTCTGACTAAATTCGTCAGACTTTTGAACAAATCAGAAAATGGTCAGGACGACAAAAAAAGGCGAACCGAATGAATTCGGTCCACCCTTGATTACGTTTATGCTTCTTTCGGCGTCAGCGAGACGATCATCGACTCATCGACCAAGTAATAGCTATGATGCGGCATTTCACGCAAATAGCCATCTTGAAACAACATCGCGCAGTCGACTTGGAACGTTTTGCTATACGGTTTCAACGGGAGTTTCTTCACCCGGTCAAAATAGCGATCGACGGCAACCTGGACATGATCCATCTCATAGACAAGTTCTCGGTCTTTTGCCTCCATGATGGTGAATGTCTCACGCGACATGTAAAACACTTGTGTCGAACGTGCTTTCAAATACGGCTCCAACTGCTTTAAGTCGATGCGTTGTTCGTTGTCTAAAAGCACTGTCCGATTCGTCCCTTTCGGTAGTTCGGATTCAAAAGCATGCGTCGCTTGTTTGACTTCATCAAGCGTCACGTCACGCATCGGCAACGGCTGGTCTTCCTTCGGTTGAAACCACTTCTTGAATCGGTTCACCTTTTTCCTCCTCTCGTCAAAAAAAGGTGGGGTTTCCCCCACCTTTGATTAGACAACTTATGCTTGTTGGAGACGCTCACGAAGGACCATTGGAAGGATCCCGCCGTGACGGTAGTAATCGATGTCGACTTCTGAGTCGAAACGAGCGATCGCTTCGAATTCAGTGACTTTTCCGTCTGCCGCTGTCGCTGTGACTTTAACGATGTCACGTGGACGAACAGACTCATCGATTGCGATGCTGATCGCTTCTTCACCTGTTAAACCAAGTGTTTCAGCTGTCGTGCCTGCCACGTATTGCAGTGGAAGAACACCCATCATGACGAGGTTTGAACGGTGAATCCGCTCGAAGCTTTCCGCGATGACGGCTTTGACGCCGAGCAAGTTCGTTCCTTTTGCTGCCCAGTCACGTGAAGAACCCATACCGTAATCTTTACCAGCGAGGATGACGAGACCTGTGCCATCTTCTTTATACTTCATCGCAGCATCGTACATCGCCATCGTTTCGCCTGTTGGCCAGTACGTCGTGAAGCCACCTTCTGTACCTGGTGCGACTTGGTTACGGATGCGGATGTTCGCGAACGTTCCGCGCATCATGATTTCGTGGTTACCACGACGTGAACCGTATGAGTTGAAGTCTTTTGGTGCAACCCCTTTGTTGACGAGGTATTGACCGGCTGGTGTCGTTTTCGAGAATGAACCCGCTGGTGAGATGTGGTCCGTCGTAACCGAGTCAGCAAACTTACCGAAGACACGGAGTCCGTTGAGCGCTTCGACTTGACCAGCTTCCTTCGCCAAGTTCTCGAAGAACGGTGGGTTTTGGATGTACGTCGACTCACCGTCGAAGTCGTACTGATCCCCTGTTGGCACATCAAGGTTGTTCCAACGTTCGTTTCCTGTGAAGACTGAATCGTATTCTGCACGGAAGCTTTCTGGTGTGACGACCGTGTTGATGATCGTTTGGATCTCATCACGTGACGGCCAGATGTCAGCGAAGAAGACTTCTTGTCCGTCTTTGCCTGTTCCGAGTGACGCGTTCATGATATCGACGTCGACTGTTCCTGCAAGTGCATACGCGACGACGAGTGGCGGTGAAGCCAAGTAGTTCGCTTTGACGAGCGGGTGGACACGACCTTCGAAGTTACGGTTACCGGAGAGGACAGACGAAACGAGTAAGTCTGAACCGAGGATTGCGTCTTCGACTGCGCGGTCGAGTGGACCAGAGTTCCCGATACATGTCGTACAGCCGTAACCGACCGTGTTGAAGCCGAGTTCGTCAAGGTACGTTTGGAGTCCTGATTTCTCGAGGTAATCCGTAACGACCTTCGATCCTGGCGCAAGTGATGTCTTGACGTATTTTGGAACCGAAAGACCGAGTTCGATCGCTTTTTTCGCGACGAGTCCAGCACCGATCATGACGTATGGGTTTGATGTGTTCGTACAGCTCGTGATCGCAGCGATTGCCACGTCACCCGTACGCATTTCAACTGCTTCGTCTTCGAACTGAACGACAGCGACTTTGTTCGCTTCTTCTTCCGCTAAGCCGAATCCAGCGTTTCCTTGTGGAGCCGTCAACGCTTTTTTGAATGATGTATGAACATCCGTCAAATCGATCCGGTCTTGTGGACGTTTTGGTCCAGCAAGGGCAGGAACGATTGTCGAAAGATCGAGTTCGACTGTTTTCGTGAATGTTGGATCTTCGTTTTGTGGCGTGTAGAACAAACCGTTTGCTTTCGAGTAGTTCTCGACTTTTTCGATCAATTCTTCATCGCGACCTGTCAGACGAAGGTACGTCAATGTTTCTGTGTCGACTGGGAAGAATCCACATGTTGCACCATATTCTGGCGCCATGTTCGCGATTGTTGCCCGGTCAGAAAGTGACATCAAGTGGAGTGATGGACCGAAGAACTCGACGAATTTACCAACGACGTTCTCTTGACGGAGCATTTCCGTTACACGAAGGGCAACGTCTGTTGCTGTCGTTCCTGGGTGCATCTCACCTGTAATGCGTACACCGATGACTTCTGGTACTGGGAAGAACGATGGCTGTCCGAGCATGCCCGCTTCCGCTTCGATCCCACCGACTCCCCAACCGAGGACGCCAAGACCGTTGATCATCGTCGTGTGTGAGTCCGTTCCGACGAGTGTATCCGGGTACACATCAACTGTACCGTCTGCTGTTTCCTTTTCAAGGACGACAGATGCCAAGTACTCGAGGTTAACTTGGTGGACGATCCCTGTTGCTGGTGGTACGGCACGGTAGTTATCGAATGCCGATGTCGCCCAGCGAAGTAATTTGTAACGCTCTTCGTTACGTTCGAATTCGAGATCCATGTTTTCTGCAAGTGCTCCAGCAAAACCGTAAGCATCGACTTGAACCGAGTGGTCAACGACGAGGTCGACTGGTACTTCTGGGTTGATGACCGATGGGTCTCCACCGAGATCTTGCATGGCTTTACGAAGTGACGCGAGGTCAACGACCGTTGGAACACCTGTGAAATCCTGAAGGATGACGCGTGACGGTTTGAACGGAACATCGACATCGTTCGAAACTTGAGCTGTTCCCCATTTCGCCAAGTTCTCGACGTGTTCACGTGTGATCGAACGACCATCTTGTTGACGAAGTACTGACTCGAGTAGGACACGAATCGAGTATGGAAGACGTTTGACTTCCGTCAATCCGAGTTCTTCCAATTTTTCAAGACTATAGTACTGATAATTCTTACCGTTTGCTTCAAACGAACGGCGTGCGCCAAAGACATCTTGCGACACATCTGTTTGCTTCATGGTGATTCCCCCTTTAAGTGTTCACGACATCAAGCCCCTGATACCGCTTACTTGTACAGTTCTATCATAGTATAATATGGATTCCGTTACAATTTGAAAGAACAAAAGACTTTCGATAAGTTTTACTTATTGCCGATATTAGAAAATTATTCTGTTGTCCTGTTTTTCTCATATTTCCAGTCTCGCGTTTCCATTTAGAATGTTCAGGGTACTTAAAAAGTGTAGTACGATATCCGATTCTTGTGGAGGCGTTTATTATGGCGAAATACAAAAGCGATGCAACGCACGTTATTACGACAATCATTTTTAGTGATTTAGAAAAAGCAAAAACAGGCTTTGCGATGATTAAGGATCTCGAGGCAATCAAGGAAATCGAGATGGATCAGATGGTTCTCGCAAAACGTGACGAAGCAGAGGGCTTCTCTTTCATCGATGCCATCGACTTCACGCAACAGGACCAATCCTTCAAAGGCTCATTGATCGGCATGGCAATCGGTGTCGTTGGTGGTCCGTTCGGTATGCTCGTCGGCTCCGTTGCTGGTTACTTGATTGGTGCGAACCGGGATGAGAAGAACGAGCGGGAATCATTTGATTTGTTCAATCGGACGCTGAATCAGATCAATCCTGACCATTACGGTGTCATCTTGATCAGTGAGGTCAACGAAGATTCAGAAGCCGTCAATGCGATCGCCGCTGAACTTGGCGCGACGATTCGTCGGACTGGTGAGACATTACCGGATGGTACGGTCTAATCAAATCAGAGTTGTCACCTTTACGTTCTCGTTTTAAACGGGGACGTTTTTTAATTCCTGGATCACCTGTTTTGCTGCTTCCTGTGTCGTGTCAGGATCTACTTTGTTTAATGAATTTTGTTGTACGGATATGAGGATGTTTTTGTAGCTAATGATGAGGAGCTCGCCGTAACTACCGTTTGATTGATACTGAACCAGATCATTGCCTATGTATCGATTCGTATACGCAAAATGAATCGCTAACTGCGTATCTTGTTTTTGGTTTTCAAAATAAAGTGTCTCCTGGGTCGATGGCGTATCAATCGTTCCGTCAACCGTTAACCATCTTCTCTTCTCAAAACTCAAGGATTGGTCGACAGCCGTGAAGTCTGCACCGATCGTACTATCCTTCAACTGAAACTGGTCCATCTTCAAGTGTTCATTCATATGCTTGAACAGCTTTTCATACTGAACTGGATTTAAGATGGGGTGTTTCGTCTGATTCGTATGCGTAGTAGTTTTGACTTCTACTTTTTTCTGTTCCGTCGTGACCGCCTCATCCGTGCATCCAGCGATCAAAAACACACTTGAAAACAGAATCAACATAGTCCCCTTATAATTCATAGAATATCCTCCCCAATTGATAATAACCTTCCATCATTTCGCCTTAAAGTTGTACAGCGGTTTAATGATTTCGACGACATCGACCGTTTCTTTCGTATTACGGATGATTTCGTCCATCGGCTTGTAGACGAACGGCGACTCGTCACGCGTCGATGCGACGACTGAACTTGACCAGACATCGGTCATCGTCTTTTCGAACGCATCCAGTTCAACTGTTTTGAATGCTTTTGACCGCGACATGATTCGTCCTGCTCCGTGTGGCGCGGAATAGTTCCAATCGGGATTTCCTTTTCCTACGACGATCAAGGAACCATCACGCATGTTCATCGGAATGATTGCCCGCTCGCCGGCTTTTGCAGAGATGGCACCTTTTCGTAGAATCATCGCGTCAAGATCGATGTAGTTGTGGATCGTATCGAATTGATCCGCTACCGTCCATCCCATCGCCTCGAAAATGACCTCGGTCATCGCCTGACGGTTCAATGCTGCGTATCGTTGAGCAATCTTAAGATCATGGAGGTAACGCTCCATCGCTTCGCCGGAAACAGATGCTAAATCTTTGTTAAACGTAGACCGTTTTTCCTTCAATTGCTGTAAGGTCGTCTGTATATCCGACTCGCGCCCTTGTTGTTTTAATTCGGCGATGACTTGGTCAGCGTCAAATTGGAAGCGTGCAGTTTCTGCCTCTGCTTGATAATGTTCGGCAATCGTCTTCCCAAGATTGCGACTACCAGAATGAATGACGAGATAGCGCTGTCCTGCTGCATCCTGGTTCAGTTCGATGAAATGATTCCCTCCACCAAGCGTACCGATTGATAATCGTGCCCGTGTCTCGTTAAACGGTGCAAGTACTTGATCAAACGGTACCTGTTCGGACAATGGATGAGCTTGCTGACGTACCGACATGCCACTTGGAACGAGACGCTGAATCGTCGCGTCAAGTTTCGCATAATCGATTGGTTCTTGTTCAGCAAGTCGTGTACATAACATGCCGCAACCGATATCAACACCGACGAGGTTCGGTACGACCTCGTCCGTCACATGCATCGTCGTTCCGATGACAGACCCTTTTCCAGCATGGCAATCTGGCATGATCCGGACGCGACTGTCTGTCGCAAATTGTTCCTCTAACATAGCTGTGACTTGCTTAATCGTCAGGTCGTCGACGTTATCCGTGAAAATCTTTGCTTCTCCATACGTGCCTTGAATCGTTTTCATACGATCGTTCCTTTCTTTCCTATCCATTTAATTATTCTGCTGTTTCTTTCATGATTTCAATGAATTGTTTTGTCAGTGTCGTCGGTCCCGTCTCCGTCAACCAGACGAAGGCTGTCGTACTCGCGGCACCGGATAGGTATGTCTGGTGCAGTCCTGTCATATCCAGTTCCCGCAACGTACTCTCCGGCAAAACGGTCACCGCCTGTCCACTGCGGACGAGTCCGATCAGCGTCAAAACATCGGAACACGTCTCTTGCGATACGACGCCGAGCCGTTGACTTAACGTCTGAAAGACACCGAGTCCTTCCTGACTCGGAATGATGAGATCCGCAGTCGGATGATCGGGGTGCCAGACTTGATGAAACGGTTCTTCTTCAATCCATTCAATCGAAATCCCTTGCGCATCAATCGGCAGACGGACGAACGCTGCGTCAAGCGACCGCTCTTTCAACCGTTCGATGAGCGCACTCGATTCTCCTTGGTGGACTTGTAAGATAATGCCAGGATGTCGTCGTTTCATCTGTTCAATCCATTCAACGAGCCGACTGGCTGATAAAGTGTTCACACCAATGCGCAAGATTCCCGTTCGTCCGGCTTCGATGTCGCTCACTTCCATCCGTGTCTCCTGCTCGAACTGTAGCAAAGAGACTGCTCGTTCATATAAGCGGTTGCCGCTCGAGGTAATCCGAATCCCGCGCCCTGCCCGCTCAATCAGACGAACACCTAGCTCTTCTTCCATTCGCCGAATTTGCTGCGTCAAGGCAGGTTGTGCCATCCGTAAGCGCTCCGCTGCTCGTGTGACGGATTGTTCCTCGACGACCGCACAAAAATAGCGGTACTGGCGTAAATCCATATTCATCATCTCTTTCATATGTTTTCATGTATAAAGATATATGAATCATAACATCAATCATATGCTATGATGCAGGAATATCTGAAGTTTAAGAAAGGAGCTTTTTCATGAAACAAACGACTTCTACCTTCCAGTGGATCGTCTTTTTACTCGCGAACACGATTGCTTTACCAATCGTCGTCGCCAGTCTGTTCGACCTCTCATCAGTTGAGACTGCTGCCCTTGTCCAACGGTCGTTCTTTGTAGGCGGGATTGCCTGTTTCCTACACGGAGCCTTCGGCCACCGGCTTCCGATCGTATCGGGACCTGCCGGATCATGGGTCAGCATCTTCGTCGTCATCGCTGCACTACCGGTCGATTCAAAAACGGCCTTTACAATCGCGATGGCAGCCGTCGTCATTGCCGGCGTCGTCCTCATCATTCTCGGTTTGACAGGATGGACGAAATACTTATTACCCGTCTTTACACCGCTCGTCAGCGGAACGTTTTTGCTCTTATTATGTATTCAATTGACAGGTGTTATGCTCGGTGCCGTTCTCGCCGTCGAGGCAACACGCTTCACCGGAATCGTCACGTTCTTGCTCGTGCTCGGACTCAGCCAATTTGGACCGAGTCGCTTACGTCCGTTTGCCTTGATGATCGGAATCATCGTCGGTTGGCTCGTCAGCCGTCCGTCGCTTCCTGCATCATCTAGTTTGTTCGCACCACCGCAAGCGCTACCGTTCGGATGGCCACAGTTTGACGGCAGTGCATTCCTTGTCGCGATTCCGTTCGCGATCTTGCTCGTCATCAATTTAATTGCCGCTTTAAGCGCCGTCGAAGCGACGCTTCAAAAACAAGGACGTCTGCACCAAGGATTATCCATCGAAGGTGTCATTCATTTACTCGCTGCTACATTCTCGACGCTTGTCCCGGTGCCATTGCCCATCACGAGCGGATTCATCGCGCAAACGGGAAGCCGGAAACGTCGCCCGTTCTTGATTGCCTCGCTCGTCATCGCACTGATCGGTTTCTTCCCAAGCTTGATCGGGATCATCGCGACATTACCGCGTAGCGTTGCGAGTGCCGCGTTGCTTGCGACATTGCCGCACATGTTCCTGATTGCCTGGCAGTCTGCGGAAAGTAACATGGAGAACAGTCGCCGCCGCCATGCGTTTGCGATCAGTGCCGTCATCGGCATCAGTATCTTGTTGCAATCGACCGTCATCGCGGAAGTCCTGCCTTTGACGCTTCGTCCGTTCCTCAGTAACGGATTACTCGTCGGAACGATGCTTGTGCTCGGTTTCGAAATCATCGAAAAAGTTCGTTCTCGTCGCGTAAAGCAAGCGGATCAATTGGCGAGCTAAATGGTATTGTACGATCGGACGATGACATCATCCTCGCTTTTCTATAAGAGTCGAGGATGAACATTTCGTCTGTTTATTCACCTAAAAAAGTAGCCTTTTCGATGTGATTCGAAAAGGCTACTTTTTTCTCATTTCATTCAATTAAAATCAAAAAGTTATTTTACTCAACGCACTTCCCGCCACCATTTTCGTGTCGTGCTCTCGGGTGTCACACTCTCCCCGATCATTGGTGTCAGAACCGGAATCTCATCGCGTTTCGCTTCCTTGAGCAACCGTTCGACCGGCTCGAACCACGCATGGAACGCGAGGATGAAGGCAGACCAGTGAATCGGCATCAGGACACGACCTTTTACATCTCGATGAGCTTGAACTGTTTGTTCCGGTAACATATGCGAATTGGACCACCGGACATCGTACTGTCCACATTCCATCATCGTCAGGTCAAACGGACCATATTGTTCGCCGATTGCTTTGAAGTGTGGACCATATCCACTATCGCCACTAAAGAAGACCTTTTGCGAGCCTTCGATGACCCATGACGCCCATAGCGTTGAAAATTGATCAAGACCATTTCGCCCTGAATAATGGCGCGACGGAGCCGCTGTCAGTTTGATGCCACCGACTTGTGTCGATTCATGCCAGTCGAGTTCCGTGATTCGCTCAGCCGAGACGCCCCATCCACGGAGACGACTCCCGACACCGAGCGGCACGATGAAGCGACCGACTCGATTTTTCAAGGCGAGGACGGATGGATAATCCAGATGATCATAATGATCATGCGAATAGACAACGACATCAATCAACGGTAGACGTTCGAGATCAACCGTCTGCGTCGTTTGAAAACGTCCTCCCCCCAGTTTCGGGAACGGTGATGGTGCGCGCCCGAGCATCGGGTCAAAGAAAATCGTTTGCCCATCGAGTTCGAGTAAAAATGCCGAATGTCCGAACCATGTGACACGTGGTGTTTCACTATCGTCTTGACGTCGCTGATACGGAAGCGTCGGTAACGCTTTGACAGGACGCAGATTCGGAATGTTTCTTCCGTAATCCTTTAAGATACTTTTCATCGAGTCCCATTCCATCTTCAACTGGAAATCCATCTCATTTTTGAACTTCCCGTCGACAAAACGATCTGATCGTTCGAAACTCAGCCGCTCTGCACGGCTTGGTCGTTTCCCGAAAACTGGGTACCGGTTAATGAACCAAGCACTGGCAAGACCAATTCCTGCTAAAGCTGTCACTATTTTTTTCATGTCTTATCACCTCTTCGATGCTCTCAGTATAGCACCTCGATTCCTCACACATCTCGCCCTACGCCTCCAGATATGAAAAAAAGTGAAGTCCACCGCAAGCGGCGCCTTCACTTCTAGGTATTAGTCGAGATCGTCCGCTTTCCACTTCGCCCGGTCGCTCTTCTCACCGTCCCCGCGGTGATTGGATTCATAGGCATTGTTCCCCGGATTTTCGACCTTGTTATCATCGTGTCGATGGTCATGATCATGGTCATGGTGATGATGGTGCTCATGGTCGTGGTCATGATCGTGATCTCGATCCTTGACGAACAATGCAAGACCGCCACGCTCGACTTCTGCGTAATGCCGTTCTGCCTCATCGTCCGAATGTCCGACACGTTTTAATGTCTCGCGGAGCGGTGGTTCTTTAGAAAATTTTGATTTGACCTGATCAATCCAACTTGCACCCGATGCTTCGTCTGCCGCGTCATCTCGACCGACGACAGAAAAATCCGAATCATGATGCCCCTGTTGTTTCAATTCCTCGATTTTTCGTTCCAGACTCGATTGATCCTGATAGATTCCAACAAACCGTTTCGCCATCACATGACACCTTCCTTTTTCATATGAATTCAAACTCGCTCTGTTTTTACCCTTGTTCGCTTGCCATCAAACGAGATTTCAGGAACGAAAAAACGGACTACTTCGAAAAGTAGTCCGTCAAAAACTTAGAGTTGTTGCGGTGAATCGACCAATGTGATCGTTCCTTCGTTCTTCTGAACGAATCGCTCGTAGACGAAATCATTCGCAAATAATAGAACAGCATTTTCCCAACGGTCGTAGACGAGAACCGTCCGTGAATCCGTCAATTGTTTGACGGCAGTGACTTCAGCTGGCTTGATCCATTTCGCGACTTGGAAGTTCGCAGCATCCTTCAAGATGTCAACGCCATACTCGCCTTTGAGCCGGTGCTCGAAGACTTCGAATTGGAGTTGTCCGATTGCTCCGAGGATGATTTCGTTGTATTCCGTCTTGTAGACCTGGATCGCACCTTCTTGCGCGAGCTGTTCGACACCTTTTTGGAACTGTTTCGACTTCAAGGCGTTTTTCGTGTAGACCTTCAAGAAGAGTTCTGGTGCGAACGTTGGTAGTGCCTCATATTGCAATGATGGATCACCGTTCGTGATTGTATCACCGATTTGATAGTTGCCTGAATCGTACAACCCGATGACGTCTCCTGCGAACGCTTCATTGACCGTTTCCCGCTCATCCGCCATGAATTGTGTCGATTGAGATAACTTCATCTTCTTGCCTGTCCGTGTCAGGACGACGTCCATTCCACGATCAAATTTACCCGTACAAATACGGACGAACGCAATCCGGTCACGGTGGTTCGGGTTCATGTTCGCTTGAATCTTGAAGACGAAACCGCTGAAGAAGTCTTGTGCCGGCTCGACTTTCCCTTTGTTCGACTCGCGTGGTGTCGGTGAAGGAGACAAGTTCAAGTAATGTTCAAGAAGTGGTGTGACACCAAAATCGACGAGTGCTGATCCGAAGAAGACTGGAGTCAGTTCACCTTTTGCGATCAATTCTTCATCATATTCGTTACCTGCGCCGTCGAGTAAGTCGACTTCATCCATCAACGTCTCATACATTTCCGAGTTGATCGTCGTCGCGAGTTCTTCGTTCGCGAGACCTTCCTCACCGAGTTCGATCGACTTACGATCGTTCTTGAAACAATGGAATTGTCCTTTGACACGGTCATAGACCCCTTCGAACTGTTGACCTGAACCAGCTGGCCACGTCACAGCAACAGACGGAATACCGAGGACTTCTTCGAGTTCTTCCATCAATTCGAGTGGGTCACGCGCTTGACGGTCCATCTTATTGATGAACGTAAAGATTGGAATCCCGCGCATCCGACAAACTTGGAAGAGTTTCTTCGTTTGCGACTCGATCCCTTTCGCTGCATCGATGACCATGATTGCTGAGTCAACAGCTGTCAGGATCCGATACGTATCTTCACCGAAGTCCGAGTGACCTGGTGTATCCATGATTGAGACGATCTTTTTATCGTATTCGAATTGCATGACCGAAGACGTAACAGAGATTCCGCGTTGTTTTTCGATTTCCATCCAGTCGGATTTCGCAAATTTCGAGTTTTTCCGTGCCTTGACAGAACCTGCCTCACGGATTGCCCCTCCGTGCAGGAGGAATTTTTCAGTTAATGTCGTCTTACCCGCATCCGGGTGGGAGATAATGCCGAAAATCCGACGCTTTTCGACTTCCGTTTGTAGAATGTTTGTCATGTATGGTAGTTCCTTTCACCGATATATTCAAAAGTCCGATCAATCTTTTTCGCAACTAGTCTATCATACCGAATTTTCAAGGTCTCGTCCATTTCACTTCATTGACTCAATTTTCAGATTTAAAGTTGACAATTCATCACGATCTTCTTTACGATGACTAGGAAGTTTACTATTACAGAAGGAGGAGACGTACAATGGTATTCCATCAAGCCCGGACATCTGTCCACACTGTCTTTGTATCGGCTACAACTGTACGTCACCCAATCGTTTAATTTTTAATTAAGCAGGGTGTGCGTATGCGTATACGTACATGCTGCCCTCTTATATTAGGACGGGTATGCCCATATTTGTGCGTATCCGTCTTTTCTATTGTCTAAAAACGGAATATAAGGGGTTTTCACTATGTTTAACGCACTCAAACAGCTTGATCGCAACATCTGGATCCGGTTCGTCGGGGAAACGATCACGGGGATCATGATGTTCATGATTGCACCATTTTTAGTTCTTTATTATGCGGATCGACTCGATTCCTACTTCTTGGTCGGTGTCATCATGGCGACCGGACCGATCATGTCGCTCGTCGGTGCCGTCCTCGGTGGTCACTTCGCCGATAAATTCGGTCGAAAACCACTGATGGTCCTCTCGATCATCGGTGACGTCATCGCACTAATCGGTTTTTCGTTCGCTGATTCATTCGGACCACTTCTCGCTTTGAACGCGCTGCTCGGTTTATCGAGTTCACTGTTCCATCCGGCGGCAAGCGCGATGGTCGCTGACGTCACACCACCAGAACGCCTGAACGAATCGTTCGGCCTGCTGCGGATGGGACATAACGTCGGGGCCGCATTCGGTCCACTTCTCGGAAGTGCGGTCCTATTCGTCGACCGTTCACTCATCTTCTACTCTGCCGCTTTCGTCTTTTTCCTGTACGGACTCGTTCTCTACTTCTTCATCGAAGAGACGAAACCGGAGTATATCGAAAAGACGGACGAAGTCAAAGTATCACCGCTCACTGTATTGCGGAAGGATCATGTCTTTTTAATCTTCATCGGGGCGGGTGTCTTCATCTCGATGGGATTTGCCCTCGTCGAGAGTATGTTACCGGTCTTCTTGAAGGAAGCACTGCCGGGACTACCGACGAAACAAAATCCGTTTCCTTACTTGATGGCACTGAACGGAATCATGGTCGTCTTGTTCCAGTTCCCGATCGCTGCTCGCTTGTCCGGCAAGGCATTCGGAAAAGTCATGTTGCTCGGCGCCTCGATTTTCGGGATCGGCATGATTTTTCTCGCATTCGTGCCGTCTTACCTGTTCTCACTCGGAACGAGTTATGTCGTGCTCGTGACGGTATTGCTTGCGATTTATGCGTTCTATACGCTCGGTGAGATGATCATGTCTCCTGTGCAGATGACGTTCATCGCTTTGATCGCACCAGAACATCTCCGCGGAACGTACAACGGTGCTGCGAGTCTCCAGTGGTTGATTGGCGGCGTCACCGCACCGCTTCTCGGATCGTTATTCCTTGATACCGGAAAAGGTGACTTTGCGCTCGGATTCGTCGGACTGCTATGTTGTGTCTCAGGTGGGGTCTATCTCGCACTCGACCGGTCGATTCAACGTGCGAAACGCTTAACGAAATCAGCTTAAAAAAGCGATGTGTCATGCTCCGACTTTTGTCAGAGCGTTACACATCGCTTTTCTCGTTAAGAGGGTAATTGATTTGCCGCTACGAACGGACCGAACAGGACCGGTAGCGGATCAAGTCGTTGCTGGATTTCTTCAATGAAATTCGTCGATCCACTGACGAAGACAATCGGATCATTCGCCGTGATCATCGTCAAGAATTCGTGCATCTGTTGTTCCCATCCTTCTTGACGAATGTGATGAACGACCATCCCTTTCGTCGTCAAGGATACGACATTCGCTAACATTCGTTCTGCCAGTTCCTCAGCTGAGACATGTAACAATGTCGTTTTTCGACCACTCAAGAGCGCGTGCCTGGCTTCATCGATGACGGCTCCGAGATGATGTTCTTCTGCGATCAACAAAATATCTTGTTGACGCCAATTTTCAGCATGACGGTATTTACAAAAATGGCGGCACGTATCGACGAGTTGATGGTGAACAATTGCCCATGCTTGAAGTAAAGGTGCATCTTCTTTAAGGTCATATTCGATTTGAATAGCTTGAAGAATTTCACGACTGATGATGTCCGGGTACGTCAGCAGAAACGATTTCGTCTGATCGATTTCATTCAGCAAAATCAATTTAAACAGTTCACTCGATTCGTGCTGGTTGGTAATCTGGTTCAGTAATTGACTCAGGCGTAAAATCCGTAATGCGCGAGTTCCGTCCTGAGCTCCTGCTTCTCGAAGCGCGCGCAATTCTTCTTCGTACGTCGCCTCGAGCGAGTCATAGAAGCGCGTCGCGATCCGCAATCCCTTTTGCTCCATCGATGGACCGAGCTGTTGCAAAAGGTGTAATGCCTGATCGAAATGCATAATTTAACCTACCTTTCACCGTCCATTATGCGTGAATCCACTCTCAAAAACAATCTCTAAAATGCATCTTATTTTTTGCACATTGAAAGTTGTAAATGCTTGCGTCCCCCCCTAGTATGTGTGTTAAGTAGGTGATGAAAATGCGCATGACACGTTATACGGATTACGCGATTCGGTCCCTGCTGTTCGCAGCAGCTCATCCCGATCGTTTAGTCCGAATCCAGGAAGTAGCGGATTGTTACGACATTTCTAAGAATCATTTGATGAAAGTAGTCTATCGTTTAGGACAGAGTGGTCTGATTGAATCTGTCCGTGGTCGTGGAGGTGGTTTTCGATTAGCGAGCCCTCCGGATGCAATTCATATCGGTGACGTCGTACAACTGTTTGAACCAACCGTTCATTTTCTCGATCCGCAAGAAGGCATTCACGAGATTCCTTCGCTCAATCCAGCACGTGATGCTTTCGATGATGCCATTGCGGCGTTCCATCAAGTACTCAATGGTTACACAGTACATGATTTGCTACATCCGACAGCTGAAACTCATCCACAAATACTTGAAATGATTCCGAACCGCGATTGAGCGGGTTCGGAATCTTTTTTTATTCCGTCCTCGCTCAATTGCGATTTCTCAAAACGCTCGTGGTATACTTATATAAGAAAGGAGGGGTACAGATGAACCCTCAAGAAGAACTCCATCTCTTATATCTTCGTTTAAAGGAAGAAGAACCCTCCGTTGCACGCGGTGAGGCCTTATGGGCCATCTTTGAGGAAACAGCTGATGATTCACTCCGCTTCCTCTCCTTATGGACATTTTCACAAAATCAATTTGATTTAGGACACTTCCGATCGTTTCTTGTGTCCTTCACGCTCTTGATGGAATGGATCCGAAAAGATGAGATGACACTGACTCCAAAACAAGAACTTGATTTGTACTGGAACTACAAGTCCTACTTGATCTATATGGCAGAACAAGAAGACGTGACGGTCTCGCTTCTCGAAGAAGATCTCGATCGCTTCATCGATTTCTGTGACGCGCATGGCTTTATTCGGACGCGCGACTATATCAGCTTCATGGTCTATAGCAAACTCGGTGACGAGGAACAAGCCGATCATTATCTATCGGAATGGGTTGACGCGCCAAGTGACGAACTTAGTGATTGCCCATCCTGCGAAGCATTTAGCCGGATGACGTATGCGATCGAACGTGGCTTCGAAGATCGTGCCTTGTTACTTTATGCAGCACTTCGGCATGAACGGGGTTGTTCACGGATGCCGGATCAGGCACATCCATACATCCTACCGTTGTTCCTTAGTCGCAAAAAAGAACGCTTCGATTGGAGTGAACGCTTGATCGAAGAAGTTAAACGTGGCGAAACCTTGTTCACAGGTGGCGACGAGCCGTACCACCTATATGCGAAGATGTATTACGATACGAACTATACCTGGTCGATGGAAGAGAAAAAACAATTGATTCCATTCTTGACTGATCGTGGGTATCTTCAGTTCTTACTCGCTCACTATGCGTTCGCCCATCGTCAATCTCTTGGTGAGGAAGCGTCGTATCTCGCAGCGCTTCGGACGAATCTCTATGAGATCGCACAATCTCTCGATCGCCGGATCGAAGGTGTCTTCTACTTGAACCTCGTCGAACGTGAACTGAAACGGATCACTCAGTTCGTTGCCTGAATCTAATTCGTAAAGGAAGTGTCTTCATGTTAGATCATGTCCAGCTCGCTATGCCGAAAAACGAAGAAGATCGCGCCCGTGAATTTTATGCCGGGCTTTTACATATGAAGGAAGTCGAAAAACCGACTGGTGTTCAAGCCAGTGGTGGTGTCTGGTTCGAAGAACATGGTGCAGCACTTCATCTCGGCATCGAGGATCCCTTCTCCCCTGCTAAAAAAGCGCATCCTGGATTAACCGTCGCTGCGTTCGAAGCCTTGAGCGATTCTCTTCAAGCTGCCGGTTATCCGGTTGAGCATGACACACGCCTTGCGCCACGTCGTCGTTTCTTCACAACCGATCCATTCGGTAACCGTTTAGAGATCATCGCTGCCCACCTGCCGACGTTAACGCCAAAGAAGTTGACGGATGGTTCTCATGTCCGCTTAATCGCACCCGCTTCTAGCCTCTCAACGGTCGAGATGAAGATCATCGATGGTGCGATCCAAACGCTCGAATCGCTCGGATTACGTGTCTCGATCAGTCAACATGCGCGTGCCGTCAATCCGTTCGGTTCCAGTGATCCTGAGTTACGCGTCGCAGACCTCCATGCCGCGTTCGCTGATCCGAACGTTGATGCGATCCTGTGCGTTCGCGGTGGGTTCAGCACGAATGAACTTGTCGACTTACTCGACTACGAATTGATTCGGACACATCCGAAAATCCTGTGTGGCTTCTCCGATATCACAGCACTCAGTCACGCCATTCTAACGAACACTGGATTAATCACTTACTCCGGACCGATGTTACGGGCTTTCCGTGATCGCGATGCTTATACGATCGATTACTTCAAGCAAGTGTTGTTCGGAACAGAACCCGTTACGATCAAGCCTTCAGTCCATTGGCGTGATACCGATCGTGGACATATCATTACGTTACCAAACAAAGGACCGATTCTTTTATCCAATGGGCAAGCAAGCGGTCGACTGCTCGGTGGGAATCTTTGTACATTAAATCTCCTGCAAGGCACACCGCACTTCCCTGATTTACGGGATACGATTTTATTCCTTGAAGATGATTACGAAGTCCATCCAGCGACGTTCGCCCGTGATTTCGCCTCTTTGATGGCACAACCAGGTGCGGAAACGATTCGTGGGATCGTCTTTGGACGCTTCCAACTCACAACGAAGATGACGGAAGAGCATCTGCGATATCTGATCTCACTCTATCCATTCCTAGAGCACGTACCGGTTCTTGCGAATGTCGACTTCGGACATACGAGTCCTTTGTTCACGTTCCCGATTGGTGGTCAGGTGGAACTGCATGACGAGGTCATCCGACTTCATATTTCTTGAATATCAAAAGAAGGAGACGCGGCAATCCGCATCTCCTTCTTTTTTAATAGTCGAGCAATCTCGAAGCGTCGATTTGACGTTTCGACCCATCCGCGAACATCTCAAGTGTCGCAAAAATCTGGTCATTTGCCCATTCATAGTGAAGTAACGTGAAGTCTTCGAGTGTCGAAACCGTCTTGAACGTTTTCCCGACCGTAAACGCACGCTTCCGGCTCGCATCTTCTGCCGGAACGGTGACGAAGATCACCGTGATCTCTTCACCCTTCGTATCATAATAGAATTCAACGATCCGACCGTCCGCTGTTTCAGGTAAAACACCTTTACGGGGCTGTCCGGTCTCGTCCAATTGTACGTATGGTTGCAGCATTCTTTCGCCTCACTTTCTCCGTCATTCATCATAGCACGTCCACCTGATTTATGCTAATCTATATTTGATGTGAAAGGGGGATGAGTCGCGCATGGAATGGTTCATGAACGGGATTCTGCTCTGGGGCTTTATCATGATCACACTCATGGCAATTGGCGGGTTTTTCATGTTCCGGAAGTTCCTCAAGAAGTTACCGAAAGAAGACGGTAAATCGATGATGGACTGGGAAGATGAGTACATCGACCAAACACGACATCTTTGGACGGATGAGACGATGGAATTGTTGAACGCTCTCGTCATGCCGGTTCCATCGGCATTTCGTGATGTCGCACGCCGCAAGATTGCCGGGCGGATCGGACAGTTCGCACTTGAAGAACGGGCGACAGAGATGACATCCGAACTGGTCGTCAAAGGATATATTTCTGCGACACCGAAACGCGATCATAAATTCTTGAAAAAAGCACTAACGGAGCACGCCATCGACTGGCGAGACTACGCATTATACTTCCAAAATTGAAGGATGCACGAAAAACCGCCGAAGTCGCCTTCAGCGGTTTTTTTAGTGAGGTAAGTGCGCAACCGGCACGGTGCCCGACTTGACTCGTTTGTATTTCATATACATCGCGAAGCGCCACGGCGCAATCATTCCGAAGGCAACGAGATAAAAAATCCCACCCGTTTCGAAGATATCGATCTGTCCGCCGATGAAAAATTTCGCAACCGTCCGAACGAGTAAGATGCCGAATAAGACGATGAAAAATGCTTTCGAACGTTGCAAATAAATTTGCCCTTCCGCTTCATAAAAATTGGATGTCTTGATCAAAAAGATACTGAAGATGGCTCCAACGAGCAATGCTTCTGCTACCTCCGTCCATGTCAGACGGGATGCTGGGTATAAAAACTGTAGCATACCCGTCGACATCGCAAAGGGCGGGATCAAGATTTTTTTAGCATTCGTCGGTTTTGCTGATGCCTTCACACGAATGAAGCTGATCAGCAATCCCATGACGAGCGCTACCCCAGTTGATATCCAAATCATCCGATCACTTCCTTGATTAAAATCCAGTGAATCCGACGATGTCACTCATCCATGCTGCGAATTTACTCAAGCCATCAAAATACAGCATGACTCCGAACACCATCATCAAGGCTCCCCCGAATTTCGTTAATTTCAGACTATACTGCACGAACAAACGCGAACGACCGACGAAGAACGCCATCAATAAGAACGGAATCGAGAAGCCAAGGACATACGCGAGCATGTAGAACATGCCTTGACTCGGATTGGTCGCAGCTAATCCGATGACTCCTGCGAGAATCGGACCTGTACACGGTGTCCAACCGGCTGCAAAACCGATTCCGACGAGTACCGTCCCGACGTATCCTCCTTTTCGTTCCCCGAGATTCAGTTTCTTTTCACGCATCAAGAATGTTGGTTGCCATAATCCGACGAGAACAATCCCAAATACGAAGATGACGAGTGCCCCAACCATCCGTAACGTATCTCGATATGTGATAAAGACATCTGCGAACAACGATGTCGATAAACCGAGTACAACGAATACCATCGCAAAACCAACGAGGAACGCTAACGTATGAAACAAGGATCGCTTTTCTCGTACGCCCCGTTCTTTTAAATCCGTTACCGACACGCCTGTGATGTATGAGAGAAACACAGGATACAGTGGTAGCGTACATGGAGAGACGAAAGATAATAATCCTGCTCCAAACGCTAACCATAATGAGAGCTCCATATGAGCATCCCCTTTCTTTACTACTATAGAAGAAGTTCCTCCTCTATTTTGCCAAACTCCTCTGCATTTAGCACCTATTATCTCACAGAAAGTTGCAAAAGATTCGTGTCCGCCAAAATTACAAAAAAATTACATTTCATCGATTTTACTGAAATCTCATTGCACCTCGTAAATGGACTTGCTAGAATATGGATACGACACCAATGTAAGGGAGACTGCTATGACGACACAACAACTATTGACGTTAGCCATCGAAGCCAAACGTAGCGAACTATATCATCAAGCTGACCAGTCCAGCTTCACCTCCCCGCGTGTTCTACAACTTAGCCATGAACTTGATGTCCTGCTTTTAGAATATTCACGGACAGTCCAAAACTACACCATTCACGGTTCGAACGAACCGCTCTTATCTTAATGCGCGATTTGGTCAGCATTCGAGTGCGAATGCTGACTTTTTTATGGCTTCTTATTTCTGATGGGGTGCTTGACGTCCGCTCTTACATTCATTTCTAGCTCTCGTCCCCTTTATATACCTGACGATCTCCCTCAATTATACGTACATGAAGTCGAAGCGGTTGAAATACGTCTCATTGAAGCGAGGACAATTCACGATACCTTACTTGTCTACGATCGATGGTGCCGATCAGTGGGAGTTCATAATTTATCTACAGCGTTATATGGAAGAAGGAGATGTCCTCGAGCTGCTCTATATCGAAAATCAAAATGACAGCATGCATGACCATCTACCGTCCACTCCGCTACTAGAGCCAATCGAAATCAATATTCGCCAGCGAACGTACCAAACGATTCACGGCACGTTTCAACTTTCCGCTAACGATTGGATGCAGGAATTGTATCATCGTTCTTACCTGACAGCGTTCGGCGTGACGACGATCGTCAAGTATTGATCTACGTATCATCCGTTTCACTTTTTCATCATCAGACGATAGAAGGATTCAACACTTTCTATCTTTAAGGCTTTTTTCTGTTGAATTGTGCGAATTTTTTATATTCAGTAAGCCAAAATACCTATAAACGTCCGTTTTTCATAATCAGTATGTCCTATCGATGACAAAAACCGTCCTTTTGCAATCTTGTTGTCACAAAAGCTCGGTTTGTAACTCGAATGACATTGACCTGTAAACGCACAGGTCAGATTTGCCGTGTAAAGTAGGAACAGTAAACACAGCATATGTCAGGAGGACATCAATAATGAAAAAAGCAGTTTTCGCTGCCGGTCTTGCAGCAACAGCTCTATCAGTAGGATTTGCCCAAGAGACAGAGGCTGCCTCAGAAACGGTAACAGTAAATACACCAGTACTCAACGTACGCACAGCACCTACAACTGCATCAGCAGACGTAGGCAATGTATATAAAGGTCAAACATTAAATGTCGAAGGACGTTCTGGCGCATGGATCAAAACAACAGTTAACGGTCAAAAACGTTATGTCCATGGTGCGTATACGTCTGCAGCAGGCTCATTCGACTTTAAAAAAGCGACAGTTACTACGGCAGTACTAAACGTCCGCACACAACCAACGACAAGCTCGAAAGATGTCGGTAACCTCTACAAAGGCGAAAAAGTCAACGTAGAAGGTAAAGTTGGTGCATGGATCAAAACAACAATCGATGGTAAAACGCGCTACGCACACAGCGACTATACTTCACTCGCTGGCGTATCGAAAGCACCAGCAGCAAAAGCACAACCTGCTGCGAAGCCAGCACCAAAAGCAGCAGCTAAACCAGCTACTGCAACAAAACAATCAACACCTGCAAAATCAGGTACGAAAGTGACGATGAACGTCAGTGCTTACACGAACGACCCATCTAACAACGGTAGCCAACTCTACAACGGTCGTGCGTTGACAGCAAGCGGTTATGACGTTACAAATACGATCACGTACAATGGTATGCGTATCGTAGCAGCTTCTTCACAATACCCAATCGGTACACGTATGCACATCGAAGGCATTGGTGAAGCAATCGTACTCGACCGTGGTGGCGCAATCCAAGGTAACAAACTTGACCTTCTCGTTGGTTCACAACAAGAAGCACTCAACTGGGGACGCCAAAACGTTACAGTTACAGTCTACTAATCAAAACAAACAACCTGCCGGGCGAGATCGCCTGGCAGGCTTTTTTTGTCTATTTTTTTAAGAAACCGTGACATGACCGGATTGCAACTGATACATCTTCTTATACAGACCATCTTGTGCGATCAATTCTTGGTGATTTCCTTGCTCGATCACTTCCCCTTGATGCAATACAAGAATCAAATCTGCATCTTGAATTGTCGATAGACGGTGGGCAATAGCAATCGTCGTCCGCCCTTGACGCATCCGTTCAAGTGCGACTTGCACTTTCTCCTCTGTCTCCGTATCGATCGAACTCGTCGCTTCATCAAGGATCAGGATTTTCGGATCCCGCGCCATCGTGCGTGCGAAGGAGATTAACTGACGTTCCCCAGCTGAGAACGTCGCCCCCCGTTCCGCAACGGGACTGTCATATTGCTGATCCAGTTGATTGATGAATCCGTCCGCTTGTACGAATTTAGCAGCTGCTTCGACACGATCAAAGGAAATCGAACTATCGAATAATCGAATGTTGTCCGCGACCGTTCCCGTGAACAAGAATGAATCCTGCAACACGAGTCCGACATGCTGTCGTAGTTCTTCTTCTGATAACTGCTCAAGCGGTTGACCATCGATCAAAATCCGACCCGATTGGTATGCGTAAAAGCGCATCAAGATATTGATGATTGAACTTTTTCCACTTCCCGTATGACCAACGAGGGCAATCGTCTGTCCTTTTTTCGCCTCGAACGAAATTCCTTTCAAGACATCTTTCTCTCCGTCATAACTAAAGCGCACGTCTTCAAAGACGATATGTCCTTCCGATACTCGTGCATCTCCTTCGAGTTGTTTCGTTGGTTCCGGCTCATCCGTATCGAGGACCTTGAACACACGGTCTGCTGAGACGACAGCTTGTTGGAACTCGGACAACCGTTGCATGATTTGCTGAACCGGTTGGAAAATCCGCTCCATGTAGCTGATGAAGGCATAGACGACACCGACTTGGACCGTTTGCGAGAACGATAGGACACCGAAATATGTTACGAGTGTTGCGATCGAAACCGCCAGTAACAATTCAATGATTGGTCGCAGTAACCAACTATCGAGCTTCAAGTTCTTATAACGTCCATTTTGGTGGGCGACGTTCGTCTCCTCGAACTCTGCCATTAAGCGTTTTTCTTGGCGGAATTGTTGGATGATTGCCATCCCGTTGATCGATTCGTTCAGTTGGGCATTGATTTTCGATAGTAAATCGCGGACTTCCGCGTAATACTTCGTCGAATACTTCCGGTAAATCCAAATGATGAAATAAAACAGCGGTAACAATAGTAACGCAATCGTCGCGAGTCGCGGCTCTAGCAGATAGAGGAAGATATATGTTCCAATCAACTGAACGCCGCTTTGCACGAATGTCGACAGGACACCGATGTAGAGCTCCTTGATCGCTTCCGTATCGTTCGTGATCCGGGACACGAGCACTCCAGCAGGCGTCCGGTCAAAATAGGCAAGCCGTAAGTGCATGACGTGCCGGAACACATCAATCCGTAAGCGTTGAATGACTTGCAAGGCAATCTTTTGGAATTCGAACGCCTGTAAGTAATCGACGATGATCCCTGTCGTATGCAGTAACAAGTACGCTGTAAACAAAAGTGCGACTTCCTGTACGGGATATGTACCCGGTGCGACGTATTCATCAATGAAAATCTTGACGAGATACGGTCCCCCGAGTTTTGCCGCTGTCGTAATGAACAGCAGGATGAAGGCGATACTGACCTGTTTTTTGAACGGTTTGACGAAATCAAGTAATCGTTTCAGGACGGCTTTTTCATTGATATCATGATTCATTAGAACGCCCTCCTTGTTCGACGAGTGATTCTAGTTGCTGACGATCGTACGTCTCTTTATACCAACCGTCATGAGCGAGTAACTGCTCATGTGTGCCTCGCTCGATGATCCGACCGTCTTCAAGGACGATGATCTCATCGGTATGTGACACAGCCGACAGGCGATGAGCAACGATGATTTGTGCCTGATCGTGATCCGCCGTGCGGAAGTGGTGGATGATCGCTTCCTCAGTTTTGGCATCAACCGCAGATAAGGCATCATCGAGCACTAAAATCGGACAGTCTGCTAGTAATGCCCGGGCAATCGAGATCCGTTGTTTTTGACCGCCGGATAACGTCACCCCACGCTCCCCGACCATCGTCGCATACCCTTCCTTAAATCCAAGAATATCATCATGAACCGCTGCGATCCGAGCTGCTTCCATGATGTCTTCCATTGATGCATCCGGTTTTGCAAAGGCAATATTATCAGCAATCGACGCGGAGAATAAGAAATGATCCTGTGGAACGATCGCCACTTGACGACGGACGGTGTCACGCGTCAATTGTTTGATGTCTCGTCCACCAATCGTGATGGCGCCTTGTTTGACGTCGTATTCGCGAGACAATAAGCGAACGAACGTCGATTTCCCAGCACCTGTCTTCCCGACGATTCCGAGCGATTTACCGGGCTTCAACGTCACATCGATGTCTTGTAAGACCGGTTGCGTATCATAGATGAAACGCTCAATCCCAACGTGGAGTTCAGGTGAGGAAACACTTGTTGCTGCTTCTTTCGCATCTTTAATTTCCGGTTCGATCGCAAGCATTCGCTCGATCCGATCGTAGGAAGCACGACCACGTTCGACAATGTTGAACAACCAACCGAAGGCAAGCATTGGCCATGTCAATAAACCAAGATATGTAGTGAATGAGACGATGTCACCAATTCGGATTTCACCTTGTTGTAACAGATATGCACCATATCCGACAGCGATGATGTACGATAGACCGACTAATCCAAAAATCGTCGGATCAAATAATGCATCGATTTTTGCGACACGACGGTTCTTTTGGACGACGTCATCCGATAGATCCGTAAACGTCTGCACGTCAGATTCCACTTCCCCTGTTGCTTTTAAGACGCGGACACCACTAATACTTTCCGCGACCTTGTCATTCAAATCGGAGAATGCTTCCTGCGCGTCGTGAAAACGCGAATGTAACATTTTCCCGTAGCGTGACGTCAAGTAGACCATCAGCGGCATCGGTAGAAGTGATACGAGCGTCAATTTCCAACTGATCGTCGTGACCATCGTGATGATGACAAAGCTCCCCATCGTCACCGAGTCGACGAGCGTGAGAATACCGGCACCTGCTGTCATCGATACCGCCTGTACGTCGTTCGTCGCATGCGCCATCAAGTCCCCGCTCCGATATTTCTTATAGAACGATTGATCCAAATCTGAAAAATGTCCATACAGTTGGCTGCGCAATAATCGACCGAGACGAATCGATGCTCCAAAGATATAAAAGCGCCAAAAATAACGAATGATATATGTCGCGACCCCGATGAGCAACAACGTACCTGCGAGACGAATCAAATCATCTTTCGTCAAGCTTCCCTCACTCAGACCGTTGACCGTCGTCCCGATGATTTTTGGCGGAATCAACTCTAACGCCGCTACAAAAATCAAACTGACGACCCCAAGACTATACGCTTTCCATTCTCGCCGGAAAAACCAACCGAGTTTCCTGAAGACTCCCATTCAAGTCTCCCCCCTTTTTTAAATCCTATGATTATTTGAAATAGTCTCACATTTTAGATTAGTTCTCTTTCTAAAAAATAGCAAATAAAAAGGAGACCATTTAGTCCCCTTTCGTACAGCTTATTTTTTAGGTGATTTCATTGAACCACTCATTGAACGCATCACTTGGTTGACTTTCTTTTGTGATGGCTTTTGACCCATTTGCATCATCAATGTCTTAATCATATCTTCGTTGATTGGTGGGTTTTGCTCCAAGTAGTTCATCATGTATCGACGAGCGATATAGAAACCAAGGGCGACACCTGCTACCAAGCAAAGAAGGGCAATTAAAATCCAAATCCATGTAGCCAAGTTGCTTCCTCCTCTAACTTAAAACGTCGCTTTTTACTATACTATAATTCCAATTGTTTGCATAGATGATAATAGATGAAAAACGAGCCCGACGTAAGATCGGACCCGTTTTTCCGGAAAAGATTATCCGAGTTGTTTGACTGTCGCTAAAACGTTCTCAACAGACATGCCGTATTCTTTCAAGAGGAAGTCTCCAGGCGCAGATGCGCCGAAACGATCGATTCCGATGACTTGTCCTTCTGTTCCTACATATTTGTACCAACCGAGCGAAGCGCCTGCTTCGATCGCAACACGTTTCGTGATGTGTTTTGGAAGAACTGATTCTTTATACTCTGCTGACTGCGCTTCAAATACTTCCCATGATGGAAGCGAAACGACAGCTGCTGATTCACCAAGTTCTTTTTGTGCTTCGACAAGAAGGTGAACTTCTGAACCCGTACCGAGCAAGAGCGTGTCGGCTTTCGTGACGTCACCAGCGATGACATAACCGCCTTTTTCTGCGCCTTCCGTCGTTGTGCCTTCAAGTTCAGGAAGACCTTGACGTGTTAAGACAAGAAGTGTCGGTTTGTCTTTCGCTTGAACTGCTGTTTTCCATGCTGCGATCGTCTCTTTTCCGTCTGCTGGGCGGTAGATCGTGACGTTCGGCATTGCACGGAAGCTCATCAAGTGCTCGACTGGCTCGTGTGTTGGACCATCTTCCCCGACAGCGATCGAGTCGTGCGTCAAGACGAAAATTGATGGAAGTCCCATTAATGCTGCTAAACGAACTGCTGGACGGAGATAATCCGAGAAGACGAAGAATGTCGCGCCGTAAGGAATGACGCCGCCGTGAAGTGCCATACCGTTGACAGCCGCAGCCATTGCGAATTCACGTACACCGAACCAGATGTTACGACCACTTGGGTCGATATCGAAGTCTGCTTCGCCTTTGAGCATCGTGTTGTTCGATCCTGCAAGGTCAGCTGAACCACCGAACAATGTCGGAACGTTCTTCGCAAGACCGTTCAAGACTTCACCACTCGTTTGACGTGTCGCTTTTTTCGATGACAAGTCGTACGTTGGAAGATCTGCTTCCCAGTTGCTTGGCAATTCGTTTGCGATCGCGCGAACGAGTTCCGCATGCAATTCCGGGTGAGCTGCTTCGTATTGTTTCATCGTTTCGTTCCATGCGTCTTCCGCAGAAGCACCACGTTGGACGATCCGCTCGTCGAACAATGATTTGACTTCTTCAGGGACGTAGAACTCTTCGTGATCCCATACATAGCTAGCTTTCGTCAATTTGATTTCCGCTTCACCGAGTGGTGCACCGTGAGAAGCCGATTTCCCTGATTTGTTCGGTGAACCGAAGCCGATGACTGTCTTGACTTCGATCAATGTTGGTTTTGTCGTCTCTGCTTGCGCCGCCGCGATTGCTTTCGAAATCGAATCGATATCCGTTCCGTCTTCTACGCGAATGACTTGCCAGTTGTACGCTTCGAAGCGCTTCTGGACGTTTTCAGAGAATGATTTATCGAGATCGCCATCAAGTGAGATATCGTTTGAATCATACAATACGACCAATTTACCAAGACCAAGGTGACCTGCGAGTGAAGCCGCTTCAGCTGAGACACCTTCCATTAAGTCTCCATCTCCACAAATTCCGTATGTGAAGTGATCGACGACGTTGAGATCGTCACGGTTGTATTTTGCTTCAAGATGACGTTCTGCCATCGCCATACCAACTGCCATTGCAATCCCTTGACCAAGTGGACCTGTCGTCGCATCTACACCAGCCGTGTGACGGTATTCCGGGTGACCTGGTGTTTTTGATCCCCATTGACGGAATGATTTAAGATCATCCATTGATAGATCATATCCCGATAGGTGGAGGAGTGAGTAGAGAAGCATCGAACCGTGTCCGGCTGAAAGTACAAAACGGTCGCGGTTGAACCATTCTGGATTTTTAGGGTTGTGGTTCATATGATCCGCCCAAAGCGAGAATGCCATCGGCGCTGCTCCCATTGGCATACCTGGGTGACCCGAGTTCGCCTTTTGTACGGCATCAATCGATAAGGTACGAATCGTATTAATTGCTAATTGTTCTACTGTCGTCATGTTCGTCAAAACAATCATCCTCTCTCTTTTTCACAAATTCCTACTCATTTTAGCACACTCTTAAATGTGATACAACTTTTCTAAATAGTATGTCACATTAAAATGAATGCGCTATCTATAGCCGTTCTATCGACTCATACAGGATGCATGAATTGATGAAAGATCGTTATTAAGATGTATTGCTATCGTGCAATGTTTCCTCATCTAACAGCGCTAAACAAAAAAGAGGTCCGCTTAACGCGAACCTCTTTCTTCTATAGAAGAAACAAACGATTATTGTTTATTCCGTTCTTCTTCTTGTGCTTGTTTTAATTTCTCTGGTGTTACGTCCGTACCTTCTTCATCAACAATCTTCATGCCCATGAGTTGGTTTTTGAACGATCCACGGAATGCTGCGAGATACGCTGCACGTAACTCTTTTTGCTCTGCCGCTTCTGCTTCTGATAACGGCTCGACTTTTGATTTATTCGCTAATGCGTTGATTCGATCTAATTGTTCTTGTGATAACATGGAATCCCTCTTTCTGTACGACTCAAACTTGAGTAGTTCAATTGTATTCTTACTGTAAAAGAGCTTACTAAAAAAAGCAAGTTAACCGCGTCAGTCGACGGGTTACTTGCTTCTCATTCCGGGCTAGGCGTCAATTCGCGGTATTCAAGGTATCGACGATTGACCGTTGCCTTTGAAATATCATGTCCCATCCCGCGAAGCGTAATGGCGATATCTGAAAACGTCAGTCCGAGTTCACGGAGACGTACGATTTCTTCGATCGGTACGTCCTTTCGGCTACGCCCGGCGTTCTCTCCTTGGCGATTCAGATTTCGTTCCGGGCGAAAGCCTTGTTCGACCGCTCGCCGCATGCCGCGCGCGATTTTTGCATTATGCAGTTTACGTTGATATTCTTCCACGAGTGAGACGATCTCAAGGACCATCGCTTCTGCATCAGCAAGTTGGTATTCTCCATCGGAATCAAGTGTCATCAACCGAACACCGTGCTTCTTAAACGTGTGCAAAATAGCGATTTTCGCATTCCCTCGACCAATCCGTGTGTCATCCGTTACGAGGACCGCATCTACCGCATCACGTGTCACATGATCAAGAACCGTCAGCATCCCTTCCCGATCGACGTCATATCCACTCTCTTTTTCAGAGACGACATCCACGACATCAAAACCCTTTTGAGACGCGACCTTCGAAAGTTCCATCCGTTGGCGTTCAATCGAACTATCTTGTGCTTCTTTTTCGGTCGACACCCGACAATAAATCACGACCTTCATCGTACCTCACATCCCTGTTCGTTCTTTCACAACTTTTCCATTTTGTCATTGTTGTGCGATTGGTACAACGATTTTGCTTTTTGAGATGACGTGTTTTGTCTCGACATCATTATTTTTAATCAACCAGTTGACGTATTCTTCATCTGACATCGAACCGTCATTGTAGACTTCAGCGATTTGTTCAACTGTAGCGTTCTCATCGACCGTAACGGAAGCAGTCATTAGTTGCGCCACTTTTTCATCCGGGCGCGGTGTGAGTAAAAAGATCACGAAGGCAATACTTAATGCATAGAAGAGAATTGAAAAAGCATGAGTACGAATCGTATGAATCATCATGAATCCCTCCAAATATGAAATGAATGAGTTAGAATAAACGTTCGCGGAACAATTGTTCGCATAACTCATAATAAACACAGAACCCGTGTTCGGTCAACACAAAATGTCGAACAATTGTTTGTACGCTCATTTGTTCTATGTTATAGTGAATCTAGAAACATATATTCTTACATTTCAAACTTCAATCCAGAAAGAGGTGGCAATTCGTATGCGGAAAATGTCTAAGCGCCAACAAGAGATTCTCGACTACATCGTCTCTGAAGTGAAACTGAAGGGGTATCCACCATCAGTTCGTGAAATCGGAGAAGCAGTCGGACTCGCGTCTAGCTCGACGGTACACGGTCATTTGGATCGACTCGAGAAACGGGGAATGATTCGCCGTGACCCGACGAAACCACGTGCGATTGAGATATTGCTTGATAAGCCTGAAGAAATCACGGAAGCCATCGTCCATGTTCCCGTCATCGGGAAAGTCACAGCAGGTCTTCCGATTACAGCGATTGAAAACATCGAAGAACAGTTCCCACTCCCTGCACATTATGTAGGGAACGAGACGGTCTTCATGTTGACGATCGATGGTGAATCGATGATTAACGCAGGTATTCTTGACGGCGATCGTGTCATCGTGCGCCAACAAAACACAGCAGAAAACGGAGAAATCGTCGTAGCTATGACCGAAGATAGCGAAGCGACGGTGAAACGGTTCTTCTTAGAAGATCAACAGGTACGTCTACAACCAGAAAATGACTCGATGGATCCGATGTATTTCGATAATGTCTCCATTCTTGGTAAGGTAATCGGCGTGTATCGGACGATTCATTGACGGAGGGACCAGTTACGACTGGTCTTTTTTCATGCCATCAGGAAATGTACATGATACCGTCAATACCGTCGCACTGACGGGTTACGTTGCGTATTCGGTCGCAACGCAACAAACCGATTGGTTACCGACTGCCATCGGTATCGCTGTCGGTACCCTTTGGTTGTCACCCGACCTCGATTTAAAGTCAGAACCGTATTATCGCTTTGGACCATTTCGAGTTCTTTGGATGCCGTATGTCAAGATCATGCCTCACCGATCGATCTGGTCGCATGGACTGATCATCGGAGACATCATTCGGCTTCTTTATAGTGCTGCGATTCTGATTCCGCTACTATTTATAAGTCTATATTTTCAGGTTCTTGATTCTGCTACGATTGATTCGTGGTTCGCTTCCTTGCCTGCATTCGTCGTCGGTATCATGGTGGCAAGTACGATTCATATCCTACTAGATTATTCCAGCAGTTGGTTTCGACCTAAAAAAAGAAAAAAACGTCGTCGGTAACACCTCTTTTGCTTGCTTGCAAGCAGAATGAGGTGTTTTCTTATCCACTTTTTCGTATCTTTAAACATCAAAATAAAAAATTTCCATTCCTATATTTCAATTATATGTATTGAAAACGTTCTCAATTCGGAGTAATTTAAAGTAGAAAGGCCATTATCTGCTTTAATCCAAAGGGAGGGTTTTTGCATGAATAACTTTGTATTGGAAATGATCGGTACGATGATCCTCATCCTGCTCGGGGATGGAGTCGTCGCCGGTGTCGTCTTGAAAAAGACGAAATCGGAAAACAGCGGATGGATCGTCATCACGTTCGCTTGGGGTCTTGCCGTCATGACAGCAGCATTCGTCGCTGCTGAAAGTGGAGCACACTTGAACCCCGCATTGACGATCGCACTTGCTTTGAACTCTGACCTACCGTGGGCAGACGTTCCGATCTACATTGCCGGACAACTTGTCGGAGCTTTCATCGGCGCCATTCTCGTTTGGCTTCATTACATGAAACATTTTGAAGCGACTGATGATCAAGCTGCAAAACTCGGTGTGTTCGCAACAGGTCCAGCGATTCGTCATACGCCGTCGAACTTGATTTCTGAGATCATCGGGACATTTGTTCTCGTCTTCGGTATCTTGGCACTTGGTTTAACAACGTTCGGAGATGGCTTAAAACCACTCATCGTCGGTTTACTCGTCGTCGTCATCGGTCTCTCGCTCGGTGGTACAACAGGGTATGCCATCAACCCGGCTCGTGACCTTGGACCGCGTATCGCGCACGCTATCCTACCGATTCCGAATAAAGGTTCATCTGACTGGGGCTATTCATGGATTCCTGTCGTCGGTCCGATCATCGGTGGAGCGATTGCCGTGTTCATCTATCAATTGATCTACTAAGATCACATCTCACTAACACATACCGCTCAAGGGGGATTTCGAAATGGAAAACAAGTATATCCTAGCACTCGACCAAGGTACGACAAGCTCACGTGCGATCATCTTCGATCACGATGGGAAAATCGTCAACTCGGCACAACGGGAATTCAAACAGTACTTCCCACAACCAGGCTGGGTCGAGCATGATGCAAACGAAATCTGGGGTTCGATTCTTGCCGTCATGGCCGAAGCACTCGGGACAGCAGATATCAAACCTGAGCAAATCGCTGGAATCGGCATCACGAACCAACGTGAAACGACGGTCGTCTGGAACAAAGAAACAGGTAAACCGGTCTATCACGCACTCGTTTGGCAATCGCGTCAAACGTCTGGTATTTGTGACGACTTAAAAGAACAAGGTTTGAACCAGAAGTTCCGCGATAAAACAGGACTTCTGATTGATGCCTACTTCTCTGGAACGAAAGTCAAATGGATCCTCGATAATGTCGAAGGTGCGCGTGAGCAAGCAGAGAACGGTGAATTGCTCTTCGGTACGATCGATACGTGGCTCGTTTGGAAACTGTCTGGTGGAAAAACGCACATCACGGACTACACGAACGCTTCACGAACATTGATGTATAACATCTACGAACAAAAATGGGATGAAGAGTTACTCGATATCCTAGGTGTTCCTGCTTCGATGTTGCCAGAAGTTCGTCAGTCGAGTGAAGTCTACGACAAAACGGTACCGTATCACTTCTTCGGTTACGAAGTGCCAATCGCTGGTATTGCGGGTGACCAACAAGCAGCACTCTTCGGTCAAACGTGCTTCGAAGCGGGTGAAGGGAAAAACACATACGGAACAGGGTGTTTCATGCTCATGAACACAGGTGAGAAAGCCGTTTCTTCTGATCATGGACTCTTGACGACGATCGCTTGGGGCGTCGATGGAAAAGTGGAATATGCGCTGGAAGGTTCTATCTTCGTCGCTGGTTCTGCGATCCAGTGGCTCCGTGATGGACTTCGGATGCTGAAAAATGCGAAAGATTCAGAAGGTTACGCAACGAAAGTCGACTCAACAGACGGTGTTTATGTCGTTCCTGCCTTCGTTGGTCTTGGTGCGCCATACTGGGATTCAGATGTACGCGGGGCAATCTTCGGATTAACACGCGGAACAGATAAGGAACACTTCGTTCGTGCAACGCTTGAATCACTCGCTTATCAAACACGTGATGTGTTGACAGCGATGGAACAAGATTCTGGTATCGAACTGAAGACACTTCGTGTCGACGGTGGTGCAGTAGCGAACAACTTCTTGATGCAGTTCCAATCGGACATCCTCGGCGTTCCTGTCGATCGTCCAGAAATCAACGAAACGACAGCACTTGGTGCAGCCTACCTTGCTGGATTAGCTGTTGGTTACTGGAAAGATAAAGCGGAGATCAAAAAACAATGGAAGCTGGATCACCAGTTCAAACCAGAGATGAAAGAAGACGATCGTGAACAACGCTATGCCGGATGGCAAAAAGCAGTGGAAGCGACAATGGTCTTCAAACCATCAAAATAAAACAATTGACCCGGTCCCTTTTGCAGAGGGACCGGGTTTTCACTGTCTTATAGAAACTACAATATAATCATTCTTCTAACACCAGACTCAGACTAGAATGTACCACCGCAGCACATACATCATAATTCTTTGTGCTACTCATTCGCATAGAAGAGGTCCCACGTATTCCCCTCAACATATAATGTGGATCACTCATTTTTCTCTAGCATGATCATGTCGATTGCCTGTATTCCGTTCTCCCAGATTTCCTCTGGATACGACCGAAAAAAATCTTTTTTTATGTCGTATAGCCGGAAACCAAGCTTTTGGTAGAAAGCTAAATTATCAATACTCGAATTAGCCGTTCCTACGATGAAATGATGATACTCTTGTTCCTTATATTGTTCGAGCGTTAATGAGATGATCCTCTTTCCTAACCCTTGACCCTGGTGTTCTTTTTTGATGGCAACGTTTTTTATCTCCATTGTATCTTGATTAATTTTGGTCATAACAATAACACCTACTACATGCCCAGATGAATCTTCGAGATAATACAGGTCACCGTTAGGTAAGTATTCATAAATCTTATCGATAGATTCATCAGCCAGTAATAATAAGTGGATGAATGTCTGCTTTTTGATTTCAGTGTCTGCTTTCCTTAACGTATAACTCAAGAACTCACCTCATGGTTTACATTCTTTTACTGTCCTATTTATGTACATGCATTATGATTACAATTTTCATACCACCATTTCATTCAGATATGAAAGAATCCCCATTGCATTGAAGCAAGGGGGATTTGATTCTTATTTGCTAAACTCTTTTTTCAATCCGTCTTCAATCTCATCAACGGATTTCGACTGTCCGCTTAAGACTGCCGCTAAAAACGCGCCTTCGACGAGTGGTGCGTCGATAAACCGAACCGTCCGTTCGCCACTGTATAGTTCAAGGGCCAATTCTGTGTTCATCGTCGCAGAGCCGATATCCGTTAAGACGACTCCATCGTCGTCTAGTGTATTCAGTGTTTCTTCGATTCGCGTCGCGTCCGTTCCGATGCTACCGTCCTCAAGACCTGCCGCTACTAAGACTGGTGTATCCGGCGCCATCTCTGCCAGCAGTTCCTTTAGTCCAGCTGCAAGTTTTTCACTATGGGAAACGAGTACAAGATTAACCATGAAGCACCTCCGCGATTTCGCCGAGTAACAAAGCACTCGATAGACTACCTGGGTCCTGGACGCCTTCCGTCGCTTCACCGAAGTAAGACGCACGACCTTTCGTTGCGATGCGCGCTTTCGTATCAGCAAGCGCTTGATCGATTGCCGCTTTCAAATCCCCTTCTTGCGAGAGCGCCTCTTGGAACGGTGTCCAGATATCGACCATTGTCTTTTGACCGAATTCCGATTTCCCACGCGATTTGATGCCTTCCGTCGCTTCATGGAAAGCATCCGCGAGTTCTGCACCTTCCACTTCTGTTTTCCCTTTGAACGCACCAGCGAACTTAACGAATGCTGTGCCGTACAAAGGACCGGATGCTCCACCGACCGTCTTGATCAGCGTCATCCCGACCTCTTTCGATAAAGCTCCTAAGTCCTCATACTCGCCGTGTTCTTCTAACGTCTTTTGGACTGCTTGGAAGCCACGTGACATATTGATCCCGTGGTCCCCGTCACCGATTTCCCGGTCAAGGTCCGTCAATTCATCCTTGTGCTGGTCAATCTGTTCCGCTGCTTTGATGAGCGCGCTTCGTAACTGTTCCGTCGTCAACTTCATCTTTGTACACCCCGTTTATCTAAATTAGAATCCAATCGCTTTCGTTTCTGCATCGAGATACCCAAGCAGTTCATCATCCACTGGTAAGAGCGTGATTGAGAATCCGTGCATCTCGAGCGACGTCATATAGTTTCCAACGAACGAACGGGCAATCTCGTAACCGTGTGCCTGAAGTTCTTCCGCGACGTATTTATACGTGATATACAGTTCGGATTCTGGCGTTCCACCCATCCCATTCACCATGACGGCGACTTTTTTGTCTGGTACCTCTTTTGTCAGACGATCGAGCAACTCTTTGACGATCGCATCAACGGAAGCGACTGCTTTTCGTTCAAGTCCTTTTTCACCATGGATCCCGATTCCAATTTCCATCTCGTCATCATGCAACTCAAAGCCTGGTTTGCCACTCTCTGGCATGTAACATGGTGAGAGTGCCATTCCGATCGAACGAACGCCCTGGATGACTTTTTCCGCGACTGCTTTGACTTCACTCAGTGATTTCCCTTCTGCAGCCGCAGCTCCGGCAATCTTATGGACGAAGACCGTTCCCGCAACCCCACGACGATCCTCTTCCTTTTTGATCGCGATGTCATCATTGACGACGACCGTGTCGACTTCGATGTCCTCGAGTTCAGCGAGTTCCTTCGCCATATCGAAGTTCATGACATCACCCGAGTAGTTCTTGACGACGAGTAAGACACCTTTTCCACCATGGGCTGCCTTGATGCCTTCGAGCACCATATCCGGTGTCGGTGACGTGAAGACTTCCCCACAAACAGCCGCAGCAAGCATACCGTCCCCAACGAATCCAGCATGTGCGGGTTCATGCCCACTTCCCCCACCAGAAACGAGTCCGACTTTTCCATCAAGCGGCACTTTCCGTGCGACGACATTAACACCTTCGACCTTTTTATACAAATCAGGGTGAGCTAATACGAGTCCGTCGACCATGTCTGAAACGAACCGGTTTGAATCTTTCATTAATTTGTGCATGAAAAACGCTCCTTTACCTAACTGATTTTGCCGTACCACTTAGTCTTTACCACCAAATCAAGTCGAATATGTCGAAAAAAATGATGAAAATATTGACCAGTTGGTGACGATATTCCGCATGAGTGCTATGCTCTTAAAAAAGAGGAGGAATCGAATGTCATCAGCCTTTCAAGCAGGCGTCCGTGCCTGTCTACCCACTGTCCTCGGATATATCGGCATCGGTTTTTCAGCTGGGATCGTCGGTCGTGCCTCCGGCTTATCCCCTCTTGAAGTCGGATTCATGTCCGTCTTCATCTATGCCGGCGCCGCTCAGTTCATCATTACGAGTCTCTTACTATTAAATGGTCCTGCTTCTGCCATCATTCTGACGACGTTCATCGTCAATCTCAGGCACTTGTTAATGAGTCTGACGCTTGCGCCACATGTTGAGACACGTCATCTCCGCGACCGCCTCGGTACCGGAACGCTACTGACGGATGAGTCGTTCGCTGTCGCGATGAACACTGCGCAAAAAGGGAAGCTCTCCCCGTCCTTCATGCATGGCTTGAATCTGACTGCTTACTTCAGCTGGATCGTCGCAACCGTTCTCGGCGCCCTTGTCGGCAGCTGGTTCCCTGATCCCGAGCGCTTCGGTCTCGATTTTGCCCTGACAGCGATGTTCATCGGCTTATTGTACTTACAGTTTGAAGGGGAACGTTCCCGTATTGCCGTGAATAGTTGCCTTTTACTGATTGTCTTACTATTGCTTTACATAACCATGCGCTACTTTTCTCCAGAAGTCGCCGTTCTTTGCGCGACGCTCGGTGGTGCAAGTATAGGAGTCGTGATCACACGATGGAAATCCGCCCGGAATTAATTGCTCTTTTTTTAGCTTGTGGACTCGTCACATGGATTCCACGCGTCTTACCGTTTCTCGTCCTTCATGGACTGACGTTACCGCGCCTCGTAACAGAATGGCTCTCGTTCATTCCGGTCTGCCTGCTCGGTGCCCTTTTCTTTCAAAATCTTCTCATCGCTCAAGATGAGGCGTTTCCGACGGTTTCGACGCTTCATGTCTTCGCCGCCCTCCCGACCATGGCGGTCGCGATTTTCAGTAAAAGTTTATCCTGGACGGTCGCGACTGGTGTTGTCACGATGGCGTTTCTACGATTGTATCTATAAGCAAGTCATTCATCTTTAGCCTATTTCGATGTACTCTTGTGTTATCCTTATAATAGAAATAAATGGATAGTGAAGGGGGTCCTGATATGCCAAATAAGCAGTTCATACCCTATTTGATATTGCTGTGCGTCATTTTTATAATCGCGAGTCAAATGGATCTGCCTTATCTGCTAAAACAAGGATTGATTGTGTTGTACGTCATCGCCTATTTCGGCACGCTGATGGTTTCTCGCAAAATGAAAGTTAGGGATCATAAACAATGACTCGAAAAAATCTCCTCTGGTCTTGAGAGACTAGAGGAGATTTTTGTGTTCACGTATTTGCTTGTACGTCCTGATAATCGGATTGATGTTCAAACTCTTTTTTCGCAAACGGACATAACGGTAACAGCTTGACATTTGCTTCTCGTGCCCAGTTGACGATCTCGGCAACGAGTTGTTCCCCGATCTGTTGATTGCGGTGCGCGGGATCGACGTATGTGTGATCAATGATCCACATGCCGTTGTTCGTATCGCTGTAAGTGATTTCCCCAATCACTTCCCCTTCCTGATGGGCTTCGATTTTACGTTCCGCTCGTTTCAGCTCCATTTGCTTCCCTCCGTTCGTAAGATAAGGCGCCGCTCGGACAACCGTCGACGACCCGCATGACATCGTCCACTGGTGCCCCGTCCGCTTCAATCCACGGACGCCGCTTGACATCAAAGACAGTTGGTAGACTTTGTACACAATGACCAGAGTGAATGCAGACTTCCGAATCAAAATAGACCGTGATCTCTTTGCCTTCATATCCTTTTTTCATGATGTATCGTCTCCCTTTCTTTGTACTCTTGTATCTTTCCACATCCTTGACTCAATCCCTGTCTGCGCTATGAAAAAAGCACTTCCGGACAGAAGTCCGAAAGTGCTTGAGTTGGATTAGAACAAGACCATGTACTGATCGCGTTCCCATTCCGTGACTTGCGTCCGGAACATATCCCATTCGATTTCTTTCAATTCAACGAAGTGCTCTGCGATGTGATCGCCGAGAGCGTGCATGACGACGTCATCCGCTTTCAAGACTTCGAGTGCGTGGCTGAGTGTTGATGGAAGATCATCAATTCCGTTTGCAACGCGTTCCGGTTTGTCCATGACGTAGATGTTGCGGTCGATTGGAGCCGGTGCTTTCAAGTTGTTCTTGATTCCATCAAGACCTGAAGCGAGCAATGTCGCAAGCGCAAGGTACGGGTTCGCTGCTGGATCGACTGAACGAACTTCGATCCGAGTCGAGAGTCCACGTGCTGCAGGAACACGGACGAGTGGTGAACGGTTACGCGCTGACCATGCGACGTAGCAAGGTGCTTCGTAGCCAGGAACAAGACGTTTGTATGAGTTGACTGTCGGGTTACAAACCGCTGTGAACGCACGAGCGTGTTTGAGGATACCTGCCGTGAAAGCACGTGCATCATCCGACAATTGCATGTCTTCGTTGCCTTCATCGAAGAAGACGTTCTCGTTGCCTTTGAAGAGCGACATGTTCGCGTGCATGCCTGATCCGTTGACACCGAAGAGTGGTTTTGGCATGAATGTCGCGTGCAAGTTGTGCTTCGCAGCAATCGTCTTGACGACGAGTTTGAACGTTTGGATGTTATCCGCTGTCGTGATTGCATCCGCATATTTGAAGTCGATTTCGTGTTGACCTGGAGCAACTTCGTGGTGTGATGCTTCGATTTCAAAGCCCATGTTCTCGAGCTCGATGACGATCTCTTTACGGCAGTTTTCACCGAGGTCGACTGGTGCGAGGTCGAAGTATCCACCTTGGTCGTTCAATTCAAGTGTCGGACGACCTTTTTCATCTTTCTTGAAGAGGAAGAATTCTGGCTCTGGTCCAACGTTGAATGATGAGAAACCGAGCTCTTCCATCTCTTTAAGTACCCGTTTGAGCTGACCACGTGGGTCTCCTGCGAACGGCGTGCCATCCGGATTGTGGATGTCACAGATTAAACGTGCAACTTTCCCTGTTCCATCTTCTGTCCATGGGAAGACGACCCATGTGTTCAAGTCTGGGAAGAGATACATATCTGATTCTTCGATCCGGACGAATCCTTCGATCGATGAACCATCGAACATCATTTTGTTATCAAGTGCTTTTTCCAATTGGCTTACTGGAATCTCAACGTTCTTGATCGTTCCGAGGATATCTGTGAACTGTAAGCGAATGAAGCGTACATCCTCAGCTTTAGCGATTTTCAAAATGTCTTCTCGTGTAATGTTGCGACGTGTCATGTGACAAATCCCCTCTCCGATTCGTTTTTATATGGTTACAGGTCCTTACTTGAAGAAACGCCCGAGCTCACCTTGGATGAGCGACGTCTTTCCATGTCGTCCTGCTTCCTTCAATTCATTTTTCAGGAGTTTATACAATTCGCCGTCAGATAGTTCCGGGCGCGTCTCGACGACGCTCTCCGCAACGCGTTCGCGTTTGACAAGATCGTTTTCAAAAATCAATTTGATCCCTGCGATATTCAGTCCCTGATCCAGGTATTCCTTGATCGACAACAAGCGATCGACATCGTTGAACGAATAGAGGCGACGCTTCGTCTCTGTCCGCTCCGGTTTGATCAGTCCTTGTTCTTCGTAGTATCGGATCTGGCGGGCAGATAACGCGGTCAACTCTTGAACGACTCCGATGGGAAATAGTGGCTTGGACTGGCGTGATGAGTCTGCCATGTGGTTCCTCCTTTTTCCTTACTCCATGAGAATAAACCTCTGTCAGGCAACTTGTCAAGCGATGTGAGAAAAGTTAACACAACTTTTTTAATCACTTTACATGAAGTCGTTCAGAGGTCTTTTCACGAGATATTCTAGTATTAAACGTTTTTTTCTGGAATTAATTGTTTTTCCATCAAGTGATTGACGGCTGAGATGATGGCTATCTTGACGTGGCTATACGTCAAACCACCTTGGACGTATGCGGTATAGGGCGCACGGATCGGACCATCCGCTGATAACTCGATCGATGATCCTTGTACAAAAGTCCCTGCTGCCATGATGACATCGTCCGCATAGCCCGGCATATAATCCGGAATCGGTAACGCATGTGCATTGACGGGTGAAGCGGCTTGAATCGCCTGACAGAAGGCAATCATCGGCTCTGGCGCATGAAACGAGACCGATTGAATCAAATCCGTCCGCTCTGCCGTATGATGAGGTGCCGTGTCAAAGCCAAACTGACCAAGCATGCTCGACGTGAACATCGCGCCCATCAACGCTTGGCTCACCGTATGTGGTGCCATATAGAAGCCTTGGTACATATCCGGAAGTGCGGATAACGATGGACCGGCTTCGGCGCCAATCCCTGGTGTCGTCATCCGGAATGACGCTCGTTCAATCAAATCAGTCCGACCGACTAGATAACCGCCAGTCTTCGCAAGTCCACCACCCGGATTCTTAATCAACGATCCTGCCATCAAGTCCGCCCCGACGTGTGTCGGTTCGATCGTCTCGACGAACTCACCGTAGCAGTTATCGACGAAGATCAGTACGTGCGGATGAACGGCTTTGATGGCAGCAATCGCTTCTCCGATCTCGTTGACCGGCAGACTACGTCGTGTCGCATAGCCTTTTGAACGCTGAATCCCGACGACCTTCGTCTGTAGTGTGATCCGTTCGAGAACGGCCGGTACGTCGATCGTCTCGGCGTTTTTCATCTCGACGACATCATACTGGACGCCCAGTTCCTTTAATGAACCGCGTCCGTCACCACGAATTCCGACGATCTCTTCAAGCGTGTCGTATGGTTTTCCTGTGATATAGAGCAATTCGTCTCCTGGCAATAACAAACCGAACAACGCTATACCGATTGCATGGGTTCCGCTGATGATTTGCGGACGACAAAGACCGGCTTCCGCACCGAAGACATCAGCATAGATCCGTTCGAGCGTATCGCGTCCTTCATCGTTGTAGCCGTAACCTGTTGACGGCATGAAGTGAAAATCACTGACCTTGTGACGTCGGAACGCATCGAGGACGCGGAATTGATTGTATTCCGCGACCTCTTGCGCTTTCTTGACGTACGGGGCGATCTGTTCCTCCGCCCGGTCAATGAGCGGACGGAGCGTTTCGTAATGGGTTAATTCTGAAAACATGTTTACACCTCGTATTGTTTCAATGTCGCGTATAGACGCGTATCTTTACGCAAGTAACCTTTTAGAATGACGGAACCATCTTCTTCGAACGATTCCTTCAAATTCATCATGACTTCCTTCGCCGGATTGTAATGGGCAAATCCGTCAACTGGAATACGAATCTCGAGATACTCGAGGATTTCGCTGATCGAACGTTCGATCTCTTCGATCAAGCGCTCGATATCCTGCGGGTCAAGCGCAGAAATCAGCAGTTTTCCACCTGTGAACAAGCGGTTCAATTGATCCTTCTTGTTGTAGACTTCGAGTTGCGGAATGTCACCGGCACCGAGTTCATCGAGGACATCGTTCGTCGTCTGCATCTGATTCAAGTAATACTCACTCGACGCATCAACGACATGGAGGATCAAGTCGGCTTCCAGCACTTCCTCGAGTGTCGAACGGAACGCCGCGATCAACTTCGTCGGCAGATCTTGAATGAAACCGACCGTATCCGTCAGGAGAATTTGACCACCTTCCGGCAAATCGACTTGACGTGTCAACGGATCGAGCGTCGCGAACAACTCATCCTTCTCGTATGTGTCGGCTTGTGTCAACCGGTTGAAGATCGTTGATTTGCCAGCATTCGTATAACCGACGAGCGCGATTTGGAATGTCTGGTTCTCTTTGCGACGTTCCCGGTAACGGGCACGGTGCGCGACGGATGTCTCGAGTTGTTTCGAGATCTCATCGACCCGACGCCGGATATGACGGCGGTCCGTCTCGAGTTTCGATTCACCTGGTCCACGCGTCCCGATTCCGCCACCAAGACGTGACAGTTGTGTGCCCTGCCCGGCAAGACGTGGTAAGAGATAACTCATCTGTGCCAGTTCGACCTGCAATTTCCCTTCGCGTGACTGGGCTCGGCCAGCGAAGATATCGAGGATCAACTGCGTCCGGTCAATCAATTTGATGGCTTCCGGGTCCGACAAGGCGATCCGGATATTCTTCATCTGACCGGGCGTGACCTCGGCATTGAATATGATTAAATCAGGTTCAAGTTCGTCTGCTAAAGCAACGAGTTCTTCAACCTTTCCTTTTCCGATGAACGTACGGCGATCAATCGCTTGTCGTTTTTGATCCAGACGACCGACGACGACACCATGCGCAGTCGTTACGAGTGCTTCGAGCTCCGCGACCGATTCTTCATAGACATGGTCCGGGACACCGGGGAGCTGGCAACCAACGACGATGACGCGTTCTGACATAATATCATTCCTTTCACGAGTAAAGACGTACTGCGCCCTTTATCATACCACAGGCACCGGTTCGTCTGAACTTTTTTGGACAGGAAACATCCGTTCGGTTTATGATGGAAGAAAGATTACGATAAGGGGAGGAAAACCATGGCACGCGAACAGTCGTATACGCTTCCAGAGTTCATTGAACGCTATTTGTTTTATCTAACGACAAGTGGACGGCAACTTTCGACCGTCCGCCGCTATCGCTATGATTTAATCGAAGTCCATCGCTACATGACCGATGTCGACCAACCACTCGAGACGATCGACGATTTCAAGGCGATTTCGATCGAGACGTGGAAGACGTTCATCAATGAATACTTGATCGAAGAGAAACTCTACCAGCAAGCAACGGTTGCCCGGATCGTCACCGTCATCAATCAAGTCAATTATCAGATTCGACAAACGAAGGCGAAGCTGATTGAATACGCACAACCGACGCACGAATTGACGGCAAAACACGTCGCTTCCTTCAAGGAATATGAACAATTGGTCCGGACGAATCAATCCGATCGCGGCTTGACGGAACATCAATTGAAGGCACGTCCGTTTTTAATCGATCGAAACGAACTGATCCTTCGATTGTTTTATCGCTACGGTCTACGTGTTCATCACATCATTGGTTTGAAGATGCATGACCTTAATTTCGCCCAGCAAGAGATGACTGTCCACGATCGCCTTGGTAACCGTTACCTGCTCCATCTCGAGCGGGAAGATCAAGACATCATGTTGCGTTACTTGAAGACGATTCCGGAACCGGTCCGTCCCCGTTATCACAGCACCGACCCCTTTTTCGTCGCCTTCGACTTTGCTCGGATGACGTTCCGCTGGGTTTACAGCAAAAATGCACCGAAGCAACTGTCGATCGTCATGATCACGAAGATGATGCGTCAGTTGAATGAACGGTCCGATAATAAACGGGTCTTGACACCGTCGATGTTACGCAACAGTTTTATCCTGAAAACATATCAGGACGAGATGACGAAGGAAGAACGCCTACAGAAGACATGCCTCTATAAGGATGTCTCGCTCCGACGTTATGAAGAAGCAGTCGAGGAACTGACACCATTACTGTAACGACACGTTTACGATGGAGTGAAGCAACTGTCATTTTTCGCTTCACTTACGAAGTGCCACACCTGAATGAAACCTAAAAAAAAGACGACCCCCCGGTCGTCTCTTTTACTTAGCGAGAGACTTCTTGTGTCTCTTCTTGCTCATATAACGTCACGTTGCGCGCTGGTGCGAACGTCGAGATTGCGTGCTTGTAGATCAACTGCTGTTTGCCTTCCGACTCCAAAATGACCGTGAAGTTATCGAATGACTTGATCAGCCCCCGTAATTGATACCCGCTGATTAAGAAAACCGTTGTCGGGACTGCATCTTTCCGTAATTGATTTAAAAAGACGTCCTGAATGTTGTATGTCGCTTTCATGATTCCCCGTGCCCCCTCTTTTTATCTGTTTCTGTCTTCGGGCAACTCTTATTTAACCGCTTTCAGAAACTCTACAGTTCTATCATAGATAATTTTGAACGTTTCTTCAAATGAAAACTTTCCCATATCCACCCAAACGCCATCAAATTGGTGACGGAACCACGTCAATTGACGTTTCGCGAAGCGTCGCGTGTTCCGTTTCAGCATATCAACGGCAGGATCGAGTGGTGCTCCGTCAAGGACTGGTAACATCTCTTTATAACCAATTGCTTGCAGCGCCTTCGTGTGTCGATACCCGGCAGCTTCCAGACGCGCCACTTCCTCAAGAAGCCCACTTTCGACCATCATATCTACCCGTTGATCGATCCGATCATACAAGCGATCCCGGTCTTCCATGTGTAGGACGAATAGTAGACTCTCATAAAGTGCCGGCTTACTACCGGTCGTTTGTGTCTGACCGGTCCGCGCGACCTCAATCGCCCGAACGACCCGCTGGATATTATTCGGATGAATCGCTTCGGCACGCACCGGATCGAGTTCCTTCAACTGGTCATGCAATGCATTCGCTCCGTGTGTCGCCGCGTACGCTTCGAGTTTAGCCCGTAAAGCTGGATCTTCCGCCTGCTCGGTGAACTGGTAATCATATAAAATCGACCGGATATAAAGCCCTGTTCCACCGACGATGATCGGTAACTTACCCCGACTTGCGATCTCATCGATCGTCGCTCGGGCAACCGTCTGAAAACGCGCTACACTCATCTCGTCGTCCGGTGTCACAAGATCAAGCAGATGGTGCGGCACCCCTTCCATCTCTTCGGTCGTTACTTTGGCTGATCCGATGTCCATCCCTTGATAGACTTGGACGGAGTCTCCCGATAAGACTTCTCCGTTTAATCGTTTGGCTAGTTCAATGCCCGTCTTCGTTTTTCCGACTGCCGTCGGTCCGACGATGACGATGACTGGTTGTTTCTTCATTTTTCTTCACCCATTCTCTATCTTTTCATTCTGCTTCGAGTGTACCACAGCCACTTCGATGGATTAAAAAAATCCATGAAAAAACCGCCCATTCTGGACGGCTTCCACTTGCTCGACTTATACGCGACGGATGAAATCGTCATAAATGGCACTAAAGATGCACCACCCACAAATGACGACGCCTGTCAGCATGATGCCCCAATCTGCCATGGTCGTTCCTCCTCTAATCATCGTTATTCTCTCTTTTGACGGTTTACACAGAATATAAACCCTTTCGAGCAGGTTTGACACCAATTCTTGGAATCAGTATGATAAAAGTACGATTGGTACGTAGCGCGGAGGCTGACCTGCATCGGCTTCCTATTAGAGGCACTGCCTCTCGATTCCATGTCTTGTGCTTGCACGAGGCGACATAGGGAGAATTCGTTCTTCCAAGCGACAGGTCCGGCATCATGCCCGGGCCTGTTCTGCGTGCCGGTACATTATTTCGAAAGGAGCCGATTGTTGTGCGTATTCAAATCATTGGTGGATCAGGTACCGGAAAAAGTACACTGGGCGCCTTCATCGGACAAGCTGAACAGATTCCCTGGATTGATACCGACCATTATCTTTGGACAGATACGACGTTCACTGAAAAGCGAGAAGTCTCCGAGCGATTTTCCATGTATGAAGCAGATCTTATGTCTTACAACGATTACATCGTCTCCGGCTCTGTCTTCGCTTGGCATCCGGATGGTTTCATCAATCGGGACTTGCTTGTCTTCCTGTCGCTCGACGAATCGGTTCGGATGGAACGTCTCATCGCGCGCGAAAAAGCACGATACCCAGATTTTACAGGCTCCAATGAATTCCTTGACTGGTGCCGGACGTATCACACGGCGACGGATCCATCGATGATCGGTACGTTCGCAGAACACCAGTATCAGATGGACCAGTCGATTTCCCCGATTCTGATAGTAGATGCTTCGTTATCGACACAACTTCAGTATCAAAAAATAATCGAGACATACGATCGTTTGTCGCTTCATCCATGAAAAACGGGTCCCCCTCTATAGGTGGACCCGTTCGTCTTAATACATATCTTTTTGTGTGAAGTTCCAAAACGCAACGATTAGCGCCGCGACCGTCCAACAACCGAGGACAGCAAGTGAGAACGGAAGCGTCATTCCTTCGATTGGTGGTGCTTGTCCATCGAGATAGTTGATCAGTCCGAAATTGACGTTGACTAGATATTTCGAGCTCGTCCAACTTGAACCAAGCGTCGTCAGTAACGTACCGGAAATCAAGACTGCCATCATGATCCCGATCCCTGTCGCTGTGTTTTTGACGAGAACAGAGACCATCAAGGCGATCGTTCCGACAACGGCTGTGACGATCCACGCTAGACCGACTGCCATCAAGAGGTACTCCCACATCGGTAACGTATGCACGAACTCGGTCGAGAACGTACCGCTCGGTGAGGCTTGGAAACCGGTCAAGATCGGTGCGGTCCAGCCGTCATAGCCGAGGACGATCCCGGATATCGCGTAACAGACGGCGACGGTCAATGCCATCAACATCGACGTATAGAGTAACACCGTCAACCATTTCGCCATCAGGATTTTCCAGCGCCGGACTGGTCGCGACAGGAGCGTCTTGATCGTTCCATCATTTTGCTCCCCACTGACGATATCCGCCATGATGACGATGATGAACAGCGGTAAGATCAGCGTCAATCCTTGCGAGAAGAAGATCCGGATGAACGTCGGGGCTCCCGGATAGTTCGGGTTGATGTCGTTATCGAGATAGTATTGATTTTGTTTGAGGTCAAACTCAAGGAACTGACGGAACTCATCTTGAATACTGCTAGAAGCAAGACGGTTCTGCGTGTCGACGATGTCTTGTTGTAACTCAACCCGCCAATCGAGCGTTCCCTGCTTTTTGATTTGTTCTTGGATGTCTCGGTACTGTGCGTACGTAAACATCGAGACAAGAACGACGAGAATGATCGCAACGACGGCAAAACGACGTTTCGAAGCAATTTTCGTCACTTCATTTCGTACGAGACCGATCATGTTCGGATTACGCAATGTGATCGCCTCCCGTTAACGTGATGAATAGATCTTCGAGCGTTTGGACCTTCCGTTCAATCGTCCAGACTTCGACCCCTGCTTCGAGCAGCTGCTTATTGAGCGCTGGTGTCTTGCTTGCATCCATCAAAGTATGAACCGTATTCGCATCGACGACTTCGGACACTTGGACTAAATCGGATGCTGATAAAATCTCATTCGCCTTAAAGGCATCATCGACACGCCAGTCAACGCCTGGTGCGAGCGACTCGACCAGTTCCTTGACCGTTCCGACTTGAACGATTTTGCCATAACTCATGATTGCAACTCGATCGGCAAGCATTTCGATCTCAGCCAAGATATGACTCGAGACGAGGACCGACAGTCCCGTTTCCTCGACGAGCCGGCGGATGAATTGACGTAAATCCCGAATCCCCATCGGATCGAGACCATTCGTCGGTTCGTCGAGAATCAAGACGCTTGGTCGTCCGAGTAATGCTTGTGCGATGCCGAGACGCTGCCGCATCCCGAGCGAGTATGTCCGGACTTGATCATCAACACGCGCCGTCAAATCGACGAGATCGATGACTTCCTGAATCCGAGCCTCATCGACATTCGGTAACATCCGGGCAAAGACTTGTAGATTTTCGCGACCCGTTAAATACTTATACAACTCTGGATTTTCAACGATCGAGCCAATCCGCTCCATCGCTTGGACGAACTGTTTGCGGACGTCAAAGTCACAGACCGTGATTTTACCGGACGTCGGTTTGATCAAGCCGACGAGCATCCGGATCGTCGTCGTTTTTCCTGCCCCGTTCGGTCCAAGGAAGCCAAAAACTTCACCTGGTTGGATCTCAAACGAGATATTATCAATGATCGTCTTTTTTCCGATCACCTTTGTTACACCTTCTAATTTCACTGTTGGTTTCACGTCTCTCACCTCTTATTGTCTATTCTAGCGGAATAATGAATCATTTGACTTGTCAGAACACTTCATTTCCGCACATTCTTTCAACTTTTGCTACAATCAGGTTAGAACCTAGAAGGAGGAACGTTCATGAAGCGATTACGCTGGCCCCTGTTTTTAACCGTCTCACTCGTTTTGACGGCAATCTTTGGATACGGCTTCGTCAGTGCCTATAGTGACGTCGTCAACCCACCAAAACGTGCCGTCTTGACACCTACGAAGGAAGAGCCTGTCAAAAAAGGCGGGACGTACGTCGCGCTTGGTGATTCCTTGACACGTGGTGTCGGAGCATCAAACGGCAATAGTTACGCTGCAATCGTCGGACGCGATCTTGTCAAAGATAACACTGTCGAGCGCTTCCAGAATCTTGCCGTCAGTGGTGCCCGGACGGAAGATTTACTGAAACAACTAGAACAAAAAGAAGTCTTACGCTCAATCAAACAAGCAAAAGTCATCTCGGTGACGATTGGCGGAAATGACTTATTCAATCGTGGTGAAGGCGTCGCAAACTTCAATGCGAAGAAGACAGCCGAAACCGTCACGACGGCACAAGCGAACTTGAAAAAGACGTTCAGTATCCTACGAGAACAAAATCCGGATGCTGTCATCTTCTACGTCGGGCTCTATAATCCTTTCCGCGCGACGGAAAACGGTGAAGCATTCGATGCCATCGTCCAAGATTGGAACGCAAAATCACGGACGCTCGGTATCGAGTACGATGTCGAGATCATCGACACGTTCAATCTCGTGCGTGACGTCAAACGTGATTTATCGAGTGACCAGTTCCACCCGAACGATTCTACCTACGAAGAGATTGCAAAAGCTTCCTTACTTGCTGTCAACAAACGTTTTTAACAATAAAAGCCGCCAATTTGGCGGCTTTTTGTTCCGATTCATTTCAGGCGTTTCGCAAGAGAGACGAGTCCCCATTGGAGCGGCAACCGTGTCCAAAGCAACCAAGACGGAAGACGTTTTCCATTAATCGGCTTCGGATTGACTGCCATGTTGACGTTTGCGGGTAAGACTGCATATAAGAAGGCAGGAAGAGTCTTACGAACGAGGTGCACCCCTTTTCCTGTCAACAACATGACACCGTAAGCGATTTCGATGACACCTGTCACTTGAACGAAAAAGCGCTTGAACGGAATGAACGACGGCATGATGCTGACGAATCCTTTTTCATTACGGAAATGACCAACTCCCGCAAACAACAATCCTGCTCCATAGACTAGACGCAATAGCATTATGTTCCACACTCTCTTTCTGTTAATGAAATATATGTTCGAGACAGCTTCAGTGTATCGAACTGACCTGATTATCTCAACTTTTAGAAATTGTCGTCGAATTATGGGGAATGATGAGTCATTTCGGAATGTCTCCCGTAATCAGTGAAGAGGTTGTTTCATTTGCTATGATGAAATCAGAAATCATACAGAGAGGAATGATGACTTATGGCTGGAAAAACGAAAGCACTTTTACCTGGATTGACTGGAGGCATCATCGGCGCGGTCTTGACGGCTACGGTTGCCTTTCCGATCCTACTCGATCAAGAACAGCAGGTCGCTGATACCCCACTATCAAATGGTATGCCAAAACAAGTCTCGACGACATCGAATGATCCGGTGACGAACGCAGTTGCTACGGCTCAAAAATCTGTCGTGACCGTAACGAACTATCAAGCGGGCAACTCGATGTCGCAACAAGAAGCAGCGGCTGGTTCAGGGTCCGGTGTCATCTATAAGAAAGAGGACGGTAAAGCATACATCATTACGAACCATCACGTCGTCGATGGGGCATCAAAACTCGATATAACGTTGAATGACGGCAAGACGCTCTCAGCCAAGTTGCTTGGTAGCGACGAAACCTATGACTTAGCTGTGCTTGAAGTTGACGCAAGCGATGTTCCGGGCGTCATCACACTCGGGAAATCAGCGGACTTAAAAGCCGGACAAACGGTCCTTGCAATCGGTAACCCGCTCGGTGAGTTCCAAAACTCCGTCACACGCGGAATCGTCAGTTCGAAAGACCGGACCGTACCGGTCGATACGAACAGTGATGGACAAGACGACTTCAATACGACAGTCATTCAAACGGATGCCGCAATCAACCCTGGTAACTCAGGGGGTGCCTTGATCAATGAACAAGGACAACTCGTCGGAATCAACTCGATGAAAATCGCTGAGTCTGGTGTTGAAGGCGTCGGCTTCAGTATCCCGATCGATGATGCATTACCAATCCTCAAACAGCTTGAAACAAACGGTAAAGTTGAGCATCCGACGCTCGGTGTGTCCTTACAAGACGTTGCGGCGTTCCCTGCCGGTTATCTTAAAGATCAAGTCAAACTACCAGACAGTCAAAAAACAGGTGTCGTCGTCATGTCAGTCGAACCGAACAGTCCAGCTGCTGCGGCTAAACTGAAAACAGGTGACGTCATCACGAAAATCAATGACTCCGAAATCAAAGCATTCGTTGACATCAAAACGGCACTGATCAAATCAGATGGACCGCTCTCCTTGACGATCATCCGTGATGGGAAAACAATGACGGTCGAAACCAAAACAACGACGACCGACCAGCTGTAAAGCTTCAGCCTGACGTTTCGTCCGCCTTCCTTTTCGGGTATTGTTTTAGAACAATATCGAATTGGGAGGCTTTTTCTATGTATGACTTAATCGGCATTGGCATTGGTCCGATGAATTTAGGATTGAGCGCACTTGCGCATCCGACAGATTTAAAGACGTTATTTTTTGACGAAAGCGAACAATTTTCATGGCATCCCGGCATGATGATCCAGGACTCGATGATGCAGACGAGCTTCATCTCCGATCTCGTCACACTCGCCGATCCGACAAGTTCGTTTTCCTATCTCAATTACTTACGATCGATTCACCGTCTCCACACGTTTTACTTCTATGAAAAACTTCTGATTTCAAGACAAGGTTACAACGATTACTTACGTTGGGTCGCAACACAACTTGAAGATCTCCGCTTTTCGACACGTGTCATCGACGTGCAAGACACCGGTGATAGTTTTGAAGTCCTCGTCGAAGATGTCTCGACCGGTAAACGCGAAACGTTCGAAGCACGAAACGTCGTCATCGGCACTGGTTCAAAACCCGCCATCCCGGATACGTTTGACGAACGCGTCATCCACAATACGCAATATGTCATGAACAAGGCAAATTTACTTCAGCGCAACAAAATCAGCATCGTCGGCTCCGGTCAAAGTGCCGCCGAGATTTTCCTTGATCTCTTGACGACGCCTGCTTCAGAGCGTCCTGAACTCGAGTGGATTGCGCGTTCGACACTGTTTGAGACACTTGAGACCGGCAAACTCGGAGAAGAAATTTTTTCACCGAGCTACGTCACGTACTTCAACCAACTTCCACTCGAAGTACGACAAGAGTCGGTCAAGAAGTTTGCCCGCTCTCAGAACGGTATCAGTCCGGAGACCCTGCAATCGATCTACGCCCATCTCTATGATTTGACGGAAGAGGAACAACGACAGGTCGCGATCCGCGCGAATCTTGAAGTAAAAGAGATTACGTACGATGAGCGGTTCACGATTGCGATGCAACATCAAGAACTTGAGGATGAACGTATGTCCGTAACAGATGCCGTCATTGCGGCAACTGGTTTTTCGCCATCCCTTCCGAGCTTCATCGACCGACTTGATATCGTATTCGAAGCACCGAATGCCTGGAAAGTCGATGCCAACTACCAAATCGTGCGTTCGGTCGAGACAGCCCACCATCTATACGCAACCGCTAATTTAGAATTATCACACGGTCCGGCTGCGGATAATCTTGGTATGTCCGTCTCGCGGAACCAGTTGATCTTGAACGCTGTCGCCGGTACGGAACTGTATCCGGTCGAACGACATGCGACGTTTACGACGTTCGATTAAGTCACTAAACCAAACGAACGAGGAATGGCGCGCGCCACTCCTCGTTCGTTTTTCGTTTTACGGTTTTTTCGTCAACTCTAGTGCAGCCAGCAATAACAACGTGGCTTGAACTCGTGTCACACCTGTTTTAGCGAGCAACAAATGAAAGGCAATCAACCAGTTGACCTCGTCTGAAAATCGATTCCGTGCCCGCTCCCGGTCGACGATCCGGGTCACATAAATCCAGTCGACACGTTCCATTGTAGGGAGTAACGCAAGAATTGGCATTAAACGATCCCAGATGATGATCTCTCTCCGCTCTAACAGTTCCCGCCACGCAATGATTCGTTCCTGTTGCGCTGAAGGATCTGGATGCGCCGCTAAGATTTGCGCCGTAATGACACGTTCACTCGTTCGTTCCATGAATTGCGCGAGCCACTCTTCCGATGTATTGACCCGCTCTAGAAATTCTTCTGGTAATGGCTGCTGTTCAAGCAAGGTCGATGTCACGACGTACTGCTTTGCTACATTTAGATGAGGTCGTGTCGCGTGCAGCCGTTCCATATAGGGAAAGGCATCGATTCCTTGACGCCGATTCAATACTTCGTTGAGAGCAAAAAATGGACGAACCCCTTTATCACGAATCAGGCGATGTTTAATCTTCTTTTCCGCAACGATGATCTCTTCGATGAGAACATCGGGATCCGTGCTATTCAATTGAACATGGGCGACAAGTAACGGCGTATAACGGCTCCGAAGCGCTGAAAAACGCGATGTCTTGTGTTTGATCGTCCGCATTAGTCTTTCATATACAGTTTGTTCAAAGACAGTATCATGAATCGTGTAAGACAGTGCAAAAAAACGATGGAAATCATGTGACGTCTCTTCCCGCAAGACGGGATAACTCTCATCATAGTTCTCACAGAATTGACCGTACATCCTTCCACCTCGCCTTCTTTTCTATAAATCGTTTTCCCTAAAATTAGCATACACAATCTTATTTTTGAACGAACAAAAAAAGCAACGGAACATGTCCATTGCTTTCCAATCTTTCAAATCGATTCAAACTCGTTGTCTCTCTAACAACCGGGAGAAATAACCACCTTGATTCATCAGTTCGTCATGCGAGCCTTCTTCGACGATGCCGTCCTTCGTAACGACGAAAATCTTATCCGCATTCCGGATCGTCGCTAAACGATGGGCAATGACGAGCGTCGTCCGGTTCTCGGACAACTCGGCGAGCGATTCTTGGATCAGTGCTTCCGTTTCCGTGTCGAGCGCAGACGTCGCTTCATCGAGAATCAAAATCGGCGGGTTCTTAAGGAACATCCGTGCAATGGCAAGTCGTTGCTTTTGCCCACCCGATAACTTGAGTCCCCGTTCGCCGATTTGTGTCGCATACCCATCCGGAAGATCCGCGATCATCGGACCGAGATGGGCACGTTCCGCCGCTTGCACGATGTCTTCGTGCGTCGCATTCAGGTCACCGTAGGCGATGTTTTCAGCGATCGTCCCTGAGAACAAGAAGACATCCTGCTGGACGATCCCGATTTGTTGTCGCAGAGACTCCTTCGTCATCTGCCGGATATCGATTCCGTCAATCGTGATTGCGCCATCTAGAACATCGTAAAAACGTGGAATCAACGAACAGATCGTCGTCTTCCCTGCCCCTGATGTTCCGACGAACGCGACTGTCTGACCCGGTTCGACCGTCAGATTGATATTCTCTAGAATGAGACGATCGGCTTCATAACCGAACGCCACATCCTTGAATGTGATGCCACCGTTCAACCGATCAACGACGAGTGCGTCTGGCGCATCCGGAATCGATGCATCCTCATCAATCATCGAGAGGAAGCGTTTGAAGCCAGCCATCCCTTTTGGATACATCTCAAGTAATGCGGTGATTTTGTCGATTGGCTTCAGCAGGATGTTCATATAAAGAATGAATCCGACGAGTTCCCCTGCCGTTAAAGCTTCGCGATACGTCAAGTAGGCACCGACGACTAAAACGGCAAGCGTCATCAAACGGGTCGTCAAGTAGATGCCGGATAGACTCTTACTCATGACCTTGTAGGCATTGATCTTCGACTGCCGGAACGTCGCGTTGTCTTTTTCAAAACGCTCGATTTCGTAAGCTTCGTTCGTGAATGACTGGACGACACGGACACCAGAGACACTGTCCTCGACGCGCGAATTGACTTCAGCGATATTACCATACATCCGGTCCCACGATTTATTCATCCGGACGTTCGCATAACTGATCAGCCAGATCAGGAATGGTACGGCGATGATCGTCACGAGCGCGAGTGGTACGTTGATTGTTAACATGATCGAGAACGCACCAAGCAATGTCATGACGGCAATGAAGGCATCTTCCGGACCGTGATGGGCAAGTTCCCCGATATCAAACAAATCATTCGTGATCCGACTCATGATATGACCCGTCTTCGTATTATCGAAGAAGCGGAACGACTGTTTCTGCACATGGCTGAACAGTTGACGACGCATATCGGTCTCGATATTGATCCCGAGCTTATGTCCAAAATAGTTGACGACGAACTGCATCAACGTGCTGATGATGTAGAGTGCTAATAGTCCGACGCTGACGAGGATGATCCAGTTCATCTCACCGTTTGGCAACAAGGAGTCGATGAACCACTGGACAGCGAGTGGAAAAGCAAGTTCTAAAACCCCGACGAATAAGGCAGATATAAAATCAAGCCAAAATAAACGTTTATGCGGGATATAATATTGATAAAAACGGCGTAACATGTGTAGCCTCCTTCCGAGTACTTCTAGTGTACTCGAACTTTTTTGAAAATACTGTATCGAGCTATTCATTTTTTATTAAAACAACCGCTTAGTTTTTTAGAACAAAAATATATTTTAAAATCAGGGGAATTAGCACTTTTTATGACAAAATGGTAACAACGATTTTTACCTATCTATTTGGAAGGAGCTACGTCACGTGAAGAAGACATTTCTCGCTCTTACGACGATCGCCTTGATCAGTTCAACCGGACCGGTCTCTGCTGCGTCAACGACCTTAACATTGACGGATAACGTCAACATTCGCTCGGCTGCCTCGACTTCCGCGAAGGTCATCACGACACTGAAAAAAGGAACGAAGCTGACAGCAGTCAAGAAGGTCAACAGCTGGTACGAAATCCGTTACCAGTCAAAACCAGCCTTCATCACTTCAGCATACGTCAAGGCGACGACAGTAAAGACTACGACAACGACGACCTACATAACGAACACCGATGCTGTCAACGTCCGCCAACAAGCAACGACGAGTTCGAAATCACTCGGAAAACTGGCAAAAAATAGCGTTCTGACTGTTACGAAAAAATCCGGTGATTGGTATCAAATCACGTATAAGAAGCAAGTAGCTTTTATCCATGCATCATTAGTTGATAAAAAGACAGTGAAAGTAACGTCTACGTCAAAACCTGCTACGACGACACCCGTCAAGAACGTCATTAAAGCGGTCGATCGCTCGAAGATCTACACGGTTAATGCGAAGGAAGGCTTGAACGCACGGACTGCTGCAGCAACGAACGCAAAAATTTACAAGACATTACCCCATCAGACAGTACTCGATGTCACAGGTGCCGTTGATTCGTGGTACCAAGTCAAGCTCGACGGAAAAGAAGCGTATGTTGCTTCAACTTATGTCAAAGCTTCAACAAAAGCTTCGCCACCAACAACACCAACGACTCCCGGAGTCTCTGTGACGCCGGTTGATGCTTCGAAGACGTATCGCGTCAATGCCCCAACCGGGCTGAACGTCCGCACATTGCCTTCGACGTCTTCTAAAGTCTTCACGCAAGTCGGACACGGCTCAACGGTCAATGTCACAGGTGAAACGACAGGAAAAGATAGCGGCTGGTACCAGATCAAGATTGGAACGGGTCTCTACTATGTTGCGAAGAGTTACATCACGACGGGATCCGTCACAACGACGCCTCCGGTCACGCCACCACCTCCTGTGACGACCGTACCTGGTTCGACATTGATGGAACGTGCGATCTCGATTGGGCAACAATATCTTGGTACACCATACGTCTGGGGATCAAGTAGCCCCGTCAATGGTGGATTCGATTGCTCTGGTTTTGTGAATTACACGTTGAATGCCGCTGGCTATGCTGTCGGACGGACGAACGTCAACGGTTACTGGAACGATGATCGGTATCTCGGAGCGAAGTTATCAAAATTACGTCAACCGAAGCGTGGCGATATCATCTTCTTCGAAAACACCTATGCCGCTGGTCCGACACATATTGGCATCATGCTGAACAATGATCAGTTCATTCATGCAAATGAACCTGCTTTAGGTATCAGCCGTGTATCGGAACGTTACTGGACGCAAAAACTATTAGGCTTTAAATCACTTTAAACTTTCCTCATCCATCCCTCGGGGTGGATGTTTTTTGTCTTACCACTTCACTTTGGGATATACTGGATATGGAAAGGATGTGTCTGCATGTCTTACAAAACACTGTATGTTCGGCTTCTCTTTCTTGCCTTATTGATTTTTGGTGGCTCGATGCTCTTGCATTATATCCAGACGGGAGACGTCTATATCGGTCACTTGATCGTTTCCGTCGCCGCTTGCGTCTTATTGATTTTCAGAAGAACGACATCCTTACACGAACAGGCATGAAGCGCACTCGCCTCATGCCTGTTTTTTTGTCATTGAACCTTAACCAATGCTTGTATCTCTCGCTCAAGATCGCCTTTGAGTCGTTCGCTTTGAAGATCATCCTTCAATCGAATGACATCCTCCAGCCGTTCCTGACCAATCCCTCGTTGCATCGCTAGTACGAGCGTCTGTAGCATCATCGCTTGGTCGAATCCACTCGCGGCAAGCCACGCATCTTGCATCTCCCATATCTTATCGACGCTCTGCTGCAGCGTCTGATTCGGTAATTCGATGCCGTTCAAAAGGAGATGGACTTCGAGTTGTCCGATGTAATGCTTCGCGTCGTCAATCGCCACAGTGACGAGTTTTTCCCACGCCATCTGCATGCCGTCTGTATCGTTTTCAAAAATCGCGATGAGTCCTTTCGTTAAATCGACTTCGATTCGTCCGACAGCAGTCGTTTCACTAAATGCAAAAAACTGCTCCAGTCGATCAAACTCTTGCCGTGATTGTTCGATTTCCCCTTCTAGATATAAAAACAATCCGAGGAAACGTTGAAACGAAATGACATGATAATAGACATCTTGCTCCCGCATATACTGAACCCCTTCACGCAATAAGGCGATCGCTTCTGTGTAGTGATCATCGAACAAACTTGCTCGGAGCGCACGCAGGATTTGAAGCTTTAAATAGGTTTTCGGTGCAAGTGGAATCTCACGTGGTATATCCATTGCTTCGATCAGCTCATACGCTTCCTTCGTCCGTTTGAGATTGAATAAAAAGTAAACTTTTGCGATTTGGGCAAGTAATTGTTCATCTTGACGACCAAGCTGTTGAAAAACTCGCTCTGCCTTCTCGAAATATGTCAAACCAAGCTCAGGGTCAGACGTTCGGAGGGCATCCCCATATTCCTGAAAGACCTGTCCTTGCCAGTAAGAGTTTGTCTCTGGCACTAAATACGGATGCAGAATTTCTCGAACTTTTTCGTCCGAATGATATGAGGTATCTCGTGAACGGATTGTTTCAAGGAGTTCCCGCATCCGAACATCCCGCGGATCGAGCATCAATTCCTCGACCGTCACTTGTAATCGCCTAGCAATCGCCTGTAGTGCGGGCACTGACGGTGTCGCTTTCCCGTTCTCGACCATACTGAGCATCGACTTCGTGATGATGCCGGTCGCAACGTCCGTTTGCGTCATTTTTTTCTGTTTTCGGATCTGTTTGATACGTTCCCCTAACACACTTGTCACTCCTTTTATCATAAAAGTTAAATTTTATTGAACTTTATCTTTACATTTTTCTTCCACTCCTTTATTCTACACTAAAGTTCAATAAAATTTAACTCTGAAGGAGTGGACAGGATGTCATTTAATTTAAAGCGTGTCTTATTCGGAAAGTTTTGTTCATTGTTTGCGGCTAGTCTCTTTACGTTCGTCGCTGGACTGACCGTCTTACGGGAAACGTCGTCTGGTTTTCAGTTTGCGCTCGTCCTGCTTGCAGGATCAGTGCCACGAATTTTACTCTCACCGGTTGCTGGTGTCCTCGCTGATCGCTGGAACCGGAAACGAATCATCGTCATGACCGAAAGCTTAAGTGCACTCGTCTTGTTTGGACTTTTGCTCTATTCGCTACAAGACCCTCTACATACCGTTCATTACATCGTTGTTAGTGTCCTCTTGACGAGCCTGTCGACGTTCCTATCCGTCACCTTATCAAGCTCGTTACCGCGACTCGTAGAAGAAGATGAGTTACAACGCGGAAACGCGCTTTTCTCGACGATTCAATCGACCTCAACGATCACCGCTCCACTCGTTGCGGGATTGCTTATCGCCACTGTCTCCATCACGCAATTCTTGATCTTACCGTTCCTCTTGTTTGCTTCTGCTGCCTGGTGGAATAGCCGCCTCCGCTTTCTTGCAGTGGATACCTCTCCTCTGGCTACTACCGATACTCCGTCTTTCGTCTCGGAGTTTAAAGAGGGCTACCGTTATCTGTTCCGTCAACCGGTCTTGACGACACTCGTCCTGATGGCGATTGTCCTGAACTTCTTTTTTGTCGCTTTCGAAATCTTGTTACCAATCATTTTGCTCGATCGACTGCAATTCACACCATTTCGGTTTGGACTGGTCGAGTCCGCACTCGGTGCCGGTCTTCTTGTCGCTTCGTTGCTTCTTGCCTTACCTCGCTTTACGGTGAAACGTCCGTTACGCACGATATTCGAGTCGCTCTTTTTAATCGCCTCTTGTTATGCGCTTCCTGCACTTGCCCTACTCGGCTATGTTCCATCTGCTCTACTATTACCTTTTTTCATGATTCTATTGTTCATCGACGGCATGCTCGTCTTACGGATGAACATTCCACTGCAGCTCATCGTTCAAAAACAGACCGATCCGGCTTACCTCGGACGTGTCATCGGTGTGCTGGAATCCATTGCAATGGCGATGATGCCGATCGGTACCCTATTGTTTGGTTTACTCAGTGATCATGTATCTATCATCGTGCTACTTGGAGTCGGTACAGTCGGCTTATTCGGTGCAGCATCATTCGGATTCCTCCGACTTCGTAATGACATCTTATCCGAGAGCATTCCCGTAGCAGACGCAAAAAACACGTCCTGCCTCACTTCGTGAGAAAGGACGTGCGTATCGGTCAGACCGTCGCTTTGACGGCATCCATGATTAATTTCAATGATTGTTGTTTTGCTTCCTTGTCAGCGATCATCGAAGCGATCATTACTTCGTCTGTGCCGTAGGAATCAGCGAGCTCTTGCAATTGTTTTGCAACGGATTCCGGGTTACCAACGATCATCCGCTTCCGGTTTTCAGCGATCCGGAATTGGTCTTGGAACGTATACGGATACGCCGCTGCCTCTTCTGGAGTTGGCGTTCCTGTCGACGAGACCCCTTTTTCAAGTAGGAGTAGTGACAGATCCAGGCTTGAAGCTAACCGTTCTGCTTCTTCCGTCGTTTCAGCACACGTCACGAAGATCGAGACGAGCGTTTGTGGTGTCTCATTGAACGACGTCGCCATGAAGTTATGACGGTAGTAGTCCATCACTTCTTGTCCACCTTGTCCATTGATGAAGTGGGCAAAGGCAAATCCGAATCCGCGTTGCGCAGCGTTCAAGGCACTACCCCCACTTGATCCAAGCAACCAACCTTCTGGTGTCGTATCGACTTCTGGTGTTGCGACGAGTCCCGCGAACCGGTGTCCGGCAGGTGCTCCGTCTTTCAAGTAATCGACGAGATCATCGAGTTGTTCGCCGTAATCGGCTCCACCAAAACGTGGCGACGATCCTTCTTGCAACGCACGTGTCGCAAGCGGCATACCGCCTGGTGCCCGACCGAGTCCAAGGTCGATCCGGTTCGGTGCAAGCCCTTCAAGGACACGGAAGTTCTCCGCGACTTTATAAGCACTGTAATGCGGCAGCATGACACCGCCTGAACCGAGGCGAATCTGTTTCGTCACTGCCGCCATGTAAGCGATCAAGACTTCCGGGCTTGAACCAGCCAATGTTTTAGCGAAGTGGTGTTCGGATACCCACAGGCGATGGTAGCCGAGTTCGTCCGCGATTTTCGCGAGCTCGACCGTTTCGTGTAAGGCATCAGATGGCGATTGTCCTTTAGAGACCGGGGATTGGTCTAAAATACTAAGTTTCATGTATGTCTCTCCTTTTTCTTTCGAATGCGTACCTACACTGTACGCCTCCTCGTTGTACGGTGCAACGAAACTGCTTCTTTCTATCATGGGGACGTTTTCATTTTGAAATTCAGGGAACAATGCCTAAGTGAGCATAAAAATCTAACGAATGAGGTGGAGTTACATGTCAACCCATACTACGAATCAAGAAGCAGTCGAAACGGTCAAGAAACTGATTGATAAAATCGAAACAGCGATGCTGACGACGATTTCAGCAGAAGGACTCGTATCGCGTCCGATGCAGACACAGGATATCGAATTTGATGGCGACCTCTGGTTCCTCACTTCAAAAGAAACAGACAAGTACCAAGAACTACTTAAGAATCCGAGCGTTAACGTCGCGTACGTCGACAAATCATACGTCTCGATTCGTGGGACAGCAGAACTCGTCGAAGACATCGAACGAAAAAAAGAGCTCTGGAGTCCACGCTACGAAGCATACCTTGGAACGACATACGAAGATCCGAAAGTCGTCTTGATCAAGGTCAACACGGAAGCTGCTGAATACTGGGAAACGGGAAACACGACGAAGTCCGTCAAACAAGTCTTGAAGAAAGTCGTCGGCAAAGACGATGAGAACGAAATCAATAAAACAGTCGACTTGTCTTGACGAGTTAAACCCGCGCAGCTTGCGTGGGTTTTTTCGTGTGAAGATAGTCGTTTTTCTCAAAATGATGTAACATAATAAAATGAACTAATATGTAACTTAACTAAAAGGAGTACAATCATGGGAGAATTTTTTACGTTATTACGCCGGGGAAACCGGTCGGCGCTGACGGCAGGCATCGTTAACTCCGTCATCGCCATCATCAAGGCAATTGCCTACGTCCTGACGGGAAATGTCGCAATGTTCGCGGAGATGATGCATACGCTCGGGGACGCTGCTAACCAATTTTTTGTCTTCATCGGTTCTGCCCTCAGTAAAAAGGCACCGACGAAACGTTTCCCGAACGGCTTCGGTCGTCTCGTCAATCTCGTCTTGCTCGGTGCCATCCTCTTCGTCGGTATCATGGCGTACGAGACGATTCATGAAGGGATCGCCCACATCATCGAACCGACAGAATCAACTGGCTTTTGGATTACGTTGTCTGTCTTGTTCGTCGGTGTCGTCTTAGAGAGTGGCGTATTTGTTAAAGCGATGCAAGAGATCGCGCACGATGCGAAGTTAGACTCGAAAGGACCACGCTTGATTCTTGACAGCTTCCGCTCACTCAAACAAGCAAAACCAGCCACACGCCTTGTGTTCCTAGAAGATTTGGTCGCAACGGCTGGTGGCGTCGTCGCGATGCTCGCCGTCATCATCTCGCATGTGACACCGTTCCATCAGGCAGAAGGAATTGCTTCGATCCTCATCGGACTGATGATGTTTTACGTCGTCGGGAATGTCTTCCTGCAAAACGCAGCTGGTGCACTGGGTGAAGCCGATGAGACGATGGCAGCACGTCTCGGCGGACTAATCATGAAGGACCCTGACGTCAAGGACATTAGTAAACTAGAAGTCATTAAGGAAGGCGATCATTTCCACGTCGAAGTCGAGATTGAAGTCGACCCGACGTTGACGATCGCACAAGCGGACGATATCAAGGACCGTCTCGAACTCCAGATTCGCCTGCAACAAGGCATCATCGATGTGACGATCGGCTTTGATGAAGACGATAAGATTCAACAGTATGTCGTTGCTACGGACGAAACATGACACCATTCACGCAAGATGTCCTGACTATCATTCGTTCGATCCCTGCTGGTCGGGTCATGACGTACGGGCAAGTCGCTCGACTCGCCGGCCATCCGCGTAGCGCCCGACAAGTAGCGCGGATTCTTCACAGTATGAGTAAGACGGAACGTCTACCGTGGCACCGCGTGCTCGCTGCTGGCGGAAAACTATCGCTTGAAGGCGATGAACAGCGACTGGCACTTGAAGCAGAAGGGGTCGAGTTCCTGACCGCCCGTCAACTCGATTTATCGCGTTATCAAGTCAAAAGTGAATAGATACAACAAGAGAGGGATGACCGGTTCGCAGACCAGTCATCCCTCTCTTTTTATCGTCATGAATCACGCTTTCGACGTACTCGAAGCTACAGCGATTTGCCGACGCACTTCTGCTTCTAATTGTGGTTCCGGTGGTTGCCAGCCTTCCGGTTTCATGACCTTTTGGTCCGATTCCCGGAAGATTGGTTTTCCGTCCGGTCCAAGCTTCGCCATGTTCGCACGCTGAACGATCTCGAACAATGGAGCCGGATCAAGCCCGATCTCAACGAAGCTTCCCATGATGAAGTAGAGGGCGTCCGTCAAGGCATCCCCTTGTCCGACGAGCCGTTCGACATCTGTTTCGGGTTGTTTCATCTGAAGCGATTTTTCGACCGCTGTATCAAGTCCTGACTTGAAACGTTCGATTGCTTCGAGAAATTCTGCTTCACTCGTCGCCGATTGATGCAGGAACTCAACGACCGCTTCTTCTGCCGTCCAGGTCGAGCGTTTGATTCCACGATTGACCGTCATAGGTGTTGGCGTCGTTGCGCCAGGGTGTGAAAACACACGGTGGAATTCCTTTACGTCTTGATAATAATTTGTCATAACCGATCATCCCCTTTTACCGAATGTCTCCATTCTAACAGGTTCAGAACCGGAGTTCGACTCATTGATGAACGACGTCGAGTAAGGCCATCCCACGCGTGATCAATTCATCTCGCTGCTCAGATGTCGCTTTTAAGCGCTCGAGATCTGCAATCAGACGTGGTTGATCGACTTCATCCGCTAACTCGAGTAATTCAAGACGGAGTAACCAAGCGTCCGGTAACTGGACGAGTGTCTGATCGATCAGTTGCGGTAACCGTTCTCGTCCGGCACGACCTTCGCGAATCTCGCGGACGACTTCGAAGATCGGATCAGCCGCTGTCAACGGACGTTCGATTCGTTCGAACTCGACCGTTTCCGGAATCGGCTTCAGTGCTTCAACTTCCGTTCCCGGGAATGCTGACGTGATGTCACCGACGATCAATTCCATCCGGTCCATCGTCATCGTTTTCCCGTCGTTCGAGAGCGTCGCTGCTTCTAAGACGACGAGCGCCCGATTTCCATTGACGTTTTGAATCGCTGTGATGTCCCCTGTGACGCGAACATTTCCTTCCGCCCAGTCGAGACGTTCACCGACTTTGACTTGCATCAATACTTCGTTCAATTCCTTGCCGTGAAGGAGTGTAAAGCCTTCCGGATGATCTGCAAGTCCTTGACCTGTCAACACTTCGCCGTTCGCAGCAAGCGCTGTCGGACCTGTTAGTTTGACGAGATGAAGCGAATCGTGAATCTCTTGCGTTTCAGGAACACCGACGAGCGAGAGACCACTGTCGAAGACGAGCGTTGACAGGTTACCCGATTCGACCGCTTTTGTTAGTCCGTGGATGCCACCGCGGATGTAGGACATCGACTGTGCGAATTCTTCAAGTGCATCACGGAGTTGTTCGAACGATTCACAAACGAAGAGTTCTTTTTGCATGCTCGTCACGTCATGTTTCGTTGCAAGTGCTTTTTCAAGTGAGAATGGATGTTTGACGACCGCGTCCGTTAAGCAGTGGCGACTTTCACCGACGGATGATAAAAGACCTGCCCCGTAGATTTGTGGGTTGTCGATATTACCAATCAGACCGAATTCAACCGTCCACCAGAACAGACGTGAGATTTCGTTCGCTTCCGAAATTCCTTTGACGTGTGTCCGTGTCTCCGCGAGTTCGACTTCAGCTTGCTCGATGTCGGCTGGCGTCGAGAACGGGCTCTCTTTGACAATCGTCAATTTCTTTAGTGCCTTGAACACGTCATGCTCGGCTTTATGATTAAAGGCATGTGCCCCGATCTCACCGAAGCGTCGAACGAATTCCGCGTAGACCGGATTCATCAAGATTGGCGCGTGCCCCGCTGCTTCATGCAAAATATCTGGCGCCGGTGTGTAGAGAATGTTATCGACCTTCCGAATGTCGGTCGCGATCGGCAAGAGTCCGTGCCCTTGGAAATCGAAGAAGGCGACGCCAGGAATGAGACCATCAACAGCGACTGTTCCCCAGCCTCCACGGCTTAGGTTCGCTGTCATTTCACGCACGTCCGGAATCCGTTCCGGGCTGATGCCCGATGCAGCAAGCCCTTCGAGGTATGCCGGATGTGCTGTATCTTGTAACGTATTTAAATTCAGTCGCATGACGTATCTCCAAACGGCATGATCCGTTGGCGTGTAGTCTTCGTAGTGCTGTGGTGCGACGTGTGGACGTAAATGACTTGGAATGATTGGTGTAGACATATGAGTTCCCCCTTGAATGAATGTGAGATAACAAAAAAGCCCCTGCCGAACATATTGTTCGACAGGGGCGACGAAAGCCGCGGTACCACCCTGATTACCCAGTCATCGACTGAGTCACTTATGATTGGGATAACGGTGTGCTCCGCTCGCTTACGCAAGAAGCTCAGAAACTGTAATTCAACACCATCTGTGTACACGTTCGCAGCGCCACGTGCTCTCTGAAACAGGGAAATGGTCTTTACTTCGGTTTCATCATCGCTTAATCTTTCGTTCTGTTATGCTGTTATACTGTTATGCTTTTAGCAAGTAAAGTATCGTTAAGGAGGACTATACGCTTACTTTTTACTTTCGTCAATGGCTTTTTTACGTTTAAATCGATTAAATGTTTTATCACGGACTGATTTTTGTTCGATCGTCAGTGATGTGATATGACGACGAAGCGCACCATTGAGCCGTTTTTCGAATGCTTCAAGCTCTTGGATCCACTCATTCATCGAAACGACGATCGGTAAGATTTCCATGATGACTTCTTCCTCGAGTTCATCGCGGTCAAGGAAAGAGTGCTTAACGAAGGCGATGTTCTCTTTGACGAGATCCTCCATTGCGAGTGGTTCTTCCGTCAACAAGAGATCATATGTCAGCAAGACCTTCTCTTGTCGCTGGGCGATATGCATCAAGTGATAAAACAATTCACTCCGAAGATCGTCCGCAATCGAGTCAAGGGCCTTCTCTCGCTCTCTGAAGCGCTCTGCCGTCGCGACACCACGTTCGAGGCACGATTGCATATGTTTGAGAATCAAGAGGTTCCGTAAGAGAGAGGCGTGCTTCTGACGCGTTCCTCGAATCTCTTCCTTGTGTAGGTTGAACAAGTTTTGTGTCTCAAGGAGCGAATTTGACATTTTATCGATTGCCGCCCGGTATGGGGCGACCTTGCCTTCGAAGGCAATCGCTCGCGTGACGACGAGCAGCTTTTCGAAGAGTTTCGTCGCTTTTTGATAGTAGACATTGCCATAGCGCGGCGGGAAGATCAGCGCATTGATGCCAAGCGCACAGCCGATCCCGAGCATGACGAGCAAGTAACGGATCAGGACGACTTGCCAAAGTGGCTCGGTCGCTGTCGCCACACTTTCGAGAATGACGATGATCATCAAAACGACGTGTGGAATCGTCCGCCCGAAACCAAAGGCTAGCAAAATCGAGATTGCTGCCATGATGACGATTCCGATCGCGAGCGGATTGGCTGGATTATCCCCTAAAATCCAAAGTGCGAGTAACGTCAAAAAGGCACCAATCAAGTTGGCCTCTGCTTCCTCGAGAAATTGTTTCCATGTCTGATAGACCGAAGGCAGGAGTGTCGTCGCTGCCGAGATTGCAGGCAGGATCGGGCTGAGGTTGAACAGATTACTGATCAACAGCGCCAAGATGACCGCAAGACCTGTCTTGATGGTCCGTGGTCCGATTTGTAAGGATTGTCCACCCATGTCCATCCCTCCTTCTTATTCAGTATGCCCTCTATTCTTCACCGTTAGCCGTCAAAATTCAACAAAAAATCCCCTCCGCTTGAAAACGGAGAGGATTTAGGTGAATTATGATGCTTTCGTACCTGTTCCTTCTGTCATTTCCGCTTTCGCGACCGATTGGTCAACAAGTGGTTTTTTGAGGAAGGATAGGATTGCCGCACCGACGAGTGAACCGATGAGGATCGCACCCGCGTAACCGACGATTGCCATGACCGTACCTGATGGACCATCAAGTAACGGGAAGACGAAGATACCGCCATGTGGTGCTGGGAGCAAGACGCCGAAGACAATCGTCAATGCACCAGCGATAGCTGAACCGATGACGCTTGACGGAATGACGCGGAGTGGATCGGCTGCTGCAAATGGAATCGCACCTTCTGTGACGAACGATGCACCCATTGCGTAAGCAGCGATACCTGCTTCACGTTCTTGCGGTGTGAATTTCTTACGTGCGAACAATGTTGATGAGAAAGCCACGATGAGTGGTGGAACCATCCCACCTGCCATGACGGCTGCCATGACTTCCGTGTTACCTGCTGTAAGAGCAGCTGTACCGAAAACATATGCTGTTTTGTTGATTGGACCACCCATGTCGATTGCCATCATACCTGCGACGAGCATACCGAGGAGGATTGCGTTCCCACCGCTGAGCCCGTTCAACGAATCCGTGAGCCATGTCATGAACTTCGCGATCGGCTCATTGATGACGAGCAACATGATCATCCCTGTGATGAATGAACCAAACAATGGATAGAGTAAGACTGGTTTGATTCCTTCAAGTGCTGCTGGGAGACCTTTGAGGACTTTAACGAGCAAGAGCACGACGTAACCAGCAAGGAAACCGGCAATCAATCCGCCAAGGAAACCAGCATTACCGTTACTTGCAAGGAAACCAGCAATCAGACCAGGAGCAAGACCTGGTTTATCAGCGATCGACATCGCGATAAATCCAGCGAGGATCGGAATCAAGAGACCGAATGCAGCTTTCCCGATCGACATTAACTGAGCAGCGAACTCGTTGTATGACGGATCATCCGGGTTCGCAGAGTTGATTCCCCAGAAGAAGCTGATCGCAATCAAGAGACCACCAGCGACGACGAGTGGCAACATTGCGGATACCCCACTCATTAAGTGTTTGTAGAATCCACCACGCGCTGGTTTTGAACTTTCGCTTGAACCGCTCGCTTTGTAGACAGGTGCGTCTTGTTTGACGGCACGGTTAATTAATTCTTGTGGTTTACGAATTCCTTGTGCGACCGGTACTTCAACGACGTGTTTCCCGTTGAAACGATCCATCTCAACCGCTTTATCCGCAGCTACGATGATCGCTGTCGCATCGTTGATGTCTTGTTGTGTCAAACCGTTCTTGACGCCTGTCGATCCGTTCGTCTCGACTTTGATGCGGACACCCATCTCTTCTGCTTTTTGACGAAGGGCATCAGCTGCCATATACGTGTGTGCAATCCCTGTCGGACAAGCTGTGACAGCGAGGATATACGGTGCGTCTTGGTCGACGTTGTCGCTTGAGACGTCAACTGGACCTTCTTCTTCGCGTTCCTTCGCTTCGATTGCTGCGATCACTTCGTCTTTCGTTTTAGCCGCAAGAATCGTATCGCGGAAATTCATATCCATTAGATAAACGGATAGTTTTGAAAGTGTTTCAAGGTGCGCATTATCTGCGTTCTCACCTGCTGCGATCATGAAGAACAACCGACTTGGTTGACCATCGAGTGCTTCGTAATCAACACCTGCCGAACGACCGAAAGCGATCGCTGGTGTTTTGACTGCTGCCGTTTTTGCGTGCGGGATGGCAATGCCTTCCCCTAAACCTGTCGTACTTTGCGCTTCCCGTGCGAGAATCGCTTCTTTATATGCCGAGCGATCGTTCAGTTTTCCTGCCCGATCGAGGACGTTGACGAGTTCGTCGATGACAGCGGCTTTAGATGACGCTTGTAAATCGAGCTGAATCGTATCGCGTGTCAAGAGATCAGTAATTTTCATGAGTAGTCACACTCCTTTTTAGGATTGAATGAGTTCAACGACGTTGACGTCTTTGATGAGACGATCGATATCTTCCTTCGTACAAAGACCAAAGGAATAAGCAGACGCGCTACCAGTCGTCACCGCATAGCGGAACGCTTCTTCTGATGATTTACCGAGCGCGTGGCTGGCGACGAATCCAGCGACGAGTGAATCTCCAGCACCGACGGAATTGACGAGCTTCCCTGCCGGTGTGTTTGCCGTATAGGCACCTTCACGATTTACAAGCAGTGCTCCGTCTCCTGCAAATGAGATGACGACGTTCTCGGCACCTCGCTCGACGAGCTGTTGGGCGTATGGAACGGCCATCTCCTTCGACGTAATCTCGACGTCGAAGATTTCACCGAGTTCATGGTGATTCGGCTTGATTAAAAATGGACCGAGCGGTAAGACTTCAAGCATCGCTTCCTTCGTCGTATCGACAGCGAAGCGGACGTTCCGTTCATTCAGGATCGTCGCGATATGACGATAGAGATCATGCGGCAGACTGCTTGGGATACTACCTGCGAAGACGACGATGTCACCGGCTTCCATCGTCTTGAATCGGGATAATAAATGCTCCAGCTCTTCCGGTTGAATCTTCGGTCCCGCTGCATTCAGCTCAGATTCTTGATCGGCGCGAATCTTTACGTTGATTCGCGTCTCATCTTGAATCGGTGTGAAGTCCGTCAACACGCCTCGTTTCTCGAGTTCCGTCCGAATGAATTGTCCGGTACTTCCTCCAAGGAATCCGAGTGCTTGTGTTTCCACCTCATAGTTTTTTAGGACGAGAGAGACGTTGATCCCTTTCCCTCCGGCCACTTTTTCCGCCTGTTCGACACGATTGACTTGTCCTGCCTCAAATACCGGTAACGTGACATAATAGTCGATTGATGGGTTGAGTGTCAGTGTATAAATCATTTCGCGTTCACCACCTCTGTGTATTGACTGTATTTCGCTTCTTGCTCACTGGATGTCGTCGTGATGATCGTCGCCGCTTGCAAGGACGCCACACGACTGAAACTGATCGCATCCAGCTTCGTCTCATCGACGAGTACATACGATTGTTTTGCTAATTCGATCGCTGTCTTCTTTACGAGTGCCTCTTCCGGATCTGGTGTCGTGAAGCCTTGTGCCGGATGAACACCGTTCATCCCAAGGAACGCGACATCAAAATGGTAAATCAACATTCCTTCACGTGCGTTGTAACCGACGAGTGCTTGCGTTGAATGCTTGAGTTGCCCTCCGACGACGAACGTCGGGATACGGTGATAGAGTAACGTGTTCGCTAGAGGAAGACTGTTCGTTACGACCGTAATCGCCTTCTCTTCGAGATACGGAACGATGGCAAGCGTCGTCGTTCCGGCATCGAGATAGACATACATCCCGTCTTCAATCAGGTCGGCAGCCGCTCGCGCGATCCGCTCCTTCTCTTCGACGTGTTGGTCACTCTTCTCGAAATAACTCGGTTCTTCAATTTGCAAATGGTTCGCTGTTGCGCCCCCGTGCACCCGACGCAGATGACCTGCTGTCTCGAGTTGTGATAAATCCCGACGAATCGTGGATTCACTCGCACCGGTTTGTTCGACGATCTTTTGCATCTTGACGACTTCTTCTCGGGCTAAAAGCTCAAGGATGAGTTGATGGCGTTTTTTGGTTAACATAAGGTTTCCCTCCGCATCTTTAATATAAAGCGTTTACATCTAAAAATCAATCAAAAACGTTCAAAATTTATATAAATTCTTTATAAAACGTTCAAAATACGACTTTTTTCGACATTAAACCGTTCTTATAGTTTCATTATACATCAAAAACGGTCATTTTATGACTGTTTTGTTGGTTAGAATCAATCATTTTTTAAATTTTTGACGATTTTCACAAAATAAAAAACCACTTTCCAAAGTAATTCGGAAAGTGGTGAATGAAAATCGGTCATTTCAGTCATCTTCGTTCACTGGACTTCATTTTGCAAGCGACCGATTCCTTCAATCGATACTTCGACGACATCCCCTGTCTGAAGGTAGACCGGTGGTTTCATGCCGTGACCCACACCAGCCGGAGTGCCTGTCGCAATGATGTCCCCTGCTTCAAGCGTCATCCCGCGCGACACTTCAACTAAAATCGTTACGACATCACGCAACATCAAGGCCGTTGATCCCGATTGACGGAGTTCCCCGTTCACACGCGTCTCGACAAGGACGTCACGCGGATCAAAGCTGTCCGCTGAGACGATGACGGGTCCGAACGGACAGAACCCATCGAGTGATTTGCCACGGAAGAACTGGACGTGTTCTTTTTGTAAGTCCCGCGCTGTCACATCATTGACGATACTGTAGCCAAACACGTGATCAAGTGCATTCTCAGGTGTCAGATCACGCCCCGTCGTGCCGATAATGATAGCAAGCTCACCTTCATAATCCAGTTGCTGCGTCAAATTCGCATGCCGCTCAATCGGTTCGAACGGACCAACGATCGATGTCGGTGCTTTCGTGAACAAGACGAATTTCCCCGCTCCCGCCGTATCCATCTCCTTGATGTGATCGGCGTAGTTCTTGCCGACACAGATGACGTTTCGTGCTGGTACATAAGGTGCGAGCTGTCGTACATCCCCTTTAAGTAGTGGCGCGATATCTAAATCAAGGTCAACTTCGAACTCACGTGAAATCACTTCAAACAATGAATCCGTATAGACTTGTGCCGTCACATCATATGTAGAGCCATCCCGTTCAACCCCGATACCTACTTTTCCTTCTTGCTCAAATCGAAACCATTTCATCCTAAATGCCCCCTTTTGTTTCTAGTATAGCGAAACTGAAAGCACGTCGCACTTATCCTCTCCAGCACATGTTCAATCCTCAAATCGTTTTGCTATTATTTTTAGTGATAAAACATAATTCATACATGGTATTCAGTCATTCTTTGACTTTTTAGTTCGTTTCAACAGTTGAAGATCATATAGATATCTTATAAATCATATCGGACGAGTAGTAGGTTTGAATGTTAAAACATCATACTCATTTATTCCTGTGATAAGAAGTTAAATTTTTCTATAGGAATATGATGAATATTTATAGGACACTTGTATTTTTCTAATACATTTTGGAGTAAAGGAAAAATGTCATCCAAATTATTTTTATGTTTGAAATTACTAATAACTTCAATATCCAAATTCCATCGACACTCTTCTTTATCCTCTAAAAAACCACCTGCCACGGTACATAATTCATCATACGTTTCTTGAGTAACTTCCTCAGGTGAAATAATGATTGCTTTTATAAAATTATCATATCCAAAGTCGTCTTCCGAGATTCCATCAATATTTTTTAAATAAGGAAAATCGTCAATAGTGCTAGGACGTTGATAGTCAATGAGTATTAGGCAATACATAGGTGGTGTTAAATAACCATCTCTCAAAAAATATGCTTCGACTGTCTTTAAATTGAGTATTCTATTCAAATGGTAATTTTTCATTTAGTGAACCTCGTTTACTTATTAAAGTGAGTTGAATTAAAGTTTTTAACGTTAGTTCATAATAACTTTCTTTTTTAATAGCTTACACCTTATCACATCATACAATTATTGGATTCATAGTGCGTATTTGACTCGTCGAGACAATAGAAAGAGGTGGCATTCCCAATGTACCTAGGAATGCCACCCCTTTTATAAAATTCGTTACGCAATCCGCTGAGCTAGTCGATCAACAAGAGCCTGCGACTCTTCGTTCAATCCAACGAGTTCAACTTTTTTGCCAAGTCGTTCGTATTTCAAGACGACGTTTTCGATCGCTTCGATAGCGGAATCATCAAACAAGTGACACGCTGAGAAATCGAGCGTGATGACAGACGATGGATCAGTTTCGAGCTGAAACTGTTCTGCAAATGCTGTCGTCGATGCGAAGAACAACGGTCCACGAATCGTATAACGGACTCGATCTGTTTGCTCCTTGCGCTCGACTTGAATACGAGAAATTTTTGACGCAAATAATAACGCAGCAAGCAAGATTCCGACAAGAACACCCATTGATAAATCGTTCGTCAATACGGTGACGAGAACGGTTGCGAGCATGACAGCAGAATCACTCTTCGGTGACGTCTTGAGCATCTTGAATGATCCCCAGTCAAACGTCGCATACGAGACGAAGAACATGACGCCGACGAGTGCTCCCATCGGAATCGTCATCAATAGATCATTCATCGTAAACATCAACAGCATTAAAAACACACCTGCTGTAAACGTCGACAAGCGACCACGCCCACCCGACGTGACATTGATGACCGATTGACCGATCATTGCACAGCCCGGCATGCCACCGAACATACCTGCGATGATGTTCGCAATTCCTTGTCCGCGTGATTCCATCGCTTTGTTCGACGTCGTATCCGTCATCTCATCGACGATTCGTGCTGTCAGCAACGATTCGATCAACCCAACGAATGCAAGTGACAAAGCATACGGGAAGATGATTTGGAGCGTCTCAAGCGAGAACGGAACATCCGGCAGGAAGAAGCTTGGTAACGCCGCTTCGATTTGCCCCATGTCCCCGATGACTCGTGTATCAAGTGAGAAGACGACCGTCAACACTGTCATGATCGTGATCGCAACGAGTGGTGCCGGGATCGCTTTCGTCACGCGTGGGAATAACAAGATGATGGCGAGTGATGCGGCGACCATTGCGTACATGATCCAGTTCTGTCCTTCGAACTGCGGCAGTTGTGCCGAGAAAATCAAAATCGCTAAAGCATTGACGAATCCGACCATGACGGATCGAGGAATGAACCGTAATAACTTAGCAATTCCTAAAAATCCGAACGCGATTTGTAGAATTCCGGCAAGGATACCGGCAGCTAGTAAATAATCGACACCATGGTCCTTGACGAGCTGGACGACGACGAGTGCCATCGCACCGGTCGCAGCTGAAATCATTCCGGGACGACCGCCGGCAATCGAGATGACGATCGCAATGATGACGGAAGCGTATAAACCGACCATCGGATTAACGCCAGCAATCAGCGAAAACGCGATTGCTTCCGGAACGAGTGCCAAGGCAACGACGATTCCGGACAGCAAATCCGCTTTTGGTTGCAGGAACCACTCTTTTTTCCATTGAGTAAACATATGATGATGAGACCCCTTTTCTAACATGAATGGTCTCAGTGTAATCTGATCAGTTTCAAAAAGCAACCTTTTTAGGAAGTTTTGGTCCGCACACGGGCAATCTCATCGACCATCGCCTTATAGGTTGCCATGATCTCCTGACCCGCAAAGACCGGATCTTCGTCCATCGTCTCGAGTGCCCGGCGTAGAAGATGAATTTTTGGTTTCTTCCGTTCGAGTAGTTCTTCATAGATGAAATCAAGAACCTCTTCATGGGCTTCCTTCGATTCATCGGAAATCGATGACAGGGTAATCAAGCGTTTCATATGCGCACTCGTCTTCTCAAACAAATCCTTCCGAATGACGACTTCATCTTGTGGACGGTCGAGCCAAACGGATAGGAAGCGCGGCGGAATCAACTGTTCTTCCGTCCGACTGACGTCTTCGACGAGATGCGTCAATCGATTGAATACGTAACGGACGACACGTTCCGGTTGTGTGTTCGGTTCGGATTGTCGGAAGAAGTACATCGCATATTGCAACATTCCTGTATAAATGACCGCTAAATCTAGAAGATACGGTTCTTTCGTCTGACCGAATAAATCACGTAATCGTTCAAACGTCCATTCGATCTCGAGAAGACGGTTATTCTCCATGAACGTCTTCAGTTCTTTTTCATTTGAAGCAATCGCCTCTTCGAACAACGTATACAATTTATATTTTTGCATCAGTTCCAAGTAACAGTTACCTTGTTGAATGAACGTCTCATAATCCGAGACATCTCGTCCGACGAGAATTTCCTTGCGCGCTGTCCGCATCTTTTCAAAGACGGTATTGAATACATCGATGAATAATTCATTTTTAGAGGAGAAGTAGTTATAGAACGTTCCTTTGGAAACGTTACTGTGCTCAAGAATGTCCTGGATGGACGTCGATTGATATCCTTTTTCGACGAATAGCTGATAGGCGGCATCTAGAAGTTGTTTCTTTTTTGGATTCATGGTCTTGTCCTTTTCTGTTCAAATGATTGCAATGGTTTAACAATCACTTATTTTAGTGTATGAAGCAAATAATTTGAATTCATTCGACTTAGCCTGGTAAGATAGCCAAGTTAGTCATAGAATTCAAGTCTAACATTTTAGACTCGTAGTACAAAAGGAGCATAACGAAATGCAATCAAGCAAGCAATCATCACGACTTTATTTAATTTTAACTGTCCTTATGGCAGGTGCGTTCGTTGCGGTCCTAAACTCAACGTTACTTAATATCGCCTTACCGTCAATCATGGGATCGTTCGGTATTCAGGCAAGCACCGCCCAGTGGTTGACGACGGGCTATATGCTCGTCAACGGAATCATGATTCCGACGTCAGCCTTCCTTGTCCAGAAGTTTTCGACACGTCAACTGTTCTTGACGGCGATGACGCTGTTCTCACTCGGTACGATCATCGCTGGACAAGCACACGTCTTCCCGCTTCTACTCGGCGCGCGGATGATGCAGGCGTCAGGTTCTGCGATCATGATGCCATTATTAATGAATGTTCTTTTGACCGGTTTCCCGATCGAGAAACGCGGACAAGCAATGGGGATCTTCGGACTTGTCATCACGTTCGCCCCAGCCATCGGCCCCACATTGTCCGGCTGGATTCTTGAACATTATGAGTGGCGGATGCTGTTCCATCTCGTCACTCCGATCGCATTACTCGTGCTCTTCACGGGTGCCTTCTTGTTGAAGAAAGAGACGGTTCGTAGCACACTCAAACTCGATTTGTTCTCACTCGTTCTCTCAAGCTTTGGTTTCGGTGGATTGCTGTATGGATTTAGTTCCGCTGGTTCTGCCGGATGGGGGTCTTGGACGGTCATCGGATCGTTGATCATCGGTGTAATCAGTCTGACTTCCTTCATTATACGTCAATTCATGCTCGAAGAACCGATGCTTGAGTTCGGGATTTTCCGTTATCCGATGTTCGCTTTATCGCAAGGAATTTCGATGGTCCTGAACATGTCGATGTTCTCCGCCATGATCTTGATGCCGATCTATATCCAGACGATTCGCGGTATCTCACCGTTCCACTCTGGTCTCTTGATGTTACCGGGGGCAATCGTCATGGCGATCATGTCACCGATCACGGGTCGTCTGTTCGACCGATTCGGCGCCCGGATCCTTGCCATCATCGGCTTATCACTGACGGTCTTGACGACGTTCTCGTTTAGTCAATTAGCGGCGGATACGTCATATGCGTTCCTCGTCATCATGTATACGTTACGTTTCCTTGGAATCTCGATGGTCATGATGCCGGTCATGACGAACGGATTGAACCATATTCCGCAACACTTGACGCCCCATGGTACGGCATTGAACAATACGTTGTCACAAGTATCGGGTGCGATCGGTTCAGGTCTGCTCGTGACGATCATGACGTCGCGGACGAAGCATCACGTCCCGGAATTCGCTTCACAACCTGAAGCCGCTAATCCGGAATGGTTACAGATGCAAGCGATGATCGAAGGGATCAATGATACGTTCTTCATCGCGACGTTACTTGCACTCGCGGCATTGATCTTATCGTTCTTCATCAAAAAACGACGGACGACGACACTTGCAGTCGTCGAATCCGTCGATCAAGAACAAAAATATGCATGATTTGCTTCTCCCCTGTCTATTCAGACGGGGGAGTTTTTGTTTTTGTGTAACACTCTTTTTTGCAGTTGCTGTCGATCATAAATTCGTTGATTTGTACTGCCCCGAAAACGTGTCGTTCGGTCGAGTTTCGACAGGATGAACGGACCATCGATGAGTCCATCTAGTCGCAGTATTAGTGGATACCATCGTTGACGTCTTAAGATTTCCTCTAGTACATAGCCAGTATATAAAATGACGTCATAGTCTGGTCCAAGTCGTTCAAGTAGTTGCACAAGTGCTGCCGCTTGAAGCATCGGCTCCCCGCCGGACAATGTCAAACGACGATTTCCGATCGCCTGAATCCGTTCTACTGTTTCTTCAATCGTCCACTCCACTCCACCTGTCGGGTCCCAGGAGGACGGATTATGACAGCCGACACAGTGGTGTGGACAACCGGCAAGAAACAGGACCGTTCGCAAACCGGGTCCATCAACGACAGAATCAGGATGAAGGGAAAGAACGCGTAACATCGTGCTTCACCCGATTCTGCTCTTCAGCCCGTTTTGCCTCATTCCAACGGTCCAGTGTACCGACGAGATATCCTGTGATGCGTCGAATCCGTTCGATCGATCTACTTCCGCAAACCGGACACTGATCCTCGATCGTCTGCTCCGTTCGACAATCAAGACAACGATCGACGGGATGATTGATTGACCCATAGCCGATTCCAGCTTCCGCCATCAAACGAACGATGTCTTCAATCGCTTGTGGATTTCCGGCAAGGGCGCCATCTGTCTCGACATAGGTGATATGTCCACCATTACATAATGCATGAAACGGTGCTTCGAGTTGAATCTTTTCACGGATCGTTACGGGCGCATCGACAGGGATATGAAAGGAATTCGTGTAATACGGCTGATCGGTCACTCCTTTGATTTCACCGAAGTCACTAGCATCACGACGTGTGAACTTACCTGATAACCCTTCAGCTGGAGTTGCCAGTAAACTGAAGTTCAATCCCGTCATCTCGCCATAGTTGTCGATGACCGTTCGCATCGCTTGAATCAAGGCAATACCAATCTGGTGCGCCAGTTCGGAATACCCATGATGATTGCCCGTCAAAACGGTCAAACATTCCGCGAGACCGATGAAGCCGACCGCTAACGTCCCGTGCTTGAGGACCTGACCCACCTGATCCGTACTTTTTAGCATCTCACCGTCTTTCCAGACATGTTGATATAAAAATGGAAACGCGTCAGCTGTTCGACTTGCCTGGAACTCATAACGCGCAATGAGTTGCCGGCATGCAAGTCTTGTCGTCTCTTGGACGGCTTCGAACATTTGATCGACGGTTTGACTCTGAAGTGCCAAACGGACGAGATTGATGCTCGTAAACGATAAGTTCCCTCGCCCTGTAACGGACGGGATGTCTCCACGATCTTCAAACACACGGGTCCGGCATCCCATGTACGCGACTTCGGCTCCCCCTGGTTGCTCCTGACGGTTGAATGGTGCATCAAGAAACGCAAAGTTCGGAAACAGTCGTTTTCCTGTCACGCGGGTAGCAAGTTGAAACAAATCGTAGTTCGGGTCTGTCGGTGACAGGTTGATGCCTTGTTTGACTTTAAAGATTTGAATTGGAAAGATCGGCGTCTCCCCTCTTCCTAACCCACGTTCCGTCGCTGTCAGCAAGGCGCGCTGGAAGAGCCGCCCTGCCTGCGTAGTATTCGTTCCATAATTGACGGATAAAAACGGTACCTGTCCCCCACCGCGTGAATGCATTGAATTCGTATTATGGATGAACGCTTCGCACGCCTGAAACGTCTTTTCATACGTCTCCTGCCATGCGCGCCGCTCCCGTTTGCGTCGCTTCCAATGCGGTACAAGGTCATGTAGTTTGATACATTCGCGTTGGTAGGTCTTTTCGACGAATGGTGCTATATCATCGTCAAAGGTCGCAAAGGCTTGTCCGCCATGCTGCATGTTTTGATTCGCCTGGACGATGATTGCTGCAAGGGCGAGGGCGGAACGGATGTCTTGCGCTGGACGGATTGAACCGTGTGTCGTCTGAAATCCGTTTGAGAGTAGCTGACCGAGCGGAATCTGGGCACAAGTCGTCGTCCCGGTCACGTAATAATCGGCGTCGTGGATATACAAGATGTTGTCGTCAAGCGCCTGCAAGACATCTGCTTCGAGATGTTGTCGCATCATCTGTCGCGCTGCTTCCCCAGCAATCCGCTGTAATTTCGCTAGCGGTGTTTTGCCATCAATGTTTGCATTCTCTTGTTCGATATCTTGCGGTGGTGTGAGTAACGCTTCTAAGCTCTCCATGATTCTTTTTCCTCCCACGTTTTTTGTAATCACTATAGCGAGAGTTCAGAAACGTTCGCAATCCCTGCACAACTTACGATTTTTTCAACTGTTTCAGCCGTTCTGTCATCAATCTGTTCGATTTATCGTTCAAATGTCTGCATCTTACTCGTTTTAGCCAAACGCAGGAATTTGGACGAATCTCACACGAGGCACGACAAAAAAGAAGAGGCGCATGATATCGCCTCTTCTTCGTCTCTTCATTCTGCTTCGAGTAACGCGTCTGTCGCACTCGGCAACTTGACCCGGAAGACCGTTCCTTCTCCAAGGATTGATTCGACTTCGATATTGCCATCATGTGCGCGAACGATTTCCTTACAAATCGATAATCCAAGACCTGTCCCGCCAATCTTTCGGCTGTCTGAGTTGTCGACCCGGTAAAACTTACTGAATAGATGCGGCATCGAATGACTCGGAATCCCGATCCCGAAATCGCGAACGCTGAGTTCGATTTGATTGTGTTGGTGAGTCATCGTGACGACGACATCCCCGCCGTCCGGTGAGTACTTCACCGCGTTATTCAAGAGATTACCGAGTAACTGTTTCATGCTGTTCGCATCTGCCTCGACCATGAAGTCCTGTTCATCATTCAAATCAAGTTTCAGACTGTGTTGCTCCGTCGCTGCTTGATAAAACTGAATTTGTTCCTTGACGATTTCTTTCAGGTCAAAGATTTGTTTGTCATACTCTTGCTTTCCTGACTCCATCCGCTGAACGTTCAAGAAGTCGCTGACGAGATCGGTCAGACGCTTCGATTCATCGTGAATCGTCTGCAAGTATCGCTTGTTCCGCTCAGGATCCAAATCCCGTTTCAACATGAGCTCCGTAAAGCCATAAATCGAAGAGAGCGGTGTTCGAAGTTCATGCGAGACCGTTGAGACGAGTTCCGACTTCACGCGGTCGACTTCTGTCTCAGCCGTGACGTCACGGAAGACGAGAATCGTTCCTTTTGAATGTCCCCCGTGCGCAATGGCTTCGGCATAGACTTGAATGAAGTATTCACCTTGGTCGATCGACAAGGAGAACATGCCCTCCGGAATCTCACCCGATAAGACTTCTTCAAAGTATGCTTCAAACGCTTCCTTTTGGTCCATCTGCTCGAACATCGTTTCCGGTCGGACTTCGAGGAAGGTCATCGAATCGTTGCCTTCTTCGACTTGTAACGACTGGAAGATATCGAATAACGCCTGATTTCCTAAGATCGTCTTCTCTTCGTGTTTGATGTAGAGAATCGCTTCCCGAACGGAATTCAACAGTTGTGCCGTCTCTTTTCGTTCGTATTCCATCTGTTCGTAGAGTGACATTCGCATCAATGAGATCGCGATTTGTTTCGAGAACGATTCCAGTTCCGCTAAATCCTGTTGGTTGAATGGTGCGTCAAACCGTGCTAGATAAAGACAAGCAATCAATTCTTCTTTTGCCGGATCCATGATCGGAATGACACCTTCATAGACGTGATACGGATACTTGATCAGATTGTCGTTCGCGACCTTTTTTGAAGAATGTGCGGTTTCCTTTGAAATCATGACTCGCTTTAGTAGTAACGACTCCGTCTTCAGGCTTTCTTGTTGTTCTTCTGTCATTTCTTTTGGAACGACTTGCGCGATTTCATTATTCTTAATCAATAACAATGCCCCGAACTCTGTCTTCGTCAACCGGACAATCGTACTGATGACAGACGAGTAATCGAATAAACTCTCCTTTGAAGCAAGCGTTTCGATCAGTTCATTCCGATCCTGCAAATGGAGTTCATTCGTCCGCGTCACTTCAAGAGCACGCTCAAGCTCATTCTGTTTTTGCTTCAATACTTCCTGATTGTGTTCCATTTCTTGATTCTTAGCTGACAATTCCGCATGTTGTGATGAGATCGACCGTGCCATCTGGTAAAACGATGCCGTCAATTGACCGACTTCATTATGGCTGTCGACATCATGCTCGAGCGAAATCGACTTGCCTTCCGCAAGGCGACGGCTTTTGACGTTCAATTCGCGGAGTTGTGACGTCACCCGATGAATTAAGGGACGAACGATGAACAATAGACAAAATAAAAAAATCATCAAGTTCAAGAACCAGAACCATTGTGTCTTTTGTAACTGGTCGAGTACTTGCTCCTTCGTCCGACCGTCTGCATTATCCACGTATAAATAACTGGCAACCGATGTGATGACACTTAGTGCAAAGACACTATAAAAAATCGCCATCAACTGTCTGCCTAATTTCTCAGTCATCCAGTGTTTCATGTTCATAAATCCTCCTAGCAATAAGTTGCCCTTCGTTCAAGATTGTTTCCTCCTCATCTATTATCATCTAATGATTCCCGGAAACATCCCTCTTGAATCCTTTACGGTCGGGCAGGCGAGAGTCCGATCCCGGTCACGAGAGCAATCGCATCAATGACTTGCACTTTCGTCAGATCATCCGTCTCAATCTGTTGACTGAACAATGGATCGGTCAGTTGACGTAAGCGTTGTTCTGCCTGTTGACCGCCCCACGAGTTTGGACGCTCAAAGCGGCTGATCAGGCGGCGTTTGACAGTTGTCTCCTTCGCCATAAGGGCGATATGACGGACGTCATGACCGTTCGCTCGTAACGTGCCGATGATTTCCTGAAAGTACGCTGGATTCGTCAAGGTCATCGGCACGATGATTCGCGCATCTTCCGTATCGAGCTGTTCGAGGAGCTGTCGGTTAAACGTGCGCCACAACGGCTCATCCTGGAAATCATCCTTGTTTTCCGGCAGTTGCGCCCGTAGAAAATAACCCGTCTCTTCCGGGTCAAAAATGTATGATCCGCTCCAATGCTTTTGTAATCCTTTTGCTGCTGTCGTCTTCCCGACACCAAACGTACCGTTAATCCAAATGATCATCTTCTTCTCCTCCACCCTGTTTTCTGTTGTACTATACTGCAAAAGTGGTCGACAAGTTTCAATCGGTTACAAAAAAACACTCCGTTGAAAAAACAGAGTGTTTAGCCATATAACCATGTGATTAAAAACGGTGCGAGAATGCTAGCACAGACAGCCGTCAAGACCATCGTCAACAGACCGACCGCCCCTTCGCGTTGATCAAGACTCATCGATTTCGTCGCACCCATGACGTGGGCAATCGATGCTAAGCCTACTCCACGGCTGACGAAATGCCGAATCTTCAAGCCCGTCATTAATTTTGGTCCGACGATGGATCCCGTCAATCCGGTCAATAAAACGAAAGCTGCCGTCAGCGTCGTCGTCCCGCCTGCTTTTTGTGAGATCGCTAAGGCAACGGGTAACGTGACCGATTTCGGTAACAAGGCAAGGTTCGTCGTCCGCTCGAGATGGAGCAGCAGACCGAGTAACAGATCTGAACTCATTGCAATACATGTTCCAAGCAATACACCGAGTCCGATTTCCGGCAGAAAACGGCGGACGTGATGCCGGACGCGATAGAGTGGAATCGCGAACGCTGTGATCGCTGGACCGAGCATCTTCGACAAGTATTGTCCTCCTTGCATGTATTCTGCATGTGAGACGCCGCTATAGACGAGAATCACGATCAGGACAGCCGTCACCGTCAGGATCGGTAACGTCCAGACACGAGGATGACGTTGATAAAGGAACATCGCGCCACTGAATAAAAGAATGGTTAGGATGATCCAGAACAGTGTCTCACTCATGTGGGTTCACCGCCTCTTTCCGGTGTGCCAAGCGATCGACGATGTACGCTGAGCCGACTAACGTCAGCAGGCTGCTGACGACGACGATCAACACGACTTGAAGACCAGATGTTCGAAGGAATGCCGTATAATCCATGATTCCAGACAGTGCTGGAACGAAGAATAACGGCATGACGAACAGCAGAAAGGTTCCGCCCCGTTCAACAGCGACGAGAGGAAGCAATCGACTTTTTAACGTCACGTACAGAAGAATCAAGCCGATGATGTTACCGGGTAATGGTAACTGGAAAGTTTCGCTCACCCAGTCCCCACTGAGTGAAAAACAAAAAATAAGTGCGATTTGAGCAATGATTTGAATGATACGCATAACGCGTGAAAGCATGATAAAGGTCCCCTTGTTAACAGTTTCGGGTCTTATTATCCGCCTCTTTCCTTCAACAATCAATGAAATCTAGTTAATCAACTGAAGTAACCGTTCTCATGAAAATCCTCACCTTTTTTGTATTAGCACAAACAAAAACCAGTCAGTCGTGTATCAGTACAAAAAATGATTCGAGACGAACAATAAGCGCAATCCTTCTCATTAGAGAAAAATTGCGCCTTGTCTTCAATCTGAAGACGACACCTGAATGGGATCGTCTCCTCATCTTGATTACATGACCCGTTTAAATAACTTCTCAAGTTCATACGTCGTCCATTCGATGATGACCGGACGTCCGTGTGGACACGTGAACGGCATCTCCGTCTTCGCTAGATCGTCAATCAACCGGCGCATCATCTCATCGTTCAACGGATGATTCGCCTTGATTGATTTTTTACATGCCATCATGATGGCGGCATCTTCCCGATACGTCTCGAGATCGATTTTTCGCTTCATCAAGGCTTCATCGAGTAATTCCTGAATCGTCTCTTCCTGCCGATGGGATGGGAACCATGTCGGAACTTCTCGAACGATAAAACTTTGTGGACCGAATGGTTCGAACTCGATGCCGACGTCTTTTAGCAACGGAAGGACCTCCTCCATCCGTTTCATATCATCCGACGAGATTTCAAATGTATACGGTAAGAGCAATTGTTGCCTCTGTTCCGGTGGTCGACCGAACATGACCTTATACGTCTCGTATTTGATTCGTTCCTGTGCTGCATGTTGATCAATCATATACATCCCGTCTTCCCCGGCACAGACGATATAGGACGAATGAAGTTGACCGATGACGTCGAGATGCGGAAAGCGCGGACGCGCGGCTGGTTCCTCAATCAGTTCAGCAAACTCCTGCTTGACCGGTGCGATGGGCTCGAATAGATCATCCTCGTTGCTAAAAGGTAATGATTTCTCGACAGGTGGTCGATCGTCTTCTTGCGGCTTTTTCGGAATCGGATAATTCCAGACCGCTCGCGATGACGTTTCTTCGACCGGTTCAGCGACATAAGAAAAATCGAGTTTTTCCTGGCTACTCGGATCTTTTTTTGGTTTCGGTGGCGTCACTTTCGGAATCAGCGTCTCCCGGCTGAGCGTCATCTTGATCGTCTCCTGGATCAACTGGCAGAGCTCCACCTCTTTTGAAAGACGGACTTCTCGTTTCGCCGGGTGAACGTTGACATCGATCAAGAGTGGATCCATCGTCACCTCGATGACCGCAATCGGATACCGCCCGATCGGTAAGAGCGTATGGTAACCGTTCAAGACCGCTTGCGTCAGGGCGAAGTTTTTGACCGAACGTCCATTGAGAATCAACGTGATGTAATTCTTTGAGGCACGGGTCACTTCCGGTTTGACGAGATGACACGTCAATTGATAATCGGCATTCGCACCTTTGGCGACTAGTGTTCCTTGAATCGTTTGATGACCGTAGACACTCGCCAGTGCTTGCCGGACGTCTCCTGATCCGTTCGTCTGGATCAATGTCTTCCCTTCATGCGTTGCTCGAAGTTTGACGTCTGGATGAGCGAACGCCATCCGGTTCAGCACGTCTGTGATCGCCGCAAGCTCCGTATGCGTCGTCTTCAAATACTTCAGCCGTGCCGGTGTATTGAAGAAGAGATGCTCGACCGTCAATTCCGTTCCCCGGTTCATTGCTGCTGGTGTCCGTTCAACGACCGTCCCGTACTCAAGCGTCACTTGAATTCCTTCCGCGTCCTCACGTTTCGTCTTCAATGTCACTTTACTGACGGACGCGATCGAGGCAAGTGCCTCTCCGCGAAAACCAAGTGTCTTGATTCGGAACAAGTCATGCTCGTCCTTAATCTTACTCGTCGCGTGACGGACGAAAGCCAGTTCAGCGTCATCCGGGTAAAACCCGTGTCCGTTGTCGCGGATCGTCATCCGTTTCATTCCAGCTTCTTCGAGTTCGACATCGATTTGGGTCGCACCGGCATCAAGTGCGTTCTCGACCAGTTCCTTGACGACCGATGCTGGTCGTTCGACGACTTCTCCCGCCGCGATCCGGTTCGCTAAACTATCGGATAATTCACGAATGATTCCCACTGCATTCTCCTCACTTTCTCGCTTCGGCTTGTAGACGATACAGCGTATTCAATGCCTCGAGCGGCGTCATATTGATCAAATCAAGACTCGCCATCGTCTCTCGCAGAGGATCCGCATCTGAGAACAGACTGAGTTGATCAATCGGCTCCTCCTGAACAGGAGCTTTTACAGGTGCTGCGACCGGAACAGGCTCAGCCTGCTCGAACTCGGACAAGAGGACTTGCGCCCGTTCGATCAGACTATCTGGTAAATCAGCTAACCGCGCGACATGGATTCCGTATGATTGGTCGGCTTTTCCGTCGCGTACTTCATGCAAGAAGACGACACGCCCATCTTGTTCAACGGCACGGACGTGAACGTTCGCTAATCGATCAATCGATTCTTCGAGCACCGTCAGTTCATGGTAATGGGTCGAAAATAGCGTCTTCGCTCCGACATGCCGGGCGATGTGTTCAACGATCGCTTGTGCGAGTGCCATCCCGTCGTACGTCGAGGTCCCGCGACCGATTTCATCTAGCAGGATCAACGACCGGTCCGTTGCACGCGTCAACGCTTCTTGTGTCTCGACCATCTCGACCATGAATGTCGACTGTCCACTGACGAGGTCGTCTGCCGCCCCGATCCGGGTGAAGATTTGATCGAAGATCGGCAGTTCCGCTTGAGCAGCTGGTACGAACGAGCCGATTTGGTGCAATAGAGCAATCAATGCGAACTGTCGCATATAGGTCGATTTACCGGACATGTTCGGTCCAGTGATCAACAGCATCTCGCGTCCTTCGTTTAAGGTGATCCCGTTCGCGACGTATTCACCGCGCGGTAAGACTGTTTCGATGACCGGGTGACGTCCTTGCTGAATATCAACCGTTCGTCCCGTCGTCGTGATTGGTCGGACATAGTCGTGCGTTTCAGCAATCTCAGCTAGTGCGACGAGGACGTCGAGTTCCGCGATCCGGCGACTGACCCGTTGTAAGCTTTCGATGTGTCCTTTGACTTCATCGCGCACTCCACAGAAGAGATCGTACTCGAGCGTGACACTCTTCTCTTCCGCACCAAGGATTAATGCTTCTTTTTCCTTCAGTTCCGGTGTGATGTAACGCTCGGCATTGGCAAGTGTCTGCTTCCGTTCATACCGTCCTTCTGGCAACAGCTTGGCATTGGCTCGTGATACCTCGATGTAATAACCGAAGACGCGATTGTAGCCGATCTTCAACGTCTTGATGCCGGTTGCTGCCCGTTCACTGGCTTCAAGTGTCGCAAGCCATGTCTTTCCGTCTTTTGAGGCGACGAGTAACTCGTCGAGATCTGCTGAATAGCCAGCCTTAATCATTCCGCCCTCTTTCGTTGAGATTGGTGGTGCTTCAACGAAAGCACGATCGAGCAAATCGCTCAATTCGTCGTGCGGATCGAGTCCGAGACTGAGCTGACCAAGACGTTCGCTCATCATCTCCTCGAGCGCTGATTGAATGCGGGGAATCAGCCGTAAAGTCGACTTCAATTGAACGAGGTCGCGCGCTGAAGCCGTACCGTAACCGACTTTTGCGACGAGTCTCTCGAGATCATAGACTTCGCGTAACGTATCTTTTAATTGCTGACGTTCGAAGTAGTGTTGCAACAATTCCTCGACAGCGTCGAGCCGCTCGGTGATCACGCGTTCCGATAACAAAGGTTTTTCAAGCCAGCGTTTCAACATCCGTCCGCCCATCGCTGTACCTGTCACGTCAAGTAAACCAAGCAACGAACCCTTTTTATCTCCTGTCCGTGCCGAGCGGACGAGCTCGAGATTCTTGACCGTATTCGGCTCGAGTTGCATGAAGTCGCTCGCTTCATAGACGACAGCAGGTTGTAGATGTGTCAACGCTCGTTTTTGTGTATCGTGCATGTAGGCATAGAGGACCGCAAAGGCTTCCGCTTGGGCTGTATCAATCGCACGATCCCCGTGCGGATGCGATTCGCGCCGAGAACTACGCGTCAGTGGAATCCGTAAGTGTGCGAGCGCTGTCTCATGTTCCTCTGTCGTGACGATGATTTCCCGTGGCAGGATGATGCTCAGTTCTTTGACCACACCGTCGAGTGTCGCAACGCTAGTCAAGGCACTCTCACCGGTCGAGACATCACCGCGAGCAATCCCAAAGCGACCGTCCTGTTCGACGACCGCGACTAAGTACCGATTCTCTTTTTCCGTCAAGGCGGACATCAACGTTCCCGGTGTGATGACTTGGATGACTTCGCGTTTGACGAGTCCTTTCGTCAACTTCGGATCCTCGACTTGATCACAAAGCGCCACTTTATAACCACGCTCGATCAACTGTTCGATGTAGCCGTTCGCTGCGTGATGGGGCACGCCACACATCGGAATCGGATGTTCCGCGTTCTTGCCGTTTTTCGCCGTCAGCGTCAACTCCAGTTCATGAGCGACTTTCTTGGCATCCTCAAAGAATAATTCGTAAAAATCACCGAGTCGATAAAACAAAAAGGCATCCGGATAATCCGCCTTGATCGAGAAGTATTGTTTCATCATCGGAGTGTTGTGTACTGCTTCCATTCTTCCACCTCATTCGTAGAAAAAGCCGACGGATGTCCGTCGGCTTTTCGTTCATTTCGTGATTAGTAGCCGCAACCGCCGCTTTTGTTTTCTGCTTCCATGCCGCTACCTGTCTTACCAGCGAGAACATCTCCGTCCGTCGCTTCGATGATTTGATCCGTAATCCCGTTCGAGATCGTCACCGTGATGTATTGGAGAAGTCCGTTGACTTCTTCTTGTGTTTCTTGGAACTGTTGGACGACAGGCATCTCATCGAGCTCAGCGAACAATTTATCGAGCTTCGCTTCGACACGTGCGAGTGCTTCTGTTTTGCCGTAATGTTGGCAGTTGACTGCCTCTTTTTGAAGGAACTTGATTTGTTTCATCATCTTTTGGACTTTTTCATTCCCATTGATGTTGGCTTCTGCCGCTTTAAATCGTTCTACTTCCGGTGTCTCTGAAATCATTTTGGCGATTTCATTGGCTTTTTCGATGATTTGTTCATCTGTATACATCCACATTCGTCCCCTCTATTGTTAGCGAACACGTCGCTTCCCTTAGCATTCTGAACGATTCCTCGTTCTGTCGCATTCATTATACCGTTCTCGCGATAGAGTGACAAGAATAGTTCCTTATTCAATCGAACGCCATAATAGATAGGCGGCGTGACTACGGACAGGGGCAAATTCCTCCGCCAGTCGCGTCGCTTCTTCCACCGTCGGTCGGTAACCGAGCAACCGTTCGAAAGCCCGTAATATCCCGATGTCCGATGCCGGAAAAAGGTCCGGACGACCGTATCCGAACATCAGGACGTTTTGGACCGTCCATGGTCCGACGCCTTTCAGTGCAATCAACGTCTCAGCGATTTCTGCATCATCAGCTGACGTCAATGCATCATAATCAATCGTTGCTGTCGCTACGCCAAGCAGATAATCGACTTTACGTCCTGATAGTTGCAGAGCAAGCAAGTCTTCGCGACGCGCAGTTGCTAATTGACGCGGTGTCGGCGGAAGGATGATCCCGTCCTTGACCGTTCCGAATGTTCGAAAGACACGTTCCGTCAACGTATGGGCAAATGAGAGGTTGATCTGTTGATGAATGATCGAGCGAATCAAGGCCGTGAACGGTGAATGATCAAGCACGAGTCGTTCATCGCCGAACCGTTCGACGATCGCGTGTAACGACGTCGCCTTGAGACGCTGCGCAGGATTTGGCTCATTGAGTCGAAAGCGTCGATTGAGTTGCGTCAGCACCGCTGTTTGCGGTCCTGAACCGTCAATCCGTAACGTGTAACCATCGATGGCTTCCATCGTCGTGATGTATGCCTGATCGTTGATGAAGATCGGAACGACGAGTCGCCCATCCTGTTCGATTTGTAACGGGTCTTCCGTCAAACGAGATACGATTCCTTTAAAATCAAATGCTTCCGACAACGTCACATCATGCGTCCACCGGCTCATCCGACGAACACCTTGATCGCACCGAGAATCAAACCGATGATGAATCCACACAATGCCCCGTTGACCCGAATCCATTGCAAGTCACTGCCGACCTTATCCTCGATCATATGAATCAGTGTCTCCGTATCGAACCGGTTTAAGTTCTCGCGGACGAGTCCACCGATTTTTTGGTGATTTTGTTCGACGAAACGAACGAGTTGCTCCTTCATCCATTGATCACTGCTATCTTTGAACGTCGGATGCTGTTCCCAGTCGTCTAAAGCGCGCGAAAGCATCGGCATCGCCCGTTCCGTCCAGAAGGCATCTGACGTCAAGTAGCGTTCGAGTTCGATCAAACCAGCATCATACGCGCGTTCAATGACCGGAACGAAGTCAAACCGGTCGACCTCGCTTGCCTTCCAAGCATCGATTTTTGCTAGACGCTCTTCATCAATCGATAACTGTGCCAGATTACGACGCAGATGATCAAGAATCGCTAAACGATTCGGGTGATGGACGTGTCGCATATCTTGAATGACCGTCAACAAGACACCTTGAATGACAAGACTGAGTTTTTCTTCTGAATAGACTTTTTGGACGGTTCGCGCTGTCACCCGCAAGAACGTATTCTTTTCTTGGTCGATCATCGCCGTATAGGCAAGGCGCCCAATCTGGTCTCGGATGACGGGGTCTTCGAGCAGACGTTGCCCATAACCGAGTAACTGATCCATCAGCCACTCGTCGAGTCGACGTTCCTCATTTAACTCCATCGCCCGTACCGCCAGCCGTTTTGACGGATACGCTTTGATCGTCTCCGTCAACCGTGTATTCGCAAACTCAAGAATCGCCTCTTTCGGTAATTTCCGGATCAGACCGACCAATAGTTCGGTAACGGTCGCTCGAAAAGCAGGCAGAACGAGAATCGAACGTAAGATTTTGATGACACGGTCTGCGAGCGTCATATGCTGGAGCTTCGCGACGATACTCTCTTTATTGAGCAAGTCCGTCTCGAGCATATGAACGATTGATTCGATGACCCGTTCCCGATTTTTCGGCAACAGGTTCGTATGGGGAATCTTTAAGCCGAGCGGATGGCGAAACAATGCCGTGATCGCAAACCAGTCGGCAATCCCACCGACGAGTCCGGCTTCAAAACCACTCTGGAGCCAAAAGACCCACGCATTTTCTTTAAATGGCAATGAGACGACGAATCCGACCGCCATGAAAATCAACGAGACGGTCGCAAGCCGCCGTGTCGATGTTTTAGGTTGTTCAAGTGATGACACATCGTTTCCTCCTTCAACTGAGTCACTTATCTACCTTACGAACGGGACAAGGATTAGGTTTCGACACGAAAGAGCCCCAGTCATCGACTGGGACTCCCTATGTACTTAAAACGTGTATTCACCAAAACGGTCGCCATCCCATGTCGCGGTTGCCGTTGAGACAAAATAGACCAGTCCGTTGCCGAATGTATTTTCCATTAATGAAACGAGTTGTTGACCATTCGTCTGCTCGACGAACGCTAATCGGACTTCCTCTTTCCCTTGATAAATCCGTTCGTAAACGCTTAAACCGCGTGCATTGAGAAACGTACGCGCCGACTCGAATTGAATCGGACCGACTTCAGGTCGTCGTTCCTGAATGAACGACTGACATTTTTGCTCGAATGTCTCCATGGTTCTTCACTCCTTCTCTCTTTCTGTTCATGGATATCATGTTCCCGACTCTTCCTCATCATAATCCTCAAATGTGAAAAAAGCGACAGATGCGTCGCTTCTTTCATCATTTTACGATGATTTCTCATAATCTGACATCAAACTGTCGGGCAACATGAATCGCAGACGTCGTCGCCCCGATAGTCCCGGCACCCGGAAAGATCGTGTCGCCGATCGCAAAGAAGTGATCGATGCCCGTACGAAACGGCGCTGCGAACAAGAGACTCGTACTCGGACGTTGCGGATATCCCCCGACTCCACCGTCCGGACGGAACGTATAGCGAACCCACGCACCGGGTCCACCCGGATGACGTTCGATTGCCTGTTGACGGAAACCTGGAAACTGTTGTTCAAGAATGGCTTCGAAGATTGCCGACATCTTCTCGACTTGTTCGTCGTAGCGTTTCCGGTTCGTCTTATCGAACGTACCAATCGGAACATGACATGACATCGTCAGCGTCCGTTGACCGACTGGTGCACGTAATCGGTCGTCCGGACGGGAGAGGGAGATGAAGGCATGACCTGAAGGTAGGGAAGGATCATGGACTTGCCGGAATGCTTCATCAGACAAAATGATCGACTCCGGTATCGCCGCATAATACGTAAAGGTCGACCATTGCTGTAGCTTTTCCTGTCGCTGGTACGTCCGTCGTAACGTTCGTCGCATATCCGCGCTGACGACTTCCCGGATGCCTTCAAGCGGAACCGCACAGATGACCGCATCTGCAAGCATCAAGCGTCCGCGACGATCCTCGATCAAGAAACCATCCGGTGTCTTTCGAATCGACGTGACTTTTCGCCCAAGGAGACAGGTTGCCCCGCTCGCCTCTGCTGTCTCTTTCAATTGCTCGGCCAGTCGGTATAATCCACCTGGGACATAATAAGCACCTTCATGATAAATCGATAAGGCGACGGCTCCTAGTAAAGCAGATGCTTCCTGCCCTGTCTGCATGCTGTCGAGTAAGATCCCGTCGATCACTTGTGCGAACAGCGTATCCGCTAGTCGATGTTTGCGTAACAGATGACCAATCGTCAGCGGAAAATATGGTAAGAGGACGACACTTTTCGTATGACGAACTAACCGCCGGACGTCGGCTAAATCTTGAAGTGGCAATGCCGGCAGTTCTGCCATCAGTGGACGAATTGCCTCGTGTATCTGCTCGATTTCAGCAAAGAATGCCCGAATCGACGATGCTTGCTCCGGAAAATGTGACGTCAATTCGGTTAGAAACACATCGCGATTTTGATAATAATGAATCAATCGTCCTTCGATGCGAATCGTCATGACGACGTCGAGTGGCTCGACCTGGTGCGTCACTCCGAGATGATCGAGCACACGGGCATGAATGCCACCCGGTTCAAATCCCATCCCAAGGGTCGCTCCAACTGGATACGTCAAGTCCCGGCGCGTGAACTTCCCGGCTGATCCTCCCCATTCACGGCTTCCCTCAAGTACCGTGACGGCATGACCTTCTTGTGCAATCAATGCAGCAGCCGTTAGACCGGCAATTCCTCCGCCGACGATGACGACCTGTTTCATGATGGTTCCTCCTCCGTGACTCGATTTTCTTTAAACAGGAAATTGCGGATTTCGCGGAAGACCGGCTCCCGGCGATGAATCGTGAAGTGATCATACTTATAGGATTTCGTCTGGATGTTATCCGTGTAGTTCTCGAGTGCAAACGAACTATTTAACGAAATCAGATTGAAGTCGCCTCCTTTGGCACCAAACGAATAGACGAGTACGTCGCGTGGCCACGTCTCAAGCCTTTGGGTCAGATTGTTCATCGCTGGTGAGCCCTTCGCAAGATCGCGTATCGCAGGACTGTTCGTATTCGTGCCAAGTGGCGCAAGTGTCAATCCGAGTTTCGCGTAATCCGAACCGGCGATCGGTGAGTCGAGCGTCACGACTTTTCGGACGTGATACGGCATCTCCTCTTGTACCGTGTAGGCGACGACATCGACACCACCCATGCTGTGCCCAACGAGCTGAATATCGGCAAAGGTCGCTTTTTGTTTCGCATCGTAAGCTGCAATCGCCGCATTCAACCACTTTTGCTGATCGGCAAGACTTGCCTCATCATCTGCGAAGACGATTCGGACAAGTGGGTAGCCCGTCGGCGAGGGTTTGACGCTACAGGTTGCTTTTCCGGAACGAGTCACGTCACATCGACCACCATCATCGGCGACTTTTTTATTCGTGAAGTTTTGAATCATCGGCACGAACGTCCGCTCCGTTCCGAATAACCCGTGGACGAGGAACGTCGGCACGATTTCACTCTTTCCTTGCGTGACGATCTGACGCGTTGGTGGCGGCGCACTTGACGTATCTTCCGCGAACACCCACCACGCTCCTCCCCCGACGATCAAACAGACGAGGAGCGAGATGCTGATCGTCTTCAACTGTTGCCGGCGCAAACGACGGACACGGTGAAAGACCCAGTAGAGGAATAATCCGACACCGATTAATAACACGATACCGGTAATGATCCAACCTGTCGGATTCGGTACATACGCAATCAACTGTAGCTGGTTGGCTTTCGTTCCGTATAATTTCCATGACACATCATGGTAATTCGACCAGTCGATCTTTTCTCCATTTTGGAGACCAATGACTTTCGGACCGTGGAGCTTGATCTCAATATCGGCTTGACGGATATACCGATCGGCGAGTTTCTTGACATGTCCTGTCGGTTGATAGCCTTTGATATTCAAACGATCGATACTGAGATCGATGTTCGTATCCAGTCGATACGTATCAAACCAAAAACCATCCGATTTTTTCATGTCGAACTTCGTATCAGGTGGAATGAGAATCCCACCGATACCTGTCTTCCATTCGTCCTTGATCGATGTCATGTCCTTGAAGTTCGCGAATGTCTTCTGCATCCGGATCCCTTCATAGTCATCCTTCGTCTTGAACGTCTTCGCTGCATAGCCGTTCTTTTCTGCCTGTTTGACATAACTATTCCAATTCGGATTTAGGTTCAGTAAACGCGCCACTGGGTGTTCCTTTGCGGCATATGTCGTCTTTAAGGTGACACTTTGATCGGTATGGATCGTCGCATCATATTGGATGCGAATACAACCCCCAAGGAGCAGCGTCAGCATCAAAAATGAGAGCAAAATCCCTTTCTTCTTCGTACTCATTAGGTCACATCCTTTCCTCATCTGTTATTCCCTATCTTGCAAAAGTAAAAACGGTCGACGTTGATTCTTTCGTCATGACGCACTTCAGGCAGTGGGTCATCGACCCACTGCCTGAAAGTATGCGGACGCATTTCGTCCGTGATCGATATCAACCGATCAAGTTTAATTCACGACCGACTTTTTCGAAAGCTGCAAGCGCCGTCGTTAAATCTTCACGCGTATGTTCCGCCGTCACGATCGTCCGGACACGTGCTTTTCCTTTTGCAACCGTCGGGAAGGCGATGCCTTGAGCAAAGATACCTTCTTGACGTAAGCGGTCCGACAACTCGTGGCAACGTGCTTCATCCCCGACGATGACAGGTGTGATCGGCGTCGTCGACGTTCCGATGTCGAATCCAAGATCCCGGAGTCCTTGTTTAAAGAATTCCGTGTTTTCCCACAGACGATCGAAGAGTTCCGTCTCTTCCTCCATGACACGGAGCGCTTCCCGGTTCGCTTCGACGACTGCTGGTGGATGTGATGTCGAGAACAAGAACGGACGTCCTTTATGGATCAGGTAATCTTTGACGTGCTGTTCACACGCGACGTATCCCCCGAGGACACCGATGGCTTTTGAGAGCGTACCAACTTGCAGGGCAACACGTCCGTCAAGACCGAAGTGATTGACCGTACCGCGTCCCGCTTTCCCAAGCACACCTGACGCATGGGCATCATCGACCATGACGAGTGCGTCATAACGCTCGGCTAATTCAACGATTTCCGGAAGTGGTGCAATGTTTCCGTCCATCGAGAAGACACCATCCGTGACGATGAGGCGCGTTCGCGCGTCTTGTGTTTCTTGTAAGGCCGCTTCAAGATCCGCCAAGTCGACGTGTTTATAGATTCGGCGTTTCGCTTTCGTTAGACGAATCCCATCGATGATCGAAGCGTGGTTCAACTCATCCGAGATGACGACGTCTTCAGGACCGAGAAGTGCCGATAAGACACCGAGATTCGTTGCGAATCCCGACTGGAAGACAAGTGCTGCTTCCGTATGCTTGAATGTCGCAAGTTCCCGTTCGAATGCTTGGTGCATCTCGAGTGTTCCGGCAATCGTCCGAACGGATCCTGTTCCAGCACCGAACGTGCGCGCCGCTTCCGCTGCTTGTTCAGCAAGACGCGGATGTGTTGCGAGTCCAAGGTAGTTGTTCGACGACAGTTGAATGAGTTCCTTCCCGTCAATCGTCACGCGGTTATGTTGCGCGCTCTCAAGTGCTACGAGGTTGCGGAACGTGCCCGCCTGTTTCATCTCTTCTAGTTCTGTCCGTAAGTGTTCAAATCCCATTAATTCGTCCCCCTTGGTTGTAATACGACTTTCCCGCATTTCCCTTGACGCATCAATTCAAATCCTTCTTCGAACCGCTCAAGCGGCAACGTGTGTGTGATCAACGGTCGGACATCGACTTTTCCGCTCGATAAGAAAGCAGAAACCTGGCTCCATGTCTCGTACATCTTCCGACCGGTGATCCCTTGGACCCGGACACCTTTAAAGACGACGTGGTTCGTCAAATCGATTTCGACCGGTTTGACCGGCAGACTGAGGATGTTGACGTCTCCACCTGCTGTCACCATCTCGAATGCTTGACGAATCGCAACCGGATGACCACTCATCTCACAGACGACATCAATCCCGTCGCCGTCCGTCATACGTTCAATTCGCTCTAACACATCGTCATGACGTGAATCGATGACGACATCCGCCCCCATCGTCCGCGCGAGTTCAAGACGATACGGATTGACGTCAATCGCAACGACTTCCGCCGCACCAGCTGCTTTAGCGACGGAGACCGCCATCAGACCAATCGGACCACAACCGACGATTGCGACCGTTTTTGCACTGACATCGCTCGCGAGAACCGTATGGACGGCATTGCCCATCGGCTCTTGGATCGAGGCGATCCCTGCTGGCATATCTTCCGGGTTGACCCAAAGGTTTTCTTCCGGCATGACGACGTATTCCGCAAAACAACCTTGTGTATCGACACCGATGATCTTCGTGTTCTTACAGATGTGATATTGCCCACGTAGACACTGTTTACATTGATGACAGACGATATGCGTCTCCGCCGAGACACGGTCACCGAGCTTCAAACGTTTCGTGCCTTCTCCGAGCTCGACGACTTCGCCCGAGAACTCGTGACCGAAGACATACGGCGGATTGACACGCGAGGCTGCCCACGCGTCCCACTCATAGATATGAACGTCCGTCCCACAGATCGATGTTGCCTCGACTCGAATCAAGACTTCTCCACGACTCGGTACGGGTACCGGTACTTCTTTGAGTGCCGCACCGAACCCGCGTTCTTCTTTGACGAGTGCCCGCATCGTTTTCGTCGTTGTCGTCTCTTCTACCGTCGTTACTAATTTCGTCATCTTTCCCCGACTCCTTCGCGGAAGCTCACGTTTTTTTATATGTGGTGAACTTCCAAATGTTTAGCATCCCCAAAAAACCAAACACATCTTTCCTCTATCTTACATGAATTCTGCTGCCAGTTTACCGAATGTTTCTTCGTTCAGCTCAAGATCCGCATACGCGAGACCCGATTCTTGATACCCATCGATTTGTGACTGGTAATCAGGACGAGTTTCATCCTGATAGATCAATCCCATGACGAGTCCGTCGTGCGCATGAACAGTTTGTTTCGCAAGATCCAAGTTCGACGGATCATATCCTTCGATGTCGGACAGCTTCGTCAAGTTCTGTTTGAACCAATCGTACGTATTGACCTTGTTGAACGTGACACACGGACTGAAGACGTTGATGAAGGCAAATCCTTTATGTGCCGTCGCTTGCTCGATCAGTTGCGTCAAGCCCTTCAAATCGTTCGAGAAGCTTTGGGCAACGAACGTCGCGCCAGCCGTCAAGGCGAGTTCAACCGGTGAAACACTCTTTTCGATCGACCCTTTTGGAGTAGATTTCGTCTTGAATCCAGGTGCAGAAGTGGGTGATGTCTGCCCTTTCGTCAAGCCGTAAATCTGATTGTCCATGACGATGTACGTCATGTCGACATTGCGCTTGAATGCATGAATCGTATGTCCCATGCCGATTGCAAATCCATCACCGTCGCCACCAGACGCGATGACCGTCAATTCGCGGTTCGCCATCTTGACACCTTGGGCGATCGGAAGGGACCGTCCATGAACGCCGTGGAAGCCATACGTATTGATATAACCGGAAATCCGACCAGAACAGCCAATCCCGGAAATCAATGCCAACTCTTCTGGTTCGAGACCGACGTTCGCGACAGCACGCTGAATCGCTGCTTGAATCGAGAAGTCTCCACACCCTGGACACCAGTTTGGTTTGACATCGTTTCTAAAATCTTTAAAGGTTGCCATGATATACCCCTCCTACGACCTGCTCGACGACCTCTGCTGGGTAGAACGGGTCGCCATTGAATTTCAGGATATGCTCGATCTTCGATGCATGTCCACAGTTCATCTGGATCAGCTTCGCCAGTTGTCCCGTTGCGTTGTACTCGACGACGATGACTCGTTTTGCCCGCTCTAAGTGCGGCGTGACGAGCTCACTTGGGAACGGATGGACTTGACGGATATGCAAGTGATCAACCTTGATTCCTTGTGCTTCGAGTCGTGGCATGATCTCTTCGATCGTTCCACGTGTCGAGTTGAAACCGACGAATAAGATATCCGGTTCTGCATGATGCTCCGTTACGAGAACGGCATCCTGTAAGCGGAACGTGTTCAGCTTACGGAGTCGCTTCGTCATCTGATCGACTCGGTTCTTCGTCGCTTCCGACGGACGACCTTCCTCATTGTGCTCAACACCCGTTACATGATGAATCCCATGCTTGACGCCTGGAATGACACGTGGGCTGATCCCATCTTCCGTCACTTCGTAGCGTTTGAAGTACGCTTTTCCTTCAAGTTTCGGTAAGTCTTCCTGGATCAACTTCCCGCGTCGGATCTCAACGCGTGACATATCCGGTGGTTCGACCGATTGTTTTCCAAGAGACAGCATCAAATCCGTCAATAGAATGACAGGACACTGGTATTCCTCTGCGATGTTGAATGCCTCTGCTGCATCGTAGAACGCTTCCTCGACCGTTGACGGTGCCAAAACGACCTTTGGAATCTCACCATGCGTGCTGTAGATCATCGCCATCAGGTCAGACTGTTCCTGTTTCGTCGGTAGACCGGTTGACGGACCGCCCCGTTGTGTATCGACGATGACGAGCGGTGTTTCCGTCATCCCGGATAATCCGATCGCTTCCGCCATCAATGACAATCCTGGACCAGCAGACGCCGTCAAAGCACGGACACCTGCGTAGTTCGCACCGATTGCCATTGTGACTGCTGCCAGCTCGTCTTCCGTCTGGACGACCGTTCCGCCGAACTGCGGCAGTTTCTTGATTAAGTATTCCATGATCTCAGATGATGGTGTGATCGGGTAAGCCGCCATCAGACGCGCTCCACCGGCGATTGCACCAAGGGCGATCGCATCGTTTCCGATCATGAACATCCGTTGTTTTCCGTCAGCCGGTTCCAAGACGAACCGTTCGCCCTCTCCTGCAAGTGCTTCGAACGCTGCTGCTCCTTCACGGATTGCCGCTAAGTTTTTCTCGACCATGTCTGGACCTTTTCGACCGAAAATCTGTTCGACGACGGCTTGGAAACGTTCCGGTGCAATGCCGAGAATCGCGCTCGATGCACCGATCGCGACCATGTTCTTCATCAAGGCCGTACCGAGATCAGCTGCAATTTCCGTAAATGGAATCGCATACAAGGAAGCGCGTGCTTCGTCCGGATTCGTCGGATTGAATTTCGCATCCGCGATGATGATGGCACCTTGACGCAATTCATGGAAGTTAACATCGATCGTCTCTTGATCGAATGCGACCAAAATATCGAGATCATCGGAAATCGTCCGGACTTCCTGTGTCGCGACACGAATCTTATTGTTCGTATGTCCTCCCTTGATACGTGACGAAAAGTGACGGTAACCATACAGGTAATAGCCGAGTCGATTCAAGGCAATCGCAAAGATTTCGCCTGTTGATTCGATCCCTTCTCCCTGCTGACCGCCAACTTTCCATGATAACTGATTATACATCGACGTTCGCTCCTTCTCTGTCCCCTGAAATGATAGTTCTCTCTATCCTCCCTCATGATACCGATTTACCGGAAGTAGTACAATGCTCCCTCGGTGGAAAGGTGAGAAAATTTCGCAGGCGCAGCAAAAAGACCATCTACTCCAGTCGAGTAAATGGTCTACTTGCAAATAGGACCTATGTCCAATTCGTTATCGTGGTTCGATGATGAGTTTGATGGCGGTTCTCTCTTCCCCATCAATCAAAATGTCTGTGAAGGCTGGGATACAAATCAAGTCGATGCCAGAAGGCGCCACGAATCCGCGTGCGATGGCGACGGCTTTGACAGACTGATTGAGCGCTCCCGCACCAATGGCCTGAATCTCGACGGAACCTCTCTCTCGAATGACACCCGCGAGTGCACCTGCTACCGCGTTTGGATTCGACTTAGCTGATACTTTCAGGACGTCCATGCGTGTACCTCCCCATCCAGAAATGGCAATCAGTCGAAGAATACTGACTGATCCGTCAGATGAATCCGTTCAATCTTCGTTGCTTTTTTGGTTGTGTCATCGATATGAATCAAGACTCCATTAAGTTGTTCCCGTCCTTCGGCAACTTCAAACCGTGTTGGGAGCTGTGTCTTGAATTTTCGTAGGACATCTTCCTGGCGCATTCCGAGCACGCCGTTCAGCGGACCTGTCATCCCGACATCCGTGATGTAAGCCGTTCCTCCGTCAAGGACACGCTCATCTGCTGTCTGGACGTGCGTATGTGTGCCGACGACAGCTTGTACTCGACCGTCGAGGTGATAGCCCATCGCAATTTTCTCACTCGTTGCTTCCGCATGGACATCAACGAAGATGGCATCAACTTTTCCTTCGACTTCAGCAATCAGTGCATCGACGGTACGGAACGGGTCACCGAGTGGTGGTAAGAAGACCGTTCCTTGGACGTTGATGACGGCAATCTTTTTATTACCTGCTTTGACGATCATCATCCCACGACCTGGCGTGCCTTCCGGATAGTTCGCCGGACGGACGATTCGATCCGCGTCGTCGATCCAGTCAAAGATGTCGCGGTTATCAAACGTGTGGTTCCCCATCGTGATTCCGTGGAATCCGAGTTCAAGGAATTGATGATAGATCGACTTCGTGATGCCGCGTCCGTGTGCCGCGTTTTCGCCGTTGACGAGCATGACGTTCGGGTTATACTTCGCTTTCAGGCGTGCTGTGAATTGTTGCAGGATGTGTCGACCGGGTGCACCGACGACGTCTCCGATGAATAAAATCTTCATTGCTGTTCCTCCGTTCATTAAAAAAAGTGGCGGTCGCCCGCCACTCCACTTATTTCGCGTATTCGACTGCTCGTGTTTCCCGAATGACCGTGACTTTGATGTGTCCCGGATAATCGAGTTCTTCTTCGATTTTTTTCCGGATGTCACTCGCCATCTTGTGAGCCAGTACATCATCGACGACGTCAGGTCGAACGATGATACGGACTTCACGACCCGCTTGGATCGCAAATGATTTTTCGACACCGTCGAACGATTCCGAGATTTCCTCGAGGCGTTCGAGACGGCGGATATAACTTTCGAGTGTCTCTTGACGTGCACCTGGACGAGCAGCAGATAATGCATCCGCAGCTGCGACCAAGACGGAAATGACAGATGTCGCTTCCGTATCCCCGTGGTGGGACGCGATCGCATTGATGACGGTTGGATGCTCTTTGTACTTCGTACCGAGCTCGACTCCGATCTCAACGTGACTGCCTTCGACTTCGTGGTCGATCGCTTTCCCGATATCATGCAGAAGACCCGCACGCTTCGCAAGCGTGACATCTTCTCCAAGTTCAGCTGCCATCATACCTGCAAGGTGGGCAACCTCAAGTGAGTGATACAGGACGTTCTGTCCGTAACTCGTACGGTACTTCAAGCGACCGAGAATTTTGACAAGGTCCGGATGAATGCCGTGGATTCCGACATCATACGTCGCTTCTTCCCCGATTTCTCGAATCCGCTCGTCGACTTCACGACGGGATTTGTCGACCATCTCTTCAATACGGGCCGGGTGAATCCGACCATCCTGAACCAATTTCTCGAGCGCCATTTTAGCGACTTCGCGACGAATTGGGTCAAAACCAGACAAAATGACGGCTTCCGGCGTATCATCGATGATCAAGTCGATCCCAGTCAAGGTCTCGAGCGTACGGATGTTGCGGCCTTCCCGTCCGATGATCCGACCTTTCATCTCATCGTTCGGTAAGTTGACGACCGATACAGTCGTCTCTGCGATATGTTCAGCGGCGAACCGTTGAATCGCAAGTGACAAGATGTTACGTGCTTTCTTGTCGGCTTCTTCTTTTGCTTTTTGTTCGATTTCTTTTTGAAGAATGGCTGCGTCATGTAAAGCAGCCTGTTTCGTCTCATCCATGATGATCGTTCTTGCCTCGTCTTGCGATAAATTCGCGACGCGGACAAGCTCTTGACGTCCCTGTTCATACAGGTCCTCTACTTTGCGCTCTAGTTCTTCAGCTTGATGCTTCCGTTTCGCGATCTCTGCATCACGTGTATTGATTTGATCTTCCTTACGGTCGATAGCGTCAACACGGCGATCGAGTGTCTCTTCTTTCTGGAGCAACCGGGCTTCTTGTTTCGCTAGCTCTTGGCGACGTTCACGCAATTCTTTTTCCACTTCGTTACGAAGTTTGAATGCTTCATCTTTCGCTTCGAGTACTGCTTCTTTTTTCGTTGCCTCAGCCGATTCACGCGCACGTTCGACGATTTTGTTCGCTTCCGTTTCTGCGCCTTGAATTTTCGCTTCTGCAATCGATTTCCGCAAGAAGTAGCCTACGATGAATGCGATCAGCAAAGTGAGGAGAAGTATGACAATCCAAGTCAGTGTACTCATGGGTTCACCTCCCCTTTGCAAGGTGTTTCTTAGTTCATTTCGGTATTTCATCGAAGCTGTCTAAAAAACGTACATCTATATTGTAAGGATAGCACTCGTTCATTGTCAACGAACGGACGGGAAAGAATTCCACTGTTTTCCTCTTTTACACTAAAAAAGAGAGGATTCGCACGCGAATCCTCTCTGAAACGGTTTATTCAGCAAATAGATCTTCTGGTTGTTCTGCTTCGAAATCAACCGGCTCTTCGCGATCGACGAGACCGTGGTGTTCACGAATCAAACGTTCGACCTCTGCTGCGACTTCCGGATGCTCGACCATGTATTGTTTCGCGTTCTCACGCCCTTGACCGAGACGTTCAGAGTTGTACGAGTACCATGCACCACTCTTTTGAACGATATCAAGGTCTGTTCCGATGTCGATCAACTCGCCGACTTTCGAAATCCCGAGACCATACATGATGTCGACTTCCGCTTGTTTGAACGGAGGTGCGATCTTGTTCTTGACGACCTTAATCTTCGTTTTGTTACCGACGACATCCGTACCGTTTTTCAACGCTTCCGCACGACGCACTTCTAAACGAACAGACGAGTAGAATTTAAGTGCACGACCGCCTGGAGTTGTTTCCGGGTTACCGAACATGACACCGATTTTTTCACGGATTTGGTTGATGAAGATGACGATCGTCTTCGATTTATTCGTTGCACCAGACAACTTACGAAGCGCTTGGCTCATCAAACGTGCTTGAAGACCGACGTGTGAGTCACCCATCTCGCCTTCGATCTCTGCTTTTGGTACGAGTGCTGCAACCGAGTCGACGACAAGAATATCGACCGCACCAGAACGAACGAGTGCTTCCGCGATTTCAAGTGCCTGTTCCCCAGTGTCCGGTTGTGACAAGAGGAGCTCATCGATGTTGACACCGAGTTTGTTTGCATATGCTGGATCGAGCGCGTGCTCCGCATCGATGAATGCGGCTTGTCCGCCTTGTTTTTGAACTTCTGCGATTGCATGAAGCGCAACCGTCGTTTTACCTGACGATTCAGGTCCGTATACTTCGATGACCCGTCCACGTGGGTATCCACCTGCACCTAGGGCAATATCTAATGTAATCGATCCAGAAGAGATTACTGATACCTTCTGATCCGCATTTTCTCCGAGTTTCATGATAGAACCTTTACCGAACTGTTTCTCTATCTGGCGTAACGCCATCTCAAGTGCTGCTTTACGATCACTCACGTAGCAGGCCTCCTTTTAATTATCTTACTGAGATTATTGTACTTCTTTTGAGACCGAATGACAAGCATTTTACGAACATTTATTCGCATACTTGCACTTCGATCATTTTTCTTACTCTGATGATTTTTCGAGATGTTTCAGTAAAAGGAAATAGGTATCCTTGACGGCGCGCAGTCGAATCATGCCTCTGTCGAACGATGGATATTGCCATTCGACGATCCGTGTTCCATGTGCGTCCGCAACAGCACAATAGACCGTTCCGACCACTTTTCCACTGTTGCTCGTCGGACCTGCTTCCCCCGTCAAGGCGACGGCGATATCGGATTGATACAGTTCTCGTGCCCCTTCAGCCATCGCAATCGCTACCTCTTTACTGACAGCAGTATGCTCTCGTAATAAATCCTCTGGTACCGATAACACGGCTTGCTTCGCTGCATCATCATAGACGACAGCGCTCCCGCGCAATACTTGACTCGCACCGCTGACATCAACGAGACCACTCGCGACAGCTCCTCCCGTCAGTGATTCGGCGAGCGAAAGTGTCAATCCTGCTTCTTGATACCGTTTTAGGACGACTTCCGGCAGACTCGTCTCCCCATATCCATAAAAGTACATGCCGACTTCAGCAAGGACGTGTTGTTCGAGTTCATCGAGCATACGATCGGCTTCCTGTTGATCGAGTGCTTTAGCCGTCAGGCGCAACCGGACTTCAGCGAGCTCCGCATACGGTGCGACCGATGGATTGGTAGCTTCCTTGATCAACGTTTCTAGACGGTCGTTTAAAGCCGATTCCCCGATTCCGAAGAATCGTAACGTTCGAGAACGAATCGTTTCTTGACCGAATAGATGACTGAAGTGATCTTTGAGGATTTGCTTCATCTCGCGTGGCACACCGGGTAAGACGATATATTGGTGATGCTCCGTTTGGACCGACATACCGGGAGCAAGTCCTGCATCATTACGTAAAACCGTTGCACCATCGATGATTAATGCTTGTTTTCGTTCGTTGATCGTCATCTCTCGTTGACGTGTCTTTAAAAACCCTTCGATTCGCTCGTACGCCGCTTGATCGAGAACGAGATCACGTCCGAGGAGATCAGCGAGCACCTCTTTCGTCAAATCGTCTTCCGTCGGTCCAAGACCTCCTGTGATGACGAGGAGATCTGCCCGCTGTTGTGCCTGACGGAATGTTTCTTGCATCCGTTCGCGATTGTCACCGACGACTGTATGATAATGAACGTCAATTCCGGCACTCGCTAACCATTCGGAAAGGTACTGTGCATTCGTGTTCGCGATTTCCCCAAGGAGGAGTTCGCTTCCGACTGCGATGATTTCTGCTTTCATGTTGATTCCTCACCTTCTTGAAGTATAAGAAAAGACTGTTCGGTATGACGAACAGTCTAAATTGATCCATCTTACATGGATTTCGTAATTAACTTAATGTTTTTCGAGAAATATTCGACGCCTGAGTAGATCGTCAAGATCAAAGCAAGCCACATCGTAATATCTGCGAACGGAATGTTCCACATCGCAAAGATGATATCGTGCAACAAGTATGCCGTGATTGATGTCAGCTGGACCCATGTCTTGGCTTTCCCAGAGTTTCCGGCAGCAAGGACGATCCCTTCGTCAGATGCGACGAGACGAAGACCCGTGACTGCGAACTCTCGACAGAGAATGATAACGACGATCCATGCTGCGACGAATCCAAGTTCCACCAAGTAGACAAGCGCAGCAGCGACTAACATCTTGTCGGCAAGTGGATCCATGAATTTTCCAAAGTTCGTCACTAATTTTTGTTTACGAGCGATATATCCATCGAGCCAGTCCGTCAGTGAAGCAACAAGGAAGATGATAGCTGCAACGAAGTGTGAGACGGGAAGCTCGGCTCCCAACACATCCCACTGTCCCCAGTTCGGATCAATCGCAAGTACGATGACGAACACGGGAATTAATAAAACACGTAATACTGTCAATTGATTCGGTAAGTTCATGTAACGCCCTCCTCCTTCATTTCATATGTAAATGACATACCATCTAAAAGAAGGCACGCCGGATTACGGCGTGGCTACTTTCTTTAGATAGATGTTTTGGACGAGAAGCGAACGGTTCAGTTTCAGTTCTTGGTCATTGACGACGATTTTATCAATCCCTTTAATCGAACCGATCCGGATGCGGATCAAGTCCGTCTTCGCGTCCTTCACGACGATCGGATTCGGATCCGATGCGTTGATGTGGTCTGGCGCGAGTGCTTTTCCTTCAAGTGATGTATCACGCACACCGACGAATGGCGACGGAGAGGCATCTTTCTTGATTTGAATCGAGACACTCATCGTATCTTTCGTTGCGACTTCATACGTGACATCTTGACCAGATGTCGACTTCGCAGCAAGTGCCTCTTTTTTAGGTTCTTCTTTTGTTTCTTCCTGTTTCGCCGGTTCTTCCTTCGGCTCTTCTTCCGTCTTCGCAGGCGCATCCGTCTCTTTACTTGGCGCGTCCCCTTGATCGATCGTGACATCATTTTGCTTCGGTGCGGACGTCTTCGCCTCTTCGTTACCGTCGAGGAACGTCTGCAGACCATAATACAAGGCAGTACCGATTGCAAAGATTAGTACGATGATGATGATATTCGGAATCCAACGCTTCGCAACGCTCTTTTTCGGAGCACTGGATTTCGAATACGTCGCGCGCCGTGACAGTTCGACGACCGGTTGTGCTTCCGGTTCCGGAAGATCACGTTTATAAGTCGTAAAGACTTCATCGACGTCAAGACCGAGTGCTTCCGCATATGTCTTGATGAAGGCCCGGGCGTAAAAGGCTCCCGGCAATTGATCATAATTGCCTTCTTCGATCGCGACGATGTAACGCTTTTGAATCTTTGTCGTCGTTTGAATTTGTTCGAGAGAGACGCCTAGCGCCTCCCGTTGTTCCTTTAAGTAGGTTCCGAGCTCGGTCATCGGTAACACACCTTCCATTTTTCATACTTATTCAAAGTTGAACCAATCATTTCCCCCATGGGAACGAGGCAGTTCAGTCACAATGATTTCTTCAGTCGTGTTGCGTAATTCAATGATGTAATCAAAATCATCCCACGTATACTCACTCGATTTGACGAACGCATCCGGATGTTCGACGATCTTCGTCGCGGGTAGACGCATGACTTCCCGCAGGATTTGCCAGTGTCGTTCATCGAAATTTCGTTGTGACACTAACGCATCGATGATGTAAACATAATCACCCGTCCGCTCGTCGTCGAACAACGATGTTCGAACCGTCTGTTTAATCAACGTCGACGATAGGAACAGCCATTTCTTATTTGCACTGACGCTCGCTGCGACGATCGACTCCGTCTTACCGACGCGTGGCATGCCGCGGACACCAATCAACAAGTGCCCATCCTGTTTACATAGCTCTGCCATGAAATCGACGAGAATCCCTAAGTCTTCCCGGACGAAGCGGAACGTCTTTCGTTCATCACTGCTTTGATCGATATAGCGCCCGTGACGAATCGCGATTCGGTCACGTAGTTTTGGTTTTCGTAGTTTGATGACCTCTATGGTTGACATCGTCTTGAGAATAGCGGCGAGTCGTGGAATTTGATCCGGTTGTTTCGTTTGGAGCAACATACCGCGTCGTTGATGATCGACACCATTGATCGTCACGATCGAAATATGTAACATTCCCATCAACGAAGCAATGTCCCCGAGTATACCGGGACGATTGACCTTTAATTCATATTCGAGATACCATTGCTCGAACTCACTCACGCGCCCATCCTCCTCTATTGATACGATTATCCATTCCTCATGTTAAATGATTTTTTGAAAAATGAAAAGCATTCCTGAACTGAAATTCCAATGCTTACATCCACGCGCCATCTATTTTAAGGATGGCTCCCGATACATAACTCGATTCGGGTTGCACTAAGTAGCGGATCGCAGTAGCCACTTCCTCTGCTTTTCCGAATCGTCCGGCAGGAATTTCAGCAATCGCTTCTGCCTTTTCATCCTCAGAAAAAATCGCGTTCATCGGCGTATCGATCCACCCCGGCGTAATCGCATTGATGCGTCCATGCATCGGTCCAAGTTCCTTACTGTATGCCTTGACGAATCCAAGCTGTGCCGCCTTGCATGTCGAATAGACGACCTCACCCGCGACACCTTGTTCTCCTAACACACTACTGATGACGACGATCGCAAGCTTCGACGTAAACGGTTTCGTCCGTGTCACGGTTTGGCTGATGCGCATCAACGCCTCGACATGAATTTTCCAGAGTTCGTGCATTGATGTTGCTGATTGATCGAGCAACAGACCGCTATAACTCGTTCCGGCACAATGGACGAAGGCATCGACGACAGGTAATGCCGCACAAAATGCCTGCAAGTCCTTCTCGTCTGCTAAATTCGCAGTCAGGATGTGGTGCTCGCCTTGCCACTCCTCTATCATCCGTTCTAAAACCGCTTGCTGTCGATACGTCTGAAGCACCAATTCATGTCCGGCGGCAGCAAGTTGTTTTGCTGCCGCAAGACCAATGGCGCCACTCGCACCGGTGATGAGGATTCGCATCACGCGTACGGTTTGACGATTGAGATCGCCCGGTTTTCAATGGCGAACAACTCGTCGAAACGGGCTTCAATCTCTTCTTTCGTAATCGAAGCAATCAATGTCGGAAGCGTGAACAGATTCGTACCGGCAAGTGCGTGACGCGAGAACTGATTCGCAATGAATTCCGGTGAATTCAAGGCACGGAGGAATTTCCCTTGCATCATGTTCCGCTTGCGCGTGACTTCATCTTCCGTGAAGTCAGGACGCGTTTGCAGGAGTGTCTCATACGCTTGGATGAACTTGTCTGGATCCTCTGTCTCCATGCCAAACGTCGCAAAGGCGAACTCTTCCTCACTCGAGTAATCAAAGCTGAACGTATCGTCAATCAGACCGTCTTCATACAGTTCCAAATACGTCGATGATGTCTGATCGAACAAGAGGTGTAACAGCAGTTCACTCGTTAACTCACGGCGGACTTGTGCCTCGCCGCGAAGCGATTCGTCCTTGTAACCGATCAATACCTTTGGTGTCTTAACGTCGAGCTCGAGTTCAAAACGTGGACGATGTACGCCATGCGGCTCTTGACCGTAATCTCGTTCGATTGCCGGGCGATCCGTATAGTCTTTCTTCGCTTGGTTCGCCTTGATCAATGCCAGTGTCGCTTCCGGATCGATGTTTCCGACGACGAACAACACCATGTTCGATGGATGATAGAACGTACGGTAGCACGTGTACAAGTCATCGGCTGTGATTTGATTGATTGATTCCGGAGTTCCCGCGATATCGATCCGAACTGGATGCGATGCATACATCGATTCGATCAGACCGAAGAACAGGCGCCATCCCGGATTATCTTGATACATCTGGATTTCTTGCGTAATGATCCCTTTCTCTTTTTCAACGCTTTCCGGCGTGAAGTAGGGATCTTGTACGAAATCGATCAACGTCTCGAGGTTTTGTTCGATCAACGACGTCGCTGAGAACAAATACGCTGTCCGCGAGAACGAGGTAAAGGCGTTCGCAGAGGCACCGAGACGACCGAACTCTTGGAAGACGTCCCCTTTTTCGGATTCGAACATCTTATGCTCGAGGAAATGGGCGATGCCGTCCGGTACCGTGATCCATTCCTCGCCTTTTTTGAATCGTTGATCAATCGAACCATAACGCGTCGTAAACGTCGCATACGTCTTTTCGTATCCTTTTTTTTGCAACAAATAGACGGATAAGCCGTTATCGAGCTGCTCGTGGTATACCGTTTCGTCTGTATCGTGATAGGTTAGTTGTTCCATCATGCTTCACCTCGCAATAGATATACGGCATCAAGATCGATTGCCGCTGCTAATCGAACGACGTCTTCACGTGTCGCCGTTTCAATGATATGAATCTCATCTTCCAGTGTCAGTCCACGCATCTTCGAACCATTCAACCAACCAATCAGTTGACCTGGCTGATCAAGGATTTGACGGCGCGCATTGATCAACATCGCCTTCGTCTGTGTCAATTCTTCATCCGTGAACTGTCCTGCTTTCAAATCAACGAGTTGTTCCAAGATGATCTTCTCGGCACGTTCTGCTTCTTTCGTGTCGACCCCGGCATAAACATAGAGTGCACTGTTCAATGCCGCATACCGTGAAGCCGCATAATAGGCGAGACTCTCTTTTTCACGGACATTCATGAACAGTTTTGAATGCGGGAAGCCACCGAACAGACCATTGACGATTTGCATCCGAATCGAGTCAGCAGATGTCGGATCGACCGCTACCCGGTAACCAAGATGCAATTTACCTTGTTTGATCGGTTGCGTTTCACTCGACCGTTTTACACCATTGACTGCTTTTTGGGCCGGAATGTAATGACTGATTTTTTCAGAATGCGATGGCAAGAATGATAGAGCGTCTTCCATCTCCTCCCTCGTTACATGTCCGACGACGAAGACATCAATCCGGTCGTCTTCGATCATCGAACGGTATGTATCACGCAAGGATGACGGGGTGATCTGTTCGAGTTCTTCGAGTGTTCCAAGCGATGGCAACGCGACGGCTTCACCTGGTGCCATCAATTCGAGAAGACGTTGCTGTGCGTAGCGCATTTTATCGTCATATAGTGAACTGATCCGTAAGGCATGCAATCGTTTTTCTTGTTTGACGAACTGTTCACGGAAGCCACCTTCCGTCAAATCTGGATACAGCACCATTTGCTCGAGCAATTCGAGTGCTTCTTTTAACAACGACGGATGATGGACGAGTTCTCCCCGGACGACATCGAGTTGGAATGAGATGACATGCTCTTCTCCGAACTTCGACGCGTCCGCATAAAGTCCCGCATCATATAGTGTTTCAAGCGGCTCACGTAACGCTTTCATCGACGGATAAGCGGCTGTCGATTTTTCCATGATATACGGTAGGATTGCACGGCTTGTCAGCGTCTTCGCTTCTAACGGTGCTGAAAATGTGACGAGAATCGTCGTCGTCTTGAATTTGTCGGTCGGAACGAGATGGTAGCTCGTTCCTTCCTTTTTCCATGTACTAAATGACTGACTCATTGCTCTCCATCCTTTCGTTTGAATACATGCGCACTGCGGACATATTCAATATCTGCTTTTTGTTTGACGGCATTCTCGTAACGGGCTGCTGTAAAGAAGAAGTCACTGAGTCGGTTGATGAACGGTAACAAATGAGCCGCTTGAGGAACATCGATCATCGAACGTTCAACGCGACGACAGACCGTCCGTGCCACGTGTAACGTTGCAGCTGCTTCCGTTCCGCCAGGCAAGATGAACTTATCGAGCGGCGGCGATAACTCCGTTAACGTGTCGATCCAACTTTCTAAATCAACCGTCGCTTCTTGACTCAAACGTGACGGGCGCGGCTCGACATACATCAAGTCACTACCACAATCGAATAAGGCGTGCTGGATCACTGTCAGTTGCTCACGCACCTCGATTGACGATGCTTTCGTCCGGGCAAGTCCGACGAAACTGTTCAATTCGTCGAGTTCTCCCATCAAGCTAATCAACCGATCATTTTTTTTGACTCTTCCACCAACGAGAGATGTTTCTCCTTCGTCACCAGACTTCGTGTAAATTTTCATGTTTCATTCACTCCTATAGCGAAAGGAAGCGACTCATAATGTTCGCTTCCCTTGTTTTTTCGGTAATCGGATCCGGAAAGTCGCTCCCTCTCCCAAGCGGCTGTCGACTTCGACTTCACCACCATGAGCTCGGACGACATTCGCCACGATCGCAAGACCGATTCCTGTACCCGTCTTGCCACGTGTCCGCGCTTTATCCGCTTTATAAAAACGGTCAAAGACGAACGGTAGATCTTCTTCTGGGATTCCGTCACCCGAATCAATGACGGATAATGTAATGTTTTCCCTATCTTCATCAATCTTAATCTTGATTTCACCGTTCTCCGTATAACGCAGGGCGTTCCCAAGCAGGTTCGTCAAGACTTGCTCCATCTGATCAGGGTCTGCTTCAAACGCGATGTTCGGACCAGAAACCGAGAACGTGACCTGTTTATCGCGTCCCATCTGTTTGAACTTCTTGATCACCCGCTTTGCAAAAGGGATTGCTTCGACGGATTCAATCCGTAACTCCTGATATCCCGCTTCCATTCGCGCAAGATCAAGAAGATCGTTAACAAGTCTCGACAGTCGCTGGGACTCGTCGTAAATGATCGATGCGAATTCTTTCGTCGCCTCGTCACTTTCGGTCATGCCATCGACAATCGCTTCCGAGTACCCTTGCAACATGACGAGTGGCGTCCGTAATTCATGACTGACGTTCGCGACGAAATCAGCACGCATCTTCTCGAGCTGCTGCGCTTCCGTCATATCACGCAGGACGGCGACCGCTCCGATTTGTTCTTCTTGTTCGAGTAACGGACTGACGATGATGATGTAAAAGCGTCCCTCTCGTTCGAAGGAGACCGTCATCTCCGTCTCTTCACGCATGACCGTCTGGAATAACTCAATCAGTTCATCCGGTACGGGAGAACCTGCCAAAAAGGCTTCAGCTGGTGGATTCGTCGCGAGGAGTTCACCTGATTTCGAGAACGTTAAGACCCCATCCGCCATACAGCGCAGAATCGAGGAGAGTAAATGCCGCTCCTTGTCGAGATCCGTGACATATTGATTGAGTTGACTACTCATTTCATTGAACGCAAGCGCTAAGTCACCGATCTCATCCCGTGAACGTTGCGTCAGGCTCTGATCAAACTTTCCTTCACCGGCCTCAACGACAGCTTGACGAATCGTCCGCAGTGGTGCCGTGATTCGTGTCGAGAGGAAGAAGGCAAAGACGGTCGTCCCGATAATCGCTAACAGGACACAGAGCTGAATGATTTGTCTTGCTCCCTCATTCGCCTGTTCAATGTTCGTCAATTGCTCGATCAAGTAGATCGTTCCGTTGCCACTGTCCGTAATGAGCGGTGCCCGATACGCGAGTGCCGCCTTTCCATCAAAGGTCTCATAGTTACCAATCGCCGTCTCGCCTTCTTCACCGTCAATTGCTTTCCAGTTCTGACGTTCGAGCTCCTTGATGATTCGGTTCGCCTTCGCTTGTGAGATATTCGCTTCGACGGAATCATCCTGCGTCTTTGCGATCAGTGTCGCCCCGTAGATATCCGTGATTTCAACAGCAGTACTCGACCCTTCCTCGATGCCGGAGTGCGCCTGAAAGACGGTCTCGACTTGTTGACCGAGCTTTGCCAAGTGCCCCCGTTCCTGTTCGATATGGAACGAGTTGAAAAATTCAAGTAACAAGATCGTCAAGGCGATCAAGACGACCGAAACGAGTAACAGAATCGTTCCCCATAGTTTGATGACAACGCTTTGCAACCATTTCATCGTCAGGTTGGACTATTCTCGAACTTGTATCCGACACCCCAGACCGTCGTGATCATTTGAGCGGCGTTCGGAGACAAACGATTCAGCTTTTCACGCAGACGTTTGACGTGTGTATCGACTGTCCGCAGATCTCCGAAAAATTCATAGTTCCAGACTTCCTTGAGTAATTGTTCTCGCGAGAATACCTTATCCGTTTGTTTTGCTAAGAAATACAGGAGTTCGTATTCTTTTGGTGTTAAATTGACTTCTTGCGACTCGACCGTCACGCGGTGCGCATCATTGTCGATCGTCAAGTGTGGGAAGACGATGACATCTTTTGTTTTCGCATCCGTGTGGAGGAATTTCGTCGCACTTGCCCGACGAAGAATCGCTTTGACACGCAAGACGACTTCACGTGGACTGAATGGTTTGACGATATAATCATCTGCCCCCATCTCAAACCCATGGACGCGGTTCGTCTCTTCGCCTTTTGCCGTCAACATGACGATTGGCGTCGCTTTTGTTTTCCGCAGTTCTTCACAGACTTGCATCCCGTCCATCTTCGGCATCATCAAGTCGAGGAGAATGACATCGTATTCTGTCTCAAGCGCCATTTCAAGCGCCGTCTCTCCATTGTCTGCTTCCTCGATCGTGAAATTTTCCCGCTCCAGATACATCTTCAACAGGCGACGAATCCGTTCTTCATCGTCGACGACTAAAATACGTGCTTCTTCTGACATGCTGTCTCCTCCTATGAACTAAACTCTACTCCTCTATCCTACTACTCTTTTAGTATACTATGAAACGAAAAGAATGGCTTGCTCCGGCTGATTTCTCCGAAAAGGCACACTTCGGTCAGACGCACACGAAAAAGCAGCGGACCGTTTCCGGGTCCGCTGCTTGCTTTTTCTTATGCGTACGAGTGTAATCCTGCTACGACAAGGTTAACGAAGACAAGGTTGAACATGATGACGGCAAATCCGCCGACACATAACCAAGCTGATTTTTTACCAATCCAACCACGCTGGATGCGCATATGGAGATAAAAGACGTAGAAGAGCATCGTAATGAGTGCCCATACCTCTTTCGGGTCCCAGCCCCAGTAACGGCTCCATGCCATTTGCGCCCAGATCATTGCGAAGATCAGACCGCCCAGGATGAAGATTGGAAGACCAATCGCAACAGAACGATAGCTGATCTCATCTGCTGTCTCAAGATCAATCTTACGCGCAATCGGCTTTAAGCTTTCAGCAAGACGCTTGCGAAGAATGACGAAGCGAAGCAAGACGTATAAGACGACGCCACCAATGATCGACCATAAGACCGTATTGACTTTGTTCGCGTTCAAGAAGTTTGGTAATTCGATGACGGCACCTGAACCCGATAAGACTTTTCCGCCTTCAGGACCTGTCAAGACTGGCATGACATAGTCATGCGTCATCGTTGCACCGTTTTTCGCAACGTATTCGATCGTCGATGCAGAACCTGTTGCTTTGAACAACAGCCCAACTAAGATGTAACCGACAACACATGCGAGTGAGAACATGACGACTTCGAGCCACGTCCGTGTTTTCGATTCCTTACTGAAATCCGTCGCGTGAATCAGATACAGTAATCCCGTCGCGAAGCTGACGGCAAGAATCCCTTCGCCGAGCGCTGCCGTCGTGACGTGGATTTTGAGCCAAACACTTTGTAGTGCTGGGATCAACGGTTGGACTTCATCCGGGAACATCGACGCATAGGCGATGACGAGCAAGGCAACTGGCATCGCAATCAAGCCAAGGACGTTGTTTTTGTAGATGGCATAAACGATCAAGAATCCAAGCACCATCATCATGCCGAAGAATGTCGTGTATTCATATAAGTTCGAGACTGGAACATGCCCAGCTCCAGCCCAGCGCGTGAAGAAATATCCGAGCTGCGCGAGGAACCCGATGATCGCGAGCGTAAAGGCGATTTTACCAGAACGCGTCGGTCCTTTTTTACCACTCGTCGCTACAGCGAAGAATCCTGTACTGACGAGGTAGACGATGAATGATGTAAGGAGCAGGTTACTGCTCAACTGAAGCAAATTCATTTAGCTTCCCCCTCTTCCCGCAACTTTTGTCGATCCTCAAGTTCTGGCAGACCGACTTCCGTCAACGCGAGATTAGCTTCTTTTTGAAGCCCCAATGCATTTTTGTTCGTAAATCCAGCAATCTGGATCCGACCGTTCTTCTCACGTAACCAGAGACGACGGTGCGGCCAGTACATTCCGATCAATAGGCCTGCCATGAAGATGATACCACCTGCAAACAGGAACGGTAGCGTCAGATCTTTTTTAATCCGGACACCCGAGATGTTTGAGAGTTCCGTACCGGCGAACGCCATCTTGTACTGGTTCTCATCTCCACCGACGTTCAATTTGATCCCAATCAAACTCCGTTCACCTTTCGGGTGTTCAGGTGACTTGATACTAAAGACGAAGGCAGGATTGACTGGACGTCCCGAGTTCGTCGTTGGCTGACCATCTTTGACGACGAAGTCCGGAAGGAAGTCCTTCAGTTCGACCTCATACCCATCTTTTAAAGCATATGTTTCTTTCGGATCACGCAAGTCGACTTTGATCGTATCGACGACTTTGTCCGTCTTCTGGTTGACGATATTAAACGACATCGTCTTGAATTCCGGATCTGCCGCGTATTGTTCCTGGAAGACTTGATAATCATCGAATTCGAATGGGCGGTTGACTGCCGTCTCACCTGACTTGATTTCTTCAAGCTTCGGTTTGAAATCGGATGTTTCGCCGACTTTCTTGTACAGCGTCATCTTCGTATCATAGTTCTTCGGTACGTTTCCGCCTGCTGCTTCAAGTGATTTCTTGAACTTCTCATCGACCTTCTCAGGATCATAGAACTCGATGTTGAACGCTTCATTTTTCAAGTAGTACTGATTGTCCGTCGCCTCGATCGGCAACGTCTCTCCTTCGCGGAGCCAAAGCAATTCATCTTCGTGCATCCCTGGTACTACTCGAAGCATCGCACCACCGAAGAATAAGACGAGTCCGATATGATTGATGTATGGACCCCATCGTCCGAAACGTTGCTTTTCCGCTAAGAGTGCCCCGTCTTGTCGACGGACTTTATAGCCTTTTTTCTCAAGCAACGGTGCGATCGCATCGATTTTTTTAACATCGCCAGTCGCTTCCGCGCCAAATCGCTGACCGTTCATGAAACGGTCCGACTGGATGACCGGTTGTTTCTTCAGTGCTCGGTAGAGCGGGAAGAATCGGTCAATCGACACGATAATGATCGAGAGTAATAAAAGCGTGATCAATCCGATATACCACCATGATTCAAATAGGTTATGGAATCCTAACGTATAGTAGATGTCACCTGCCGTGCCGTATTCCTTTTGGTAAAACTCTTCTGGTGGTGTTGCCTGTGGAATATACATCTCTTGCGGGAAGATCGTTCCGACCCCGCTCGCGATGATGATCAAGGCAATCAACCATAACCCGACCTTGACGGACGAGAAGAACGTCCATGCCCGGTCGATCCAAGATGGATTCTTACGTTTCGATCGAAGCTCCGCTTCCTCGTAACGCATGTCCAGTTGTTTGAAATCTTCTTGCTCCTGCATCCTTAAATCCCCCTTCGATGCGTTACTCGTTCGCCTTCTTCACCATCTCTTCGAGCTTCGCTTGATCAATCTCACCTTCATACTTCTCGACGACTTCACCTTTTTTATTGATGATGAACGTCACAGGTAAGTTGTAGATCCCGTAAGCCTTCTCGACCGAACTGTTCGTATCCATGAGAATCGGATAGTCCGTTCCGCCAATATCCTTGATGAAGCTTGAGACACGAACTGGTGTTTCACCGACATTGACCGCTACGAAATTGACGCCTTGGTCTTGCATCATCTGATAGTTGTCATTGATCAATGGCATCTCTTTCTTACATGGTTCACAGAATGTTCCCCAGAAATTGAGTAAAAGTCCTTTTCCTTTGTATTCGTCCATCGAGTGCTGTTTCTCACCATATAGATCGACGAGTGCGAAACCAGGGGCATCATCGCCTGCCATGACACGACCGTTTTTATCACGTGTCGCTTGATCGACGAATTGCATGATGACGACTGCTCCGGCGAACAAGACAATCGTCATGATCATCAGACGCCAGAAGGAGCGTTTCTTCTTTTTTTGCTGGGCCGCTGCTAAGCGTTCTTCCGGATTTTGTTTCGTTTTTTTCATATTTTACCGCCTCCACCCATATTGTACTTGAAATCGCTTTACCGTTGACAAAATGTGAAATTCGTTAATCGTTTTGTCACAAAAAAAGAAAACTCAACCCGGAGGATGAGCTTCTCGCTTTACAAATTAACGTTTTTTTGTGTTCTTACGTCTTTTCGTAGGTGGAGCGGCTGGATCCGCTAGCTCACGCAATTGATTGACTTCTTTTTTTGAAAGTTCACGCCACTCGCCAGAAGTAAGACCGGCCAGTGTCAAGAAACCGAACTGTTCACGTTTCAACTTCAAGACTTCCGAACCGAGTGTCTCGACCATTTGACGGACTTGACGGTTATGTCCCTCGTAGATGACCATTTCAAGAATCGCTGTATTTTTCTTCTTATCGATATCGCGCATCTCGACACGTGCTTTACCTGTCTTGAAACCATCCGGTAAGACGACACCTTTTTCAAGACCTTTGACGTGGAAGTATTCTGGTACACCTTTGATTTTGACGATATAACGCTTCGGTACCTTATATTTCGGGTGAAGCAAGAGGTTCGAGAATTCACCGTCATTCGTCATTAAAAGAAGACCGCTCGTATTGTAGTCGAGTCGACCGACTGGGAAGACACGGTGTCCGGGTGGTACGAGATCGACGACCGTCTTACGTCCTTTGTCGTCTTCAACCGTCGAAACGACACCTGTTGGTTTATAGAGCATGTAGTAGACGTGTTCTTCCCGTTCGAGCTTCACACCGTCTACTTCGACTTCGGCACGTGCTCCGACTTTCGTTCCAAGCTCCGTGATGACTTTTCCGTTGACCTTGACGCGACCTGCTGTGATCAATTCCTCTGCTTTACGCCGCGAAGCGACACCTGCTTGTGCGATGATTTTTTGTAACCGTTCCATTAATTCACTCTCTCCTCTAATGAAGGATCATTCCGGAAGAAGAGATCTCCATCCGATTCGAACGTTTCTTCGAACTCGAGTGGCGGCAACTCTTCAATACTGTTCAGACCAAAATGGTCCAGGAAATGATCCGTCGTTTTATACAATTTTGCGCGACCGACGCCTTTGGCGCGTCCCGCCTCTTCAATCAAACCTTTTGCACTTAACGTATGGATGACACGCTCCGTCTTCACACCACGAACGACTTCGATGTCAGCACGTGTGACGGGTTGCTTGTATGCGATGATGACGAGTGTCTCCATTGCTGCTCGAGACAAGGAATCTTCTGCGAGCGAACCGGCATATGCCTGAATATATGGCGACATCTCTTTTCGTGTCACCATCTTAAAGACACCACCCGACTCCACGATTTGCAACACACGCTGCTCTGCTTCGAATGTCGTTTGAAGAGCCAGCAACTGTTCACGCGCTGCCGCTTCACTGATCTCTAGCGCTTGACTGAGACCACGCGGATCGATTCCATCGTCTCCGACGACGAATAACAGGCTCTCAATGATTTGTTCATACGCCAATCTGACTCTCCTCCTTCACCATGCTCCGCAATAGGATATCATCGGTCATCTGTTCACAATCAATGACCCGTTGCTTCACGAGCTCAAGAACAGCGAGGAAGCTGACGACTAGTTCTTCGACCGTCGGTTGCTCCGCAAAAAAACCGAAGAATGTCGTCCGCTCACGGGTCGCGACGTACCGGGCAACGGACTCCATCTGTTGCTCGAGTGAACGTTCTTCCCGTTTGACCGTCTTCGAACGGCGTACCTTCCAAGCTTCCCGTTGGCGCATTTTTTCGTAAACACGTAATAAATCACTCAGTGATAACGTACCGTTATACTCTTGTGCATCCGTGTCGAGATAACGCATCAAATCCTCTGGTTGTTTCGAGAACAGCTCAAGGCGTGCCTCTTCCTTTTCTTTCAGGACGAGTGCTGCTTCCTTGTATGCTTTATACTCGATCAACTGTTGAATCAGACCTTCTCGCGTCGGTTCTTCCTCGAAATCGGGAATCTCATCGTAATCCGTCTGTTCGATCGGCAAGAGTTGTTTGCTTTTCAGTTGCAACAGCGTCGCTGCCATGACAAGATATTCACTAGCAACATCTAGTTCAAGATGCTGCATCGCACGGATATAGGACACATATTGATCCGTCACCATGGAAACGGATATATCATAAATATCGATTTCTAATTTACCAACCAAGTGTAACAGCAAGTCCAGCGGGCCTTCAAACGCATCCATCTTTACACTGTATGATTCCATGATTTTCCCTGCCCATCAACGTTTTTTGCGCCTTAGTATACCATACAACAGATGGGTTCGACTATGTTATATTCAAAGGAAGAGGTGATTCCATGAATCCGATTGAACGATTCGTATTTGAATTCAACATTCGGCACGATTACTTCGAGTGCCATGAAATCTTAGAGGAAGTCTGGCAAGAAGGACAACGCCAGGACGAGGCGCTTGTCGGTCTGATCCAACTGGCCGTCGCCCGCTATCATCACCGCCGCGGAAATACGACTGGGGCACAGCGGACATATGCGAAAGCATTCGATAAAATCGAACGTCACCGGGCATCACTGATTGCGTCCGGGATCGACGTCTCATATTTGCTCGATCATCGCGACCATTTTACGGATAAGGTCTATCGACACATCCCGTTACCTGTCTTCTCGGACGTCATCCGAGCTGTCGCACTTGAAGCGACAGCACCTGATCTCGACTATGTGACACATAAACACCGTTTACGCGATCGTACGGATGTCGTCACGGCACGACAAGAAGCGCTACAAAACCGAAGAGACCGGTCCATCTGAGCCATGGACCGGTCTTTTTATTGATTTTTCCATTTGTCGACGAGGCGTTGCGTCTCTTCGGTCGCACCCGTAATATCCGTTCGAAGAAGTTTGGCTGCTTCATCGAGTAGGAGATACGACATCCGTTCTCCACGGAAAGACGGTGATAATGCGATATGTTTCAATTCAGCATGGCCATCCATTAATTGAAACCCGATGACACCGACGAAATCCTCATCTTGTTTGTACAAATACAAGCGTTGGTCTTCTTCCTGTTCATAGGCTTGAACCGTTTCAAGCAAATACTTCGGATCCTTCACTTCGCACGAAAAGGCGATCAGCCCCATCGCGGTCCGTTCATTCAACTTCTTATATTTTACTAGCATGTGATTCTACACCTTCCTAATTTCAACAACTCTCAGGAGCATGAACGACTGAGACTCATTCATTCTACACCTTCTCACACAGAATTACTGCATTTTTTTCATAATCCATGAAAATGCAGGAGTCCGTCTCGTGACGTCCCCTGCATCTGAATCACGCTTGTTCTTCCATCACTTGGATGAAGGCACGCATGTAGTCCGGTAGATCGGGTGGACGACGACTCGAGACGATATGTCCGTCGACGACGACAGCTTCATCATGCCAAATCGCACCCGCATTCGTCATGTCATCCTTGATCCCTGGCGTACTCGTGACGTTGACGCCTTTTAAGATGCCAGCAGAGATCAGCACCCAACCAGCGTGGCAGATTTGACCAATCGGTTGTTTGTTCTGGTCAAAATGACGCACCATGTTCAGGACAGAGTCAAAGCGGCGTAACAGATCGGGTGACCAACCACCCGGAACAAGAATCGCATCGTATTCTGCTGGATTAATCTCATCGAACGTCTTATTCGATTTGATCGGAACACCGTACTTCCCGATATACGTCTCATCTGCCTTCTCACCAACGATGTCGACGATCGCGCCTTCTTCACGCAAGCGATGGACAGGATACCATAATTCTAAATCCTCGAAGTCATTGCTGACGACTTGGATGATTCGTTTTCCTTCTAAACGCATGACAAACACTCCTTTTCGAGTTGAGTTCCCTTACTGATTGTACCCGGTTCTAAAAAAAGAAAAACTCCTCTTCGAACGTTCGAAGAGGAGCAAGAACTTACGCTTCGACGCGGATTTCTTTAATGCCAGCGCCTTGCTTCATTTTTTGTGCATGTTCGAGACCTGAAGTCACTTGTCCGAAGACCGTGTGTACGCCGTCGAGGTGCGGTTGTGGCTCGTGTACGATGAAGAACTGGCTTGATCCTGTGTTACGACCAGCGTGTGCCATCGAGAGTGAACCCGCCTTGTGTTTGTGTGGGTATGATGTTGACGTTTCACAAGGAATCGTTTTTCCTGAACCGCCTGTACCGTTTCCGATTGGGCATCCGCCTTGTGAGACGAAGCCTGGGATGACACGGTGGAAGTTCAATCCATCGTAGAAGTTCGAGTTCGCAAGGTTTTCGAAGTTTTCAGTCGTGATCGGTGCTTCATCGTTGAACAATTCGAATTCAATTTTATTTCCATCTTCTAATAAGATATGACCAGTTTTTTGCATGTTTGACCAACCTTTCGTGCTTTTCAGCAGGAGATTCGTCACGATTCAAGATCGTGATTCCATGGTACAGTGTACCAAATTTCAAGGCGTCGTGCAGGCCTTTTTACTCGACGGCTGCCTCTAACACATCGAGTGTCACCGAATCCGTTGCTTCGACACGAATCTGCACCCCATTCGCGAGTGTCGTGACGGGATCCGTATGCCCGAAGTCCGCATCGAGAATGATCGGGAAATCATAGCCTCGCGTCGCGCGCAGAATGATGTCCTTGAGCGGGAAGTCCGGGTCAAAATCGACTTTTCGCGGGAAGCGTCCGACGACGAGTGCCGCAATCTTGTCATACGCACCCATGTGTCGCAATTGCGTGAAATACCGGTCGATCGTTTCTGGTGTCTCACTCTCGTCATCCTCAAGCATCAAGACGACACCGTCAAACGATGGCAAGTAAGGTGTTCCGGCAAGCAGTAAAAGTGTTCCCGTGTTCCCCGTCAGAATCGGACCTTCTGCGACACCGGTCTTAACGATCGTGTACCCTGCGTTCACTTGATGTTCTCGTCTTCGGTCGTCCGCGACATCCCAGCGTAAAACCTCATCTGTCCACTCCTCAGACGCTTCGATCCGACCAATCGGCTCCGTCTGCATGAACGTACGTTTGAACGATTCTTCTGTATACGGATCAAGACCATCGAATTGACCGAACTGCGTCAGCAGTGCGGGTCCGACGAACGTCGTCAATCCTGTCTGCTGATAGATCCCAGCAAACAGTGCCGTGATATCGCTGTAACCTACGAAGATCTTCGGATTGTTCCGGATTAATTCATAATCGAGTTCGTCGAGTAGCTGGTGCGAGTTAAACCCACCGATCGTCGAGATGATCGCCTTGATCGACGGATCAGCGAACGCCATATGTAAATCTTGTAGCCGTTCCCCGATCGTTCCTGCCGTATGACTATGGACAGCTGTTGCGTTCGGCATCAAGACGACCTCAAAGCCCATTTTTTCAAGTGTTGCGATACCGCGGGCGAGACGACGCGGTACGTATGCTGCGACAGCAGACGCCGGTGAGACGATGGCAATCTTATCCCCTTTTTGTAAACGTGGTGGTTTCATGAAAGTTCCCCCTTATTCATTACAAGTATTTCCAGTATAACAAATCGAAAGGGAACCGCGTACTTTCATTTTTTAATCCATTTTATAACGTTACGAACAACGAATTCCCGTCCTCCAGTAACTCACCTTTTTTCGAGACATAGTCAATCTTGACCGTCATATGTTGAAGAATCTTTTGTTCGCGTAATGACTTTGCCCACTCTTCAATTCGTACTTTGTCCAGTTCATGTCGTTTACGATGTACATCAATTAAGATTGTCGGTGCCACGTCTTCACGTAAGTATGCTTCTGGTTCAAAACGCGCGTCATCAAGTTGTTGGATCTCTTCGTTATCATATAAAACGTGTACTTCCAATTCCTCATCAATGTTTTCAAGCGTAGGAGGCATGATACGTCTTTCTAACTGGTCTTCCCAAAGTGACGCATGATACGAATCAACGAATGTTCCCGATTCTTCAGTTTGATAGATTAAAAACTCGGTATTCGTTTTTTTATCAACAGCTTGTGCTGCATAGTCAAATGAAAAATTCCCCATACTATCATAAACACTACCGGTCACTTGCGCTTCCTTTAGATACTTTTGCTTTTCTAAGTAAACCTTGGCTTCGTTTTTTATTTTCGCTTCTTCTGCTGCTTCTGGCTTCGTACTTTGCCAAAAGGAAAAAACTAGTATGACAATGCCACATCCGATGACTCCGATTAGACTGAATAACAGGATGGTCAAACGTTTCATAAGCTTCATGGCGGTAAGTCCTCCTCTTTTTAAATACCATTTTTTTACACATTTGATTTTACCATAAAAAAAGAGTAGCGGACAAAGTCCACTACTCAGGTATTGCTGATTGGATTGCTTACTGGATAACAGCGTGAACGAGCGGGCGTTCTGCCGGTTTCGTTTCACTGATATGGTACGCGTGATCCATTTTTTCGATTGCTTGATCGAGTGTTTCTTTGTTTGAACGAAGTGTTGCGATGACATCGCCGACTTCTACACGGTCGCCGACTTTCTTGTGCAACGTAACGCTTGCTGCGTGATCGATCTCATCTGCTTTCGTCGCGCGTCCTGCACCGAGGATCATTGCTGCAACACCGACTTCGTCAGCGATGATTTCAGAGACATAACCTGCTTTTGAAGCGACGAATGTTTTTTCGTATTTCGTTTCAAGTGCTTTTGTCATGTCGTCAACGAGAGACGCGTCGCCACCTTGAGCTGCGATGAACTTCTTAAAGACGTCAAGTGCTGCTCCGTTACCGAGACGTGTTTCGAGATCCGCATATGCTTCGTCAAACGTCGGGTAGAAATCACCGAGGACTGCCATGTGTGATGCAATCGTCAAGGCGATGACTTTCAAATCACGGACATCTTTCCCTTGAAGGACTTCAATCGCTTCCTTGACTTCGTTTGCGTTTCCGATCTCAAAGCCGAGCGGCTGATCCATGTCCGTAATGACAGCAACCGTCTTACGGTTGACACTCTTACCGATCGAAACCATCTCTGTCGCAAGTGCTTTTGCATCTTCGAACGATTTCATGAAGGCACCAGAACCCGTCTTGACGTCGAGTACGATGCTGTCTGCTCCTGCTGCAATCTTCTTCGACATGATTGAACTTGCGATCAATGGGATCGAGTTGACCGTCGCCGTGACGTCACGAAGGGCGTAGAGTTTTTTGTCTGCAGGCGTCAGGTTACCCGTTTGACCGATGATTGCCATCTTAATGTCGTTGACTTGTGAGACGAACGCTTCTTCTGAAAGCTCGACGTCAAAACCAGGGAACGCTTCGAGTTTGTCGATGGTTCCACCTGTATGACCGAGTCCACGACCGCTCATCTTCGCAACCGGAATGCCGATTGACGCAACGAGTGGTGCGACGATCAGACTGATTTTGTCACCAACACCGCCTGTCGAGTGTTTGTCGACTTTTTTCCCGTGGATACGTGAAAGGTCGATCACGTCGCCCGAGTTGACCATCGCCATCGTCAAATCAGCGATTTCACGATCTGACATTCCTTGATAGAAAATCGCCATCGACATCGCTGACATTTGGTAATCTGGAATCTCACCATTCGTGAATCCTTCTACCATTGCTTGAATATCAGCTGTTGCGAGTTCGCCACCGTCTCGTTTTGTTGCAATCAAATCTACCATACGCATAATCTAGTTCCTCCTCAGGAGTGGTTTGTGAGTTTTATAAACAGTCGTTACATTTTTTTGATCGAACCGCGAACGAGTGATAGGAAGTGTGCCCGGACACGTTCTGTCGTTTCGATGACTTCATCATGATGTAACGGTTGGTCGAGAATACCTGCTGCCATGTTCGAGACACATGAGATCCCAAGGACTCGCATATCGGAATGACGGGCAACGATGACTTCAGGGACCGTCGACATACCGACGACGTCGCCACCAAGCATCCGTGCCATCTTGACTTCTGCTGGCGTCTCATACGTTGGACCAGTGTTTCCGAAGTAGACACCTTGACGGACACGAATTCCGAGCTCGTCCGCTGTTTCCTGTGCAAGACGAAGTAATTCCGCATCATACGGCTTCGACATATCCGGGAAACGTGGTCCCATCTCATCGACGTTCTTCCCGATCAATGGGTTCGTACCGAAGAAGTTGATGTGATCCGTGATCAACATCAAATCACCTGGTTCGAACGCTTCGTTACAAGCACCCGCTGCGTTCGTGACGATCAATGTCTCGACACCGATCGCTTTCATGACACGGACTGGGAACGTGACCATGTCCATCGAATATCCTTCGTAGAAGTGGAATCGCCCTTGCATCGCAACGACTTGTTTCCCTTCAAGAGTACCGAAGACGAGTTGTCCCGCGTGTCCTTCGACCGTTGATACCGGGAAGTTCGGGATTTCATGATATGGAATCGCGATCGGGTTTTCGATCTCATCCGCAAGGACACCTAGTCCTGAACCGAGAATCAATCCGATCTCCGGTTTTGCCTGCATCTTGCTTTCTAAAAACGAACGTGTTTCATTCCAGTTGACTGTCATCTGAATCGCTCCCTCGAATTATAGTTCTGTTAAAAAGCTTGTTCCATGTGCCGGCATCTTGACGGCGAAGTTTTCTGCGACCGTCGCTCCAAGATCAGCGAACGTTTCACGGATACCGAGCGGTTTTGCAACACCATTTTTATGGTAGGCAAGCAATGGTACGTATTCCCGTGTATGGTCAGTCCCAGCATGAACCGGATCGTTTCCGTGGTCAGCCGTGATGATCAAGAGATCGTCTTCGTTTAAGCGAGCAAACACTTCCGGAAGTCGCGCATCGAACTCTTCGAGTGCTTGTCCGTAGCCTTGCGGATCACGACGGTGTCCGAACAGCGCATCGAAATCGACAAGGTTTAAGAAGCAAAGTCCGTTGAAATCACGATCAAGTTGTTTCACGAGCTGATCCATCCCGTCCATGTTCGACTTCGTCCGGATTGCATCCGTGACGCCTTCTCCATCGTAGATATCAGCAATCTTACCGAGCGAGATGACATCGAGTCCTGCCGTCTCGAGTTCGTTCATGACCGTCCGGTCGAATGGTTTAAGTGCATAGTCGTGACGGTTCGCTGTCCGGACCCACGCTCCTGCTTCACCAAGGAATGGACGCGCGATGATACGACCGAGCATGTACGGGTCATCCCGTGTGATATCACGTGCGTATTCACAAATCCGGTACAATTCTTCTAATGGCACGACTTCTTCGTGTGCTGCGATTTGAAGGACAGAGTCTGCCGACGTATAGACGATCAAGGCGCCTGTCTCGACATGTTCTTGTCCGAGTTCGTCGAGAATTTCCGTACCAGAAGCCGGTTTGTTCCCAATGATCTTCCGACCTGAGAACTCTTCTAGGCGATGAATCAAATCATCCGGGAATTTTTCGAAGACACGGAATGGTGTATCGATCCGGAGTCCCATGATCTCCCAATGCCCTGTCATCGTATCTTTCCCTGCAGATACTTCCTGCATTTTTCCGTATGCCGCAAGCGGTGCTTCTTCAGCTGAGATACCTTCGATCGGTTCGATATGCGAGAGACCGAGTTTTGCCATGTTCGGCATGTTGAGTCCGTTGCGTTCACGCGCGATGTGACCGAGCGTATGCGAACCAAGATCTCCGAACTGTTCAGCGTCCGGTGCTTCTCCGATTCCTACGGAGTCCATGACGATCAAAAATACACGTTTAAATGATTGAGCCATTTGCTGTTCCTCCTATATACGAGCTGTAGTTGTGCGATTCCCGTTACGATTTTTCCCGGAAAGGGACTAGACAAAACGCATCATTTGTCTGAAGTCAGACCTTTAAAAGATAGAACCATCATGCCCGTGGATGATGTTTCTTATACACGTCGTGAAGTCGTGCTTTGTTAACGTGTGTATACATTTGTGTCGTCGACAAATCAGCGTGTCCTAGCATTTCTTGTACGACGCGTAAATCGGCACCATTTTCAAGTAGATGGGTCGCGAACGAATGGCGCAGGACGTGCGGTGTGATCTCTTTTTCAATACCCGCTTCCTTTGCCCGTCGCTTGATCATCTTCCAAAACCCTTGCCGTGACAAACGATCACCGCGACTGTTTAAGAAGACATCGTCCGTCTTTTGACCGCCGAGACTATTGCGCGCGAGGTCAAGATATGTCCTGACACTTTCAATCGATGTCGTACTCATCGGGATGATCCGGGATTTGTTCCCTTTCCCAAGACACGACAGATACCCGAGTTCGAGTTGCAAATCGTTCAACTTCAGTTGGAGCAGTTCGCTGACGCGCATGCCTGTTCCATAGAGAAGCTCAAGCATTGCTGCATCTCGTCGTGTAAGCGGATCGACACCGACGACCGAATCAAGCAAGCGTTCGACGTCCGTTTGACTCCAGACGACGGGCAACTTTTTCTCCGGTTTCGGTAAATCAAGATGACGAGACGGATCATGTGTTGCAAGTCTCTCTTCGACCAAATATTGATGGAACGAACGGATCGAGCTCGTCGCCCGGCGAACCGTCGATCGTGACTTTCGTGCTTCAAGCAATCGTTCAATATGGTCGACGATATGATGTCGGTGAACCTGTTCGAACGAGGAAACTTCCGCTGTTTCAAGCGTCTGTAAGTATTGATTTAAATCATTTCGATACGCAGCTGCCGTATTCGCGGACATTTGCCGTTCAATCACTAAATAATTGATAAATGCTTCCAGTTGTTCACGCACTGAACTCATCCTCTTCGTTTACGAAATCGCTTACTTTCCCATCATATCAAAGGTGTAAACCGTTGTGAAGAGGTCTGACCTATAAAATTGAAAAAGAAAAACCATCCGAAATTTCGTCGGACGGTCAGACTGTTTGTGTTTGCGATTGTTCCAACGCTTCCCGAGCATGACGCTCTTGGCAGACACGGCAGACGCCATGGAATGTCAGGCGGTGATCCTTGATTTTAAAGTGGAATCGGGACACGATTTCTTTCTCTACTTCTTCTAGCATGTCGTCTAAAATCTCTTCGACGGATCCGCATTCGATACAGACGAGATGGTGATGCGAATGACTCGCACCTTCTTGTCGTAAATCAAACCGGGATACGCCATCTCCGAAGTTGACTTTATCGACGACTTCAAGCTCCGTCAATAATTCGAGCGTCCGGTAAACCGTCGCAAGTCCGATGTCGGAGTTCTTTTCTTTTACAAGGAGAAAGACATTTTCGGCACTGAGGTGATCCGACTCGTGTTCGAGCAGGACACGCACAGTCGCTTCACGTTGGGGAGTCAGCTTATATCCTTTACCGCTTAGCTGTTTTTTGATGCGTTCTACACGACTTTCCATCATAACGCCCCCTTTGTTCGAACTGATGCTATTATCATAGCTGATAATCAGTCTTTTTTCAAATTAAAATGATTATCAACTGAAAATCATTTTAATGAGAATCATTTTAAAGTACGAATTTGCCAATGCTGGATCGCCATGATCGTTTTCGCGTCGACGATCGTTCCGTTTGCAACGAGTTCGAGTGCTTCTTCGAGCTTCAATGTCTTATTCTCAAGGAACTCATCCTCATCGAGTTGACGATCACCGGCAGTCAGACCAATCGCTTCATAGATATGTACACGCTCACTGCAGAAACCAGGCGCACCGTAGAAATCAAAGACATGTCGTAACTCTTTCGCGACGTAACCTGTTTCTTCCTTTAATTCGCGTCCGGCACAATCAAGTGGATCTTCGCCTTTCTCGAGTTTTCCTGCTGGAATCTCGATCGATAGACTCTCGAACGCCTTCCGGTACTGTTCCACGACGATCAAATCACCTTGTTCATCAAAAGCAATGATCGCGACGGCACCATTATGATAGACCAATTCACGGACCGAGGTATTGCCGTTCGGTAACGTGACGACATGTTTCTCGACGTCAAAGACTTTTCCTTCATAAATCACTTCACGTTCAATCGTTTTTTCTTCCATCGGATGTGTTCCCCTCTTCTATCTTAGTTTACGTTCTCTATCATGATTAGTATGCCGTTTCCGACGTATTGCCGCAAGACTTCGAAATCGTCTTTTTCATCAGATATGATACACTAGAAAGCAGAAGTTCCAAACTTATAGTTCATCTAAGAAAAGAGGGAATTGAACATGTCATTAGGATTAGGTACGATGACGATCTTAAAGCGTGGTCAGGAGGAAGCAACAGCAATCCTGCGGACGGCACTTGATGCCGGAATCACGCACTTCGATACAGCGGACGTCTATGCGAACGGAGCGGTCGAATCCATCATCGGTCAAACCTTCTCACAAGAGGATCGCAGTCGATTGTTCCTCGCCTCAAAAGGTGGGAATCGGATGAACGCGACCGGAACCGGTTGGACATGGGATCCGAGTTATGACTATCTGAAGCAAGCTTGTCTTGAAAGTTTGAATCGTCTTGAAACACCTTATCTCGACCTGTATTACGTCCACGGCGGCACGATCGATGATGACATCGATGCGTCGATCCGCGCAATGGAAGATTTAAAAGCAGAGGGGAAGATCAAGGAATATGGTCTGTCGTCACTGCGCCCGAATGTCATCGAATATTGGCTCGAGCATAGTAATTTCTCTTACTTGATGACGCCTTATTCGTTGCTCGATCGCCGCATCGAAGAGTTGTTGCCACGCTTAAAAGAGAAAAACATCCAAGTCGTTGCCCGTGGTCCACTGGCAAAAGGACTCTTGACACATGAGAGTGCTTCACGCCTGCAGTCGGTTGATCGGTTCGAACAATTCGATAAGGAAACGCTTGAAGCGAGTCTTCAAAAACTTCAAGATTTCCCGCTTCCTGCGCTTGCGTTGCAAGCCATCGATCAACAGGTCGACATCGTCCTTCCTGGTGCGTCGAGCGTGTCACAGCTTCAGGCAAACGTCCAAGCGATGAAAGAGTCGATCTCACAAGCTCAAATCGACCAGGCACTTGCTACACTACCGGTTCATCACTATACGGAACACCGGTGAGGTTTAACTCTTCATATCTCCGGGAAACTCCTTCTTTGTAACGTTCATACAGAGGAGGAGTTTTATTATGGCTCGTATTTTAATCGTATCAACAAGTGCAGATGACATGAATGGTCACAAAACAGGATTATGGTTCGAAGAGTTCGCAGCACCATACAACCTGTTTAAGGATGCAGGACATGACGTGACGGTCACTTCGATCAAAGGTGGCGACGTCCCGATCGATAAAGCATCGATCGTCAAAGAAATCTTGCCAAAATTCCAAGATGCACGCCGTGCATTGCACGACACGAAAGCACTCTCGGAAGTCGATCCAGCATCATTTGATGCTGTTTACTTCCCAGGTGGTCACGGTGCAGTCGTCGACTTCCCGAATAACCCACAAGTGGCTGGTGCCATTGAAGCTGTCATCAAAAAAGATGGCGTCGTCGCATCAGTCTGTCACGGTCCAGCGGCCTTCGCACACGTCATGATCGATGGCAAACCTTTCGTATCAGGTCGTCAAATCAACGGCTTCACAGACGAAGAAGAAAAATCGACAGGTCTCGAAGATAAAGTACCATTCTTGCTTGAGACGACACTTCGTGGTGAAGGCGCTACTTTCCTGACATCGGATGCTGGTAAGGAATTCGCAGTCATCGACGGCAACGTCGTCACAGGACAAAACCCGGCTTCAAGTGAAGCGGTCGCGAAACTTGTCCTTGCGAAACTTGCGACACAAGCTTAATACGATACCTTTATACAAAATGGAGCAAACGACATAACGTCGTCTGCTCCATTTTTTTGGCGTGAATTACAATCGGTGAAGTGAATCCAATCGTTCGAGATCAGCTTCAGTCTCACGTTTTTTTTGTTCGAGTCGCTTTAACTCGTCCTCGAGTTGTTGCTGTTGTGCCTGTAGCGCAGATCGTTCTTCCTCCGTATAGGAACGTGCTACTTCTTTTTCTTTGAGATACCACCATTTTTTGACCTTTTTAGGTGGTGGTCCGAGTTCAATCTGTTGCTCGTGTTGTTTGACCTCATCTATTTGTTCAGCATGCGCCAATTGAAGCTGCTTCAATTCCGCCTCATAAGTGGCTTGTCTCGCTTCAAGAATTGGTGTGAGGTACGCGAGGATATGCGCAGTAAAGTCTCGCTCGACGACCCGTCGTAACACATCTCGCCGAAGGGAAGCTTCCGAATGACCTGAGGCATTCTCCCAAACGATTGAATCCGCTCGTTCTAGAATCTCCTCTTCTTCTGCTTCTCCGAGCCAACGTAATTTCAGCAATAATGGTTCAAGGAGTGCCTCTTCTACATACGCCGTAAATTGCGAATACGAGATCGCTTCTCGTATCAGCGGTTCTTCATGTAAGTGAAATAAGGCTTCCGCCTCTTCCTCAATCCAGTCTTCATAGTCATTAAAGTACATCGATTCTCTCCTTACTAAATCCTATTACAAAATAAAACTGGCTCGAATCCGCCATCTACATGACAGTCGAGCCAATATTGTTAGACGTTTGCTTCATTCTTTTTGATTTCCGCGATTGCCCAGTCACACCAATCCAAGTAATTCAACATCATACGCAAGCCGTACTCACTCGTCAAGGTCTCCCCTAGTGTTGCACCGTTCTCGAGGTGGTCGTGACGCCAACTATGCATCATCTCAACGGCAAATTGATGGTGCCGCTTCGACTCTTCCAAATAAGCAACGGCTTCCTCTGGTGGGAGCAGATGCAAGAGCGACACCCGCATCAAGTTCTCATCCTTCATCTTCGGTTTGAATTCATTTGGTGTCCGTAACCATTCAACGAGCTCCGTACGCCCTTTATCGGTAATCGAATAGACTTTCTTGTCCGGCAAGTCTTCTTGGACGATATGAACACTCGTCACGAGCTCTGCCTCTTCCATTTTCAACAACTCTCGGTATATTTGAGTATGGTGTGCGGTCCAGAAGTGGATCATCTGTTTTTTAAAAGTCGCGCTTAAATCGTAACCGGTCGCTTCCCCTTGGGTCAGCAGCCCGAGTAGTGCAAATCGTAATGCCACTGGCTGCACCTTCTTTCCTTCTTTTGTATATATACTTAATTATCTCAAATATATCTTAATTTCGCTACTCTTGCGTCGAACGAATGTACGATTAAAAAAAGACCTGCGAGCGAAATCACATTCGATCGTAGGTCTTCATGCGTTATTTCTTTCCCATTCTTTCTATTTACGTAATTGCTCGATTCCCTGTCGTACATGTCTCCAGTAAGAAGAAGGATGCGGAACGAATTGACGACGATCGAACCACTCGCCTGTCGTGTCCTGAATACGCTCGATGGACATGTCAGCAATTCGCTCAAACTGCTCGATCGAAAAAGCAATCAATCGCTTCACTTCTGTTTCCTGGAGGACGTATGCGTCTATCGCTTGATCACTTCGAGCAAGAAAGACATGGCATCGCTCACAGTCCCATAGTGACGCATCCCGAAACTCCTCTTCCTGGATGCCAAGCGGTATCAATTGATCAAACGTACACGTCAAACCAATCTCTTCCTCGAGTTCCCGGACACCATCCTCGACTGTCTCATTCGCAAGCAAGTGACCCGCTGCCGTGATATCAAGCATTCCTGGAAAGTCCTTCTTTTGTTCAGACCGTTGCTGGAGCAACACGACGTCCCGCTTTGGATCATAGACGAAACAATGAAACGTTTCATGCCACAAGCCGTTTGCGTGGACTTCTGATCGTGGACGAGGTCCGAGCAGGTTGCCCGCTCGATCCACGGTCATGATCATCTCTTGTTCACTCATCGCAACACCTTCGAAGCTTGATGGAACCGCTCCCCGACCGTATAGAGTTCAGCAATCAAGAAGACAATTGCGATCCAAATGATGGCACTTGGGAACAGGATCATCGCTGTTAGGAATAAGAACCCTTCCGTCCGCTCGACGAGTCCCGGTTGATATTGAAACGACTTGTAGCCGTAATTTTCACTGACTGCTCCGATTGCAAGGAACATCGTCATCCCAATGACGAATGATGCGACGAGCAACAGAATAACGACCTGCGTTTCCGGAAATCGGAGTGCAAGACCAATCAGCACTGACAGCTCGACGATCCGGTCGAGCACAAGGTCAAGAATCGTACCAATCGGAGTTGTCTTTTCTTTTCGTGCCATCGTTCCATCGATGACATCAAGCATGCCCGAGATCCACAATAAGACAATCGCCGTTCCCATCATATCGTTATAAACGAAAAAGCCCGTCGCACCACCGATGATGCCGGAAATGATCGTCACCTGTGTCGCCGATAATCCAATTTTCTTAAACAAGGTCGCCCCTTGATCAAACAGGGGTTGAACGATTTTACGCGCACGCGTATCTAACATGTCACCCCTCCTTTCTAACGATATAGCCTTCTTTCTCATGAATCGTCTCGTCTGAAGAAAGCACGAGCCGTTCTCCGGACGCCCGTTCGACTTCGTAGAAGCGAACGCCGTATTGAATGAGTTCTTTCGTAATCGTAACACGTTCATCCGTCTCCTTCGTCGGTCTTGAGACCAAGTTGACTGCCGTCAGCGGATGCCATGTTTCTTCAATCTGAATGCCTTCGCCAAAAAACGGGCTGGTCTGGCTCAGCGTAATCGGTGTACCATGATCGACGATTCGCCCCTGTTCTAAGACATAAACGACATCTGCCATCGCCATTGCCTCTTCCCGATCGTGTGTGACAAGGAGCGTCGTGACACCTTGTTCCTCGGTCAACTTCCGAATCAATGTCCGAAGTTCCCGTCGTCTCGGTACATCTAGACTCGAGAACGGTTCATCGAGCAACAAGAAGTCCGGTTGACTCGCCAGCGCACGAGCTAAACTCGCTCGCTGCTGTTCGCCCCCTGACAGTTCATGGACAGCACTTTTCCCTCTTCCCTCGAGTCCGACGCGATGTAACCAGGATTCGAGCTCGATCGGTGTTAATTGTTTTGCACCGAGACGGATGTTTTGTTCGACGTTCAAATGTGGGAACAATAGCGACCGTTGAAACATCATCGTCACACCACGTTGATTCGGCGAAAGAACAGTGACATCTCGGTCGCCGAACTGAATCATTCCGCTCGTCACGCGCTCAAGACCTGCAATCAGACGGAGTAATGTCGTTTTCCCACTACCACTCGGTCCGACTAAAGCCACACATTGTCCAGATGCGATATTTACATCGATATCAGACAATACATGCTTCGTTCCAAATCGTTTATTGACTTGTTGTATCGTGACTTCCATTTAAACGCCTCCGTACGATTCGTATCCAACTAGAAAAAATAACGGCTTGTCCAGCATAAAAGAGAATGGGCAACCCGATCAACCACAGCGTCGCTAGACGCGCCGCCCCTTGCGAATTACCAGAATACGCCGGGAATACTTCGAGTGATATCATGCGGACGATCCCACCACCAATTAACGCAACTAGTGCATACTGACTGATCGTGATCACCGTGACGAGTAGCGTCACGGATTGTAACGTCGACCGAAGCATCGGTCCCGTCAAATAGAACCAACGCTTGAACCGGTTTCCCTCAATCAAGACCATCTGTTCAAGCATCCGTTCTCCGAGCGCCTGAAATCCGTTCGTGTACAAGCGAACTGTATAGGGTAAGGTCGGCAGAAGCAACACGAGCAGGACACCAAAAAATCGATCTGCCAAACCAAGACGGATCCATGTCAAATAGAGACCGAATGATAGCAATAACACGGGAACGAACAGCGGCAAACTAATCAAGAACTCTGCTATACGAATCCGTTTCCCCGTTTGAAAGGCAATCGCTTTTCCTGCCATGTATCCGAAGAGATGATTTAACAATACGACGGCACAAATCATCGCGACGGTCGTGCCGAGCGTCGCTTCTAGGCGCGGATTCCAATTCCACTCTCCTGGAATCAAACCAATTAAAGGAACGATGAACAGGAGTACAACGAATACGGTCACACTGATTTTTTTCATCATTCGCTTCGCCCCCTACTGATCTTCGTTGCCAGTGGGCGTGTCAAACCAGTCATAAGCAATAGCAGGAGGAAGAGTCCTCCCGTCAAGACGACACTCATTGCAAAAGCGAGTGGTTGCTCCGATAAATCGCCTTGTGTATACAAATCGAATGCATAGACGCCAAGTAATTTTGGATAGGTCACGCCGAGCAGTGCTGGAATCTCATATGCGAACAGGATGAAGGCAAGCAAGATAAATGCTGCCTCAAGCATCGGAACGAGTAGGAAAACGCCCCGCGCATGCCAGAATCGGCGCACTGGTGATAAACCGAGCATCATACCGAGTTCTTGATAACGCGAATCAAGGCGCCGGACCACCGGTAAGAGATAAAAAAACACGAACGGAATTTCTTTATACAGATACGTCAGGATGACACTAAAATAATTCCCTTCATGCGGTCCGATGACAGGCACATCACTCAAATAGAGAATCGCGAGGTATGCTGCTCCTAGATGAGGGATAAATAAAGGAATCGCAAGTAACGCAGCTAGTCGTGTTCTGCTCAAGAGCCTTGCGAGCACCACACCAATGATCAGCGCGAGCACCGTACTGATGATGGCCACGTAACTGCTGACGGCTAGACTCTCTAAAAAGACCTCATCCGTCAGTAGCTCGCGGTAATCAGCAGATGTCGTCATCGAGATACTGACCCATAACCCGTATAAGACCATCCCTGCCATCAAGAGTGCAGCAGGATACGCGTTACCGCGCCACACGAGACGGCCATTCCTTACGGATCATCTCGAAAATGGATGGGTCGAGTTCCGTCCGGACCTTTCCTTCAAAGACGCTTGGCTTTGGTGTCGACGGTGCAGCCGGTACATCAGCGAATTGCTTTTGTTCTGATGAATCAAGTGTCGATAAATCAAGACTCGTTCCGTCTCCCCAATACGTCGCATCGTATTTTTTCAACTGTGCTTCTGGTGATAACAACGTATTGATCGCTACGAGTGCGCCCTTCGGATTCGGTGCGTTGAACGGTACGGAAAGGAAATGCGTCGACGCGATTGATCCATCCTTCAAGACGATCGGACGTGTTTGTTTCGGAAACGTTCCTGACTTCACTTCTTGTTCAGCCCGTCGTTCGTTGAAGCCCATCGTGAAATCAACGTCTCCCTTCGCGTATAACTGATCGAGTTGGGCAAGTGTCTTTGGATAGGTCTTCCCTTTTTTCCAGAGATACGGTTTGATTTCGTTCAAATAAGTCCATGTCTTCTTGAAGTCTGCTTTCGGGTCTTTTAAGGTTTCATTCGATTCGACACCATACATGACGTGGCGGACGAAGGCATTCCCCGTAAAGTCCGTCACTTCCGGATAAGTGAAACGTCCTGGATTTTCCTTAACCCATGACTTCAGTGCTTTCAAGTCGGTCGGTGGCGACTTCACGTCAGCTGCGTCATAGTGCAACGTATATTGAACTTTCCCCCATGCGGCTTCAAGTCCGTCTGTTTTCGTACCACTATCTGAACTCTGTGCGGCAGCATCAACATATTTCATGTTCGGGAGGACTTTTGTGATTTCTCCATAGAGTAAATCATCTTTTTTAGCATTTAAAAAATTATCGCCATTGATCCAGACGACATCGATGACACCTTTTTCCTTACCTGCCTGTTTCTCAGCACGCAGTTTTTGAATGATATCCGCCGTCTCGATCGGGACCCGTTCTAACGTGATGTTGTGTTCCTTCTTCAGACGCGGTGCTACATACTCATCGATGTAGGCATTGATGCCGTCATCGCCGCCCCACATATACATCCGAACCGTTGATTTTTCCGCTTCTTTTTCGATCGTCTGATAAGAAGTCCCTAAGACATTCTTCGGTTCCGGTGTCGCATCCGGTGTACCACAGCCTGCGAGCAGCGTACCTAGGGCAAGAAAGCTGATTACCTTTGTTTTCATTTATCGTTCTCCTCCGTCATCACTTTTTATCGAAGCCCGGTTTTCCTAACCACTCGATCAACCGTGGCATCACGCCGTATCCTTTTGCCGATAACTCCATCCACCATGGTGCATTGACTTCACGTTTACGCCGCTCTATTGCTCGGACGACAGTCGAAGCTAGTCGTTCTTTCGATAGGACGATGGAAGCGACATTTTGCTCATACTTCCGGTCGACATCCGCACGGACAAAAAATTCTGTCGCGATCGGCCCTGGATTGACCGTCATGACGTGGATGCCTTTTGGACGTAACTCCAGACGTAACGCGTTCGAAAACTGCAACATCGCTGCTTTCGTCATGCAATAGATCGTCGATTTCGGTGTCGGTAGTTTTCCGGCCTGACTGGCCACGTTGACGATCATGCCACCCTCTCTGAGTAATGGCAGACATGCCTTCGTTAAGCGAACGGGACTTAAGACGTTGATCCGGTGCATCGATTCAATCGTTTCAATCGAGGTATCGGCTAGGAAGCTGAATTCCCCGAAACCTGCGTTATTAATCAAAATATCAATCCGTCCATAACGATTTGCGAGTGTTTTCGCAAGAATTTCAGGCGCCTTTTCCAAATCGTAGACCAGGTAGTCTGCCTGGAGTTCAGATGCTAACGTTTGTAATCGATCCTCGCGTCGTGCAATTAAAATCAAGTTTGCGCCTTCTTTATGCAGAGTGCGCGCCAGTGCTTCCCCGAGTCCACTTGAAGCACCTGTGATGACGATCGTCCGGTTGATGAGTTGCATTAGACTTCCTCCGCTTTTGAATAGTAGAGGATACCTGATCGTTTCTCGACCGTGATCGCACCGCGGGCGACGAGTGTATCGAGGCGTGCTTTCATCTCACTCATGACAAGAGGGAATGATTTTTTTAATCGGTTTCCATACGTCACTTGTGCTAATTCGAATAACGTATGTTCTCCCGTAAAATACTTCAAGAGCTGATCACCACGTGCTTTGCGTTGCATCAATCGTTCTTCGACGAGTACCGCAACATCTCGAATCGGAGCACCATGTCCAGTGTAGGCGATTCGAATCTGCTCACTTTGTAATTTTTCTAAAGAGTCAAAATACGCAAGAACAGGACGTTTTACGAGCACATCATCACCTGGTTGTGGTTGCTCGAGCAATGGATTCGGCTCGACCCGGTCGAGCAGGTGATCAGCCGCGAACAACACACCATCGTCACTTAGTATTCCGATTTGGTCACTTGCATGCCCCGGTAGTTCGATGACCCGGTATCGCCCAGACGGCGTAATCGCGTCGCCTTCTTTTAATGTGAAATCAAGTTGACCTTTTCCAAGCCATTTCAAGGCAGATTGATAGCTTGGTAACATCTCTTGAATCGCTAGCGGAACGCCAAACGATGTCGCCAATCGACGCAAGAATACGTCCCCGTTGTTTAAGAAGGTCTCGTCCTGTTCCAAGTATGGGCGTAATCGCGCATGTCCATAGACGGGAATGCCTTTCTCTGAAAAGCGATGTGCCATCCCAGCATGATCCGCATGGTGATGTGTCACGATGACACGATCTAAATCCTCGACCTGAAGTTCATGTCGCGCAAGCGTCCGTTGCATCGTTTGCCATGCTTCAAGCGTATCCGGTCCACAATCAATGAGGATGTTTTCCCCTTCCGTTCGTAGTACATAGCAGTTCACGTCTCCAACCGGAAATGGTGTCGGAATCGGAATCGGGATGATTTCGTCTGATACAGTCATACCTACACGCCTCTTTTCTCTCGTCCATTTTCTTTCATTATAGAGAGAATGAAGCTATAGCGCCAAACTTTGTGCGTCAAAGGGTAACATTTGTTTTCTAGCTTACGTTAAAGCGCGAGAAATGGATGCACAAAAAACCGACCTTTCCGCAGATTGAAAGGTCGGTCAGAAACTTATTTTAAGTTGAGGACTGTTAATTTGTCGCGTGTCATCGAAGCGAGGCTACGTCCGACGCCTTGAACGCCGAGACCCGATGATTTCACACCGATGAATGGGAAGTGGTCAGGACCACGTTCCGTCCGACCATTGATTTGAACAGAACCTGTTTCAAGCGCATCCGCTACTGCAAACGCAGCATCGATGTTCTCTGTGAAGACACTTGCTTGAAGACCGTATTCTGATTCGTTTGAGTATGCAATCATTTCGTCGACCGAGTTGACACGGATGATTGGAAGAACTGGTCCGAACGGCTCTTCCCAAGCAACGCGCATATCGCGTGTCACGTTGTCAAGAAGTGTTGGTTCGATCAAGTTCGCCGTACGTCCGCCACCTGTGACGAGTGTTGCGCCTTTGTCTGTTGCGTCCGTGATCAAGCCTTCGACGAAGTCCGCTGATTTCGTATCGATGAGCGGTACGACGACACTGTCTTGTTCAGGTGAACCGACTGTCAATTTCGCGATTCGTGTCTTGAGTTCTTCGATGAGTGCATCCGCTTGGTGATCAAGAACGAAGACGCGTTTGATTGCTGTACAACGTTGACCTGAGTAAGAGAACGCCCCACTGATGATATGGTCTGCCGCAAGTGACAGATTCGCATCTTCAAGAACGAGCGCTGGGTCTTTTCCACCAAGTTCAAGGACAAGTGGAATCATTGCCGATTGACGCGACAAATGTTGTCCTGTGCCTGTACCACCAGTAAATGTGATCATGTTGATGCCTGGGTGAGCCGTCAAGTAATCACCGATGACCGATCCACGACCTGTGACGATGTTGACGAGTCCAGCTGGAAGACCTGCTGCGACGAGTGCCTCGACCATCAAGATACCGCTGATCGAACCTTGTGTTGCCGGTTTGAAGACGACGGCGTTTCCTGTCATGAGGGCAGGTGAGAGTTTCGCTGCTGCCAAGTTGACTGGGTAGTTGAACGGTGAAATTGCAAGCACGACGCCGAGTGGTGCTTTTTTGATGACCGCGATTTTTTTCGCGCTACCACCAGGGAACGAATCCCCTTGCATCATCTGACCGTCGAAACGGAGACCTTCTTCCGCTGTGTAGCGAATGATTTCAGCTGTCCGTTTGACCTCTTTGACGCCATCTGCACGTCCTTTACCGACTTCGCGCATGATGACTTCACCGATTTCGTCCGCACGTTTTTCGAGTTCCGTTGCCCAAGCGTGAAGCAATTCAGCCCGTTTGTTCGCTGGTTGTTTTGCCCACTCTGCTTGTGCCGCTTTCGCTGAAGCGATGGCACGATCGACTTCCGGTTTCGTCATCGCTTGAACGCGACCGACAAGATCCTCTTTATATGGTGAAGAGATTTCAATTGTCTCTTTTGATTCACTTTCATGCCATTGTCCATCTAGTAAAAATGTGTAGGTTGTTGCTGTAGTCATTCCACTCTACCTCCATTTATTTTTATCTCTCTCATTTCAGTGTGTGGCTGCATAGCTTATTGTAATCAATTGGTCTGACAAATGCCAAACTTTTTGCTTAACATATTATGAAAGCGATTACAACACTTTTTTTGTCAATTCAGAACTAGAATTTTCAGCGTAGCATGCCGATAACTAGTCAGAAGTGAAGTGAAGGTAATGGAAAGGGGCACAACCATATGTATAATCAGCACGATATTTTATTAGAAGCCGGCACGAACGAACTCGAGATCGTCATCTTCCATTGCGGACCATACACGTTTGGAATCAACGTCATGAAGGTCCGGGAAATCATCGTTCCGCTCCCGATGACACCACTCCCAGGTACACCGGATGCTGTCAAAGGATTGATTGAACTCCGTGGCGAAGTCATGACGGTCATCGATTTGCCGACCGTCATCGGTGTTCCTCACGATGAAGCAACCGAGGATCGATTGATCATCTGTGAATTTAATGGGGAAAAGAGCGTCCTGCGTGTAGATTCCGTGACGGAAATCCGTCGTATCTCATGGGAACAGATCGATACACCAAACGAACTCGCTCGTGGCATTGAGGGATTAACGAACGGTGTCGTCAAAACGGGCGACAAGATGATCATCTTGCTCGACTACGAAAAAATCGCACTTGAGCTCTCACGCAAGGATATCTTCGCCCGCGAAGAAGGGCGTCGCGTCCAGTCCCGTGACCGGTCCGACAAAGTCATCTGGATCGCCGAAGACTCGGAAATGCTTCGGACATTGATCATCGAAACACTCGAGGAAGCCGGTTACCATGGTCTGAAATGGTTCATCAATGGTAAGGACGCTTTTGATGCGTTTGAAAACGGAAGCAACTGCGACCTCCTGATCACCGATATCGAGATGCCGAAGATGGATGGACTACACTTGACGAAACGACTCCGTGAAGATGATCGTTATGCGGAATTGCCAATCATCGTCTTCTCTTCCTTGATTTCCGACGATTTACGCCATAAAGGTGAGTCGGTTGGTGTCAATGCACAAATCACGAAACCGGAAATCGGTCGTTTGATCGAAACGGTCGATTCATACGTCTTATAAGAAAAAAGCCGACAGCATGTCGGCTTTTTTGATCTATTCGATTGCTCAACGCAGCGCGTCAAGATTTTTTCCAGTAAACACATCGAGCCAGACGACACGGAATTCCACCATGCATTGCTCAATCCGATCGACGATTTCTTGTGTTCCGGTCATTGAACCAGATTCTGCTTCTTTTTCAAGCAGTTCGAAATCATCAGCTAAATCATCAGCGGCAACGGAATAGGAAGCACCTTTTAGCAAGTGAGCGAGCTTTTCAGTTTGCTCAGCATCTTGCTTGGCGACGGCATCTTTTAGTTCAGGAAACTTTCGATCGAACTGCGCGATATACGTTTCTCCGATTTTTTGAAGGAACGCGTGATCCCCACCCGCAATCGATTGAAGTTCTTCGAGCTTCTTAGCATTAAAAAAAGGCATGTCTTCCCCTCCTCTGTTTTCATCTTATCACTAATCTTCGTAAAAAAAAATCGGAGAATCATTTACACGCTGTCACATCTATTTCTATAATGAGACAGTGAAGAGCAGGAGGGATAGACAATATGTTGACGATTTATCGAAGCGATGTCACCGGGGCAGTCAACGAGATACAGGAGTTCACGAAGGGTTCCTGGATCCATCTTGTCAATCCGACAAAGGACGAAGCCGACCAAGTCATCGCTGCTACGAATATTCCAGAGGATTTCATATATGACCCTTTGGACGTGGAAGAAAAACCACGTTTTGAAAAAGATGAAGAAGGTCTACTGATGATCGTCGACGTTCCCTACATCGAAGAAGAATCATCAGGACGCCGTTATAATACGATTCCGCTCGGTATCATCGTGACATCCCGTCATTTCATCACCGTTTGTTCGCAACAGCTCGATGTCCTGACGTTATTCTCGAGTGGTAAGTTGCGAGGATTCCGGACGAATTACCGATCGCGCTTCGTATTCCAGATTCTCTATAAAGTCAGTTCCTCGTATTTACGTTTCTTGCGTCAAATCGATCGTCGTATGGACGAACTTGAGGAAGAACTTCAACGTTCGATGCGAAATCAAGAAATCTTTCAATTGATGAATCTTCAAAAATCATTGGTCTATTTCATGACGTCCTTGAAATCGAACGATGGTGTGCTCGACCGAATCATTAAGACACCGAGTCTTGAGAAACATGAAGATGATGAAGATTTACTGGAAGACGTCTTCGTCGAACACCGACAAGCGATGGAGATGGCTCAAATTTATAAAGACATCATCAGTTCGACGATGGATACGTTTGGTTCTGTCATCTCGAACAACGTCAACTTCGTTATGAAGTTCCTTGCCTCAATTACGATTGTCATCTCGATTCCGACGATGATTTCCGGGATGTTCGGGATGAACGTCCACGTTCCATGGGAAGGAGAAGTCATCGGATTCTGGATTGTTTTCGGTATGATGATCTTCTTCTCTGGTCTTGCCGCCTTCATCTTATGGCGGAGAAGGTTCTTTTAGTTCAAGTAGATCCAGAGCTTGTATGACTCAAAAAAGACTCAGCGACGGTGCTTCCGTCGCTGAGTCTTTTCATTTACAGGTTAATTGATTTCGACCGTCACGAGACATAGGTCATCCGCTTCATCGCTCTGATCCGGTTGAATCAACTGATGGATGTTCGGTCCTTGTTGTTCGATCAGATTCTGGATGGCATGGATTCCTTCATCAATGCCTTTACTGTAGAGTTCCATGAAACCATCCGTGTACAAGTAAACACATCCTGGTGAGACGATGTCGATCGTCTTGCTCGAATACGTCGAGTCTTCGAACATACCGACAGGAAGTCCCGTATTCTCAAGCGGAATGATTCGATCATTCATGCGTAACAAACCAGGTGGGTGCCCTGCGTTCGCATAGCTGAGCTTCATCTCATCTAGGTCGATGTAGAGGTAAACGGCAGTGAAATAGATTTCTGTCTCGTCTCCCGGGAACAAACGACTCATCTGCTGATTCAATTCTTCAAGTACTTGTGCTGGATCACCAATCCGGTGCACGAGTTCGAACAAAATCGAACTCATTCCCATCGTGATCAGCGCAGAAGAGACACCGTGTCCCATGACGTCAAACAAGATGATGCCGTATTTATTTTGAGAGATGCGGTACCAGGCGTACATATCTCCCGCGAGCTTTTTAGAAGGGATATACGTCGCCATGATGCGGATCTCATCGTCTTCGATATTCGCACTGAGCACACTCTGTTGCAGTTTTTGCGCCAAATCAAAGTCTTCCTGTAATACTTTTTCATATCGTTTTCGCGCATCGATTGCTTGCTTCAGACCAATCGCGTTACGAACTCGCGCGAGCAATTCCGTTTTACGGATCGGTTTCGTCGTATAATCCGATGCTCCTGCATTCAGTCCATCAACGATATCTTCTTCGTTTGATCGCCCGGAAACGATCAGAATCGGTAATTCATCAAGACCAAACCGTTTTCGAATCAAACGTGTCGCCTCGATTCCGCTGATTCCTGGCATTTCGACGTCGAGAAGAACGACGTCCAACTGTTCGATGAATAACGGATCCTCCATCAATTCGATTGCTTCTTCCCCACTCATCGCCTTGACGACGTCATAGCCTTCATTTTCTAACAATCGCTCTAGGAGCATTAAATTCGTTAACTCATCATCTACGACCAAAATACTCATACGCCGTCACCTCGTTCCGTTTAACATGTTTATCTGACATCAGTTTAGCACACAACCTACAATTTCGTTTAGACGGAAGCTGCGTTTTCCGTCATACTAGAAAGTGAACGAAAGGAGGAGTGGACTATGTGGTTATATGTCGTCTCCATTCTCATCATCGTATTCGTCTTGGTCGCCTCGATCATCGTCATTTCGAAAGGATATGGCTACAAAGGCAACAAAGATGATATCGAAATCGATTATGATGAAATCAACCGAAAACTTCGTCACGAAAATGATGATGATTCATCCAACAAATGAACCTCTTAGACCATCATATCACGATGGTCTTTTTTATATTCATTTCAAATACATGTTATTTTTAAATGTTTTTTATTCACTCACAAGGGTATATCCATATCATGGTTAAATATTATCTCAAGGGAGTGTTCATCATGGAACCGAAGCTTCAACATGATCCACACGCAGCACACGCAGAACATCCGAATCGCCAGTTCGATCAGGAAGAATCATCAGGTCGTCAAATCAATCTCGTCACAGGGATGTTGCTCGGTGCCCTTGTCGGCGGTCTATTGACGCTACTTAGTTCTTCGTCTCGCCAAAATACGAAACAGAGTTTACGGGGGGCGAAAGATTCCGTCTCTACCCTCGCTTCTTCTATTAAGGAAGATCCGTCAGGTAAAGCATCACAAGTCATCAATCAAGTGAAGAGTGCTTCAAGCATCATTCAAGAAGTCGCATCTGACGTTCAAAATGTCTATGACAAAGTGAACACAGAGCTTGAAACGGTGAAATCAGATGCCTCGACGGTGAAAGAGACAGTAAATGAGACGAAAGGTGACTTGAATGCAATCAGCAATAAAGTCGTCGAAGCGAAGGATGTCGCACTCGGCAAAGAAGAACCACCTGCTGAGCATGATGCTTCCGACAAACAAGCAAATGATTCTCAATCTTCCGAGGAAAAACATAAAGGTGAAGGCATCTAATCATTCAATGCACTTCTTCTTTCTCCCCGACATGTTCAGCATGTCGGGGTTTTTAGCGTAGGAATTGAACAACGATCGCAACGCGTTCGCGCATTCCAAATCGAAGGACTCCTGAAAGTGGCGTTTCAGCCGGAATCGCATCCGTCTGTAAACCAAGTTGTTTCGCCTCTTGTCGCGCACGGTACAGATGAAAGTCTGACGTGACGATCGAGACGCGACGAACGTCCTTTGGCAACAACGCTTTTGAAAATTGTAGATTTTCCGTCGTTGATGTCGAGTCGGCTTCAAGGATCAACCGTTCTTCAGCAATCCCAGATGCCACCATCCCGCGACGCATCGCCTCTGCTTCTGAAATATCTTCATCCGGACCTTGTCCACCGCTCAAGATGAAGCGGACTTCTGAATGTTGTTTCCCATATGCCGCAGCTGCCTGAATCCGGTTATGTAGGATTTGCGACGGTTTTTCTCCTTTGACACCCGCACCGAGGACGATGACATACGGTGACGTCCCATCAGCGAGTGGCCGTTCCCCTTTATTGACGAAAATACCGACACTGTACCAGAAGGCGACACAAGCGACTAGTCCCCCACCGACCATCCATTTGATGTTTCGTTTGTTAAACATGCGTTTGATCATACCGTACGACCTCTCTACTAAAAAATGGCTTACGGTAGGAAATACGAATGGTTCTCCAAAAAAGTTTCAGCATAACAGGTTCGGACTCAATGAAAAAAGGCTGACTCAAAAAAGAATGACGCGTCTTTTCACGCCCTTTCCTCAGGCGAGACACAAGCCAGTTTTCCTGC
>NZ_LMPR01000008.1:0-318911 GCF_001423925.1 Exiguobacterium sp. Leaf187 | reverse complement strand
GTTTAATGGTAAAACCTCAGCCTTCCAAGCTGATGACGAGGGTTCGATTCCCTTCACCCGCTTACCAAAAAAGAGCAATGTGTCGTTTTCGCTGACACCTTGCTCTTTTTGTTTAGGAAGGAATCTTAACAGGAAAGGAGTGAGTCGTGATGGATGGTGTACAATTGAAACTGGCTTTACAAGAGTACGCAGCAGAGATTGGGATCGATGAGCTGAAGGTGACGACGGCTGATCCATTTCTTGTCTTAAAACGTCGCTTGCAAGCGCAACAAGAAAAAGGATTCGCTTCTGGTTTTGAAGAGCCCGATCTCGATCTTCGAACGACACCGTCTCTACTCGTTGAAGATGCTGCTTCGATCATTGCCATTGCGGTAGCGTATCCAAGTACTCTCAAAAATGCACCTCGTGGTAAGGAAGGGGAGCGACGGGGAATCTTTTGTCGATCGTCCTGGGGACTCGATTATCACCAGGCGTTGCGACAACGCTTAACGTTACTTGAAGAAAAAATTCAAGAATTGAGTCCAGGTGCAAGGACGCGCTCGATGGTCGATACAGGAGAACTCGTCGATCGTGCAGTAGCAGAACGAGCAGGTATCGGATTCAGTGGGAAAAACTGCTCGATCATCAGTGAGGAGCACGGATCCTATCTCTATCTTGGTGAACTGATTACAGATATCGTCCTACCGCCGGATCAGCCAGTCGAAGAATTGTGTGGGACATGCAATAAGTGTATCGACGCTTGTCCGACGGATGCGCTTGTTGAACCTGGCGTCATCGACGCTAAACGGTGCATCTCGTTTTTGACGCAGACGAAAACATTACTGCCAGAACCATTCCGAATGGCGCTTGGGAACCGTCTATACGGTTGTGATACGTGTCAGCAAGTATGTCCGTATAACCGGAAGAAAAATGCGACACATCACGCTGAACTGCAGCCGGATCCAGAGCAAGTCAAACCGCTCTTAGTTCCACTCTTATCTATGAGTAACCGTGAGTTCAAGAGCCGGTTCGGGACGTTGTCTGGCGCATGGCGTGGAAAGAAGCCGATTCAGCGTAATGCGATTTGTGCGCTCGTCCATTACCGAGACAAGAGCGCGATTGAAGCGTTACGGTTAATGACAGAAACGGATGCCCGGGAAGACATGCGGGCACTGGCACTCTGGGCAGTCGGCCGGATTGGCGGAATCGATGAGAAGTCGTACATCGAATCACGTCTTTTAGCCGATATTGCAGTGGATGTGCAAACCGAAGGACAACGGTTACTTGAGGAGTGGGGGGAAGCAGATGCCATTTCAACAGCTCACTTATGAGTTTGGTACGTTGCTCGTCGCATGGGAAAAAGAGCACATCGTGTATCTCGATTTTGGATTGAATGAAGAGCGTGCTCGAACCTATTTGCAAAAAGAAACCGACGACGGTGAATTACCGAATGCTTGGCGCATGGCGTTTGATCGTTACGCAGTAGGCGATCGACAAGCGCTTGATGCACTTCCTTGTCATTTGCGTGTCACGCCTTTTGCAGAGCAAGTATTGCACGCTTTACGAACCGTTCCGTTTGGTCAGACGATCAGTTACGGTGAACTGGCTCGAATGATTGGGAAACCAAAGGCAGCACGAGCCGTTGGCGGTGCCTTGAACCGGAATCCGATCGCGCTAATTTATCCGTGTCACCGTGTCATCGGGGCGACTGGTAAACTGACGGGTTTTGCAAGTGGGATTGCCCATAAAGAAGCGCTTTTAGCGCATGAGATAGGAGAGAATTAAACCATGGCTATTCATGTCGTTATGTATCAACCGGAGATTCCTCAAAACACAGGAAATATTTCACGAACATGTGCAGCGACGCATTCCGTCCTTCACTTGATCCGACCGCTCGGCTTCTCGACGGACGATAAGCAGCTTAAACGTGCGGGTCTCGATTACTGGGAATTCGTCGATGTCCGTTATCATGATTCGTTAGAAGAACTGTGGGAGAAGCATCCGGAGGGGATTTTCTACTATATTACGAAATATGGAGAACAGTACCCGAGCCAGATCGACTTATCGGACGTCGAACAGGATTATTTCTTTGTCTTTGGTCGGGAAACAAAAGGATTGCCGCTTGAAGTCATCGATGCGAACGCGGAGCGTTGTATCCGTCTCCCTCAATCGAACCTCGTTCGTTCACTGAACGTCTCGAACACGGCAGCGATCATCGTCTATGAAGCATTGCGTCAGCAAGGATATGCAGGTCTTCTATAAAGCAAAAGCTCCATCCTGATTCAGGATGGAGCTTTTATGAATTATTCGTTACCTTCAGGTTTTTTGTTGTAGCCTGCAGTGAAGATTGCTGTCAAAAACGCAAGACTTACGCCGACCATTAAGATAAATGCCATTTTTGTTTCCCCCTTCAGTCTCTTGAACCGATATAATCTATTATAGTATACCTGTAAGTGAAATTGTGTGCTACATATGAATTTTCTATGAATGGAGACTCCACATGCGTACGAATGTTTACCTGTTAAGTTATGCCCCGCTGATCAGCATCTTGTTATTTAGTACATCCCTTGCAATTGCAACGACAGAACTCGCATTACATTGGCTCGATCAAGTTGGTGTGTACGATGAACTACTGCAACTCTTGACGGCACGCGATACGAAGCTCGTCGTTTGGCTCGGCTTTTTGATCGTCTACTTCATGATCTTCAGTTCATTGAAGTTATTATCGGATACGATCAATCAACTCGGTTTCGCCTTTTTCATCAAGGAACAAGAGGGAACGACACTCGGCATGTTACGTCCGGGTAGTATTCTGTTACTTATCGGAGGTTGTGTCAGCTTTGCCTTCATGACGTCCTTCTTACATGTCGGAATCGTGTTGCTTGCGTCCTTCCTCATCTATTTTATCTTTTATACAGTACAAATCAGTAAGATGACGAGTGCAGCAGGAGCCGTCGGATTGATCATCTTCTCCTTCTTGGCCTGGGGCGTTCTACTTGCTGGTCTATCATGGGTCGGTTTGACTTTATTTAATTCCTTCGGGGAAGCAATTTTATTTCCGAGTTGACTCAAGGGCGTAAAATCGTTGCCCACGTCTTAACCTGTAGCGTTGCATTCGCTTCGACAGGGAAAGGACGCGGGCGATCTGCCCCTAGCCAAATCCCTCCGATATGTTGATTTTTGATGCCAACGAACCACATATCCTTATTGTCGTTCGTTGTTCCTGTTTTTCCTCCAATATAACGAGCAGAGGAGTCAAATCCTTTGCGTCCCGTTCCATACGTCATGACATTTTTCAAACCAGCCCGTAATTCCCGGTTCGTCTGACTGGACCAAATCCGTTGTTCCTTTTCTTGTGGTCGTTCGACCGTTCCATTCTTAAGCGTAATACTTTTAATCATCGAAGCCGGTCGATAGATCCCGTCATTGACGAATACGGTATAGGCATTTGTCAGTTCATATGGACTGATCCCGTACTGTAAACCGCCTAGAGCACTCGTAAACGCATCATCTTCCCGTGTCCATTGACTGAACTGAAACGGACGGATGGACTTCAATCCTTCCCGGAAGGAGACCGCGAACGCGCGAATCGCTGGTGTGTTGTAGGAATAGGCAATTGCGTCGGCAATCGTCACTCGTCCAAGTATTCGATTTCCGCTATTTGAAGGGCAGTAGCCATCGATACAGACGGGACTACCGTCTAGCGTACTGGACAAGCGGGCTTTCGTCTTCTCGAGATAAGGACCGTAGACAAGTAACGGTTTGATTGCTGAACCAGGCTGTCGGTAGGATTGTACAGCCCGGTTGAATTGACCGGTCAATTCGGATTTATAGCCGACAAGAGCGGTGACTCCGTGTGTTTGTCCGTCGATGCCAACATAAGCACCCTCAATCGGGTTGGGTAGATTGCGAAGAGCTTCTTTAGCCCGTCGTTGTTCTGCTGAATCGAGATATGTCGAGATGACCGCCCCTTGTTGATGCAGATATTCTGCAGCATGCTTCTCACTCCAACCCTTTTTTTGAGCGGTCATCCGAACGGCAGCTTGAACGGTGGCATCGATATAGTCCGGATAAGGGACACTCGGTTTATAGGATCGAGGCGACACACGAGAAATAGCAAAATCTTTCGTCAGTACACGATCGCGTATTAACGCTTGAACGATTCGTTGCTGACGTTTTTTTGTGTTTTCAGGAAAGCGCAGCGGGTCATAAAGAGAAGGATTATTCGGAATTGCTGTCAAAAAGCTGACTTCTGACCAATTTAACTCGCGTGCCGGCTTATTGAAATACGATTTTGCGGCAAGTTCGATGCCATAAATATTATTCGCGAAATAGGCTTGATTGACATACGCTGTCATCAGTTCTTTTTTCGAATATTTTTGCTCCAAAGACACAGCAATTAACAACTCTTTTATTTTTCTAGTATATGTTTTTTCGTTTGTTAGATATGTCATTCTTGCTAGTTGTTGTGTGATCGTACTGCCACCTTGAGATTTAGAATCAGACTGGTTTTTCGTAAACGCGCGTAAGATTCCTGTGATGTCATATCCGTCATGTTGATAGAAACGCTGATCTTCGATTGCCACAAACGCTTGCTCGACTTTTTTCGGCAATGTTCGAGGTGTTAAGTCATCCCGTCGCAATCCGTCATAGAGCTCGACCCGTTTGTTTTCATAGGTTACGGTGATTGGTTGGTAGGAGGTCAGTGGATGTCGTGTCGTCTGTTCATCGGCCCAGAAAAAAAGTGTGCGTGCTGTTTTTAACTCATCTTTAATTGAAAATAAGGAAAACAGAAGCATCATTGTAAGACCAAGTAAGACGAGATATCCTGTCGTAATTCGCATGAGAACTCCTTTCAAAAAGCCATTTCATTCCTATTATCGGTCTTTTATGGAGAAATCAATAGATTTTTTTTCGATTTTTGTATTTTAATAAACCTATTTTGCAGGAATGTTATATTAAAAAGAGAAAAGATTGGGTATATAGAAGTATCTGTGGATTTTAGAACGCGAGTCATCTGAAAAAAAAGAGCATAAATGGAGGGGACGAAATGGCTAAAAAGAATGTCGTTGCGATGTTACTTGCAGGCGGAGAAGGGAAACGTCTGGGAGCTTTGACGAAACACACTGCGAAACCAGCTGTTGCATTTGGAGGAAAATACCGGATCATTGATTTCCCACTTTCGAACTGTACGAACTCAGGAATCGATACAGTTGGCGTGTTGACGCAATACGAACCATTAGAGTTGAATCGATACCTTGGCATCGGAAGTCCATGGGATTTGGATCGTCGTAATGGCGGATTAACGATTCTTCCACCATACCAAGCACAGAACGGCAAAAACTGGTATGAGGGCACAGCAAATGCTATTTATCGAAACATGAGTTATATCAATCAATTTGACCCTGAATATGTTCTTGTTCTATCAGGCGACCATATTTATAAAATGGACTACGAAAAGATGATTGAGGAGCACCGTGTGACAGGTTCTGATGTCACGATTTCCGTACGTGAAGTACCATGGGACGAGGCACCGCGATTTGGTATCCTCAATACGGACGATGACTTACGAATCAATGAATTCGAAGAAAAACCAAAAAATCCGAAATCAAATCTTGCATCGATGGGAATCTACGTCTTTAACTGGGATGTATTAAAACGCCATTTAATTCAAGATGCTGGCGATGCTGAATCAAGCTTTGACTTCGGTAAGAACATCATTCCGAACATGCTTTTTGAAAATCTCAATATCCGTGCGTATAAATTCAAAGGATACTGGAAAGACGTCGGGACGATTCAATCCCTTTGGGAAGCGAACATGGATCTATTGACGGCAGAGCCTGAATTCGATTTGTACGAACCGTCATGGAAAGTACATTCGGTCAACCCGAATCAGCAACCACAATACATTGGAAACGCTGCGACAGTCGAGACATCGATCATCAACGAAGGATGCCACATCGAAGGAGAAATCAATCATTCGGTTCTCTTCTATGGTGTCGATGTAGCAGAAGGATCACTCGTCAAAGACTCGGTCATCTTCCCGAACGTCAAAATCGGACGAGACGTCACGATTCACCGGGCGATCTTAGCAGATGGCGTGATCGTAGAAGATGGTGCAACGATTGGTTCTCCAGACGGAGAAGTTTTCGTCATCGAAGCAGACAGTATCGTCAAGAAGAACGAAGTCATCAAAGAAGCGATTCAATAAGGGGGATATTCGAATGAAGGTCGATTTATTAGGTGTCATCAATCTGAGTGGGGAAGAAGGCTTTTTCAAGGAATTGACGGAGCATCGTAACTTAGCGGCAGTTCCATTTGCAGGGCGTTATCGGTTGATCGATTTTACATTAACGAACATGGTACAAAACGATATCGCGAACATCGGGATTTTTACGCTCGAGAAATATCGTGGCATGATGGACCATCTTGGATCTGGTAAAGAGTGGGATCTTGACCGTTCAAACGGTGGACTCTATATCTTCCCACCTGCATTGTCACAAGATGCGAACGAGTTCCGTGGGGATCTATCGAACTTCCACCTTCACCGTGATTTTTTCCTTCGCAGTAAGGAAAACTATGTCGTCGTCTCTGGTTCAAACATCTTATCCGCGGTGGATTATCGCGATGTATTACGTGAACATAAAGAATCGAATGCGGATATTACGGTCGTCTATACGAAGCGTGAACTACCTTGTAAATACTGCCGCCCGATCCGTTTTGGTGAACAGAATCGCGTGACAGCGATTGGATCACGCGGATTCCAGCCGACGGATGAGACGTTCTACATGGAGACGGTCGTTCTATCGAAAAATCTCTTTGTTCGTTTAATTGATGAAGCGATTGCTCGTGGTGAGTACGATTTACTTCAGAGTATCATTCGTTCACAACTGAACCGTCTACACGTGCACGGTTATGAGTACAGTGGTACATCACAAGTCATTCACTCGCTTCGTTCATACTATCGTGAGAGCATGCTGTTGCTTGAACAATGGGGAGCAATCAATGACTTCCAGCACGTCTATACGAAAATCAAGCATGAGCCCCCGACACGTTATCTACCGGGCTCTGACATCAAGAACTCACTTGTCGCGAACGGCTGTAAATTAGAAGGAACGACAACGGACAGCATCTTGTTCCGTGGTGTCAAAGTCGGTAAACACGCTCGCATCAAGAATTCGATCATCATGCAAAAATCAGTCATTGAAGAAGGCGCGGTCGTTGAGTACGCGATTCTCGATAAAGAAGTCACCGTCAAACGCGGTCAAGTCATCCGCGGTACCGCTGAAGAACCAATCGTCATCAAAAAACAAACAATCGTTTAAAGGAGATGTCATTCATGAAGGTATGGTTTGCTGCCACGGAAGCGACACCCTTCATCAAGACAGGGGGGCTAGCTGACGTCGTCGGCTCGCTCCCTTTAGCGCTTGCTGAGGAAGGGGCAGACGTTTCGGTCGTCTTACCCAATTACGGTCAAATCAAGGAACAATACAAATCAGAGATGGAGTTTTTATTCGACTTCATCGTACCGGTCGGCTGGCGCCAGCAATTTGGTGCTGTCCTCCGATTGAAACAAGATGGTGTGACGTTCTATTTCATCGATAATGAGTACTACTTCAAACGGGATGGCGTCATTTATGGACATTACGATGATGCGGAACGGTTTGCGTATTTCTCACGTGCTGTCCTTGAAATGATCCAACATCTAGATCGAAAGGAAGTACCGGATGTTATCCATTGTCACGATTGGCAAACAGGTGTGATTCCAGCGTTCTTACGCATCCATTATCAGCATCTTGAGCGCTATCAAGATATTAAAACGGTCTTTACGATCCACAACTTACAGTACCAGGGAGTCTTCCCGGAAGAAGTGCTCGGTGACTTACTTGGTTTGAGTCATGAACATTTCACAGCGGATGGGATCGCTCATAACGGTCTCGTCAATTACATGAAGGCAGGACTTGTCCACTCCAATCAAATCACGACAGTCAGTCCATCGTACCGTGATGAAATCATGGATCCGTATTACGGTGAGACACTTGAGCCGGTCTTGCAACATCGCGCTGTCGACGTGCGTGGCATCTTGAACGGAATCGACTATCGTCAATTTGATCCTGCTCATGATACGCATCTCGTTGAGACGTATTCCGTTGATACCGTCACGGAAGGAAAAGCAAAAAACAAGGCTGCCTTACAAGAGGAATTAGGTCTCCCGATCAATCCGGACGTACCACTGTTCGGTTTCGTTTCTCGTCTTGTCGACCAAAAGGGAATCGATTTACTCGCGCATATCTTACCAGACTTGTTCGAACTCGATGCGCAGTTCATCATTCTCGGATCGGGTGAAGCGGAATATGAAGGGTTGTTCCATCATGCGACATCGATTCGTCCAGACAAAATCGCTTCTTATATCGGATTTGACGTTGGTCTCGCACAACGGATCTATGCAGGAAGTGATGCTTTCTTGATGCCTTCGCGTTTTGAACCGTGTGGTCTCAGTCAGTTGATTTCGATGAAGTATGGCTGTTTACCGGTCGTTCGGGAAACAGGTGGGCTCCGTGATACGGTTAAACCGTTCAATCAGTTCACGTTAGAAGGAAATGGATTCTCGTTCGCGAATTATAATGCACATGAGTTTTTAGAAGCGATTAAACGTACGATTGAGGTTTATCATGATCGACCAGTCTTTGAGCATTTGATTGAGACAGCGATGAATGAGGACTTCAGTTGGTTGCGTTCAGCCGACGAATACTTGGCTTTATATCGTTTGATTGCACCGTCCGCCACTTGATCGTATCACTGGGAAAAGGGGTTACGTCATGTTCAAAGATAAAGAGAAGTTCAAGGAGAGGTTTACGGAACGATTCGTTTCGATGCATGGCAAGGCAATAACGGAAGCAACAGAAAACGATATCTATCAGACACTTGCCTATCTGGTACGTGAGACGGTCACGACCGACTGGTTACGGACGAAGGAAACGTATATCCATAAAAAAAGTAAGCAAGTCTATTACTTTTCACTCGAGTTTTTACTCGGACGTTTCCTGCATAATAACTTATTAAGTCTTGATGTCTTAAAGGATGTGGAACGGGGACTTGACGAACTCGGATATCAGCTCAGTGATTTGACAGAAGAAGAGCCAGAACCTGGACTTGGGAACGGAGGGCTCGGTCGTCTCGCGGCGTGTTTCCTCGATTCCCTGGCTGCGCTGGGTCTGCCTGGACACGGGAACGGGATCCGGTATCAGTACGGTCTGTTTAAGCAAAAAATCATTGATGGTTATCAAGTCGAGTTACCGGATAACTGGCTGAAGAACGGGAACATGTGGGAAATCAGACGTTCTGATAAAGCGGTCGATGTTCCATTCGGTGGACATGTCTGGCTCGAAGAAGTCGGTGATGGATATCGTGTCCATCATGAGCCGGCTGAAATCGTCCGTGCTGTTCCGTACGATATGCCGATCGTCGGCTATCAAAACAAGGTCGTCAATAACCTGCGACTCTGGAGTGCTGAGTCTCCACTTGATGATGATGAATTACTTAGCCAATACCGTGGGAACTATAAAGATTTACTGGCACATAAACAATCGATTCAGACGATTTCAGAGTTTCTGTATCCGGATGATACGACGTATGAAGGAAAAGAGTTGCGTTTGAAGCAACAATACTTCTTTGTCTCTGCCGGATTACGGAGTATCTTGACGTCCTTTAAAAAGCGAAATCATTCATTGAAGCAACTCGGCAACCATATCGCTATCCATATCAACGATACACATCCGGTCGTCGCGATTCCGGAGTTGATGCGGATTCTTGTCGATGAAGAAGGATTTGGATGGGAAGAAGCATGGCGGATCACGAAGAGTGTCATGTCGTTTACGAACCACACGTTACTGTCAGAAGCACTCGAGCGCTGGCCGATCGATTTGTTCCGTCGCTTGTTACCGCGCATCTACCTCATCATCGAGGAAATCAACCGACGCTTCTGTAAGGATGTGCTTGCAAACTATCCACACATGGAAGCGCATATGCGAGATATCGCCATCATCGCGGATGACCGGATCAACATGGCGAATCTGGCTGTCGTCGGCACGCATTCGACGAATGGTGTCGCTCAGATTCATACTGAGATTCTGAAGCAGCGCGAGATGCGACTATTTTATGAGATGTTTCCGCTTCGCTTTAATAATAAGACGAACGGAATTACACATCGTCGCTGGTTCCTCTCATCGAATCCAGCACTGGCAAATCGTGTGACAGAAGCAATCGGGGATAGTTGGATTCAGCATCCGTCCGATTTGCAAAAGTTGACGAAATGGGCAGAAGATTCAGCATTACAGAAGGACATCGCCGAGATCAAACTTCAGCGTAAAGAAGAATTAGCGTTGCTCATTGAAAAAGAAACCGGGATCGTCGTGGACCCGACCTCGATTTTTGATGTTCAAGTCAAGCGATTGCATGCGTACAAACGTCAACTCTTGAATGCGTTACACATTCATTCACTTTACTATCGTCTGAAGGAAGACCGTTCCTTCACGATGACACCGCGGACATTCATCTTTGGTGCAAAGGCGGCGCCAGGCTATCATTATGCAAAAGAAGTCATTCGTTACATTAATGCATTGGCACGCTTGATTAACGATGATCCAGACGTCAGTCCATACTTGAAAGTCGTTTTCCTAGAAAACTATCGTGTATCGCTTGCTGAGAAAATCTTCCCGGCAAGTGACATCAGTGAACAGATTTCGACTGCAAGTTATGAAGCCTCTGGAACCGGCAACATGAAGTTCATGATGAATGGTGCACTGACAATCGGAACGCTCGACGGAGCGAACATCGAAATTCGAGACGAGGTCGGGGATGCGAACATCTTCATCTTCGGCTTAACACCGCAGGAAGTCATGAATTATAAGCAGTACGGTGGTTACAGTGCATACGATCAATACAGTGCCCAACCCGAGCTACGACGAATCATCGATAGTCTCGTTGATGGAACATTATTTGCTCCAGGTGAATTCCAAGCGATTTATGATTCATTATTGACGTATAATGATGAATATTTAATTTTAAAAGATTTCTTATCCTACCAACAAGCGCAGGAACGAATCGATCGGATGTATCAGCAACCAGAAGAATGGTATAAACGCGTCATTCTTAATATTGCACGGTCAGGTGTGTTCTCAAGTGACCGAACGATTAAAGAGTATGCGAATGCGATCTGGAACATCAAACCGATTCAACTCTGAACAAAAAGACACTGACAGATGTTTCTGTCAGTGTATGATGCTTACGAACGGGAGACATCTTCACCACGGCTGACCCAATCACTATAAGAGCCGGCGTAAAGCCGGACATCGGTTTTCCCGAGTGAATGGAGAGCGATGACATTGACACACGCTGTCACACCACTTCCACAATAGAGGATAGGGGCTTTGACCGGTAGGATGTCGGCGTACAGTTCTTTCAAATCTTCCGCGTCCCGTAAGCGACCATCTGGTGAGAGTGCTTGTTCGAAGAAACAATTCACGGCACCTGGAATGTGGCCGGCGACGTGATCGAGTGGTTCGATTTCTCCACGGTATCGATCGGGTGCACGGGAATCGATGACCATCGTTTCTGTCAGCTGATCTTTCAACTCTTCGAACGAGACAAGCATCTCATCTTGAAAACGAGGCGTGTACTGAGACGGTTCATAAGTAGGAACGTCGTCCGTGACCGGAAGATCGAACGCTAGGTAAGAGGAGAATCCGCCCTCAAGGACGACGACACGCTCATGTCCGATCCATTTAAATAACCACCAGGCACGAGCGGCATACGGAAAACCATCGTCGTACAAGACGACGAAGTCTTCTGGTGTTACACCATGCTGTTCCAGTGTGTGTTGCCACGCTTCTTTTGAAGGAAGCGGATGCCGACCACCGACCTCATCGATGGGACCGGAAAGGTCAGTCGTTAAATCCAGGTGCTGTGCACCTTCGACGTGTTGTTCCAAGAAAGCATTCCGTCCATATTCAGGTTGTTGCAAGTCATATCGGCAGTCAAACCAGCGAATCTGATCCGTTCGGACGAGCTGTTGAAGATCTGCCATTTGAATCGTAGGAAACATGCCTCATCACCTTACCCTTTCTAGTGTTAATCATATGAAAGGTATCGCTTCATCGCAAGTCTTACCCTCATTCAAAAAGGAGTCGATTTACCATGTCATGGAAAGAAACCTATCAAAAATGGGATCAGTTCGCTGATTTAGATAGCACATTAAAAGAAGAGTTAGTCACGTTAGCAACGGATGAAAAAGCAGCCGAAGAAGCATTTTATAAAGAACTCGAATTCGGAACAGGTGGTATGCGCGGGGAAATCGGTGTCGGAACGAACCGGATGAACGTATATACGGTCCGAAAAGCATCACAAGGGTTCGCAGCATTCATTAAGGCATCGGGGGAAGAAGCGGCAGCAAAAGGAATCGTCATCGCACACGATTCACGCCATTTCTCACCAGAATTTGCGTTAGAGGCGGCACGGACGCTCGCAAGTAACGGCATCAAAGCGTATCTGTTCGACGGTCTACGTCCGACACCGGAACTTTCGTTTGCGGTTCGGTCTTTACAAGCGGCGGGCGGGATCGTCATCACGGCGAGTCACAACCCACCAGAGTACAATGGCTATAAAGTATACGGGGATGACGGTGGACAACTTCCGCCAAAAGAAGCAGATGAACTCGTTTCGTACGTCAGCCAAATCGAAGATGAGCTATCGATTGAACTGGAGCAAGAAGAAGTCCTTCGCGCGAACGGTTTGATCGTCCGTGTCGGAGAAGAGCTCGACGAGGCGTATCAAGAAAAATTACAAACGATTCGTGTCTTACCTTCGATTCAATCGGAATTAGCGAATCCACTTAAAATCGTCTTCACACCACTTCACGGAACAGGTCTTGTGCCGGTAACAGAAGGCTTGAAACGGTATGGATTCGAACAGGTAACAGTCGTCAAGGAGCAAGCAGAACCAGACGGTGCGTTCCCGACCGTGACGTCACCGAACCCGGAAGAACATGCTGCCTTTAAACTGGCGATCGAATATGGTGACCGGACAGATGCCGACATCTTGATTGCGACGGATCCCGATGCTGACCGTGTCGGAGTCGCAACACGTGATGCAGACGGAGAATGGACAGTCCTGACAGGGAATCAGACGGGAGCGTTATTGCTCGACTACATCCTTTCACAAAAAGCGGCGCAAGGAACACTGCCAGCGAACGGATTCGTCGCGAAGACGATCGTTACGTCGGAACTCGGCGCGTTGATTGCACGTCATTATGATCTCCATGTCGAGAATACATTGACAGGCTTTAAGTTCATCGGGGAAAAAATCAAACAATATAACGCATCGGGTCAATATGAGTATCTCTTCGGATACGAGGAGAGCTATGGTTACCTTATCGGTGACTTCTGCCGAGACAAGGATGCCGTCCAAGCGTGCTTGTTAGCCGCTGAGATGGCTGCGTACCATAAGAAAGAAGGACGGACGCTCTATGAGGCATTACAGGCGATTTACGAGCAGTTCGGGTACTTTGAAGAGTCACTCCGCTCTCTGACACTCAAAGGGAAGGATGGCGTGGCACAGATCGGGCGTATCATGGATACGTTCCGTGAGAATCCGCCAAAACAAGTGGCTGGAGAACAGGTCGTCTTATTCGAGGACTATGATGCGAGCATCGCCCACGATTTGAAGACACATCAACCTTCACCGATCAACCTGCCAAAATCCAACGTACTGAAGTTTACGCTTAGCGATGGATCATGGTTCTGCCTTCGTCCATCGGGTACGGAACCAAAAATCAAATTCTACTTCAGCGTCACGTCACCCGATGCTGCTGAGACGACACGGAAACGTCAGCAGATCGAAGATGAAGTCATGCAAGAAGTCGAACAAATTCAATAAGTCCTATGCAGGATCACGTCATCGACGGGATCCTGTTTTTGTCTGAGAGCATCAAAAAGTGAAATCCGTGCAACCGGTACCATTTTGAGGTACAGTAAACGAGATAGAGTTTATACGATAGAGGAGTTGGAAGACAGATGGAACGGATTCAACTAACAGAAGATTTATCATTCTCACGCATTATTCATGGTTTATGGCGATTGAATGAATGGGAGATGACGAAAGAAGAGCGGCTTGAATTGATTGAAGCATGCCTTGCTTTAGGAATTACGACATTTGATCACGCGGATATCTATGGTGACTACACGAATGAACGCTTATTCGGAGAAGCGCTTGCTTTAAAACCGGAGTTACGTGACCGAATGGAGATCGTTACGAAGACGGGGATCAAGATGAAAGGGAACCATTTCTCGGATCAGTCGTTATCATTCTACGATACGACGAAAGAGCATATCATCAAACAGGTGAATCGTTCTCTTCAAGAACTCGGTGTCGAGTACGTGGATACGTTGTTGATTCACCGTCCAGATCCGTTGATGGACCCGAACGAGATTGCTGAAGCGTTCGTAGAGTTGAAGAACGCAGGAAAGGTACGGACATTCGGTCTCTCGAACCATACACCTGCGCAACAAAGTCTCATTCAGTCGCGCTTACCATTCATGCTCGTGACGAACCAACTCGAGTTGTCGGTTTCGGAACTGAAACATTTCGAGGATGGATCCGTTGATCTCTGTCATGAAAATGAGATGCCGTTGATGGCATGGAGTCCGCTTGCAGGCGGTCATCTCTTCAAGGAAGAGCAATATGCACCGTTACGCGAAAAATTAGCTGAGATCGCAGAGACGATCGGGGCAGAAGAAATCGATGAAGTCGCATATGCATGGTTGCTCAAACATCCAGCACGTATCATGCCAATCGTTGGTTCTGGTAAGATTGAACGTATCGAATCTGCTGTTCGTTCGACGAAATTGTCTTTGACACGCGAGCAATGGTTTGAGATTTTAAAGGCATCACGTGGTCGTGACGTCGATTAATTGGTTTCAAGATAGAAGCGGATCAATGCGCACGTTGTCCGTTAGCGAAATAAAGTGAGAGGATCGTTTCCGATATATCATCTGGAGGCGATCCTCTCTTTCGTTTACGAATAGAGTGTTCCTCTCATTTAAAAGTAAATAAAAAAAGCCCCATCTCAAGGGGGAGGAGAGATGGGGGATCTATGAGGTTAAGCTTCTAAGCGAAGCATCTCCTGACGATATTTATCTAAACGATCTTTACTTGCTGACATGGCAGCTTGGTCATTGGCTTGAATCGCATCGAAGAGCGTACTGAGCTCATAATCGATTTCGAGACGTAGCACTGGAATTCGCTGCTCTGCATCTTGTCTACGGAAAGCTTCAATTACTTGTTTCATCTAGGCCACGCTCCTTTGTAAGTTGTCAGATAATTCTGATTTTTATTAGTATACTTGATTATTCCCGGATTGCCTAGTGCTAAACCTAAAAAAATCTAAAAAAACACACTTGAAATCCTGACGGTTCCAAGTGTGGAAAATTCATTCTGGAATGCTGAATCGTGCCTCTAAGCGATGTTGAACACTTTGAATGAGTGTCGACATGATCCAGTAAATTGCAGCTGAGAATAGCAACAACGGCATGACGAGATACGTCGTTGCTGAAATCTGGTCAGAGACGTATGTCAATTCCTCAACAGCAACAATCGTACCGAGTGATGTCGATTTGATGATATCGATGACAGAGTTCGAAAGTGGTGGAATCGCCCGAGATAGTGCTTGCGGCAAGATGACGTCCTTGAATGTCTTACGGCGCGGAATACCGAGCGAGTCAGCGGCTTCCCATTGTCCACGATCGACAGAGGAGATGGCAGCCCGGAACGATTCAGAGATATACGCAGAAAAGTGAAGCGATAAGCCGAAGGCGAGAGCTTGGAATCCAGTCAATTGAAGGACAACGAGACCATTGTATAAAATCAGGATTTGTAACAGCAATGGTGTTCCTCGGAAGAAGGAGACGTATAAACGTGCAAAACCGCTAAAGACGGCAAGACGGCTATCACGCATGACGGCAAGAATCAACCCGAGAATAAGCGCAAAGACGATGGCGAGACCACTTGCTAGAAGGGTCGTACCAATCGCCTTTGCGTAGACGTCCGAGTTATCCCGGACGATCGTTAGTAATTCACTCACTTACTGATATCCTCGTTGAAATACTTCTCACCGATTTTTGCAAGAGTGCCGTCTTCTTGCATCTCAGAGAGTGCTTTATTGAAGTCTTCTGTATACTTGCTGTTTTTTGCCATCATGAAGCCTGATTCGTTCTTGTCGAACGTCTCACCGACCGCTTTGACTTTATAGCCTGCTTTCTTCAGCTCCGTCAAAACGAAGAGACGATCGTTCATAGCAGCATCAACACGACCTGCTTCAAGATCTTTTAAGACTTGGTTCGCACCTTTGTAGTATTTCACTTTCGCGCCAGCTTCTTCAGCCGTCTTCGCGTAAAGTGAACCTTGTGTCGAACCGACTGTCTTTCCTTTTAAGTCGTCGAGTGTTTTGATGTCGTTCGTTTTATTGTTGACGATGATCGTTGAACCAGAGACCGTATACGCATCAGAGAAAGCGTATTTTTCTTGGCGCTCAGGCGTGATTCCCATTTGGTTCGCGATGACATCGATTCGTTTTGAATCGAGTGCTGGGATGAGTCCTTTGAAGTCCATCGCTTTGTAATCGACTTTATAGCCGGCACGTTTTGCGACTTCGTTCATGACGTCTACGTCATAACCTGTCAATTTTCCTTTTTCTTTATACGTGAAAGGTGGGTACGTTGCTTCTGTACCGACTGTAATGACTTTTGACTCTTTATCAGAACCTGCGTTGTCGTTCGAAGCGCCGCATGCTGCAAGCACCCCCGCTGTCGATAATGCTGCTACAGCTAATTTCAAACCGTGTTTCATAGCGCTCTCTCCTTTATAAATGAATGATTTCAATTCCTAGTTTTCGAATAGGATTAATTTTAAGCTACAAGCAGTATCATACAAAGTTACAGGAACGTCTGTCAATAAAAAAGACTGCCCTTAAAAGGACAGTCTGAAACATCGTAACTGATCGATGATGCGATTAACGGATCGTTGCTTCCGTCGCAGAGTCGAAGAAGTGTGCTTTTGTCATATCGAAGAAGAGATCAAGCTGCGATCCCATCTCGACGTGTGAGCGTGAATCAACACGTGCCGTGAACGCTTGTTGTCCGACTTTTGAGTAGAGGTAAGACTCTGCACCCATCAATTCGGATACTTCGATATGTGCTGGGAAGCGGTGTGCTGTTTTCGTGTCTTGGTAGATCAATTCCGTATGGATGTCCTCTGGACGAATTCCGAGGACGAGATCCTTGTTCGTGTAACCACGGTCGCGGAGAACTTTCATTTTTCCTTCTGGTACTTCGAACTTCTCTTCTGTTCCTGAAACGTGGAAGAGACCGTCTTCCGCTAATTTACCTGTCAAGAAGTTCATCGATGGTGAACCGATGAATCCGGCAACGAACATGTTATCTGGGTGATCATAGACTTCTTTCGGCGTACCGACTTGTTGAATGATACCCGCTTTCATGATGACGATTCGTGTCGCAAGCGTCATCGCTTCCGTCTGATCGTGCGTAACGTAAATCGTCGTCGTCTCAAGACGTTTGTGTAGCTGAATGATTTCCTTACGCATTTGTACACGCAATTTAGCATCTAAGTTCGAGAGCGGCTCATCCATCAAGAAGACTTTAGCATCACGAACGATGGCGCGACCAATCGCTACCCGTTGACGCTGACCACCAGAGAGTGCTTTTGGCTTCCGCTCGAGGTATTCTTCAAGACCGAGGATACGAGCTGCGTTATCGACGCGTTGCTTGATTTCATCTTTTGGGAACTTCCGAAGCTTTAATCCGAACGCCATGTTATCGAAGACGTTCATGTGTGGATACAGCGCGTAGTTTTGGAAGACCATCGCGATATCGCGATCTTTTGGCGCTACATCGTTCATGCGTTTGCCGTCGATGATGAAATCCCCACCTGAGATTTCTTCAAGTCCAGCAATCATCCGGAGCGTCGTTGATTTACCGCAACCTGATGGTCCGACGAAGACGATGAATTCTTTATCTTTAATGTGAAGGTTGAAGTCATCAACCGCTTTTGCATCACCTGAGTAGATTTTATCGATATGTTCAAGACGAATTTCAGCCATGTGTAGTTCCCCCTAATGTAAATGATGAAATAATAACGCTTACAAGATTTAGTATAAAAGAAGTCAGGGAGTCTGCCTATGGACAACCTGACTAAATGCAAACGTTTTCAATTAGGCATCATGCTACAAGAAGTAAGGTATAGAGGAAAGTAGCGCCTTCAAATGAGCGAACATCGATTCCAGTCTGCTCCGTCAACCGGTCGAGTCGATACTGGAGGCTATTTCGATGTAAGAATAGATGTTTTGCTGTCAGGGAGACGTTCAAATTAGCTCGACAAAAAGCAAGGATCGTCTCACGAGACTCTGGCTCGAGTAAACGGATGAACTGATCGACGAGTGTCGCGCGGTGCCGGTCATCTAGACTTGCAAGACGGATCATGGCAGGCAAGAAACGTTCGATTTGCATCGAAGGAACGAAAGCAAGCGCTGCTTGTTCGAGTTGGAACTGAACGGCGATATCACCTGCAGCACGTTGTTGACCAAGCAATACCTTACCGTCGAGTACAAAATCAGATTGTAATGCAAAAAATAAATCGGATAGTTCGGACTCGATGACAAACTCTTCGCGTTCAACGACCGTGAAGCGGTGTGTGCTAAAAGGAATAAGGATGCTCGTCTGCGAAAAGAAAGAGGAGAGCAATTGTTGAATTTCTTCACTTGTCCGTTCATCGGTTGGATTGAACAAAAAATGGACAAGTCGGAACGACTGATCTTCGAGGGCATGAGCAGATTGGATACGCTCTCGCCATAGATCGATATCAGACCGCGACGTCGTGATGATGCGTTCAGCGAATACATCAAGCAGTTGTTGTTCGCGGTCAGAGATGGCAGTCGCCTTGATTCCAAAACAGAGTCCATCTTCAAGGCGATATACGCTATACTGTTCCTGGCAATAAACATTCGGATCGGTCGTAAGCTGGTCATTGAATACAGTCATCAGTTGTCGTAACACACGGCATCACTCCTAAATCGTACATAACTATCTCGACTTTACCATAAGTCGAAAATCGGAAGGAATGATAACTTATGTCAGATACGTTTTTACTCGTATTGAAACTTGTCGGAATCATTGTCATTGGGGCCCTGATTGGCGCAGTCACGAATCATCTAGCGATTCGGATGTTATTTCGACCACTTGAACCGAAATACATCGGAAAATTTCGCGTGCCGTTTACGCCGGGTCTGATTCCTAAACGGCGAGATGAACTAGCAGCGAATCTCGGACGGACGGTCGTCAAGCATCTCTTGACGCCAGAAGGGATCGGGAAACGTCTCGCATCACCAGCTGTTCGTGGAGCTGTCACACGGCTCGTCGAACATGAAGTCATGAAATGGACACGTTCAGAAGAGACGACGGAAGCGTGGATTAGTCGATTCATCGATGAACCCAAACAACGGATTCAAGGAAAAATCAGTTATCACTTGGAGCAGGAGTTTTCACTCCTCATGGGTAAATGGCGTGAGCAGTCCGTGCGCGAGTTGATCGGGGAAGCCGGAGAACAAAAAATCGAAGAGGTCATGCCAAGACTCGTCACATCCGTATTGCACCAAGCAGAGGAATATTTTGATGGACCAGAAGGACGTCTACAACTCGAGGAAACTGTTGCTCGTTTCATCCAACAGCGTCTCGGAGGTGGGATGTTCGGGATGTTGCTCGCGAACGTCAACGTCGTTGATATGATTCAGCCGGAGCTGAAACGGGTACTTCAATCAGAGTCGACGTCTCAGTTCATCCTTGCCTTATTACGTCAGGAATGGCAAAAGGGACTAGATCGTCCACTGTCGTCTTATATGACAGAAGAGACGGAGTCACGGATTCGACAGACCGTCAAAGAACAAGTCTTGGCGCGTTTACCGATTGAATCGATGCTTGCTACACCATTACGCGTCTGGTTGAATCCCCTCGAGTCACAATTACTCGAGCAACATGTCCCTGTCGTCATCGATCATCTATTCGAACGGACGACGAATCAAATCGGGCAAATTCTACAAACGCTTGATCTCGAAACGATTGTTCGAGAAGAGGTCGGTTTGCTGGATACTGCGTATCTCGAGGAAATCGTCTTATCGATTTCCAAGCGAGAATTCCGGGCTATCACTTGGCTTGGAGGGTTGTTAGGTGGTTTAATTGGATTGATACAGGCGGGGCTTTATCTCGTCTAAACAAATTGGAGGTTTTACTCATGGCAGAAACAAACTTATATGATCACGCGTACACACTGGAGCGTGCATTACGTGAGACTTCGGAGTACACGACATTAAAAGATTTGTACACGCAAGTTAACGCGGATCCGGAATCAAACGAATTGTTTGCATCGTTCCGTAACATCCAACTCGAATTACAACAAAAGCAGATGCAAGGTGAAGAAATCACACCAGACGATATGGCGTCTGCCCAAACAAAGATGCTTGAAGTCCAAAACAACCCACTAATCAGTCAGCTGATGCAAGAAGAGCAACGGATGCACACGATGCTGACGGAAGTCACACAAATCATCATGAAGCCGTTAGAAGAACTCTACGCGCCAATGATGGAGCAACAAGACGACGTTCAATAAGTCATCAAAAAGGAAGACGCGCCATTATGGCCGTCTTCCTTTTTTGTATAGCTCAAGATGAAGTAGGGACGATCCGTGGCAAGTAAGCGCGCTCGAAATGAATCAAACGACCTGAACGTGTGACACGAGCTGCATGATGAGCGTACCCACTCTCATTGAGACGCCGAATCCCTTCTTCTCGTGCCTGTCCATCTGCTTCTGCTTCAAAAACGTCATCGAGTAACGTTTCACCACGATCTGAAAAGACTGTAATCGTATACTGCATACTTGTTCCTCCCTTGTCTGATCGGTCTTGTACTTAGTATAATGAATAGCTATTCATTTTACAAGCGCAGGTCTAAGTCTTGCCACGTCAACTGTCGCGCAGCGGGAGGAGTAGTCAGGTGACTGACCGTCATACCAATCAAGCGGATCGGTCCGTCGAAGGTGATACCATTGAACAATTTCGTTGTTTCCTCAAGTAAGCGTTCTTCGTCCGCCGTTTCTTCTGAAAATGTATGCCGTTTCGAACGTGACTGGAATGTATCGGTCTTCCACTTGATCGTGATCGTCCGGCAAACGAGTTCTTTTTTTTGAAGACTCGCAATGACGGATTTTGATTCTCGAATCAACGTCTCGAATATCGTATCGATATCCTCCGTATCTTCTTCGAAGGTCGTCTCAGAACCAATCGATTTTCGCTCGCGTTCCGGACGAACCGGACGCTCGTCGATCCCGTGTGCCATCGCATGCAGTTCCGTTCCGCGATCGCGTCCGAGCAATGCTCGTAATTGTTCGACCGGCATTGCTTGGACATCTGCGACGGTTTCAATTCCTTGTTTTCGTAACGCTTGTTCCGTGACTTTTCCGACGCCGTGTAAATCTCCAATTTTTAATGGAGACAAGAAACTGAGGACGTCCTCTGGAGGAACTACCGTCATCCCGTTCGGTTTCTCGTATCCGGATGCGACCTTCGCGACGAGCTTAGAGTTCGAAACACCAGCAGAGGCCGTCAGACCTGTCCGTTCTTTAATTTGCTGAAGAACATATTGCGCGATATAGGTCGCACTTTTTTGATCAAAATAATTTTCCGTGACGTCAAGATACGCTTCATCAAGCGAGAGAGGCTCGACGAGCGGTGTCACTTCTCGAAAAAGCGCCATGATTTGCGCACTGACAGCTCGGTAGACGTCAAAGCGGGGACGAATGAAGACCGCACGGGGGCAGAGCTGGAAGGCACGTCTTGACGGCATCGCGCTATGGATACCGTATTTCCGTGCTTCATAGGAACAGGTCGCTACGACACCACGTGCATGAGGCGGTCCACCGACGACGACGGGAACACCTTTTAATCGAGGACGATCGCGTTGCTCGACGGAAGCGTAAAAGGCGTCCATATCAATATGAATGATTTTTCGTTCCATCGTACAAGCGTCTCCTTTCAGTAGATATGATACAATTAGTATAACGAACTTATGTTCTGATATCTATTTTTTTGGTCGACTGTTCTTTGGCATTCGAACAAGAGCGCCTAACCATCCACGCCAGCGCATCCAGTAGAAGATGCCACCGGTCGAGAGAAAAATTAGACCAAGGGATAGGGCGTAACCGTATTTCCATTCTAATTCCGGCATGATTTTAAAGTTCATCCCCCAAATCGCACCGAGAGCCATCGTTGGTGTCGCGACGGCAGTAAAGATTGTTAATGCCTTCATGATTTCGTTTCCACGGAAGTTCGAGACGGTCGTCGATAAGTCGAGCAGGACCTCAATGTCTTTTTGATAATGTTCAATGAGCATCAACAGACGGCGGACACGTTTCGTAGCTAGTTTCAACGAGAGATCCTCGAGATACGCGTCCTCGTCGAGAAATGATTCTTCACCAGCCATGACGAGCTCTTGAAACGGAACGATTAAATCGGACCAGTTCTCGATCGTGTCGCGTAAAGCGAAGATGCTATCGAGCGAATCTTCATTGATGCTGCCACGTAGTTCATCTTGTCTTGAGAATAGTTCCGTCTCAAACTGATCGATACCGGCAAAATACGTGTTCAGCTGTAAAGCAAGAATCGTATAAAAGGCTGCGAATGGATGCGCGGGAGAATAGGGAGCGACCAGGGACACGATTGAATCCGACAATCCAATCGTGATCAGTTTTTCTTTCGTTACATAAAAGCAAATCGAGCGGCGGTCACTTTTGTCGACAGGATTTTGCCAGGTGACGACAGCGCCATAGAGAACCCCTTTTTCCGAGCGGGTGAAGTTCATGTCTTTCGATCGCAGCTGCGTCACCCAGTCCATTTCGGATTGATCGACGGCAGCCGTCGGAAAGGTTTGTTCATAGTCAGCTAAATCGAGATAGCGAGACCAATTAAATTGAGGTTCCAGTTCCATGTTCATGACTCCCATATAGTAGAATGAAATAGTATATGCCTTAAGTGTAGTCAATGGAATATAAAAAAGACACCTATTTTACAGATAAAGGACGTGTTTCAAGTATGAAAGGAATTGGTAAATTAGCAGTTGGAGAAACGCTCGATCAACGAGCGATGATCAAGCAAGCGGTCAAAGGAATTGCAGCGAATGGGAAACCATACTTGACGCTCATCTTGACGGATAAGACAGGCGAAATCGAGACGAAGATGTGGGATACGAGTGATCTTGAAAAATATGCGCCGAAATCAATCGTCCATGCTGCTGGAGAAGTCATGGACTATCGAGGGCGGACACAACTCAAGCTCAAACAAATCACGGTTCTAGAGGAGACGAATGTCGAGGACTATGTCCAATCCGCACCGATTCCGCGAGAGCAAATCGAGACGGAAGTCCTCGCGTTCGTAGAATCGATTCAGAACAGTGATATGAAAAAGCTCGTTAAACATTTGATTACTTCGCGATTCGACGCTTACTTCACGCATCCGGCAGCGGTCAAGAACCATCATGCTTTTTACTCGGGGCTGTCATACCACGTCCTTTCGATGTTGCGTCTAGCGGATCAAATCGCTCAACTCTATCCGACCTTAAACCGTGACGTGCTAATCAGTGGCATCATTCTGCACGATTATGCGAAAATCAAGGAGTTATCCGATCCGGTTGCACCAGAATATACGTTGCCTGGTAAACTCGTCGGTCATATTACGATGATGGTAGCGGAACTTGAAAAAGTCGGAGCAGAATTACAAATTGACGCAGAAGTACTGACGGTCTTGCAACATCTCGTCTTAAGTCATCACGGACGACCGGAATGGGGTTCTGCTGTCGCACCACAGATGCGCGAGGCAGAAGTTTTGTTCTTGATCGATAACCTTGATGCACGGATGACGATGATGGATCGTCTCCTTGAATATGTCGAGCCAGGACAGTTCTCGGAACGATCATTCGCACTAGATAATCGTGCTTTTTACCGTCCGAAGCTATAAGGGGGAGAAAAGATGAAGACGAAGTTGTTTGATACGGTTCAACTCGGAACGTTGACATTCCGAAATCGGGTCATCATGGCGCCGATGTGTATGTACAGTGCAAAAGAAGATGGACTCGTTACGGATTGGCATGTCACGCACTATGCAACCCGTGCGATGGGTGGTGTCGGTGGCGTCATCTTAGAAGCGAGTGCTGTTACGCCAGACGGTCGCATTTCAGCCGGTGATCTTGGAATTTGGTCAGATGCTCATATCGAAGGCTTACAACGGATCGCAGAGCAAGTCAAAGCAGCGGGTGCAAAAGCAGGCATTCAACTGGCCCATGCCGGGCGCAAAAGTACGACGGCAGAACCACCCGTTGCACCGAGTGCTTTACCGTTTGATGATACGTATACACATCCACGAGCATTAACGCTTGAGGAAATCGCGACGATCAAACAACAGTTCATCGATGCAGCACTGCGTGCGGAACGAGCAGGGTATGATTTCATTGAAATTCATGGGGCTCATGGTTACTTACTGAACACGTTCCTCTCTCCGTTATCAAACGTTCGTGAGGACCAATACGGTGGATCGGTTGAAAATCGGATGCGCTTGTTGCTAGAGATCATTGATGGCATTCAAGCCGTTTCCAAGCTCTCGATCTGGGTCCGGATTTCAGCAGCCGATCACGCAACAGGGGGAATGACGGCGACGGATTATATTCCACTCGCGAAAGAACTAGCTGCACGTCACATCGATCTACTCGATTGCAGTTCAGGGGCTGTCGTCGCTAATGCCGTACCGGAAGTGTATCCAGGCTATCAAGTGAGCTATGCAGAAGAGTTGAAACGAGAGACGGGTATTGCAACAGGCGCGGTTGGATTGATTACGACAGCTGCCCATGCAGAAGAAATCGTCCGTAACGGTCGAGCAGATATCGTCCTGCTCGCACGTGAACTACTTCGCCAACCTTATTGGGTCTATCATGCGGCAGCCGAACTAGGAGATACGGTAGCCTTGCCGAAACAATACGAACGGGCACCAATCCGGACGGTTCGTTAACTATCGCTCATATGAATGAAAAACGACACGAAAAAAGGAAGCCTTCGCGGCTTCCTTTTTTGATTACTGCTGTTGTTGTTGCATCATTTGTTGTTGCATTTGTTGTTGTTCTTGTTTATCTAAATCAAAAGCATCCTTGAAGTCTTTGTTTTCGATTTTAACATCGTATTCTTTCATGAGTGAACGGTAGATATCGTTCGGGTTGACTTGTGCTGCTTTTTCTTCAGCAAGTGCTTTTTTGATGCGTGCTTTTTCTTTATCAAGCGTAAAGTCTTTCTTTTCTTTACGATCGACTACTTTGATGATGTGGTAACCGAATTGTGTTTTAATTGGATCGGAGATTTTACCTTCAACGCCATCCTTGAACGCATAATCTTCGAATTCCTTGACCATTTTACCTTTTGTGAAGTATCCAAGGTCTCCACCTTTTGCACCGCTACCTGTATCTGTTGATTTCTCTTTTGCCAGTTTCGCGAAGTCCGCGCCGTCATCCAATTGTTTTTTGATGTCTTTTGCTTCTGACTCTTTCGCAACGAGGATATGGCTTGCTTTGACTTCGACTTTTTCTTGGTCAAAACGCTCTTGGATTTCTTTATCTGTTACTTTTGATTTCGCAGATTTTGCTTCCGTTAAGAGCATTTGTGTGCGAAGAACTGTCTCGAATTCTTTTTCGTTCTTGATTCCAGCAGATTTCAATGTTGTATTGAACTGCTCTTTATCCGGGAACTGGTCTTTTGTCTTCTTGACTTCTGCTTCGACTTCTTTATCCGTGACTTCTTTGCCGTATTTCTTCTCAAGCAATTTGTTCATTGTTTGCTGGAAAGCGATTTGAGCACCAGCTTTTTCGTATGCTTCTTCTTGGACGTCAGCCTTGTTGACTTCGCCACCTTTGTAATTGATGACGGCTTCGTCATTTGATCCACATGCTGCTAACGTAAATACACTTGCGACTGCTGCTGCGCCTAACAATTTCTTTTTCATACATACACCCCTAATTTACCATTTATTTCAACCGTTTTATCATATCATATTCTCGTCTGGTTGACAGCTGTATCTTGTCATGCCAAGAGATACTTGCTCTTTTCCATGCTATCACATCCAAGTAGTCGGTTGAGGATAATTTTTATGGGAAATTGTGAGGGAAATAACGCTCTTGAGACATAGTAGTAATGTCCTTGTCATGAGGAAAAAAGACCTAAAAAAAGCATTCTAGCTAGAGGCTAAAACGCTTTTGGTAAGGTTATGCTTTTTTGATTGAGTCCATGACTGGATCTTGAGGGCGACGATCTGCTTCTTCTGTGATCATCTTTGATGTCTCAGCGAATATGTCCATGAAGCTGTCGCCATACAAGCGACGTACGATCGCAGAAATGTCCGTTAATTCCGGGAACTTCCCGTACAATTCCTGAAGAGGAAGTGATGCACGGAAGACACCGTTTTCTTCAGGGCGGAACGCTTGAATCGTCTCAAGCAAGAGTGATTCGCCCTCTGGTGTCAACTGGACGTAGGTATTTCGTTTATCTGTTTCCTTTTTCGAGAACGTCAACAATCCGCGGTCTTCTAACTTCTTCGAGAAGTTGAATGCCGTCGAGACGTGCATGACACCATATTTCGCGATCTCTGAAATCGAGGCACCGCCTAGCGCGTGCGAAATCCACAAGATATGATGTTCATTGATGTTCAGATCAAAGGGCTTGATCCAATTTTGCCAATCTTTTTCTACCGTTTTCCATAGTGCTTTGCTTAACTGGACAATCTTGTGGCTATACAACAAAGCCTCTTGTCCAGGATATAACTTTTCGTGTTCCATATCTGACTCATCCTTTCGAAAGGTGACAATGGCTCAAACGCGCAAAATGCAAACTATACAAAAACAAATCGAAGCAACGGATCTTACTTTTGTGGAGAAAGCTGGTCTGCTTCCTGTTTCGCTTCATCAGCGAGAGACTGGATCTTCGTGAGCGATGCTTGGACTTCCGTTTGGTATTCCGAGACGCTCTGCATGACTTCTTCTTTAAAGTGCATACCAGACGCTTTTGCTGTCTCTACTAAGTTCTTGCCCTCCTGGGTCAAATCCTGCACATTCGTTACGATTGTAGAATAAGAATTTCGACGTTGATGACCGTTCGAAGAGTCGCTTTTCGTACCTTGGCGAAGCGCCTTCAGACCGTAAAAAGTCACAAGTGTTAGCGTAGCACCAAAAGCGACCCAGTTACGGGCGGGACGCTTCGACATATTGAACCTCCTTTTTAATATTAAAATATTTGTTTCATATTATTTTACCGAAAATCGAATGAAAGAAACCTATTTCGGCAATATTTTTCTAAGAATAGAAGAAAAAGAACAGACTTAGATGCGAGAAGCGATCGAGTTAGCGAGTTCAGCTAATTCCTCTGCCGTGTAATCGTCATTATGAACTTCCCATTTTGCACCGAAACCGTCTTGTTTATCGTGACGCGGAATGAGGTGCAGGTGGAAGTGAGAGACCGATTGACCCGCTACTTTTCCTGTATTCGATAAGAGATTCATGCCAGCTGCCTCTGTCTCTTGTTGAAGCGCACGACTGATTTGCGGGATCGTCGCAAATACGTCTTGTGCTTGTTCAGGAGAGAGATCATACAAATTATCGGCATGTTGTTTTGGGATGACGAGCGTATGTCCTTTCGTCACTTGTGACAGGTCAAGGAAAGCGAGAACTTGTTCGTTCTCGAATACGATATGACCAGGGACTTCTTTGCGAGCAATTTTACAGAAGATACATGACTCTTTTTGCATGGAACGTTCACTCCCTTGGGTAAGATAATATTAGTATACGGAAAGTTTCCGACTTCCGCACGATTGACAGTCAAATTGAACCCGATACACTTAGAAACATACAGCTACTGAAGGAAGGAGCGAATTGCATGGCATCACGAGTAGCCTCGACGGCACAAAAAAAACGAAAACGGCGCCTGCTCGTCGGTAGCGTCATCATCGTCGGTCTTTTCTTATTCGTTGCCTTTTGGTTTGGACGTAACATGCAAGAAGCGGCGAGAATGGAGAAAACAGACGAGCGTCTTGCTACCTTGTTAAAGGAAAAGGATCAGCGTGGATTCCAACAACTCGTCACGATGAATGGTAAGTCACTACCGATGAGTGAAGCGACGCGACTCGTTAATTGGTTGACGGCTGACTCAGAACGGACGGACCGGGTCATCGCACAAGTCAAACAGGATCAAGGCGCAGGGAAGCAAGTGAAGACACATCTGTTTTCGCTTCAAGAAGAAGATGGATGGCTTTGGTATGACCGGTACTCTCTCGATGTGAATCCTCAGCGGTTAACCGTTTCAAGTGATTTACCGGGAACGAAGATTTCATTAGATGGAGAAGAAGTCGGGACGATTGATCAGAAATCCCTTGAACTCAAGCGATCTCCTGGAGAGTACGATGTTCAAGCAAGTGTGGAACAATCCGGACAGACCGTCCAGGAATCAAAGACTGTACAACTCGGAGATGAACCGAACGCGACAGTCGACTTTAAATTGGCTGATCGATTCAATACGATCGTTTCGAACGAATATGCAGTCGATATCAAAACGTTACTTGAGACGGAAGTGAAAGCCCGGACTGGAAAAAGTATCGATACGATGACTGGCTATCTCGGACGTTCGCGTGACTCGTTCGAGAATACGTTCGGCACGCCTGATTCGACCGTTGCCAATCGAGCACGATACGATGGATATGAAGTGACCTATCAATCGGGGCAGGTGGAAGAATTGCTAATCCGATTAAATAAGACTCCAGATGAGTTAGAAGCCATCGCTGGAAAACCAGAACGAAAGAAGCGCGAGCAAGTCGGTACCGTTTGGGAATATCCGTCTAGTTTTCTCGAAGGTGTGTTCGAATGGTTGAACTTACGAGCAGAAAAACGAGTCGTCGAGCGAGAGGACGGTATGTGGTTACAATTAAAAGACTAAAAAAATCCTCGGACTAGAACGTCCGAGGATTTTTGGTTATCGTTTATTCACCGCACGGAGAATGAACGATACGATAAGGATAAGAATGATAGCTCCGAGTAAAGCAGGAACGATTGCGAATCCGGCAACCATTGGACCCCAGTTTCCGAATAATGCTTGACCGATCAATGCACCAACAAAACCAGCGATGATGTTACCAATGATACCGCCTGGAACATCCTTACCTAAAATCAAGCTTGCTAGCCAACCAATAATACCACCGACGATTAACGCCCATAAGAATCCCATTTAAAACACTCCTTTTCAATTTAAGATCTATGATTACTTACGTACTGCCCGGAGAATAAGTGAGACGATGAAGATCAAGATGACTGCTCCGAGAATAGCCGGAATGACTGCGAAACCAGCAATTTTTGGTCCCATTGAACCAAAGATGGCTTGACCGATCATCGAACCGATGAAACCAGCGATAATGTTACCGATGATGCCACCCGGTACGTCTTTCCCGATAATTAAACTTGCGATCCAACCGATGAGACCACCAATGATGAGTGCCCATAAGAAACCCATTTCTAAACATCTCCTCTACATATTAGTTTTACCTGTTTTCAGGCAGTTATAAACACGTGCGAAAATGAAAAAATCTGAAATCGTTCATTCTTTAGTTCATTCTTTAAATGACTAGACGATTAGACCACTTGATAGAGAATGAATAGACGATTCATTGATTTCACTTTCAATTTACATGTAAATCGTTTTCATATATTGATGTAACGATTACACTTAGAGTAATTGCCGAAAAAACAAGTATTAAAACATTATATTTTAAAAAACTAGGCGTTACGCTAGAAAAACGAAGCGAGTCTACTTTACGATGAGCCTAAAGGGAGTGGCAGATATGTTATTAGACATTAAAGATTTGTCAGGAGGATACGGATCAAAAACCGTTCTGCATGACATCAATATCGAAGTCGACCGAGGTGAACTCGTCGGTCTAATTGGGTTGAACGGTGCCGGAAAATCAACGACGATCAAGCATATCCTTGGTCTTTTACCGGTCAAGACGGGATCGGTTCGAATCAATGGATTGGATTTAACGACGAACGAAACCGAGTATCGTCGCCAAGTGGCGTATATTCCGGAGCAGCCGATGTTATATGAACAACTGACGTTACGGGAGCACCTTCGTCTGATGGCGCAAGGATATGACGTCGAAGAAGCAATCGCGACAGAACGCGCGCAACATTATGCTGAACGACTTCGAATGACGAAGCAACTCGAATGGTTTCCAAGTGTCTTCTCAAAAGGGATGAAGCAAAAAGCGATGATTTTATGTGCACTCGTCACAGGCAGTGAACTGTTGATCGTCGATGAACCGTTCGTTGGACTTGATCCACTGGCAATCCGAGAGTTACTTCAGATTTTTAGTGAACTGAAGCAGGACGGTAAGGGGATCTTAATGTCGACGCATATTCTTGAGACAGCCGAGCGTCACTGTAACCGATTCGTGCTCTTACATGAGGGGCACATTGCAGCAGAGGGAACGACAGCTGCTTTACGCGCACGATATGGACTGCAAGATGGAACGCTGGATGATCTGTACGTTGCCGCGATCGAGGAGGCGGAACGATGAACAGCCAGTCCTTATGGAAGGAACGCTACCAGGCGGCGATGACGGAAACGGTGAAATATACAAGGTACATGGCGAATGGCGGACTGTTATTTACCGTTTACTTCGTTATTTTGTACGGTTTAGTCGTCTACGGACGTTTCCTCGACCAACTCGATCCATCGTTTCCAGGTCGATTCGTCATGGCAGCCTTGTTTCTGATTTTACCGCTCTATCGGACGAGTCGGACGTTTCTCGTTGAGGCGGACCAAGTGTTTCTATTACCGGTGTTAGCGAAGTTATCAAGTTTCATGCAACAAGTACGAGCGTACAATGCGGTCTTTGGTATCATCCGTGCCGTGATTCCGTTTTTAGCTGTCGTTGTTCTCTATGTTCGAACGGAACAGACGACACCACTTGAACTTGTTTTACTTGGGGTAGCGCTTGCTTTGTTCGGAGCTGCTGCGAATTTATCAAAGCTTGAAGGCATTGCACATCGGACGGTGTTACTGTATGCGTTCGGAGCGGCGCTACTCGTCATCATCGATATGGCGTGGATGACAATCGTCGTCGCACTTCTCTTAATGGTCGTACTCCATTTAAAGCGTCAGGACCATCTTCCTCTACGCGAATGGATTGCGCTCGAACAGGAATCGCGTGATCGTTTTTATCGATTAGCGAACTGGTTCGTCGATGTGCCGCATTTATCGGCAACATATAAACGCCGTCGTCTCTTGAGTAACATGGTCGAGCGGATTCCATATCGAGCGCAAACGACATTCGATTACTTGTATGTCAAACAGTTCATCCGGAGTGGAGACGGGATCGGATTGATTGTTCGTTTGACGCTGATCGGGGCTGTGTTCATGTGGTTAGCGAGTGGCAACGAGTTGTTCGTTGCGCTTGCAATCCCTGCGTTTGCAGGATTGACAAGCTTTCAACTAGCACCGTTCACGAAGGCAGTGGACCAACATCTATTGACTCGTCTATTACCGTTTGGAAATGCTGTACAGGCGAAACGAAAAATCATCCGCTTCGCAGCAATCAGTCAATGCATCGTCTTGACGCTACTTGGATTCTTTTTAAGCGGATCCATCTATGTCGTTGGTGGGGCAGCCTTGGCGCTTGTGATTGGTGAATACTACGCTCGAAAATAATAAACAAGAAAGAGCCTACGCGATGAATCCATCGTGTAGGCTCTTGTTCTTTTTATTAATTGACGCGTTCGTTTGAGAGATCTTCTTCTTCGACCATACGCAATTCTTTGCTGACAGGAGCAGGGAGATCGTAAGAAGATTGACCATGTTCCGCAACGTCCAGTCCGCGGAGTTCATCTTCGCGTGTGATCCGAAGACCAATCGTAAGGTCGAGAACTTTTAAGAATGCATAACTCAAGACACTGACGATGACGACGGCAAAGACCACACCAAGTGCTTGAACACCGAGTTGCGTAAAACCGCCACCATAGAAGAGACCAGCTTGTCCGATCCCTGTGATTTCAACGAGTCGTGGTGAAGCGAAGAATCCAGTTGCGAGTGTACCCCAGATACCAGCGACGCCATGAACGGAGAAGGCACATAATGGATCATCGACACGGCTTGCGAGAAGAATGCTCGTTCCATATGTGATCACACCAGCGAGGAAACCGATGACGACAGCTGCCCACGGTTCGACGAAGGCACAGGCTGCTGTGATGGCAACGAGTGCAGCTAAGACACCGTTGATGATCGAAGGGATATCTGCGACACGACGGTGCCAGAATGAGATGGCAAGAGCACCGAGGGCACCTGCTGCAGTCGCAAGTAACGTCGTCAAGGCAACGTAACTAAAGAATCCATCGGCAATCGTTAGTGTCGAACCAGCATTGAAGCCGAACCAACATAACCAGAGGATGAAGGCACCAACGACAGAATAGATGACGTTGTGTCCGAGTAACGGTGTTTTTTCAGCACCGATTCGTTTCTTGAGCAGTAAAGCAGCAACGAGTGCAGCAATCCCACCTTGTAAGTGAACGACCGTTGATCCAGCGAAGTCTTGCATCCCGAGCGAACCAAGGAATCCACCTGCCCAAACGGAACGTGCAATGATCGGATAGATGATAGCAACGAAAAACGTTCCGAACAACAGGTAGACGGATAATTTAGCACGTTCTGCGAATCCGCCCCAAGCGATCGCGAGGGAGACAGCGACGAATGAGAGTTGGAAGAGGAACTTCACATCAATCGTGATGTTCGACCAATCAAGACTGCTGAATCCTCCTTGTAAAAAGAATCCTTCCGTTCCGATGATAGAATTGCCATCACCAAACGTCAATCCGAATCCGATGGCCCAAAAGGCGAGAGCGGCAACCGAGAAGCTGATGATTTGTTTGACGGCGACGTGCCCCGCGTTCTTCGCCCGTAACATCCCTGTTTCTAGAAGTAAGAATCCGATTTGCATCGTAAAGACGAGCAGTGCTGCGAATAAGACATAAAACGTATCGACTGAGATAGCGAGTTGTTCCAGTTTCATTGTCGTTCCTCCTTTATCCATTTAAAGTATGTGTTTACTTTAGACGGAAATACTTTCAAAGAAACGTGTTGTGTCAGAAAATCTGACATGGTATTTTTGTGGAAAGGAGTGACGAAGATGAACTACCGTGAAAAAAAGGTGATGTCGATCGGAATCGTCTGTGAATTGACCGGCTTGTCAGAACGTCAGATTCGTTACTATGAGGAACGGAAGTTGATCTTTCCAGAACGGACAAATGGAAAAACACGAAAATATTCGTTTACGGATGTCGAGCGACTCGTCGAAGTCGCGGAAAAAATCGAGGATGGCTGGCGTACGCACGAAATTCGAGAAAAAGAACGTAAGGTAACGGAACAGCAACGTTCAGACTTGATCCGCGGTCAGTTAAACGCTGCGTTCGGTCTTTACAAGAAACAGTGAACATTTCATGAACTGGTAACAGAACTGTCATTTTGTAAACGATTTATTGGCACAGACTTCTTAATTTCAGATATAATGTTTCTGTGTTCACAAACTTATCGTACGTTTTTTTGGGGCGTTAGAACGAGTATAAAGGGGTAGTTATGATGAAGAAATTCAATGATACGTTTTTGCGGGCGATCCGTGGCGAGCAGATTGATCACGTTCCCGTCTGGTACATGCGACAAGCAGGTCGTTATCAAGCGGAATATCGTGAAATCAAGAAGACGCGGACGCTTTTCGAGATCACACATGACTCGGAACTAGGCGCATATGTGACAGAACTACCTGTAAAACAATTAGGGGTCGATGCAGCGATTCTGTATAAAGACATCATGACGCCACTTCCATCGATGGGCGTTGACGTCGAAATCAAGAGTGGTATCGGTCCAGTCATCGCGAACCCGATTCGCACGATGGCAGATGTCGAAGCATTACAACCATTCAACCGCGAAGATATTCCATATATCTATGAAACGATTCGTTTGTTACGAGAACGACTCGAAGTACCGTTGATTGGTTTTTCCGGGGCACCATTCACGCTTGCGAGCTATATGATTGAAGGTGGTCCTTCGAAGGGATACCATAAAACGAAAGCATTGATGTATGGACAACCTGAGGTATGGCATGCCTTAATGGAGAAACTAGGTGACATGGTCATCGATTACATCAAGTCACAAGTGGATGCAGGAATCCAAGCGTTCCAAATCTTTGATTCATGGGTCGGAACGACAAGCCGGAAAGATTATGTCCGTTACATCAAGCCAACGATGGAACGCATTTTCACGGAATTAAAAGATACAGGCGTGCCGATGATCATGTTCGGTGTAGGAGCGAGTCACTTGGCAGAAGAATGGCACAGTTTACCGTTAGACGTCGTCGGACTTGATTGGCGTTTGTCGATTGACGAAGCACGTGAGCGTGGATTGACGAAACCTGTCCAAGGAAACCTCGACCCGTCTTATCTGCTAGCACCGTGGGATATCCTTGAAGCAAAAACGAAGGAAATTCTCGACATGGGAATGAAGCAACCAGGATTTATCTTTAACCTCGGTCACGGCATCTTCCCGGAAGTCGATCCAGAAGTATTGAAACGTTTGACTGCATTTATCCATGATTATTCGAAAGAAAAAATGGAGGTAGGAAAATGAAGACGTTAGGACTACTTGTTATGGCGTACGGTACGCCATATAAACCAGAAGATATCGAGCGTTATTATACGCACATCCGTCGCGGGCGCAAACCGTCTCCAGAAGCATTGGCAGAGTTGACGGAACGTTACGAAGCCATCGGTGGTGTCTCACCACTCGCACAAGTCACGATTGATCAGGCTGAAGAGCTACACCGTCAACTGTCTGAGAAATATGCTGGTGAAATCGAGTTCAAACTCTATCTTGGTCTGAAACACATCGAGCCATTCGTTGAGGATGCTGTCGAGCAAATGGCAAAAGACGGCATTACGGAAGCGGTCACGGTCGTTTTAGCACCACACTATTCAACGTTCAGTATCCGTTCATATAACGGTCGTGCGAAGGAAGTCGCGGACCAACATGGTATTCGTCTCGCATCCGTCGAATCGTGGTACAAAGAAGAAGCGTTTCTCGATTGGTGGGGGAAAGAAATCCGCAAGACGTTCGACGCTTTACCAGTACCTGAAGAGAAAGCCGTTCTCGTCGTTTCAGCACACAGTCTACCTGAGAAAATCATTGCAAACGGTGATCCATACCCAGAGCAATTGAAGGAAACAGCCGAATTGATCGCGCAACGTGCTGGTGTACCGCATATGATCACAGGCTGGCAATCGGCTGGACAAACGCCAGAACCATGGCTTGGACCAGATGTTCAGGATTTGACACGTGACGTCTACGAAGAAAAAGGATATGAAGCATTCGTCTACGTACCCGTTGGTTTCGTTGCCGATCACCTAGAAGTATTGTTCGATAATGATTACGAGTGTAAAGTCGTCTGCGACGAACTCGGAATTCACTATGCGCGACCTGTCATGCCAAACGCGGATCCAGCTTTCATGAAAGCTGTCACGGAAGCCGTCGCGAAACAGGTGGGTAGTTATGTCCAGTAAACGTCTCGTCATCGTGGGCGGTGGTATATCAGGACTTGCAGCCGCCTATTATGCAGAGAAGCAGTTTCCAGAGATGAACATCACGTTACTCGAGGCAGAGGGTCGTCTCGGTGGTAAGGTGGCGACATATCGGGACGAAGGATTGACGATCGAGCGGGGACCGGATTCATACGTCGCACGGAAACACGTGTTGACGGATCTCATCGAAGAGATCGGATTAGGGGAGCAACTCGTTCGCAATAACACGTCGCAAGCGTATATCTTGGATGCGCGCGGTCTCCACCCGATTCCAAAAGGTGCCGTCATGGGCATCCCGACCGATTTAGAGTTATTCGCAGAGACGTCTCTACTGACGGAAGAAGAAAAGGCAGAGGTGACAGAACGCTTGCTTCACCCTGCTCCTGATTTGACGATTCCGGAAACAGACATCCCATTAGGGGAATACCTGCGTCCGCGTCTTGGAGATGCGCTCGTCGAGAAGTTGATCGAACCGCTTCTTTCAGGCATCTATGCGGGTGATATCGACCGGATGAGTACGTTCGCGACCTACCCGCAATTCGTTGCGAATGAGCAAAAGGCTGGAAGCTTGTTCGAAGGGATGCGCCTCATGCGTCCGCTTGATCAACAACAAGGTCCGACGCTCAAAGCGACAGGTCAATTCCTATCACTTGCTACTGGACTCGAGTCTCTCGTCGAGCGTTTAGAAGAGGTGCTCGAACGGACAGAGATTCGTCTAGAGACACCACTTCGTTCCATCGAACGGGAAGAAGACGGGCGGTATCGTCTCGAAACGGATCATGGTCCAGAATATGCTGATGATATTTTGTTGACGATTCCGCATCGCCAAGTCGTGTCCCTGTTACCAGATGCGACGCTTCCAGGGCTTGCGAACCTTTCAACACACTCGACGGCGACGGTCACGTTGATTTTCGATAAGGAAACAGCGTTACCGATTGATGGAACGGGATTCATCGTCAACCGTCGGGCGCCGTATTCAATTACAGCATGCACGGCGATTGATCAAAAGTGGAATCATGCAGCACCGAATCATACCGTGCTCCGTGCCTTCATCGGACGCCCCGGAAAAGATGCACTCGTTCGTGAATCTGACGAAATGATTGAACGCGTCGTCTTAGAAGATCTTGAAAACATCTGTGGTCGTCCCTTGCAACCGGAACGTGTCGTCATCAGTCGTCTCTTAGACGGCTTACCGGCCTATACGGTAGGACATGCACAGCGGATTCAAGAAGTGCGAGAAATCGTCGCTTCTCATTATCCGCACATTCATTTAGCCGGACTCGCCTATGATGGTGTTGGATTGCCAGACTGTGTAGCAGGTGTCAAAGCGACGCTTGAACAAATGGCGTTACAACAACCGGAACCATGTAAAGAATCATGACACACCTAAACCTTTTTGAAGCTAGCCGTGCTTCAAAAAGGTTTTTTTGTCTTCAGAAGAATGACACGGAAGGAAACGGGAATAAGAGACAGAGGAATCAAAATTGAAGAATACCGTTGAAGCGGGAGGGAATCGTATGGTGGAAGTATGGAGTACGTTCACGATCATCATCGTCTACGGATTGCTTATCATGAATATCTTGGCTGTCCTGACGGTTATTTTTCTTGAGCGGCGCGATATTGGTGCGACGTGGGCATGGGTATTCATCTTGTATTTCGTTCCGCTCGTTGGGTTTCTCGTCTATCTGTTTTTCGGAAGACTGTTGAAAAAAACGAATTTTTATCGTGTCACGGATGAAGAACAACTGGAACAGGATAGACGGATCGCCTTACAGAAAAAAGAACTTGTAACGATGGGACGGCACCCGATGATTCAAAAGCACCGGGATATGATTCGGATGAACCTGATGTCGAACGGTTCCCTGCTCAGTCTCTCGAATCAACTGCAGATTCTTTCGGATGGCGAGCAGAAGTTCAATCGGATGATTCAAGATATCCGCCAGGCAGAGCATGAAGTGAATATCCAATATTACATCATTCAGAAAGATCGTCTCGGGTTAGCGTTGATCGATACATTGACCGATTGTGCCCGTCGTGGGATCAAAGTACGTCTATTGTATGATGCTGTCGGATCACGAAGTCTCAAACGGACGGATTTTAAGGATTTACTCGCACACGGAGGAGAAGTGTTCGCCTTTTTCCCGTCGACGATTGGTTTCGTTAATTTTCGATTGAACAACCGGAATCACCGTAAATCCTGTATCATCGACGGTCGAATCGGCTACATTGGTGGGTTCAACGTTGGTACGGAATATCTCGGGATCGATGAAAAGTTCGGCTACTGGCGGGATACACATTTTCGCTTGGAAGGTGACGTCGTTCACGATCAACTCGACCGCTTCATTCTCGACTGGAACCAAGCAAGTGACGTCTATACGGAAAAATCTTTGTTTTACTATGGAACGCACAGGATTCAGGATATATTACCGATGCAAATCGTCACATCGGGTCCGGATTCCCGTTCAGAGTATTTGAAGCTTGCCTTGATCAAGATGATCAACGAAGCAAAACGGACAATTTATATCCAATCGCCTTATTTCATTCCAGACACGAGTTATTTAGATGCATGTAAGGCAGCCCTTCTGTCCGGAGTGGAAGTCCGTATCATGATTCCGAACAAACCGGACCACCCATTCGTTTACTGGGCAACGACTGCTGCTGTAGGAGAGTTGTTATCGTACGGAGCTAAAGTCTACACGTATGAACCTGGATTTTTACATGCGAAGACGATCGTCGTTGATGGCGAGATTGCTTCAGTCGGGACGACGAATATCGATGCGCGAAGTTTTCGGTTGAACTTTGAAATGAACACGATCGTCTATGATCAGGCAATAGCGATTGAACTAGAACGTCTTTTCCTCGCTGATTGTGAGGTATCAAAGCTCATGACGGTCGAGTCGTATGCCGCGCGTTCAAGAACGATCAAATTCAAGGAAAGTATTTCGCGTTTGTTGTCACCGATTTTGTAAACCGCGTTTACGACCAGTCAAAATGTGAAAAATGGTATAGTGGTATGGAAATAGAAAAAGAGGAGAGTGAAGACGATGGCAAATCCAATCAAGCTACTCGTATCAGACATGGATGGAACCGTTCTTTCGGGCAAGCAACGAATTGAACCGGAGACGATTCAGGCAATTGAAGCGGCACGCGAACAAGGTGTCGAATTTGCAATCGCGACAGGACGTAACTACTTAAATGCAAAAGAATTAACAGATGCAGCAGGAATCCACTGTCCGATCATTGCTTCAAACGGGGCACGTGTGATGACCGTAGATGGAGAAGAGTTGAGTGCGACGACGTTGACGACGGAACAAGCACAGCAAATTTACGGTATCATCAGTCAATATGAAGTTTTCTTCGAGATGTTCTGTGATCGAGGACTCGTGACAGCACAAGGAGCGACGATCGACGCAGCCTATGATTCGCTGAAAGAGTTGAGTGAAGAAAGTGATCGGGCGAAACAAGTGCTTGATTTCTTCCACGATCGTTATTATGTCCACGAAGACGTCAAGATGATTGATGGATTCCGGTCGTATATCCGTAACCAAGCGGGACAAGTATTTAAATTCATCTCATTCTCGTTTGATCAAGAATTAATGAAAAAAATCTGGCAGGAAATCGAGCAGAAGGTCGACGGTGTCTATGTCACGTCGTCAGGACACGATAACATCGAAGTCATGGCAGTCGGTGCCGATAAAGGAACGGCAGTTAAAATCCTCGCAGACCACCTCGGTGTGCCAATCGAACAGGTTGCTGTCATCGGTGATAACCTGAATGATCTTCCAATGTTCAAAGTTGCCGGCAAGGCGATCGCGATGGGGAATGGTCATGATGAGGCAAAAGCGATTGCCCATCACGTGACGAAATCAAATGACGAGCACGGCGTCGGATATGCGATTCAGCAGTTGGCGTCCCGCGCTTGGTAAGGGGGACGTTTCATGTTTAAGGCATTCAAGGAGTTTGCCTTTCGAGGGAATGTGATCGATTTAGCGGTCGGGGTTATTCTGGGTGCTGCGTTTAGTGGGATCATCAAATCCCTCGTCGACAGCGTCTTTATGCCACTGATCGGTATCATCATCGGGGGCATTGATGTCAAAGGATTATCGGTCATGGTCGGAAATGCAGAGTTGCAGTACGGTCAATTTCTTCAAGCGAGTATCGAGTTCTTGTTGATCGCCTTTGCACTGTTTATCTTTGTCAAAGGAATCACTTCATTCCGGAAGAAGGAAGAAATCATCGAAGAAGAAGCGGTACCAACGACAGAAGAAAAATTATTGACAGAAATCAGAGATGCCTTGATTCATCAAAATGAGTCATCGACGAAAAATTAACGGATACAACAAAGGCTGACTCAAAAGTCAGCCTCTACAAAGATAAAGGTGGCAGAATAAAAATCTGCCACCTTTATCTCGTAACAAAAAGAATGGCGCGTCACACGCCACTCCTACAGGAAAAAGCGCATTATGCGCTGTCAGAGACAAACAAGACCCGCTTTCCTGCTTGAATGAAGCAGGAAAACTGGCTTGTGTCTTGCCTGAGGAAAGGTCGTGAAAAGACACGTCATTCTTTTTTTGAGTCAGGTCCATTCTGAATCATAAAATTTCGAGTAACGCATTTTCAGAGCAGACTTGTAACGAAAGCTGTTTTTTCATTCCTTGATCAAATGAAATTTCCAGCACATCGTCAACCAGGTGCAAGACAGTTCCGGGACCAAATGCTGTATGCGAGACACGCATGTTCTCAGTGATCGGAAGTGGAGGAACGCTAGCTCGCGCTGTAACAGCAGTTCGCTTGCGCTCTACTTTTCGTTTTGCAGCATCAGGCGTGACGAGGCGATGGACGTCTTCGACGAATGGTGAGACATCAAATGATTTCGATTTAAAACGATAGGACAGGAGATGTAGTTCGTGTCGCGCCCGTGTCATGCCGACGTAAAACAAACGTGCAGCTTCTTCCATATCATCGAGTTGTCCATTCTTGTACGCCTTGATCGTATCAGCTGATGGAAGAATCCCAGAAACGAGATCAATCATGAAGACGCGATCGAATTCAAGTCCCTTCGCACTGTGAAAGGTCGAAAGGGTGACCGCATTTTGATTTTTATTTTGTTTCGCATCACGCATCAATTGTTCGAGATGCGTGATCCGTTCACGAAAGGCGAGTAGTGTCGGTACATCACTTGCGATGTTATCGATCGTATTCAATGTTTCAAGCAGGTGATCGAGACTAAAACCGAGACTCTCACTCATTTTTCGCAAATTCTTTTCGTAACCCAGTTCATGACGAATCAGAGAGAGGGCGGCAGAGGGGCGAACGGTTTGGATGGAAGCGAATGTGCGCTTCATTTGTTGAAGTTGTTTCTTTTGATAAAACTTCATCTCGATTTTGTTTATGAGTAGATCAAATACAGATTCACCCGTACCGAACTGTTGCAATTGAGAAAGTTGCGCTTTTGAGATATACCCGGCGAATTTCGTATGAATAGTTGCTAGCACATCGATATCTGTCGGATCTTGTGCGAATGTCATGAAGTTTAAGATATCCTTCAAAATCCAATGACTGAAGAATTTATGATCGACATCCTTAATATAAAACGGAATATTTGCTTGATCCAAAGCATTCATCACATTGATCGATGAGGCATTGTTGCGATATAAGATGGCTACTTCGCGGTAATTCGTCTCTGTCCGTAGTTGATTCAACAGATAGCGGGTCTGATCCTCGTAAGTTGGTAACGTCTCTAAGATAATCGGACGAACAGCAGCGTTCTCCGTGAACATCTGTTTCGGATAACGTGCTTTATTGCGCTGAATGAATTGGTTTGCGACGGATACGATGTCTTGAGACGAACGATAATTTTGTTCCATGTAAAGAATCGTCGCATTCGGATACGTATCTTTGAAGTGCAAAATTTTAGAGGCATCCGCGCCACGCCAACTGTATAGCGTCTGATCATCATCTGCAACGACACAAAGACGGTTATGCGGTAAGGCTAACTTCTCGACCAATTGATGCTGGACGAGCGACGTATCCTGACTTTCATCCGTTAGGATATAGTCGAAGCGTCGCTGATAATGTTGCAACAGACGACGGTCTTGCTCCAAAATCGTATTCGCATACGTCAACATATCATCAAAGTCGAGTAACGGATGTAAGGGATCACGCGACTTGAATTGTTCATATGCCACATAGATATCAGGGAAATGTTTGATCGTCGTCGGTACTGCCTTGATCTCCTTTAAAGAAAGAAGACGGTTCTTGACGAAGGAAATCATCCGCAATAACTCATCCATCTGGTCGTCTGTAATGACACTCCGATTAATTTCCTGGAAAATACGCCGGAGTAACATGCGTTTATGTGGCACATTCGGATGTTGTTGATCCATTGGTCCCTCAATGATCGTATAGGAGAGACGTTGCTGGGATGTATGATCCCGAACGACTTGAAAAGCAAAGCTATGAATCGTCGAGAATGCCGCTGTTGTTCCAATTAATTCGTGAAATAGATGATAAAAACGATCCGCCATCTCGCGAGCTGCTGCCTTACTGAAGGTCAGCCCTAAAATACGATGTGGTTCAATCTTTTTTTGTAAAATCAAATAGGCAATCTTAAAATTAAGCGTCGTTGTTTTTCCAGAGCCGGGTGAGGCGAGTAACAGCAACGGACCATGGTCATGTTCGATTGCCTGTTGTTGGACAGGATTCAGTTGAATGCCGGTCAATCGCTCCATCTGTTCGAAAAAATCTTCATGCATGATACAGTTCACCTCGAGCGTATTTATTTCGCGTTCAATAATCGAACTTTCCCTAGTGTATCATTTTTAGTGTCAGGATTGGATTACGGAAAGAAGAACCGTGGAATAAAGAGACAAGAGCCTATTGGATGTTATGTAAGACGAGTACCCTAAAAGACTAGGCAAATGGACACAAAAACATTAAAATGGGAATAGATGTAAGAGAGTACTCTCTTGTCCTGTACAAAGAGGGAAGGCGGAATGAGAATGTCTGTAGTGAAATTACACATGTATACGAATGAACATTATGAACAATGTGATGCGTTCATTCTTCCGGAAGAACAAGTCCAGTTTACTTCTTTTCCGACGGATGTCGTCACAGATGCAGTTGCCCATCCAGATAAATTCCCGGTTGTCATCAAAAAAGACGAGCTCGTCGTCGGATTTTTTATTCTTCATCTTAATCCCCCTAAAACACATCGAACACATGAACACAGTGTCCTGTTACGTGCCTTTTCCATTGATGTACGCCATCAACACCAAGGATATGCGAAAGAGGCAATGATGCAGTTGCCAGAGTTCGTGCATCATCATTTTCCAGAAGTCACAGCGATCACACTAGCGGTCAATAAAAAGAATATTGCTGCAAAATCACTGTATTTCAAAACGGGATACGTTGATACGTTACAGTCCGTCATGGGTCCAATTGGGGAGCAGCACATCCTTGCATTTGATCTAGAAAAAGAATCACGATTGAAGCATTGAAGCAAAAAAGCATTTTCCTGATTCTATTCAGGAAAATGCTTTTTTATTTAAGATAAATCGTAGAGTGATAAATGCGCACCTGCTTCACCAGAGAAGACAATACCTCGACTGGATGTTTTCGGGAAAATCCGTCCAGATGCAACGGCTTCTCCGTCATTTAGAAAAAGTTCAAACGAAGAACGATCCACGAACAGACGTAATGTATGCAAGTCCTTCGCAAGAATCGTCGATCGCGAAGTGCCGAATGATTCAGCAGGGACTTCTGCACCTGATCGGCTTCGATCGATCGTAAATTGACGTGATACAGCATCGTAATGGAATACGGTTTCTTCTGTGGCGTCTTGACGAATCGAGAAGCGGAACGAGTCCGACGACAGTTTTAAGTCTGTCATCACGAGCTCGAAAATCTCAGCTTCCGCAATTGTCACGTCTTGTTCGAAAAGAATCGTTTCGTCAAACAGCGTCTCTTTTCGTAGCTGTGTCAGTTCACGGACAGGTCGTTGACGAAGTCGTCCCTGTTCGATCGTTAATTCACGTGGCAATGTTAAAGCATGTGCCCAGTTATAGATGTCAGAAGGATAACTGATATCCGGTAGCCCCATCCAACCAACAAGAATCCGTCGACCATCTGCCGCCTCAGTTGTTTGTGGCGCGTAGAAGTCAAATCCGAAATCGAGTTCTTGGAACGATTCGTGTGTGAATGTTAAGTCGGGTAAAGCTAACGGTTCGCCGATGAAATAACCGGACTGGAAAATGTTTTGATAGTTCGGACCATCTGGTTCAATCCCTTGAGGGCTAAAGAGGAGGATCCCTTTTCCATCCAGCTCGAAATAATCAGGACATTCCCACATATAACCGAATGTCGAGTAATTCGTCTGTAACTCACCGAGGAATGTCCAGTGCTCTGCATCTTGAGACTGATAGATGACAGTACAACCCGTCAAGTCACTACGCTGTGCACCAATGATGCAGTACCAAATGCCCGATGCATCTTGGAAGACTTTCGGATCACGGAAATGTTCCGTATATCCTTCAGGAACGTTTGGAATAGCAGGTGGTAAATGTTTTTCGATTCGTCCATCCGAGCGGAGATGACCGACGATTTGGCTCGTATGGCGATTCCAATCCGCATCCCGTTTATTACCGGTGTACATGATGTGCACTTGATCATCTTTAATGAAGCCGCTACCGGAATAAGCACCGTGTGAATCAGGATCGTCATTTGGGATCAAGGCAGCTCCTTCATCGAACCAATGTACAAGATCTTTTGATGTCATGTGATACCAGTACTTCAGCCCGTGTACGGGTCCGAGTGGAAACCATTGATAAAACAAATGATAGAGACCGTCATGATAGACGAAGCCGTTCGGATCATTCAAAAGTCCGGTCGGAGGTTGAATATGGTAAGAAAATCGCCAAGGAGATGTTCGAACTTCTTCCTTCATCGCTTGGTAGACGCTCGGATCGACATCCGAGAGGGGACGGTATCGTGCTTCACGTGTCCATTGATTCATGTTGACAGCTCCTCGTTGAAAAATTATACGCTTCTCTCGTTCACCTTACGGAGGAGAGCTGCGCTTGTCAATCCTCCGTCCTGAATGGTCAATGAACGGACATACATCCTCTGCCATTTTGCTTCGAACGATAGAGCGCTAAATCAGCGCGATGCATGACTTGTTCGAGTGATTCTCCTGTCACCTGTTCGGCGACTCCGATACTCATCCCGATGTGGACGGTTTGTTCTTCTAAGTGATACGGCATCGAGACGTGAGCGATCCATTGTTCACCTAAGTATCGTGCTTCTGTTAAGGATTGAGTCGTCAAGACGATGATGAACTCATCGCCGCCCAGACGAGCTACGAATCCACCAGGTGGAAGCAACTGTTCGAGACGTTGACTGACCTCGATCAGCAGGAGATCACCTAGCGCGTGACCATACGTATCATTGACTGCTTTAAAGCCGTCTAAATCAAGGCAAAGATAGATAGAATGCGTTTCTGCAGGCAATTGTTCGATGTATTGAGCGAGACCGTTGCGGTTCGCGAGACCCGTCAGGCTATCGCGTTGTGACAAGCGTTCAAACGTTAATTTCTCTTGTTCGGTATGTAGCAAGCGATGAATCAGTCGTTGTAAGGCATCCGTCAGTGTCTCGATTTCTCGGATTCCACGATGATTCGGGAGTGATTTTGAGGGATCATCCTGCATCTGTTGGGCGGCATATGTGATTTTTAATAATGGTCGTGTCAATAACTTCGCTAACATCCATCCGAGTACGGCTGTGATGAAAGAGGCAATCAATCCGGCGATAAAAATCGTTTGACGTAAAGCGTCGGCATCAGCGAAGGCAATCGAAGTCGGTTGACGCACGAGAACCGTCCAACCTAATCCATCGTAATCCTTGTAACCTCGGCTTGTACTTTGACCAGAGACGAATTCTTTCCCTTGCCAAGAAGCGGTCGCAGAAGCATTCGAAGTCAGCGTTACGCTATCAGGTAATGTTTTACCGCTCCATCCGTTCGGTCCAAGCAAAATCGTCTTTCGATCTTGACTAATGATGAAGACATCGACTTGTTGGAGAGAGGACGTGGCGCTCTGAAAACTTTGTTCGATCGCTTTTGCCCATTCGAAGCTGAGATGTGTCGCAAGGACACCAGAAAATCGCCCCTTATCGTACAAAGGTGTACTAATATCGACGAATTGTAACGGTTCACCGCTTGGGTTTGGCAATAATTTTGCGAGTAGAACAGCTTCATGGACATCCCCGATGAATGGTTGTGATAAGGCTTGTTGGAAGACGGGGCGTTCCTTGATCGATGTTCCTTCAAGAATCTGATTCGTTGACGCAACGACTTTGCCTTTCGCATCTAAGCGACCAATCCAAGAAAAGTCAGGAATCTGTCGTTGTAACTCTTCGAGTGTCTGCCGTGTTTCTGCTTTTTGTTCTGTTTGTTGAATCGTTGATAAAGAACCCAGCAATTTTACTTCGGCATAACGTGACCACATGTAATGATCAAGCTTATCAGACAGTTGGTGAGCAGTCGTTGACAGATTCATCCCGACTTCCGATTGGAGTCGGTTTGTTGCATGTTGACTAATGAAAAAAGTTAATCCGAGCGTCATGCTAAAAAATAGCAGGGAAATCAATCCCGCTAACAAAACATCAAAGCGAAGTGAGAGTCTGAACATTGTGCGATACTCCATTCATGCGTTTTCATTTTTTTTACTTACATCATACACGTAGACGTCTACCTGTTGTTCGCGGTTCGAGATACTCGTTCGTACATATCGAAATTCGTGTTTTTCCCAAAAACGACGGGCTCTTAAATTATCGGGTAAGACCGCGAGATGAATGTGAGGTTCCTGACTTAGAAACTGATCACAAAAAGCAGATAGTAACCGACTGCTAGTTCCCGTACCGTGCTGAGAAGCATCCAGTAAAAATAGACCGATCCAAGGTGTACCGTCTTTTGGATGCTTCGGTAGGTAATCAATCAGTAAGACGGGTTCTCCGTCTACATACCCAATCAGCGATACGGTATCGGGATTTAAAAACTCTTCCTGTAAGGTCGAATCAGAGAGCGGAAGCACTCGTTCTTCTAAGAGCGCATATGCAGGAACGCTCGCGTACAACGATTGGATGATCGGAAAGTGATCATGTGTTACTTGTTCAAAGCGAATCATCTAGCGACTCCATTCTTTATTTTTAATATAAAATTTCTGTTGTTACGCCTTTTTAATTGGAATCAGATTACATATTTGTAAGAAATGAAACTTATCCTTTAAAATCACGTACACTAATAGCATAGACAAAATATGAATGAGGAGGAAGAGCAGATGTTAAAGATTGAAAATATCTCAAAGCGTCTCGGAAAAGAGCAAATTTTAAAAGACGTCAGTTTTGAGGTATCCCCAGGAGAAGTGTTCGGCTTCCTCGGACCGAATGGAGCAGGGAAGACGACGACGATTCGGATCATCACGGGACTACTCGAGCAGGATGCAGGGAAAGTCACAGTCAATGGATTTGATGTCGTAGAAGAGCGTTCGAAAGCGCTGACGCAAATCGGAGCAATCGTTGAAAATCCAGCGTTTTATCCTTATCTGACAGGAAAACAAAACTTAGTTCATGCAAAAAATCTCATTCCGGGACTCGGTCAAGTGGATTATGATGCACTAGCACGACTCGTTGGTCTTGAAGGAAAGCTTTCAAAAAAAGTCGGAGAGTACTCACTCGGAATGAAGCAACGACTCGGAATTGCTCGTGCCTTGCTACATAACCCGCGCGTCTTGATTTTAGATGAACCGACGAATGGTCTGGATCCATCCGGAATTGCAGAGCTTCGTGAATATTTACGCCAAATGGCGCGTGAGCAAGATATCGCGATTTTAATTTCAAGCCATATGTTGAGTGAGATGGAACAAATCAGTGATCGTTATGCGATCATCGATCAGGGTGTCATCAAGTCGGTCGAGTCCGTTCGTAATGAAACTGGAGCGAAAATCGCTCTTCGTGTCAATGCAGAAGCGATGACAGAGGTACTCGATGCCCTTCGCGTCGCGAACTACCCATCAGAAGTACTCGAGAATAAAATTATTATCACCGCACCGGAAAGTGAATGTCCAGCTATCGCTCGACTCGTCGTGCCGATTGCCGATTTACATGAACTGACCGTTAAACGTTTGACGCTTGAGGAACAATTCCTGCAAGTAACGAAAAAAGAGGGGGATTCACATGCTTTCGCTCATACAAAATGAATGGATGAAATGGTGGACGACTAAAAAAGCGAAAATCGTTTTAGCACTATATGTCGTTATTGCAGTTGGTATTATCATCGTTGCAAAGACGAATGATTTTGAGTTCACACGTTATGATTATTATTCATCAACGTTCCTTTTACTGACATCTCTATTAGGAATCATCACGATTGTCTTCACGGCAGAAGCCATCGGGAATGAAGTACGTTATGACACGATGAAACACTTATTAATGAGTCCGTATTCCCGAATGACGATTTATTTCTCGAAACTTATCTTTTCGATCTTGATCATGTTGTTCCAATTCGTGTTCATCGCTGCGATCGTCTACGCAGGCTCATTTGCGTTTTCAGAGGCAGGAGATCCAATTCTGTTCCGCGATACGATCGTCGAAGTTGTCAGTCCGATTTTTACAATATTCATGACGTTATTCTTCTCATTGTTGTTCCGTTCTGTTGGAATGATTATCGGCTTCACCGTACTAGCACAGTTCTTTACGAGCATTGCGGGTAACTTACTGGTTGGTTTCAAACCAGCAATCGCTAAGTGGATCGTATTCATGCATTTAGACTGGTCAATGTATTTCAAGGATTCTATGACCTATGGTACGAGTGAAGCGATGGGAACAACTTTGACGTTCTCCGCCTTGTTCGTATTGGCTCATATCATCGTCTTGTTAGGTGCATCGATTCTTGTCTTCCAAAGAAAATCATATACGTAAATGAAAGAGCTGCTATTGATAGATGAATTTGTCTATCAATAGCAGCTCTTTTACAGTATTCAAGAACTTGTCCGTTTAGGTGGACGTGCTGTAATCGGGAACAATCGCTGAAACCATTCGATCAGTGGACCGTTCAATAAGAGAAAAATGAAAGTTCCGACTCCGATGCCGATCAGTTCGCGTTCAATCAGTGAAAAGAGACAAGCAATCAAAAAAGGAATGCCGAGGCTGATCGTTGCCCCGAGCGAGGTACTTTTAAAGCGACTGATCAGTGACTTCATCAAGTAATCCGGTGGCATCAATACGAATCCGATTTGTAGATAGAGAGCGAGTCCAAGTGAAATCAATGGCATGCCGATCAACATGTACACAACGCGCATCCAAAGTCCCTGTGGTGTATAAATCAATTGATGGATCGATAAGAAGAAATCAATCGCAGCGCCGAACAGGACGACGAGTGCGAAACTGAGGACGATCGTCCACCAACTAAATCGACTCCCAAGAGAGAGTGCCGCAATCAAAGCGAGCACATGTAAGACGATGATCGCTAGTCCGACAGTTAAAGGGGAGATGGCCGCAACGGCTTCACTCGCTGATGTCCAAGGTGCACTCCCGATCGAGGCGGTCACCATGAAGCTGTTTCCTAAGGCGTTAATTAAAATAGAGAATAAATAGATGACAATCCGTTTTTGCTGACTCATTGACGTGCACAGACGGTAGGACTGCGCGTTCACCTCCTGAAAAGAAATCGTTTCGTTAAGCTATACCCTAATCGTAGCGCTCTTTTCACTTATTTTCATGAAAAGAGCATTGCCTATTCCTTATGTTTCACGACATACTTAGGACACATTACGAATCAGGGGGAGAACATATGACATATTTTGGACAGAAGATCCTGCCTTCCGTTAGAAAATTAGAAGACTTTGAAAAGATGCTGAAGAGTCCATATGAATATGGGGTCTTACTCGAAATGCATGTATCGCGTTTAAAAGCGGTCTATGAGATGGCGCATCGTTACGACAAAAAAATGTTTTTGCACATGGATCTCGTTCAAGGGTTAAAAAATGATGAATATGCCACAGAATACGTCTGCCAAGAATTGAAGCCGTATGGTGTCATTTCGACGAAGGCGAGCGTCATCTTGAAAGCACGTCAAAAAAAGGTCAAGACGATGCAACGCATGTTCTTACTTGATTCCAGTTCACTCGAAAAAAGTTATCAACTCATGGAACGGACGCAACCTGATTACATCGAAGTGTTACCAGGGTTAATGCCAAAGTACATTCAAGAAGTGAAAGAAAAGACAGGGCGTCTCGTATTCGCCGGTGGACTCATCGATACGGTCGAGGAAGTGGAACAAGCGATTGAAGCAGGTGCCTCAAGTATCACAACATCGAATAAGGACTTGTGGCGTCATTTTGAACCACGCTCTTAAGTTGATTGTGAGGAAAATCATTCGGATTATTTGACAGCGTTTTCACTGATTGTTATAGTGATATCAAGTTGATACAAAGTGACGGAGAAAAGGGAGATTCACGTGTGAGTCCTGCTTGAAGAACATTCAAGTATGAACTGACGTGGATCTCCTTTTTATGTTGCTTTTTTCACATAACCAAAAGGAGGAACACATATGTCACCCATTTTAGCGGAATTTTTAGGCACAGCTTTGCTTGTCGCGCTTGGGAACGGTGTTGGTGCAGGCGTTAGTTTGACGAAATCGTTTGCGAAGGATGCAGGTTGGATTGTCATCACGTTTGCATGGGGTTTTGCCGTGGCGATTGCAGCGTATGCCGTCGGTCAATTCAGTGGAGCACACCTTAACCCAGCAGTAACGCTTGGTTTAGCCTTTGACGGTTCATTTGCATGGGCAGACGTACCAGGCTATATCGTCGCTCAAATTGCCGGCGGGATACTTGGTGCAAGTCTTGTTTTCGTCCATTACTTACCACACTGGGCGGAGACGAAAGACCCAGCAACGAAACTCGGCGTCTTTGCGACGTCACCAGCGATTCCACATACATTTGCCAATCTAATGAGTGAAATGATCGCGACATTCTTGCTTGTCATTGGGTTGTTATCAATCGGAGCAAATAAGTTCTCAGATGGTCTAAATCCATTGATCGTCGGTTTCTTGATCGTCAGCCTCGGTATGTCATTCGGAGGAACGACAGGATATGCGATGAATCCGGCGCGGGACCTTGGTCCACGTATCGCCCACTTCATCCTACCGATTCATGGAAAAGGATCATCGAACTGGGGGTACTCTTGGATTCCGGTTCTCGGACCAGTTCTCGGTGGAAGTCTTGGCGGATTGTTTTATCGTTCGGTCTTCACAGGGAAAGATACACCGGCTTTTTGGATTGTAGGACTTGTGACAATCGTCATATTAGGCTTATGCTATAGATTCGGTGTTCGTCCGAACAAAACAACGTCAGTGGAGTCAAAGTCAGCTTAACTTATTTAGATACAAAAGGATGGGGAAGAGATGGAGAACTACATTTTGTCATTGGATCAGGGAACGACGAGTACACGTGCGATCCTGTTTAATCGTGCCGGCGAGATCGTCCATTCAGCACAACAGGAATTCACGCAGTATTTTCCGAAACCAGGTTGGGTCGAACACAACGCAAACGAGATTTGGGGAAGTGTCCTTGCTGTCGTGGCGACTTGTCTGACGGAGGCGAACGTAAAGCCGTCGCAGATTGCTGGTATTGGAATCACGAACCAACGTGAAACAGCTGTCGTCTGGGAAAAAGAAACAGGGAAACCGATTCACAATGCAGTCGTGTGGCAATCGAGACAAACGGCTGAAATCTGTGAAGCGCTTCGAGCAGCCGGTCATGCCGAGCTCTTCCGTGAGAAGACAGGTCTATTGATTGACGCTTATTTCTCTGGTACGAAAGTCAAATGGATTTTAGATCATGTCGAAGGAGCACGGGAACGTGCTGAACGTGGTGAACTGTTGTTCGGTACGATCGATACGTGGCTCATCTGGAAATTATCCGGCGGAAAAGCACATGTGACCGACTATTCGAATGCAAGTCGTACGTTGATGTATAACATTCATGAATTAAAATGGGATGACGAGTTACTCGACATCTTAGATGTCCCGAAAGCGATGCTTCCAGAAGTACGACCATCTTCTGAAGTGTACGCAGAGACAGCAGGGTATCACTTCTTCGGAGAATCAGTTCCGATTGCTGGAGCAGCGGGCGATCAGCAAGCCGCATTGTTTGGTCAAGCGTGTTTTGATACAGGAATGGCGAAGAACACATACGGTACAGGCTGCTTCATGTTGATGAACACAGGGGAAGAGGCTGTTAAATCAGATCACGGATTGCTGACGACGATCGCGTGGGGCGTCGATGGAAAAGTGGAGTATGCTTTAGAAGGAAGTATCTTCGTCGCAGGATCTGCGATTCAATGGTTACGTGACGGATTACGTCTCATTGATGATGCCAAAGAATCAGAAGGATACGCAACACGCGTCACGTCTTCAGACGGTGTCTACGTCGTACCAGCATTCGTTGGTCTTGGTACACCTTACTGGGATTCAGACGTTCGTGGTGCCGTCTTCGGTTTGACACGTGGTACGGAAAAAGAACACTTCATCCGCGCGACACTTGAATCACTCGCTTATCAGACACGCGACGTCCTATCTGCGATGGAGCAAGATTCAGGCATCGAGATCAAAACGCTCCGTGTTGATGGTGGAGCAGTTAAAAACGACTTCTTGATGCAGTTCCAAGGTGATATCATCCAAGCACCAGTTGAGCGTCCGGAAATCAATGAAACGACGGCATTAGGTGCAGCGTACCTCGCAGGTCTTGCTGTTGGATTCTTTGAGAACCGTGAACAAATTGCGACGCAATGGAAAAAAGAACGTCGCTTCGAGCCGAGCATGGCAAAAGAAGAGACGGATGCGCTCTACGGTGGATGGCAAAAAGCTGTTCAAGCTACGATGTTGTTCAAATGATGTGACGTATGTTATAGTAAGGTCAAGTTAATAAATCGGTCGGAGAATATGGAGAGACCACAGCAGCAGTTGACATAGTCAGCGTGTTTGTTGTGGTCTCTTTTTTTTCGAACCTAAACAGGAGGAACTATTCATGGCTAACCAACCATTCTCAAGCAAAAACCGTGCAGATGTCTATAATCGATTAACACGTGAAGAACTCGATCTACTCGTCGTAGGTGGCGGTATCACAGGTGCGGGGATTGCCCTCGATGCAGCGTCACGCGGTATGAAGATTGGCCTCGTCGAAATGCAGGATTTCGCGTCCGGTACGTCTAGTCGTTCAACGAAATTAGTCCATGGTGGTCTACGTTATTTAAAACAATTCGAAGTTCAAATGGTCGCGGAAGTCGGTAAAGAACGTGCGATCGTTTACGAAAACGGACCACACGTCACGACACCAGAGTGGATGTTGCTTCCGATGCACAAAGGCGGTACGTTCGGACCGTTCAGTACGTCAATCGGTCTTCGTGTTTATGACTTCTTAGCAGGTGTTAAACGTTCGGAATGGCGTACGATGTTATCTGCGAAAGAAACATTAGCGAAAGAACCACTCGTCAAACAACAAGGTCTCAAAGGTGGCGGTTATTACGTTGAGTACCGTACAGATGACGCCCGTCTAACAATCGAAGTTATGAAAGAAGCGGTTGAACACGGTGCACGCGTCGTCAACTATACAAAAGCGGAAGAAATCATCTACGATGCTGGAAAAGTCGTCGGCATGCGTGTGACAGACCTCTTGACAGGTGACGTACATGAAATCCGTGCGAAAAAAGTCGTCAACGCGACAGGTCCATGGGTTGATGAATTACGTGAAAAAGATGGCTCTAAAGTCGGGAAACAACTTCGTTTGACAAAAGGTGTCCACGTCGTCATCGATCAATCGAAATTCCCACTTAAACAAGCGGTCTATTTCGATACACCAGACGGTCGGATGATCTTCGCGATTCCACGTGATGGAAAAGCATACGTTGGTACGACAGATACGTTCTTCGATAAAGATACTGCACATCCGAAGTTCACAGTCGAAGACCAAGACTACGTCTTAGACGCGATTCACTATATGTTCCCAGAGGTTAAAGTGACAGCAGAAGACGTTGAATCAAGCTGGGCTGGTGTACGTCCATTGATTTATGAAGAAGGAAAAGACCCTTCTGAAATCTCTCGTAAAGATGAAGTATGGCAGTCTGAGTCAGGTCTCATCACGATTGCGGGTGGGAAATTGACTGGATACCGTAAAATGGGTGAGCACGTCGTTGATCTCGTCGCTAAACTTTTGAAAAAAGAAGAGAACGTCGCGTATGCACGTTGTTCGACGAAAAACATGCCAATGTCTGGTGGACACGTCGGCGGAGCAAAAGGATTTGCTGAATTCTTAAAAGCTCAAACAGCAACGAACGGTCTAACGACAGAAGAAGTTCAATTCCTAGCAAAACGCTACGGTTCGAACTTACCGAAAGTACTGGAATATGCAGCAGCATTCGATGCAGCAACGACAGCTCTTCCACGTTCTGTCTATGCACAACTCCATTACAGTATCGAACATGAAATGGTCGCTCGTCCAATCGACTTCTTCATCCGCCGTACAGGTGCTGTCTTCTTCGACATCGCTTGGGCTCGTGCGCACAAAGATGCCGTCATCGAAGAAATGAAATCTGTCTTGAACTGGACAGCAGAACAAACAGATGCTTATACGAAAGAACTCGATATCGAAATCGAAGATGCAGCACATGCACTCGTGACAGAATAAGCTCTCTAACTCATCAAGGAATCAAGATCAATATGATCTTGATTCCTTTTTTGCATATTCGTATTGGCGCGGGCGGAAAGATTGCAACTCTGTCTAGAGGCGACTATGCTTAATGTATGAAATTACACAAAAGGAGAGAACACAGATGAAAGTAGAAGTATGGTCGGATTACGCATGTCCGTTTTGTTATATTGGGAAGCGTCGCTTAGAACAAGCGATTGCGAACGAAAAGTTAGATGTCGAGGTCGAATTCAAGAGCTTTGAACTCGATCCAGATGCACCAGCAGTACCGACACAAGGCTTATACGAAATTCTTGCGTCAAAATATGGAACGACTCTCGAGCAAGCACGGAATATGTCGCAAGGTGTCGTTGATACGGCACGTCAGGAAGGTTTGCACTACGAGATGGATCGTGTCATCCCAGCCAATACATTCGAGGCTCATCGCTTGACTCAATTCGCTAAAAAACATGGTAAGATGAATGCAGTATCAGAAGCCTTGTTTACAGCGTATTTCATGAACGGAGAAGATTTGAATGATTCAGCCATTTTGACACGGATCGCAGTAGATGCTGGACTTACTGAAGCAGACGTCACAGCGTTTCTTGCGTCAGAAGAGCTGGCGACAGATGTTCGAGAAGAAGAAGCGATGGCACAACAACTCGGAGTTCGTGGTGTACCATTCTTCGTCTTCGACCGGAAATATGCGATTTCAGGCGCACAACCAGTAGAAGCATTCGAACAAGTCTTCGCGAAGATCCGCCAAGAACAAACACTTGAAGTCATCGCTGAAGGTGATGCGTGTGGTGTTGACGGCTGTAACTGATCACATTATGATTCCATCACAAAGGAGCACGAAACCCTTATGAAATTCATCTTCCATCCTGAGATTCGCGATGCGCGAATCAATCTCGCTGTCGAAGAATTCATCTTGAACAACCTGAACGTCAATGAAGAAGACTATTTCTTGTTTTATATCAACGGTCCATCGATCATCGTCGGAAAAAACCAGAACACGAACGAAGAAGTCAATTTGAAGTATGTTGAGGAAAACGGCATCCACGTCGTCCGTCGTCTTTCAGGTGGTGGCGCGGTGTATCATGACGAAGGAAACTTGAACTTCAGTTTCTTGACAAAAGATGACGGTGATTCGTTCAACAACTATAAAAAGTTCACGGAGCCAGTCGTACAAGCGCTGCATAAACTCGGTGTCGAAGCGGAGCTATCCGGACGAAACGATATTCATGTCGGAAGTCGGAAAATCAGTGGGAATGCCCAGTTCACGACGAAAGGACGGATGTTTAGTCACGGTACATTGATGCTCGATTCGAACATCGAAGAAGTCGTCAATGCGCTTGTCGTCAGTGAAGAAAAGATGCGCTCTAAAGGCATTAAATCGGTCCGAAGTCGTGTCGCGAATATCTCGGAATTCCTGTCAGAACCGTTGACGATGGAACAATTCGTCGATCATCTCCTTGCTTCGATCTATGAAGGAAAAGAGATTGAACGGTATATCTTAACCGAAGAGGACTGGGATAAAGTACGTGCCATCTCAGCAGAACGTTATGGCAACTGGGAGTGGAATTTCGGAAAATCGCCGAAATTTGATGTCATTCATAAAAAACGCTTCCCGATCGGTACGATTGATTTCCGGCTGAACGTCAAAAAAGGCATCATTGAAGAAGCGAAGATTTATGGCGACTTCTTTGGTGTCGAGGATGCAGAAGAAATTGCGCGGGCGCTCGAAGGTTCACGCTATGATCGCGCGTCTCTTCGCGAAGTGCTCGGTCGGTACGAATTGAAAAAATACTTCGGCGCTGTCGAACTAGATGAAGTGCTAGACGTTTTAGCGTAAGTCTTTATGGGAAAACTCCTTCTATCAACTGCATAGGGGGAGTTTTTTTCATGGGCTATAATAAAGATAATTTTTTAGAAGGTTCGTTAACGGACTTTATTGATTTTGAACGGATTTCAGAAGGATTACCAAAAACGGAGGATGAACAGCCGTTACCATATTATGAGCGTGATGATTATAAGGCAGCAGGAAAATTAGAAGGAAAAGTCGCGATCGTCACGGGCGGCAACTCTGGAATCGGGCGTGCTATCTCAATTGCTTATGTCCGTGAAGGAGCAAAAGTCGTCATCGCCTTCTACGGTGATCAAGAAGGAGCGGAAGAAACAAAAGCACGACTTGAGGAATTAGGCGGCGAAGTCCTACTTTCTAAAGGGGATATCGGAGATGCAGATTACTGTGAAACACTCGTCCAAAAAACAATCGATCGTTTCGGTCGCTTAGATATCATCGTCAACAATGCGAGTATGCAAAAACCAGAAGATAGTCTGAAGGACATCACAGACGAGTCGATGGAAAAGACGTTCAAGACGAATATCTTCGGAATGATGCGTCTTGCCCGTGCCGCGCTCCCGCACCTTTCACTCGGTTCTGCCATCATCAATACGACATCGTCGACGGCATACGAAGGAAACGCGCTTTTGATTGACTATTCTGCGACGAAGGGTGCAATCGTCAGCTTCACACGAAGTCTTTCGATGAACTTAGCGAAGGAAGGCATTCGTGTCAATGCTGTCGCACCGGGTCCGATCTGGACGCCGCTCATCACGGAAACGTTCCCGCATGAATCAGTCAAGACATTCGGGAAAAATACACCGATGGATCGCCCAGGGCAGCCGGCTGAGATGGCATCAGCATATGTTTTCCTCGCGTGTAACGATTCAAGTTATATGACAGGACAAGTCCTTCACTTAAACGGTGGCGTCATCGTCAACGGTTAAAAAGAAACTCTGTGAAAACGTTTCCAAAAAGTGTTACACTATCCATACGGTCGCTTTTGACTACGTATGGATTTTTTTTACGTAAAAAATGAATAGTCATTCATTCGAAAGGGGAATTTTGCTCATGCTTGGATTGATTCAATCCGTCGAAGAAACTGCTCGAACACATCCGGATTCAACGGCGTATGTGTTTGAGGACACGCAAGTCAGCTATCGTGAGTTTGTCGAGAAGTTTCACCGGGCAGCCGGTGCGCTTGAAGCGAACGGGATCCGAAAAGGCGATCATGTCGCGCTGATTTTAGGGAATAGCCCAGCATTCCTAGTGGCATATTACGCCATCATGAAACAAGGGGCAATCGCGATTCCGATCAACCCTACATACACACCGGATGAAATCGGGTATATCCTGATGAACGGTGATGTGAAGGGGATTTTAGGGATTGCACCGCTCGTCGAAGCTGCAAAAGATCGTCTCGTGCATTTACCGAATCTTAAGATTGTCGTCTCTGTTCCTTACGCGGATCAAGAAGGACCAAACGAAACACATCAACAAGTGACGTTCATCACGCTCGATCGCTGGCTCGAAATCGAACATCCCTTGACCGAAGTGACGAATGAACTGGACGACATCGCTGTCATTCTCTATACGAGTGGAACGACAGGAAAACCAAAAGGTGCGATGTTATCCCACCGTAATCTGACGTCGAATGCGCGCTCGATTGGGGATTATCTACATGTATCCAGTAACGACCGGACACTTGCCGTATTACCGATGTTCCATGTCTTTTGTTTGACGGTCGTCGTCAATGCGTCACTCGCACATGGAGCGTCAATCATCATTGCTTCACGTTTTTCACCACAAGAGACGTTTGAGTTAGCGAAAAAAGAACAGGTGACGATTTTTGCGGGTGTACCGACGATGTATAATTTCTTACTTCAAACCGTGAAGGCTCATCCGGAATATGCGACCTATTTTGAATCAACACGTTTGTTCGTCTCAGGGGGAGCGAGTCTTCCAGTGCCGCTTCTTGAATCATTTGATCGAACATTCCAATGTCATATCCTCGAAGGATATGGTTTATCGGAAGCATCACCCGTCACTTGTTTCAATCCGGTCAATGGTGTTCAAAAACCAGGCTCGATTGGAACATCGATCGTCGATGTCGAAAACAAAGTCGTCGATGAACTCGGACAAGAATTACCAGATGGTCAAGTCGGAGAATTGATCGTTCGGGGACCAAACGTCATGACCGGTTATTACAAGATGCCGGAAGAGTCGCAAGCGACGTTACGCGATGGCTGGTTATATACGGGTGATTTGGCTCGTCGAGATGAAGACGGGTATTTCTATATCGTCGATCGCAAAAAAGATATGATCATCGTCGGTGGGTACAACGTCTACCCGCGTGAAGTCGAAGAAGTCCTCTATCAGCATCCGAACGTCATCGAAGCCGCCGTCATCGGTATACCGGATGAGGAGATGGGCGAAGCCGTCAAAGCATTCGTTGTTGCTCGTGAGACGATGACGGAAGAGGAAACGCAGGCATTCTGTGCTACATCACTCGCGAAATATAAATGTCCGACACAGATTGAGTTCATCGATCAATTACCTCGTAATACGACCGGAAAGATTTTACGGACCGTGTTGAAGAAACAACCGACGAATTCATGACTGTCTCAAGAACTTCAGGTTTCTGAAGTTCTTTTTCTGTGCATAGACAAGAAGGAGGGGATACGAATGAATATCGCATTGATTGCACATGATGAGAAAAAGGATGAGATGATGGGCTTTACACGGGCTTACGCCGCATTCTTTAAGAAAAATACATTATACGCGACAGGAACGACCGGGCAACGGATCATGGAAGCAACCGATCTGCACGTCCATCGCTGTAAGTCAGGTCCACTCGGCGGGGATCAGGAAATCGGAGCGCTGGTAGCACAAGGAAAAATCGATATCGTGATTTTTTTACGCGATCCACTGACGGCCCAACCGCATGAGCCGGACGTCTCGGCACTCATTCGATTATGTGACGTATACGATTTGCCGCTTGCGACGAATGTCGGAACTGCTGAAATTTTAATTAATGGACTCGAACAAGGACAATTTGATTGGAAGGAAATCATTCGAAAACGCCATGAACTGGAACAACAAAAGTTTTTAGACGATTAATTTCATGAGAACGCTTCTCATTTTCGTTTGAGCATGATATAGTCAGTTTGAGGATGATACTGATTATCAATTGCGATGGAAAAGGTGGCGAAGAAAATGGAGATTCTATTAATGACGGGTGTAACGGTATTGCTAGGAGGCGGCGTTGGATTTTTGACGCACGTCGTAAAAATGGAACGTCGTCAACAGGCAACACCTGTGACTTCAAAGAACGAGCAAGTAGCTTATCCAGCGCTCCGTCTCGTCAAATAATAGAAAATTTATGACTTCGCCTTTCTTTTCTTTTGAAAAGAAAGGTTTTTTTGAATTATTATCCACTCTCCCATAATTTTGCGGAATTCCTTTGATACACTGAAACAAAGCACATTAGTCGAGGAGTGAGAGCCATGCATACAATCTATTTAGTTGATGATGAAGTGAACTTGAACCGTGTACTCGTGAAATATTTGGAGCAAGAAGGATGGCAAGTGAAATCATTTACGTCTGGTGAGGCAGCGGCCTCTGCCATCGTTGAAAAGCCTGACTTATGGATTTTAGACATCATGCTACCGGATATGGATGGTTTTCAATTGATTAAACGGATCAAGGCACATGATGAGACGACACCTGTCATCTTCATCTCGGCTCGGGATGAGGACATCGATAAAATCATTGGTCTTGAGATGGGATCAGACGATTACATCGCAAAACCATTCCTTCCGCGAGAACTCGTCATCCGCGTCAAAAAGATTTTGGCACGAACGTATGCGACACCAAAGAGTGGTGTCATCCAATACGGCGATTATATGATTTATCCAGAGAAACGAATCATCGAAGAGAATGGTCAAGAAATCGATTTGACGTCGAAAGAGTACGATTTGTTGATTTTATTCGCTACACAAATTGGGACGCCGATGTCACGCGAGCAGATTCTTGTCAGCGTCTGGGGTGACGATTATTTCGGTTCAGACCGAGTCGTCGATGATCTCGTTCGTCGCGTCCGTAAAAAATTATCGAAGCTTGAGCTCGAAACGATTTACGGCATCGGTTATCGCTTGGTGTCTGCATGAAAAACCGCAGTCTCGGATTCCAGATTTGGGCGATGTTTCTGCTCGTCATCGTCACGCTTTCTGCGGTCATTCTCCTGGTCATCCGTTCATCGATTGGAAATTTCATCGATGAACAGGTCTATGCGACACTTGAGAATAGTGAAGTCTTCTTCTCGAAAGATGCTTCTGTCATCGAGATGTTACAGGATAATCCGATCGAATTCGACCGCCGAAAACAGGAGTCTCGTTCTGTTAACATCTTACTCCTTTCTAAAAACGGCAAACTCTACTACGGTGGAGCGCCACAACAACTGATCAATCAGATGTACCGTGATGCAATTGATCAAAAGACCGTTACAGCAAAGTATACAACTCGTCTTGATAAAGAAGACGTCTATTACAGTATTCGAAAAATCGAGGTTAGCGGCGAAACCTATTATCGTGTCTCTTATGTTTGGGATGCGTATCGGCAAGAACTGATTACACAGTTGTTCTCGAAAATCGGATTCGTCGTCATCATTGGGAGTATCTTTACGTTATTCATTGCCTTTTGGTTAGCGCGACGTTTGACACATCCACTCGTTGAGATCGAGGGAGCGGTTGGGAAAATTGCGGCTCAAAAGTGGGATACACCACTTCCGCTTGACCGTGGGGATGAGATTGGACGACTCGCACGATCGGTCGATGCGATGCGAATGGATCTTGAAAAACAAGATAAGGCACAAAAATCATTACTTCAAAACATCTCCCATGATTTGAAGACGCCGATCATGGTCATCCGAAGTTATGCCCAGTCTATCTCAGACGGGATTTATCCTGATGGTGATTTGACCGGATCCGTATCCGTCATTGATGAAGAAGCGGAACGATTAGAGAAAAAAGTCGCGGCTTTACTCTACGTCACGAAGCTCGACTATTTCGAGCTCGATCGTTCGACGTGGGACAATGTTGACATCGACCGGATGGTGCATCTGTTGAAAAATCGCTTTTCCGGGACGAAGTCACTCGAGTGGCATGTCAGTGGGGAAGCAGGAATCGTTCTTGGTGAAGGAGAGCAGTTGCGTGTTGCGCTCGAAAATGTCATGGACAATGCGATTCGTTATGCCGAAACACGAATCGATATCCGATTGTCCGGAACATCGGATCATGTTCATATTGAAATCGAAAATGATGGACCACCGCTTGACGCCTCCTCACCACTGTTCCATCAATTCTCACGTGGTAAGGAAGGGAAGTTCGGTTTAGGTCTTTATATTGTCAAACGGATCGTCGAGCGTCATGACGGGACGGTCGCAATCGAGAATCGCTCTGCGGGAAATGGAGTCGGAAAAGTTTGTGTGATTTTTAATTTTCCAAGGCACTTCATCGAACAAATGGAGAATCAAAATGAAAGTAAGACAGAGAAATATTAAAAACGGGATCTTTGGATCTCGTTTTTTTCATTAGGAAATAACTAGCAGGACTAAACAACATAACTGATTATTTGATATAACCAATGTAGTCCAGGAAGGGAGCGAAGAATATGTCATACCCAGTTACGGAAGAAACGTTAGCCTTGATCCCGCAATATGGTCAGTACGGAGAGCCGCAGACACTCGTTATTAAGGAACATTCTGAGAGCATTTTAGATGGTCATCCGATTAAATTAATTGAAGAATCCTGTTTGTATTTTGGTTCGTCGATGCGTGGAAGAATTGAAGCAGCGCGGCATATTCTTGGTCCGAACCGAAAGACACCTGTTTTAGTGGATTGGCAAGCACAGACGATTTTCTTTCCAACGACCGCAAAAGAAAAGGCAGAATGTATTTGGATTAATTTTAAACAGATGAAGACTGTTCAGAAAAAATCGGGAAAAGTACAAGTCGAATTTCAGACCGGGCAATGTATCGATACGGATGCCTCGGCATACAGCATCGAGCGACAACGGATTAAAACGCTGGAACTGGCGTATGAAATGCAACGTCGTTTTCAATTGCCGGAGTTTAAGAATCGGTGAAAAGTGGAAACACATAACAGGAATCTTACTTACGTAAGGAGAAACAGTAGAGAGAGAAATCATAGGGAGGTGAAGCGGTAACTTTTACCGCGACACGATGAATGAATCATACGAATGGTTAAATCGCCGAAAACTACAGCCTGGATTTGGTGCGACTGGAGGCAGACGCTTTATCAGTTCCCGCATCGTACGTCCGGAAAATACACCGGGTAAACGAATCAAAGGAATTAAACGGGCACGACAATTGGTCGTCGATGATGCTGGAAATCGCCGTTGGGTCACGAAACGTATCGTTGTGACGGATGCTGCGAAACACGTCACGATGAACCGTCGGACATCTATCGCCTTGAAGGAGACGAATGAGTCGCGCCTAGAGCAAGTCAAACAAAAACTAGCATCTAACAAAAAGGTCTTATTACCGATCTTAGCGGCAACAGGGATCGCTGTCGCAGGTGGGGTCCTTGCTTACGTCCTTCGTCGGAAGAAAAAACAATCTGATCAATAAAAATAAGCCGTTCTCCAATCGGAGGACGGCTTATTTCATGCATTACAAGAATCGTTTTCGTAAAGAAGTCGAGAGTGCTTTTTCTGCGATTTCTTCTAGTTCCGTCAAGTTTGTCGGATCAAAGCTATCATTGTAGAAACGACCTACGAAGTCGACACGGTCGTAATCGAGTTCCTTGAAAATCAAGTGTTTATGGTCGTCATAAAAAACGACACGATAGTAATCAGATCCGCGTTCAAGGGTTACGAGACCTTTGATGTGATCCAATTTTTTTTGTTCTTCGGTTTGCTCTTCCTCGAGCGTGTCATCCTCGTTCGTCGATGCTTCGGCTTGCTCGATCGCATTCTTTACGAGTTCAGGTCGTTGTTCTTGTTCTTCCGTCATGTTTTATCGCCTCCATTTATTATTTTACATGGAAATGGACAGATGAGAAAGAAAAATCCCTCAGTCCATCTGGTGTGCTTCACAAACGCGTAGTACATTCATCGCGCCAATTCGTAATCGATCGAGTAGTTGAAGTCGTGCTTCTTCATTTGGAATTGTATCAAGAGCAGCTACTTCCATCAGTTCCAACCAACGGATGGCATGTTCTTTTTGAATCGGTAATAACCGGTGAATCATCGCTAAACTCGCCGGCGGTTGATCCGGGTCGCGCGGTCCCCCTGTCAATTGGGTCAAGAAGACGAGTTGTGCCTGTTCGACACGTTGTCGATCGTCAGGGAACAACGGTCGCAACAGTGAATCATGGTAGACTTGATGATAGAACGAGCGAACCAAGGATGTGAGTACATGCTCGCCTCCGATGGTTTCGTAAAGTGACAAGGAGCATCACCTGCCTTACATAGGATGTGTCCTGATTATAGCAAATTTATACGTAGAAGACATGCGCCAAAAACAGTACATTTGTTCTTGTTTGTGAGATACTAAGAGTAAAGAAAAACGAGGAGGAGGTTTTCTTGATGAACCATATGCATATTGGTCGTGCCGGTAGTGGGAAAACGACACAATTGATCGAGCGCGTCGTACAAGAACTCGAGCAACGACCATTAGGGGAGAAGATGTATTTCATCGTTCCAGATCAGATGTCATTTGAAATGGAGCGGCGGATTGCGACAGATGAACGGATAGCAGGTCTTGTTCGTCTTGAGGTCATGAGTCTACGGCGCTTTGCGTTTCATATTTTACGCGATTACGGGAATCAAGCGATTCCATTTCTTGATGAGACGGGGACACAGCTATTACTGCGACAGGTCGTTGAGGAATCAGAAGACGAACTGAAGATTTTTAAACGAACTAAAAACATGCCAGGATTTTTCCAAGGACTTGATGAGCTCATTGCGTCGTTTAAACGTTCGTTGATTGAGCCAGACATGTTGCGTCAAGTGAGTGATCGCTCTCTCGAACGGTCACCGAAATTAAACGACCTTGCGTTGATTTATGAGCGCTTTACGGAACGAATTGTCGATAAAGCACTCCATGCAGACGATTACTATACGACGTTACTCGAATTACTTCCCAAAGCGCGACTGGATCAAGCGACGATCATCGTCGACGGATTTTATGAATTTTCGCTCCAGGAACAACAAGTTTTACTCGCCTTGATGCAACAAGTGGCTGAAATGCATATTAGTTTTACAATGGACGCAACGGATCCTTATGCGAAACAAACTTCTTTTGGTGTGTCTCAGCGATGCTACATGCAGTTGATCGGTCAAATGCAGGAGCTGTCGATTCCATACGAAGAAATCTTGTATGATCAACCAATCAAGTTTCAATCAGAAGGGCTACGACATTTGGAGCAGGCCTTGTTGAAGCCGGGATATCCTCCTGTCGATCATGACATTGACGGCTTTCAGATGACAGCTGCAGTTAACCGTCAAGTTGAAGCAGAATCAGCCGTGCGGAAAGCGATTCAACTCGTTCGACAAAAAGGGTATCGCTTTCATGAGATGGCATTCGTCGTGCGACATCTTGAGCCGTATGCGGATCACTTGGAACGAGCCTTCCACATGTATGATGTTCCATATTTCTTGGATCAACGTGAGTCGATGGTTCATCATCCGCTTGTTGACTTGATTCAATCCGCTTTAGACATCGTGACATCGGGTTATCGGGAAGAAACAGTCTTTCGTTTACTGAAGACGGAGCTCTTGCCGATTCCAGCAGAAGATGCGCGTCTAGCGCTCGATCGTTTCGAGACGTTCGTGCTCGAACGCGGCATCAAAGGATCGATGTGGCAACAACCGTGGCAATTAAAGCGACGCTTAGCAGAGGAAGTTCGCTTAACGGAAGAGGAGTTTGCGCAAGAAGAAGAACTGAACCATTTACGAACATTCGTCGTCGACTTGATTGAACCGTTGCACCGTAGGTTAAAGCAGGCGAAGACGATGAGCGCGTATACGAAAGGTCTTTATCAATTCCTCGAAGAACAAAAAATTGCAGAGTGTTTAATGGAATGGCGTAAGCAGGCACTAGAGCAGGATCAATTACTTGTTGCGCGCGAGCATGATCAAGTATACGAAGCGATACTTCATCTATTCGAGCAGCTAGAAGCTGCTGCACCTGAGCATACGTTATCGACGGAGCTGTTCGTTCAGATGGTCGAGACAGGACTTGAGAGCCTTCGTTTTGCACTTGTTCCGCCATCGCTCGATCAAGTGATCGCGACGGACTATGTCCGTGGACGATTACAACGAGTAAAAGTCGTCTTTTTACTGGGAGCGAATGATGGTCTGATTCCGTTCGTTCAAGATCAATCAAAGTTACTGTCCGAAAATGATCATGACTTTTTACATGAACATGGTATTCCGGTTGGGAAAGCGTCTCTTGATGTGTTTGATGATGAGCTGTTTTACCTGTATCAAGGGATGATGGCTCCAAGTGAAGCCTTGTATGTCAGTTACGCACTTGTCGATGAAGAAGGAAAGGCGCTTCAGCCGGCAGCGATCACCAAACAATTAAAGCGACAACTGTTGCTCGATCGTCCGATCAAAACACACTTTGCAGAAGCTGGGGAACACGCACCGCAAGAACAACTTGATTTCGTGACGAGTCCAGATCGCGCGGCAGCAGCGACAGCGATTGAACTCCGGCGTCTTCAACGACGTTATCCGATTCAGCCGATTTGGTTCGAAGTGTACAACACGCTTCTCGAAAATGGACAGGGACGTGAACGGATGGGGTTATTCTCGAGTGCCTTGTTCTATCAAAATAAAGCGGAAGCCTTGCCGGAAGGGTTGGCGCATCGTTTATATGGTGATTCACTGCAAGCGAGCGTTTCGCGTTTTGAGACCTATAACGCCTGCTCGTATAAGCATTTTGCTCGATACGGACTTCGCTTACGCGAGCGAAAGCTGTATAAATTTGAAGCACCAGACATCGGAAATCTGTTCCACGGTGCATTAAATGATCTGTCGCTCAGTATTAAAGCTTCCGGACGACACTGGCGAGAGGTCGATGGCGAGACGTGCGGGACACTTGCGAAGGAAGCTGTCGAAAAGGTGACACCGGAAATTCAGAATGCGATTTTGATGAGTTCGAGTCGGTTCGGGTATATCAAGAAAAAATTGACGGATGTCGTGGAGCAAACAGCTAAAATGCTTGTGGAACAAGCAAAACGAACAGATTTTGAACCCGACTTATTTGAAATCAGTTTTGGGAACGCGACGTTCCCACCATTACGCTTTACGTTACCGGATGGAACAGAAATTGAATTCACGGGTCGCATCGACCGGATTGATCAGGCGACGATCGGTGATCAGCTATACGTTCGAATCATTGATTACAAATCGAGTGCTCGAGGACTGGATTTTGCGGAAATCTATTATGGGCTTGCGATTCAGATGTTGTTGTATTTGAAGACTGTCGTGGAGCAGTCGGAGTTGCTCTATCAACAGCAGGCGAAACCAGCTGGTGCGTTATATTTCCACGTCAAAAACCCGATGTTACGGGGCGATTTATCGGCTGACGAAGAAGAGCGCAATCAACTGTTACTCGAGTCCTATCAAATGCAAGGCGTCATTCTCGAGAATGACGAGGTACTACGAGCGATGGATCATATTGCGTACGATGAACGAAAAAAATCACCGCTTGTCAAAGTGACATTCACAAAAAACGGACTGCATAAGACGCAGACGAAAGGTGTCGTACAAGAGGAAGATTTATCAGCGCTGATGGATCATGCATGGGAGGCATTAAAAGACAGCAGTCAAGATATCTATGATGGGGATATCGCCATCAATCCATTCGATTATCAGGAACGGACACCGTGTAGTTTTTGTGAGTATCGTTCAGTCTGTCAGTTCGATGAATCGCTTGGGAATCAGTATCGCCCATTAAAACCGATGTCTGAAAAAGAGGTACTGGAACGGTTGAAGGAGGAAGAAGAATGAGCGTGCGTTGGACGGAAGAACAACAACAAGCCATTTCAGCTAGAGGTGGACATATCCTCGTCTCAGCGGCAGCGGGATCAGGGAAGACAGCGGTCCTCGTTGAACGGCTGACGCAACGATTGATTGATCCCGAAGATGAGCTGTCGGCTGATCGGATTCTCGTCGCTACCTTTACGAATGCGGCAGCACGTGAGATGAAGACGCGGGTCATCGAGGTCATGGACCAGCGCATCAAAGAGGCACCTGATGATTTGTATTTGAAAAAACAGCGTCAATTGATGAACCGGGCACAAATTACAACGATTCATTCGTTCTGTTTGTCGATTCTGCGCGAGAATTATTACCGGATTGGTTTAGATCCTGCGTTTCGAATTGCCGATGAATCTGAATTACTGTTGTTACAAGACGATGTCTTAGAAGCGGTCTTTGAGTCCTTTTATGCTTCTGAGGACCCGGGATTCTATGATTTGATTGATAGTTATACGTCAGATCGCGATGATCAAGCGATGCTGACACTGATTTCGAATCTCTATCGGTTTTCCCGTTCCTTACCGGATCCGGAAGCTTTTTATGCACATTTAATCAGTCAGTACGATCAGCCGATTGACCCGGATGATTCTCCACTCATGCAACGACTAGTCGAATTAGAGTGGGAAAGTCTCTCGAATGTATTAGGACGTTACCGAGAACTTGCTTTTGAGCTGGAGCAGTCTGGTTATACGGAAATGGGACAGATGATGCTTCAGGACATTGCTCCTTTTACCTCGCTTGAGACGTCGGCACGCCACTGGTCGATGGTTGCGCTTGCTTTTCAAGCAGTAGAGTTCGGTCGCTGGAAGAGTCCACGCGGGGATGAAGGAATCAAACCGTTTCAAGCAGAGCGGACGCGACTCGTAGCGGAGTTCAAGAAAATGAAAGAGCTGTTCGTCCAAAAGACTGGTGTTGATTACTTGGAGGACTTGCGGTCGCAGCTTCGACACGTGGAGACGATCGTGACACTCGTACGTCAATTTGCAAGCGATTATCTCGAAGCGAAACAACAACGTGGTATCGTCGATTTTTCGGATCTTGAACATTTTGCATTAGAGATTTTGACGGACGAAGGACAACCGTCAGACGTGGCAAAACTTCTGAAGGAACGCTTCGTTGAAGTACTGGTCGACGAATATCAAGATACGAACGAGGTTCAGGAACGCATCATCCAATTGGTCTCGAAAACGGATGAGGCGACAGGAAATCTATTCATGGTCGGTGATGTCAAACAATCCATCTATAAATTTCGTCATGCAGAGCCAGGATTGTTCCTTGAGAAATTCAAACGATTCCAACAGACCGACGTTGGAACACGGATCGATTTAACAAAAAACTTCCGGAGTCGTCTTGAGGTGCTGGATGGAACGAATCAAATCTTCCGCCAAGTGATGGATGAGACGGTCGGGGAGATTGATTACGATGAAGCCGCGCACCTTCGACTCGGGAATCTGAGTTATCTCGAATCGGAGCAAGTGGCGCCTGAATTACTCTTGATAGATCCACTTGATAGTGAAAAGGAAGAGGTTGAAGCACGAGCGATTGCGACGCGAATTTTAGAACTCGTTGATTCGAAGCATCCACATCTGATTTACGATGCGAAAGCGAACCGATTCCGAACGTGTGAATACCGCGATATCGTCGTCTTAGCACGGTCGCGTGGTAAGCGTGTCCAAGCGCTTGTCGAAGTGCTCGAACAGTATGAGATTCCGGTCTATGCGGATACGACGGGCGGATACTTCCAAGCGACGGAAATTCAAATCATGATGGCATTGCTCAAGACGATCGATAATCCGCTTCAAGACATCCCATTCGCGAGTCTGTTACGATCGCCGATTTTTGGGGTGGCGGATCGAGATTTAGGACGGATTCGAGCAAAACAAAAAGAAGGAAGCTTTTATGAGGCAGCGCTAGCAATGGCGGCAGAGGAATCATCACTCGGAATTCGAATGGATGAAATCATCCGTCAGATTCAATCATGGCGAACTGAAGCGCGTGGGAGTGCCCTACCTGCCTTCATTCGATCGCTCTTTGATCAGACCGGCTATTTTGAGTACGTCGGCTGTCTCGCCGGAGGAAAAAGTCGTCAAGCCAACTTGAACGCCTTATATGAGCGAGCGAAGCAATATGAGACGTCCGGTTATCGTGGACTCTATCGTTTCCTTCGTCTGATCAATCGATTAATTGAACGAGGAGAAGACTTCGCAGAAGCCCGTTCGCTTGGAGAAGACGAGGACGTCGTTCGCATCATGACGATCCACCAATCAAAAGGACTCGAGTTCCCCGTGACGATCGTCAGCCAATTGACGAAGCAATTCAACAAACAGGATCAAATGCAGGCGATTCAGTTGCATAAGACGTATGGTATTGCCCTGGATGCGATTGATCCGATTCGTCGTTTGCGATCTGGGACACTCTTAAAAGAAGTCATCCGCCGGGAAATGGATCGAGAGATGAAGGCAGAAGAGATGCGCGTCTTGTATGTTGCGATGACTCGAGCGAAGGAAAAGTTGATTCTCGTCGGGACAGTCAAGGATTTAGAAAATCAAATGGCGACCTGGCAGATGACGCCACCAGATGAAGTCTTACTTCCTGAAAATGACCGGCGCCAAGCGAAGAGTTATGCGGAATGGGTCGTTCCGGCAGTCTTACGCAGCAGTTTACTACGTCCGGATGAGACGGATTGGTCGATTCGCGTGATGTCTTTAGAGGAGTTAGCACCGTATCAAGAAATCTCAACACTCGTGGAGCAACTCGAACATGTTCAGAAGCTTGAAAAAATCGATGTGCCGGTTAATTCGCAAGTCAAAGAAATCGTCGAAGCGGCATTTTCGTATCAGTATCCGCATGCGCTTGCGACAGAGACGGCAGCAAAACAGACCGTCACGGAACTGAAGCGGGCGGAACAGCTAGAACGTGCAGCATTCGAAACGACATATCGCCAGACGACGTATTACCGTACGCCACAATTCCTCGGACCTGTTTTAAGTGGAGCGGAACGAGGGACGGTCTTACACTTAGCGATGCAATTGTATGAACCGGACGAATCAATTTCGCAACAAATCAATCAGTGGGAAGCAACGGAACGCATTACGCCGATTGAAGCGACGACGATGCGGGAAGCAACAGCACAGTTACAAGGGTTCCTCGACTCTGAAATCGGACAATTGTTTAGCGAACGATTACGGACGAACCACGTCTATCGGGAATTGCCGTTCACATATAAGATCGGGGCATCGCGTTTCCGGAAAGACTGGATAGGTCCAGTGGATGACGCAGTCATGCAAGGAATCGTCGACTGTTTGATTCAGGATGGGGAGTCATATATCTTGCTCGATTATAAATCGGATCAAATCGTCACGACAGAAGTCGGACAGACACCTGCTGATGTGTTACGGGATCGATACGCAACTCAGTTGAATCTGTATCAAGAAGCGTTAGAAGCGATTCTTCATATTCGAATTTCACGCAAGGTCATCTATGCGTTTGCTTTAGAAGAAACGATTGATTTAATTTAAATTACTGAGACCTTCCTCATCCTCCTACTTTAGGTAGAGATGAGGGAGGTTTTAGTATGGGTCGAAAGAGGGATGAAGAAGAAGGAGGTAAAATCAGTTTCTGAAGTGATTTCCGTTTCTTATTGTGAAGGAACTGTGTAAAATAAAGAAGATATGTCACTTTGATGATGGATAATTTTGGGAGGTTTTAATAGATGGCGCGTATTTTATTAGCAGAAGACGAAGATGTCTTACGCATGTTAGTACTCGATACACTAGAAGATGAAGGATATACGATTGACGAAGCGACGGACGGTGACGAAGCGTATCAAAAAATCATGAACGCTGAGTATGATCTCGTTTTACTCGATTACATGATGCCTGGAATGACAGGGATTGAAGTCATCGAAAAAGTCCGACAACATCCAGATAAGCAACACTTAAAAATCATGATGTTGACGGCTAAAAGTCAACAATCAGACCGCGAACGAGCAGAAGAAATCGGAGCGAATTACTTTTTCTCGAAGCCCTTTAGTCCGTTAGAACTGATTGATGTCGTGGGAGGAATACTGAGTGATCACCAAGTGGATTAATCGAAAAATCGGACGTCAACTCATGGCCTCCTTTTATGTCGTATTAGCTACATTGATGATTTCATCATTGATCGTCTACAACTACACCGATACGAAACTGCAGGCGACTCGGGCGAAATTAGAAGATATCCGTGACCGGAGTGCACGTGCGGGTGCTTTATGGGAAGAGTGGCAGGATGTCCAGTTCAACATGCGCGGTTATGCCTTGATGGGGAATGGTGATCTATACAATCAAGTCATGGCTCAACAAGATAAGATTGATCAGCAAACAGAATGGTTCGAAAAAAATGCGATTTATGATCAAGGAAAGGCATTCGCCCAGTCCTCGAGAGAATTGTATGGTTATTATTTCGATGCGATTTTGCCGCTTATTCAATCGTATGTCGAAGCGAAAGAATCTGGAGATGTCACGGAATCCTTCTTAAAAGGAACAACACTTGCTGAACTGCCACTTGGTCAGCGATTATTAGCTGAAGGTAAGATTCAATTAGATGCTCAAGGAAACATTGATGTACTCTCGGAAATCAATAAGAGCGAGCTAGCACTCGGCGGTTATCGTGAATTTTTAGAGGATTGGGCACAACGGACGAGTGACCAACTGGAACGGGAAATCCGGACGACACAGCTGATTTGGTTAGCGAATATCGTCGTCTTACTTGCCGTCTTGATTTTCTTTATTTATCCGTTTATCCGCCGCATCACGATGGAATTATTATCTCTCGTCAAGAACAGTCAACGGCTTGCGAACGGTGAAGATGTTTCGAGCGTCAAAGTACCGAATCGTAAAGATGAAATCGGAATTCTGGCGTTATCCTTCAATCAGATGGCAAGTTCGATTTCCGAGAACAAGCAGCATTTATTAGCGAAAAATGAAGAATTACAAGCGCAACAGGAAGAATTGCAAGCACAGCAGGAAGAATTACAAGCACAGCAAGAAGAACTCGAAGAAGCATTAGAGCTGACGATGCGGAATGAGCAACATCTGCAGTATCGGAATGATTTGACAGAAACGCTCGCGGCGCGTGAGTCGTTGACTGCTTATCCGGAAATCATCGAGAAGCTCGTCACGATCACGGATTCTGAGATTGGTGCATTAGTATTTGTTGATGAAGAAGATAGTTATTCTGTCGTTACGTATGGAATGACGGATGAATTGGCAGAACAGCTGCTTCAAAACGATGCGTCTCTCTTAAAACGAGCTGAGTCACTAAAGTCACCTGTTCATTCTTCTAAACAAGTCGCAAGCAATCATCCATTGCCATATCCGTACTATATGTACGAAACAGCTGTACCGATTCTCGACCCCACTGCAGATGACATCATTGCGTACATCTACCTTGTCCGTTACCGCGATCAGTTTACGAACGAACAGATGCGTGATGTCATGTCCTTCTCCCGCCAATTATCGCTATCGCTTTTACGGATGCGGCTGTTTGACGAGATGACGAAAGAGAAAACGAAGACGGAGCGGATTCTCGATTCGATTCGAGAGGCCGTCATCTATCTTGAACCGGGTAAAGAAGAGGTCTTCGTCAATCGACCATTATACGATTTATTCCCGGAGTTGCGTTACGATGTCCAGACTGAACAGGAGACATTGCAAACGTGCTTAGAAGTCATTCGATCCGTCGTCGACGAACCAGAAGTCTTTAGCCGTTATGTTGATGCAGTTCTGCGTGGAGAATTACCGACTGATAGTTTACAGTTCTCGATTCGAAACGAAACGGTATTCATTCAATTTTATGTCGAGGTGATCCACATCCATCACGTACATAAAGGAACGATGCTCGTCATGCGTGATGTGACGAAAGAGACTGAAATGGATCGTTTGAAATCAGAACTCGTTTCAACTGTCTCTCATGAACTTCGGACGCCACTCTCTTCGATTTACGGATTTACAGAACTCATGCTCAACCGAGACATCGAAGAGTCGCGCCAAGATCGATATTTGCGGACGATCCATTCCGAAACGGAACGTCTTGCGAATCTCGTCAATGATTTCTTAGATGTCCAGCGCATGGAGTCGGGCACACAATCGTATAAAAAAGCATCCGTGAACATCTATACGATTGCTGAAGAAACGACACAATTTTATGCGGCTTCGACACAGGCTCATCGGATTACGTTCCGTCACGAGGGAAATCAGTTGCCTGTCATTGAAGCAGACGAAGAAAAAATCAGACAGTTGCTCAATAATTTATTGAATAATGCGGTGAAATATTCACCATCTGGTGGTGCGATCGATGTCGTACTCACGACATCACTTGATCAAGTCATTCTTCAAGTTCGAGATGAGGGAATCGGGATTCCAGAACAATCGCTGAGTCGTCTATTCGAAAAGTTCTATCGCGTCGATAACTCGGATAGTCGAAAAATTGGTGGGACTGGTCTAGGACTAGCTATCTGTAAGGAAATCGTCACGGGTCATGGTGGAGAAATTCATGTCGAGTCAGTCGTGAAGGAAGGTAGTCTTTTTACCGTCAAATTCCCACTTGTCCAGTCTACACATGTGACAATCTCCTGAAAAAACCATATATCAACAAAATAACACTAGGTGTTCGTCCTGAAATCAGATACGATGAAATAGGAAAAGAAAGGAGGAAATGAAATGCCAATCACAGCATTCGTTCACACACACGTCTTACTTTGGGTACTTTTATTGGTTACGTTCTTCATCGCTTTTTCGATGTACAAGAACAACAAAAAAGCTGCAAAAGGGATTCATATGGCGTTCCGTCTGTTGCTCTTATTGACGTTCGCGACAGGTCTTTATCTGTACATCAAAATTATGGGGATGTCTGAAAATCCAGACCCACTCTACCATGCGAAGATTACACTTGGCTTATTGTCGCTCATCTTCGGAGAGTTGACACTTGTTCGACTTAAAAAAGGAAAAGCTTATTCCGGTTTCGTCATCGGATTCATCGTGCTCGTCCTTGTGACAGTATTCCTAGGCTATTCACTCCCATACGGTATGAAATTCTTCTAAGTTCATGCGGGATCAAAGAGTCCTTTTCGACCTCATAGGTTGAAAAGGACTCTTTTTGTCATGTTCGTTAGTAATTTTTGTTTACAAGTGGTTGTTATTTGGGAAAAGGGATGTATTAAACAGTAGAGAGGGGAACGCTTGTGGCACAGTTGAAGGAATGGACGAAAGTTTTCCGAGCACGAAAATGGATGAAACGCGCAGAACCGGTGTTACCACTTTGGCATGGGTATATCGGTTATAAATATGGATTATTCGATGCTCTTCAAACAGGAGCAACACAAGCAGAGGCACAGCTACGGATGCAGCGTCCGCTGACACAGGAAGCGTTATCCCGCTGGTTCGAAGTCGGCGTTGCAGTCGGTCACTTGAAGAAAAAAGATTTACGCTATACAGCGACTCGCCATGTTCTTCCGGAACTCTCTCAATCAGACGATCGGAGTATCGGATTCATGTTATCGGAAATGATGGAGTTGCACTTGCCAGCATTATTCTCTTATCCTCAATTTTTAGAAGAGGGTCAACAAAAGACTTTTAATGGAGAGGAACATGGAGACATCGTAGCTGAAACTTCAGCTCTCGTTGAGACTGTTGCTTTCCCAGCAGTACGCCATATCATTCGGAGTCGTAATCTGACCTCACTACTTGATATTGGTTGTGCTTATGGTGGGTATCTCCGTAAAATCCATGAGGCATTGCCGGACTTACGACTTGCCGGAATCGATATTGAAGAATCCGTCATCGCAGAAGCAAAACGACGAGATACGAGCGGAGAGATTGATTTTGTCGTTGGAGACATCAAAACGTTTGATGTGAAAGAGACATATGACGGTGTCATGATGAATAATATTTTGTATTACTTCCCGCAACCGGAACGCCTTGCACTATTAAAAGGAGTTCGTCGTTTCGTCAAGGATGATGGAACAGTCATTCTCGTCACACCATTACGTGACAGTTCACATGGTGCACCTTTCTCAGCAGCATTCAATGCCTTCATGACGTTGCATGAGAATCTGTATCCATTACCAAGTAAGGAAGAATTGAAAGAAGATCTAACGAAAGCTGGGTTTGAAAACATTTCGATCACACCATTCTTAAAAGAAGGTGCCTGGTATATCGTCACTGCAAACGCCACTTCCTAAGCGAAGTCTGGCGTTTTTACAGTTGGAAGACAGTTTAAATTTGTTGCTTTTACTATGTGCTTAGTATAATAGTTGAAACGATGAGAGATAAAAAGGAGAGATTTGGGTGAAGCGACGCGTAGCAGTGATTGGAGCAGGACCTGGGGGACTTGCATGTGCCTTGTTATTAGCAGGAAAAGGAGTAGACGTCACCGTTTACGAAAAACAAACGCAAGTCGGTGGACGAACTTCTGCCGTCAAGCTAGGTGACTATACGTTCGATCGAGGACCAACATTCCTTAATATGCCGCATATTTTAGAAAACGTTTTTCACGAAGCCGGTCTTCGGTTAGAAGATTATTTAGATTTAAAGGCACTTGATCCGATGTATACACTCTATTTCAAAGGAGGAACAGAGGAGTTTACGATGACGACGGATCGGGACCGGATGAAAGAGGCAATCGAACGACAATTTCCTGGAAACGGAGAAGGGTACGATCGATTCATGGCAGAGCAAGCACTTAAGCTTGGAAAACTCATGCCAATCTTACAGACACGTCACGATCGGCTGACGGATTACTTATCACCGCGTGTCTTAACGGCACTGCCACGCCTATCGCTCGGACGATCGCTTTATGATGTTTTATCCGATTACTTCACGAGCGAAGAATTGAAGTATTCCTTTACATTCCAAGCGAAATACTTAGGCATGTCAGCTTGGGAATGTCCGGGTGGTTTTTCGATCTTGTCTTACATGGAACATGCTTACGGTGTCCACCATCCGATTGGTGGGATGCATCAAGTACCGCTTGCAATGCAACGTGCGATTGAGGAGCTAGGCGGAACCGTACAGTTGGGTGCGGGCGTCGAACAATTGATTTTAAACGGAAAAGCTGTCGAAGGAGTCATCCTCGAGTCAGGTCAACATGAGTTATTCGATGAAGTCATCATCGGCGCCGATTTCGCACATGCGATGAATCATCTGGTGCCGGAAGGGGTTTTGAAAAAATGGTCCCGACCAAAAATTGACCGCAAAAAATTCTCGTGTTCGACGTTCATGTTATACCTTGGTGTCAACCGGACGTTCGATGCACCACACCATACGATTTACTTTGCAGAGGATTATGAGAAAAACGTTCGCGAGATGACGCAGACTTTAGAATTGTCGGATGACTTTTCATTCTATGTCCAAAATCCATCCGTGATTGATTCAACGCTAGCACCTGAAGGCAAGTCTGCTATGTATGTCCTAGTGCCGGTACCGAACAATTACTCGGAACTTGATTGGTCGATCGAAGGACCGAAGCTACGTCGCCGTGTTCTGGACGCTCTTGAAACGCGTTCACCATATCAAGGGATTGAAGCGGCAATCGAAGTCGAAGAGATGTTCACGCCAGACGACTGGGAAGCGATGGGGATTCATCAAGGCGCGACATTCAATCTCGGTCATCAGTTGACACAGATGATGTATTTCCGACCGCATAATCAATTTGAAGAGCTCGATCATCTGTATCTCGTCGGAGGTGGCACACATCCGGGTAGCGGATTACCGACGATTTTCGAATCCGCGCGTATTACGGCAGAACTCGTGCTCAAAAAAGAAGGGGTGCGGACATGAAGATAGGATTCGTAGGAGCCGGTGTCGGTACACTGCATGCAGCGCTTTTGCTGACAGCAAGACATCCTGGAGTCGAGATTACGATTTTTGAAAAAGAAGCGCATGTCGGTGGTCGATTACGATCCGTCGATTTTGAATCGGGTGGCCGCATCGATGAAGGTCCGACGATCGTTCTGATGCCAGGCAAGTTAAAAGAGCAGTTGGCAGAAGCCGGAGTTACGGGAGTAGAACTTGAACGGGTCGATCCATTGTATGACCTTCACTTCGACGATGGTACGGTCGTTACGAAAGTAGCCGATGTCGTGGATCAAGCGATCGCGATCGAACGTCAATTCGGTGAAGGTCGTGGATTTTATGAATTCATGCATCAAAAAGAAAAGGATTATGAGACGAGTGTATCGAAATTTTTAGAACGTGGTTATCGTCGGAAGACGGAGTTGTTGCACCCAGACATGATGCGTCCATTATTACAGATGCATGCTCTAGAGACTGCACATGACCATTTGAAGCGATACTTCAAGAGTAAATATTTGCGCATGGCATACAGTTTTCCGACATTTTATATCGGCGGAAACCCTTATACAACACCATCGATTTACGGTTTGATTCCGTACCGGGAACAAGCAGAAGGTGTCTGGTATGTAAAAGGTGGCTATTTCTCGCTTGCTGAACGCATGTACGACACATTAGTCGAACGTGGTGTCCGATTCGTCTTCGAAGCACCCGTTGAACGAATCGTCATCGACCAAGGACAGGCGAAGGAAATCGTCTTACAAGATGGCACACAGGAAGCATTCGATCAAATCGTATTAAACGGAGAGTTTCCATTGATGGAACGTCTTGTAGAAGGTAAACAACCTAAGACCTATACGCCTTCAGGCGGTACGCTACTGCTGTATTTCAAGATGAAAGGGAAAGTCGATTTACCGGTGCATCGCTTTTTGATGCCAAACGACTTGGAACCGCTCATGACGAATATCTTTAAAAAAGGACGATTACCAGAACATCCGGCAGTCTATCTGTTCCATCCGAGTCGGATTGACCGTAGTTTAACAGGAACAGACGATAGTGTCGTCTACTCATTAATTCCTTCTCCGCGAGGCTATGGTGTAGAAGATTATGAAGAAGTAGACTTCATTGAGACTGTACTTGAAAAAATCGAGCATCATCATCCGGGATTCCGGGAAAAGATACAAGAAATGAAGATTCGTACACCGAATGATGCACAGGCCTTTGGATTATATCAGGGAGGTAGTTTTGGGATTGCGCCGACGATTCGCCAATCGGCTGCCTTAAAGACACAGGCAAAACCGTATCCGGATATCGATCGATTATATGCCGTCGGTGCATCGGTGCATCCGTGTGGAGGAGTACCAGTCGTCATGATGGGCGCAACGATACTCGTAAACCGAATGGAACAAGAGATGGGGTGGAAACATGAATTCAGTGACGATCCAGAACGCGTATATCAAATGTGAGGAAGTCATTCAGTCCGGATCTAAGACGTTCTATAAAGCCTTTTCACTCTTACCAAAAGCAGATCGACAAGCTGTTTATGCCATCTATACATTTTGCCGGTTCCTCGATGATACCGTCGATGAGTCGGATACGCCGAAAGAGAGTTTACTAGCTTTCTTGAATGAATTCAAACGATTCCGTGATGGCGAAGTATTAGATAAACCGTTATGGATTGCGTTGGCAGACGTATTTGAACGTTATGAAATGGATGAGACACCATTCCTTGAGCTCGCGGAAGGGATGCGTTGGGATATCGAGAAAAATCGTTATCAGACGCTTGAAGAGACAGAGCAATACAGCTACTACGTAGCGAGTACGGTCGGTTTGATGCTGTTGCCCATCCTTGCACCGCAACAGCCTGATCTCCGTAAGTCTGCTATCGATCTTGGAATCGCGATGCAATTAACGAATATTTTACGAGATGTTGGTGAAGATGCAAAACGCGGCCGTATCTACTTGCCTCATTCATGGATGGAGACATACGGTGTCACAGCGGAGTCGTTACTCGCTGGTCGTCCTTCAGGAGACTTCATCGGTCTCTGGGAAGAGGTTGCACTTCGAGCAGAGCATCTGTATGACGCGGCGATTCCATCGTTTGAACGGTATCCACGAGAGAGTCGGCGTGCTCTTAAGGCTGCTGCCTTCCTGTACCGTGGTATACTCGATGCAGCGCGGGATAATCACTATGACGTCTTTACAAAACGGGCATACGTCAGCCGTTGGCAAAAAATGAAGTTACTTGCTACGATTTAATACATGACCATAGAAAAAAGACCTTGGCGGGGACCAAGGTCTTTTTTCTATGGTCTGAGACCGGGGAGTCTCAGATTACTTCTACACCAGAGCGAACATCTGGACTACGAGATAGGTCTGTTTCGACCACGGGGATGGTCTTTTCTTTATCGAGCTATCTGTGGACCAAACGGATGAGACGATCTAAGGGGGAACGTCGTAAGTCATGCGAATGGACACACGATGAGTCACGTGATGAAATGGGTGGGTCCCATTTGATTTCGCTGGTTAGAAAAAGTAAGTTCTTCAACGCTCTTGACTCGGGGAAGTCACCTTGCGCTTGATTGAGGATGTGGGGTCAATCACTACCTCTTGAACTCGAAGTAATCGTATCAAATCTTAGTTGTCCGTACAAGTGATTGATATGCAATTCACATAACGTTCACAGGGTAGCGGCGACAGCAGAGACGATTCGTTCACTTGCTAGTTTTCCTGAAAGCGTCACCATTGGACTACCACCACCAGGATGCGTTGATCCACCGGCAAAAAACAAATTGTGAACATTCTTTGAACGGTTGCTCGGACGGAGGAAAGACGACCGGATGCCATTGGATGACAAGCCGTACAATGAGCCGTGATAGGCAAAGAAGGTTTGTTCGATATCCTGTGGCGTGACCCGTTGCTCGAAGACGACATCGGACGAAATATCAATCCCAAAGGACTGCAATCGTTGATTGATCAGTTGATCATACGTATCAAAATCAATCGCATGTCCAGTATCCGTTGCAGGTGCATTGACGAGCACGAATAAGTTATCACCCGCTTGTCCCATTTCTGGTGCTGTGACGGAAGAATTCGAGATATAGATCGTCGGCTCCTCAGCGTAACGTTTTTCATCAAAGAGTGCCTTGAACTCAGCTTCGTAATCTGAAGAGAAGAAGACGTTATGATGAGCCAGCCCTTCGATCCGACGTGAGAGACCGATACATCGAACATAGGCAGAAATCGACGGTTCGACTTGAGCAGGTGTCGGATTTTTAAAATCAGGTCGTGCCGTTTCTGAGATCAGACGTGGATATTGTGTCAACAAATCACCGTTCATGACGACGAAGTCAACCGGTAGATATTCCAAGTGATTCAATTCAATTTCCGTTGCTTGTCCATCGACGACTTCGATCTGTGTCACTTCATCGCCAAGACGGAAGACGACACCTAGTTCTTTTGCACGTCGGGCGAACCCTTCTGCGATTGCTGTATTACCGCCATTTGTGAAGTAGACACCGTCATTTAGTTCTAAATGAGCGATTAAACTGAAGGTAGCGGGTGTTTGATACGGACTACTCCCGATATACGTCGCATAACGATCGAGTCCCTGAATTAACCCTTTATCCTTAAAGTAGTGCTTATGCAACCCATGAAGGTTTTGAAAGGGATGCACTTTCAACATGTCTCGCCAGAGGGAGGGGCGGATATACGAATCAATATTCGTAAAGAATTGTTGTTTTGCGATCGTATGCAACTTCGCCACTTCTTCTTGGTAACCTGTAATATCGTTCTTCGCCAACTGACCGTTCGTGAAACGATCTACTTCTGTCCGCATCGCTTCGCGTCCAGACGAGAATGTTAATGTTCTTCCGTCGGAAAAGTGATTGACCGTATGACGCTCAAGTTTCGTGAATGTAAAGTACTCATCGGGATCCGCACCGGATTCAAGAATGACAGACTGAAAAACTTCCGGCATCGTGATCGTGTTCGGACCAAAATCGAAGCGATGTCCTTCTGTGACGATCGGCATCATTTTGCCGCCGATATGTGTATTGCGCTCGATGACCGTGACGCGAAATCCTTTTGCTGCTAATGAGATAGCAGCGCTGAGTCCACCAAGACCGGCTCCGATGACAGCTATATGTTTCATGCTACTGATTCCTCCTTATGAATAGGTCCTACCCTTCCATGTGATTTCCCGTTTCCTAAAGCTTCGAATCATCGCACTTGCTAGCAAGATGACATAAAGGAATACCGCCAGTGGATGGAGCCACCAAACATGTCGGATTCGTGCCGCACGATCGATCCGGAATCGTGCTAAATAAAGAAGAATCAGTGCGAAACCCATCTGCCAGGATGGGTGGAGGATGAGATAAGGTAGGACACTTGCTTGAACCAAGTAAAAGAGTAGAAAGTATGATCCGACGATATAAGAATCGTTCATCCCACGAAAGACATTCTTTAGAAAACCTTGCCAGACTTCTTCGTTCGTGGCGTACATATCACAAGAGACTGCTGGGGCGACTTCGACGAGCGTCGTCGTCAACCCATGTCGTTTAAACGTACGACAAAGTTCTAAATCGTCAACGAGAGCCGATTGGATGCTTTCATGTCCACCGACTTGGTCATACGCGTGTCGTTCGACGAGAACGACCATGCCGTTGGCTGCAGCAAAAGCTGGATGCTTCACTTTGCGAAACGGAATCGGAAGATGTTGCGCGATAAGAACATGTTGCATTGGAATCAAACACTTTCCGAGAAACGTCGGTACAGGAAAGGACGGGAAACCGGAAAGGAAAACGGCTCGTTCTGTTCGTAACGTTCCGTATAAGCGACAAATCGCATCAGGTGTCAGTGTTACATCAGCATCGAGAAATAACAGATAGTCCTCTGTCGTTCGTTTCGCGAGTTGATGACATGCATGAACCTTTCCTGCCCAGCCTGCTGGTAAGGGAAGACCATCAATCACTGTAAAACGGTCGTCTTGACCAATCCGATCGAGCAATAACTCACGCGTCCGATCGGTCGAGCGGTCTTCATATAAGTAAACGTGCATCCCTGGTGTCAGAGCAGGTTCTAATGCGTCTAATAATTTTCGTACATTACGTTCCTCATTCCGTAACGGGATACAGATTGCTAGACTATCTGGTTGAACGGGATCCGTTAATCGTGGTAGAAAAGCTAAATTGATCCATGTATAGAGACAGACAGCTAGAGCGAAGAAGAGAAAGAACCAACTCATGAGCGGAGTGCCCGTAACCAGCGCTCCGTTCGTGCAGGAAGTGGTTCCCTTCGGGTAGAGATACAGCGATACAAATCAACACGTTCCGCAATTGCATCTGCTCGAATGTCGTCGTATAAATCAGTTAGTTCTGCTGTCAGTCGTTTTGCCTGAGCACTTGACCGTTCGTCAGGTAATGGATGAAAGCGACGCGTCCGGATATAGACGTCCGGTTGCTGTTCATGACCATATGAATAATAAAAGGCGACGAGAGACACGTGATCCGTATGACGCGTCAAATGTGTGGCACCACTTGCTAAGCGAAGCGGACGGTCCTCTTGATGACGTTCTTCGCCTTGAGGAAACATCCAGACGCTGCTGCCATTTTGAAGTCGTTCTTTTGCATAATGAAGACTTGTCTTGATATCAGCGAATGATGTCCGGTCAACAGAGAAAGCTCCGAGACGGGAGAAAAACGGGAAACGAGCAAGCCCTGCTTGATCAATCATGACATAGGGGTCGTGATGGAAGCAGGTCTGATCCAAATGAAAAAGAATCATACCGTCCCACCAAGAACTGTGTGTAGCAAGCATGAGACCCGGGACAGGTAAATCGTCTGCTCGATATAAGACACGGTGGAAATGACGTCGGATCAAAGCATGATCGACATACGTATGAAATACGGATTCAGCTAATTTGCTTTTGTTTGCTTCTTTCAACGATAACCCCTCGTTTCACAATGAAATAGACGATGAATGCACTTAAGCTGACCAAAGTGACGCCATAGAGACCAGCAACTCCTGCTGTTACACCGAATAAAGTGTGCAACATTAAAAAGAGATACTGATTGTTTTGTTCGAGTGCGGCATCCGTCGCCTTGACTTGATATCGATTGATGAAAAAGGAAAAGACGAGCGCCGTTCCATACCACCCGAAGAAATTCTGTGTCGGAATATCGTAATACCAGCCACCGTCTTGCCAAAGCCAATACGATTTCACGTTAGCAGCAACAGGATCGATCGCTAAATCGAGCCAGACGGCAAACAATGGAACGAGAATCAATGTACTATAGCGAAACGAGAACAAACGGGAGAAAGCGAGACTCGCCCCCATGACCGATAGCCATGCAGCCCCGATCGTAATCGGTACACCTAATAATTGGACACCGAAATCCGACTCGTAACGATATGTTCCGAACGGCCAACCGGTATGGACCCCAATCGACTCAATGATGATCGAACCAAAGAAGATGAAGGGGATGACAAGACGCCCCTTCGGTAAGACATGCCAAAAATAGAGAGCTGCGTATAAGCCGGAAGCGAATAAAAAGACGGCATTGGCCCACTCGAGCCAAGGGGGAAGTAACGAAAAACCGACTAAGATCAAGCCGATGGTGAACCAAATCGAAAAGAAAATCCAAAGACGTTTATGAAACTGCTCCATGCGTGACATTCCTCCATTTCCAAAATAGCTTCTGTCATAAGTATACCCATATATCTTGAAAACGAGCGAGGGAGAAGCGGTCTTATAAAAAAAGTGGTCCGGCTTCTCGTAAGAGAAACCGAACCACTTCCTATCATCATCCGTTTGAATGTTGTTTTTGCTTCTTCTTTTTGATGAACGAGAAAAGGAGAAACGCGATATACAACGGAACAGCAACGAACCAAAACGTCGACCACTCATTGCTACGCGCAATCATGACATACGTCACGTATAGCAACGTAAAGGTGATGACGAACGTATGGCGCGGAACGGGAATGTCTTTAAAACTTGGAATCTTGACACGACTGACCATCAAGAAGGCAAGACCTGTAAAGACGAGTGGGACCATCAAGTCGTTCATTCGTCCGCTAAACAACGTGACGACGGCCAAAATACCACCTGCCGCTGTAATCGGTACACCTGAAAAATAAGCAGATGCCACATTCGTTGCCGATAAATTAAAACGAGCAAGACGAAATGCGCCGAACAACGGGAACAGAGCAGAGATTAGTAAACCAACTTCTCCGAATTCATAGAAATACGTATAGTAGGCCATCATTGCAGGTGCGACACCGAATGTCACGATATCTGCTAATGAGTCCAGTTCTTTTCCGAAGTCGCCTGCTACACCAAGCATCCGAGCAAGACGTCCATCCAGACTATCAAGCATCATCGCGATGACGATTAGTAAGGTGGCATTTTGAAAATCACCTTTTGCTGCCATGACGATGGCTAAAAAACCACAATACAGATTTCCGAACGTAAATAGGTTGGGTATTGAATTACGAACACGATCTTTCCACAAAATGATTCCTCCTGCCACTTCATCGATACTACTCATCATACCATAATTAGGAGATGGAATTCAGCCGTTCGTAAAGAGAATCCCCTGAGTGAAAGATAAAAAATCATGAGGATTCAACCGAACTTGATGTCCACGTTTTCCAGCGGATATGATGATGAATGGTTCATGGATAGCACGATCCGATAAGAGAACCTGAAAATTCTTCTTAGCACCGATTGCAGAGACACCACCTCGAATATAGCCAGTCAGGTCTTCTAAGTCCTTCATCGGAACAAGCGCGACTTTTTTCGAATGCAATGCTTTGGCCGCTGCCTTTAGAGAGAGTTCTTCTTCCCCCGAAATGACGACGAAGACATATTTATTTTCGACCATTTTCAAAACAAGGGTTTTAAAAATGGTAGAAAGGGGGTAATTAATCTTTCTAGCGACGGCTTCAGCAGATAAATCATCAAGATCAACAGGATAATTGAGGGATTCGAAGTCAATCTTAGACTGCTTCAGAAGCCTCTCGACGTTCGTTTTGCTCATGTGTTTCTCCTTTGACGAGTGAGTATTGGACCCATTTCCGTCCATGCCAACGCTTCATGGCGAAAATGCCACGGAACCATTCGTCAGCAGAGAAGGCAATCCAGATTCCAAGTAATCCAAGACCGAAACCAAGACCAAGCGTATAACTGAGGACGACCGCGATTCCCCACATCGATAGAATACCGATGGCGACAGGGAAACGAACATCTCCTGCCGATTTAAGAGTTCCCATGAGCACGATGTTCATCGCGCGACCTGGTTCAAGAATGACGCTTGCCCAGAGTAGTGGGATACCGATTGCAATGATTTCAGGACTCGATGTGAACACTGATAGAATCGATGAACCGAATGAAGCAAGAGCGACAGCTGAGATGAAGCTTGCGAAAACAGCAATCTTCAATGTTTTCACAGCACGTCCATATGCTTGTTCAAATTGTTGCGCACCAACTTGGCGTGCGACGAGTAACTGCGTTCCTTGAGCGATGGCAAGCGTGAATAGGAAACAAAGCATCGTGATGTTTGATACATAAACACGAGCAGACAACGCTGCTTCACCAATTGTTGCGATGAATCCTGTGATGATGAGTTGTGAGAATTGATAGGAGATCCCTTCACCAGCAGATGGGATTCCGATGTTCATGATTCGTTTCACATCTTCACGATTAAAATGAATCAAGTCTTTTACTGTAAAACGTAAAGAAAGTTTGCGGTAAACGACAAAGAACAACACAAGGACAGCGATTGTCCGGGCGACGACAATCGACCAAGCGACACCAGCAACACCGAGAACGGGAATGCCGAAGAGTCCAAGAACAGCGATGACGTTACCAAAAGCACTAACGAAATTCATGAGTAGCGTGACGTACATAGCATTTTTAGTGAATCCATGACTCCGGAGAATCGCACCCAGTGTCAATGAGATGGCTTCTAAGAAAAGGAATAGACCAACGATCTTAATGAACGTTTCGCCATAGACGAGCGTCTCTCCTTCTAACGAGAAAAATCCAAGAAGTTGTCTTCCGAACAACACGACGGTCAGAGAAACGATGAGACCGGTATACAAGTTAATCGCAAAAGCAGAACGAGCCGTTTGACGAGCGTTTTGCGTCTTTCTTGCACCGAGGTACTGACCAATGATGATCGTTGCACCGACCGAGGTGATGTTAAAGAGAATAATGAAGATATTCAAAATTTGATTGGATACACCGACTGCTGCAGCAGCGCTATCCGAGTAATAACTTAAAATCAACGTTGCAATGATCCCGAGGCTCATATGCAATGCAATCTCAATGAATAATGGCCACGTAATGTGGAATAAGCTTGGTTGCTTGACTGTTTTCATAAATAAATCCCCTTTGTTTCATAAAACGAATAGTGTTTCTTTATCTTTTTGAAACTATACGCCTTCGATTTTCATAATGAAAGAGAGTTTTTTGTCTTTCATCGAAAAAAAAGAGATTTAAAAGGATTTTCATAAAATATCACGAATACATCATAATGAACAATCATTCATTTTTTAAAGGTAGGGGAATCCGATGAAACGAGAAATGCATTATGTCGTCAAGGATCAAATCGCAACGCTAACGCTAGCTCGACCCAAACAACTGAATGCATTAACGTCGAATTTACTAGAAGAGTTGGCAGACGCTCTAGAAGAAGCGAATCAGGATGAGGAAGTACGTGTCATCGTCTTGACTGGTGAAGGACGTGGTTTTTGTGCAGGACAAGATTTGAAAACCGTCTCGCCTGAGCTCGATCATGGTGAATATCTACAACAGTATTATCATCCTGTCGTTCGGGCACTCGCTAAATCGAAAAAACCGACGATCGCTGCCATCAATGGTGTAGCGGCAGGTGCCGGTTTGTCACTAACGCTCGCCTGCGATTTCCGGCTCGTCCACGCTGAAGCGAAATTATCGCTCGGATTTATCAATATCGGTCTTGTCCCGGATGCAGGAGCGCCGTATTTCTTACCCCGGCTAATCGGTGCGGCAAAAGCAACGGAGCTTGCGTTACTCGGTGACACGATTTCAGCAGAAGAAGCCGTTTCGCTCAACCTAGCAACACGAAGTATCGAATCAGAGAAATTTGTAGAAGAGGTCACAGCGTTTGCTCGTCAGCTGGCAGATCGTCCGACAAAAGTGATCGGGTACATCAAGCAGCTGCAAGCAGCGAGTTATGAAAATAACTTGGAGGAAATGCTTGCTCAAGAAATCATCTATCAGTCACGTGCTGGAAAAACGGAAGACCATCGCCATGCTGTTGAATCCTTCATCGAAAAAAAACGCCCTGTTTTTGTCGGACGATGAATCGAGCATACTTTATAGAAGAAAGACGTCGGAAACGCACGATGCGCCGACGTCTTTTTAATTCAATTTCTTTTTGATTTTTCGTGCGGTCGCATGTGTACGGTTCGTCAATCCTGTAGAGATACGGAATAGTAGAATTCCAAGAAAAGCAGAAACAAAAATGTATATCCCGGTCAACGTCACGAATGCACCACTAGCGAGCGTGATGAAAAGTATCGAAAATTCACCACGTGGACCCAGACAAAAGCCAGATTCGATCGCATGATAATTCGATAAACCAAAGGACCTTCCGCCGAGGTAACCGACTAAAAATTTAGAGACGACTCCCCAAATGACAAGAGCGAAGAAAAATAGATCAATCGGTAATCCGTCAGTCAACTCGAATGACATTCCGAACGTGATAAAGAACAATGGTAATAATAAGTCTTGGAACGGAGTGACTAGTCGTCTAAGATAACGCGTCTCATCCAGTTCGGTTAACAGAATACCGATGATGAAGGCGCCAAGTACTTCTGACAATCCGAATAAGATACCGATACCGGAAAATAACAAGATTAACCCGATGATTCCGATGCCGGCATCAGGATGACGGTAGAGTGAATCGACGAGACGTTTCCGTCTTCGGATGAATAACGTCATGATGATTAAAGCAATGAAGAAGAAGCCAAATCCGAGAAAGATGATGCTGATTTTTGCTACCGAGAACGTCTCAGTCCCTAAAACGAACGGGGCCGTCGTCAGTAGGATTGGTGCCATCAAATCTTCGAAGACGAGTAAGGACAGCACGAAGCGATTCACATCCTGATGTTTATCCGGTTCCCGATCGAGCAGCCGAGCAGAAATCGAAGAACTCGTCGCATATAAGACACAGCCAATCAAAAACGATTCGGCGACTGAAAAGCCAAACGATAGGGTCAACAGGATAGTCCCACCAAACGAAAGTAGAATATCGATGACTCCTGCTTTCCAAATGGAACGGAGCTGAATCAGCAAGTCCGCCACTGAAAATTTTAGACCAAGTAAAAAGAACAGGACGATGATGCCCGCTTCTCCTCCGAGTTTCAGCTCTTCGGGAGGGTCATAATAAAATCCAAGGACGATTCCGATCAAGATGAAGGCCAGAATACTCGGAACATGGAATCGTTCACTCAAATAACTGATCGTAAATAAGCCGATGAGGATGAGACCGGCGTAAAAGAAAATTTCCATGGAGGATGTCCTCCTTTCTGTACCCTATACCCTAATTCGCTGGCATTCATTAACTCGTTTCTCTCCTGGAGAACGGATACAGAAAAAAGCCTGGACACAAAACTTCTTTTTCAGAAGGTGAGTGTACAGGCTTTTAAATGGTTATAAGACTTGAACGATCGTTCCAGAATACGCAGGGAGAGAGACATCAAGCGTCTGCTGGTGCGTGTTCGTCAATAAATCAAGCCCCCGACCAGCTTGTGGAGCGGTCAACGAAACGGGAGCATCTGAATTGTTGAAGTAGATATAATATAATCCTTCCGGGCTCATGCGACGCATGATGATTGTATTCGTCTCATCATTCGCGTGAACGAAAGAGATATGTCCTTTGTTCGCAAGCGTCTTATGTTGCTTTCGAAGCTGTAGCAAGTGTCGTGTATAGGCGAATAACTCCTGATCCTGCTCCTCTGGATCCCACGGCATACATTTTCGGCAGCCTGGATCTTGATCGCCATCGAGACCGATCTCATCACCATAATAGATGACGGGACTACCCGAGAACGTCAACATCGATAACAAGAGAAGACGAAGCTTCTGTTTGTTATTCCCAGCACGTGTCAACGCACGCGGTGTATCGTGTGATCCGATTAGATTGAAGGTCACTTCATTGACATTCATCGTGTTTGAGAACAACACATGCGACATATCGTTCGCATACGAGCTTGCTTTAGTCTTATCTAAGGCAAAGAAGTTCAAAGCGGCATTCGTAAATGGATAGTTCATGACGGCGTCAAACTGGTCACCGAGCAACCATTCCTGTGAGTCATGCCAAATTTCACCAAGGATATACGTGTCAGGGTTGACTTCCTTGACGACTTGACGGAAATCACGCCAAAATGCGTGATCGACCTCGTTGGCGACGTCGAGTCGCCAGCCATCGATTCCGAATTCTTCGACCCAGTAGCGGGCGACATGGAGCAAGTAAGACTTTACTTCATCATTCTCGGTGTTGAATTTCGGCATTTCAGGTACAAAAGCAAACGTATCATAGTTCGGCAATGGTTCTGTCACGAGCGGGAAATCACGCAGATGGAACCATTCTTTATAGGTTGAATGACTACCATGTTCACGGATGTCAGCGAATGCTTTATGGTGGAAGCCGGCATGATTGAAAACGGCATCTAGCATGATACGAATGCCATGTGCGTGTAACAAATCGACCATTTCCTTGAATTTCTCTTTCGTACCGAACTGTGGATCAATTTCTAAGTAATCGATTGTGTCATATTTATGATTCGATTTCGCCAAGAAGATCGGGCAGAAGTAAATACCAGTGATACCAAGTTCAACGAGATAATCGATGTGGTCGATGACGCCTTGGAAATCTCCACCGAAAAGATTCGTCGTCGTCGGTGCTGTACTATTCCATGGGAGTGTACCAGCTGGATCATTCGTCGTATCGCCATTTGCGAAGCGATCTGGGAAGATTTGATACCAAACCGTATCCTGGACCCAATCTGGTGCAGTGAATACGTCGACTGCATTAAGAAAAGGAACGCAGAAATAGTAGCCAGTATCATCGAGCGGTTTTTCGTCGAACCATCCACGTTCCGTGAATACATGACTCGTTGAACCGTCATGGAGACGGAAACCATATCGTAGACGACGGAAGGGAGGTACGACATCGATGAACCAATAATCGTATAACTCATCTGATCCACTTCGCTTCATCGGTGTTTCAAATGTATTCCAGTAGTTTGATTTTGAGGGATCGAAGTTCCAATCGGCAGCATCCGGATTTTCAGTATGCCAATCGTATGGATCGCCCCATATCAAATCGACGCGATCAACGTCATTTTTTTTCGTTTGTAAACGGATGTGGATTGTTCGCTCATCATATTTATAGACGAACGGAGACATCGCACGGTGAAACACAGCTTCTTTGAACATGGCAGTCACTCCTTAACGCAATCGCTTGCATCATATTGATTATGTCTTCGACCTAAGAATAGTAAAGCGCTTTCTTAAAGTCAATTCCAATCCCGTGAAATCAAGGATTCCTGATAAAAGTCGAGAGTATGATGCAATCGTTTGCATCATGTTGTGCAAACAATAAAAATGAAAACGTTTTCTTTTTATGCACTTATTCTATCTAGCATTTGATTCAAATAATGAAATCAAAAATAAAAAGTTTTTGAAATGTAAGAAAATAATTGAATAAAAGGACTTGTCAAAAGGATTTTAGATTGTATAATAAAAATGTAAAGGTGATGCAAACGTTTTCATAAAACGCTTACAACCACTCGGTTGTTATCATGAGAAAATGGTTGTGCCTTTATGCAAACGTTGTGCATTAAAACTTATCATTCATAAGTTAACTTGGGGAGGAAATTTCAATCATGGAAATGAAAAAATTCGTAGCAGGTCTCTCTGTATCTGTCATGGCAATCGGTGCACTTGCAGCATGTGGCGGTGGATCAGACTCTGAATCATCATCTTCAGATTCAGGTAGTAAAAAACCAAGCAAGATCGTCATCTGGGAAGACACTGAAAAAGCTGAAACGACTAAAGCAGCAGCTAAAGCGTTCGAAGAAAAAGAAGGCGTCAAAGTCGAAGTCAAAGAAGTTAAGATGACAGATCAGCAGAAGAAAGTAGCACTTGACGGACCAGCAGGTAAAGGACCGGATATCATGCTTCTTCCACACGACCAAATCGGTACAGTCGTTGACCAAGGCTTGATCGCAGAGCTCAAGGATGGCGAAAAAGCACTTGAGCCATTCATCGATACAGCGAAATCAGCAGTAACGTTTGACGGTAAAGTCTACGGATATCCGAAAGCAGTTGAAACACCAATCCTCCTCTTCAATAAAGATGAATTAAAAGAAGCACCAGCTTCAATGGACGATCTGTACAAGATCTCAACAGAGCAAAAGAAAGACGGCAAATACGGATTCCTCGCGCTTTGGGATAACTTCTACTTCGCACACGGTCCAATTGGTGGCTACGGCGGATATGTCTTCAAAGACAACGGTGGCAAATTGGATCCAGCAGATATCGGCTTGAACAACAAAGGTGCTGTCGAAGGTATGGATTACATCGGCAAGTGGTACAAAGAAGGTCTCTTCCCGAAAGGTCTTATCGGTGGTGGCGGTGGTCAAGCACTTGACCAACTCTTCGGCGATAAAAAAGCTGTTGCTGTCATGAACGGTCCATGGGCAGTTGCGAGCTATAAAGAAAAAGGCATCAACCTCGGAGCTTCAGCTCTTCCGAAACTTCCAAACGGTGAGCCGATTAAAACATTCGTTGGTGTAAAAACATACGCGATTTCAGCATACTCGGAAAATGCAGAGTGGGCTGAGAAGTTCTTGGCATCACTCACTGGTGAAGAGAACGCGAAAGCAATGTTCGAAAAATACAATGAGATCCCACCAGTCACTGCGCTTCAAGAAGATGCAGCAATCAAGGATAACGAAGTCGCAGCAGCAGTCTTCGCACAATCACAAAACGGTGTGCCAATGCCGAACATCGCTGAGATGGGTCAAGTTTGGGAACCAATGGCAGCAGCACTTCAGCTTGTTGCAACAAACAAACAAGACGCACAAAAATCAGCTGATGATGCTGTCAAACAAATCAAGCAACAAATCGAAGCTAACAATCAATAAGCGTAAATGGAACGCGTGAATCCATGAAAAAGAGATAAAGAGAGGGGGATCTTGGATTCCCCCTCATCTTTATGGTTGGAAGAGAAGCCTGAGGTCAGACATGACCTTTGGAAAGGAGAACGGACGATGGCTGCGATTGCAACACCACACCCGACGAATCCAACGCCTGAAAAAAAGACGAACCACCGCACGATTGCGGCGCTGATGTCGATCATTCCAGGAGTAGGACAACTATACAATAAACAATTCCTTAAAGGCGCGACATTTTTTGTCGTCGTACTATCATATTTTCTCGTCAACTTTGAACTGTTCTTCAAAGGAGCCGGAAATGGTCCTGGCGATCGCGGAGCGATCTGGGGCTTGATTACACTCGGTGAGGTACCAGGCGTAAGGGGGGATCACTCGATCTTTCTAATGGTCGAGGGCATCATTGCCTTGATTTTACTTGTCTTTGGTATCGCCATTTACGTCTGGAACTTTATCGATGCGTATCGAATCGGTAAGTTGCGCGACATGAACCTCGAAGTACCTTCCTTGAAGATGCAACTACGGAACTTCCGCGATAATGGATTCCCGTATGCGATGTTGATTCCTTCATTAGTACTTTTAGTGTTCACAGTCGTCTTACCGTTGATTTTTACTTTCTTGATTGCTTTTACAAACTATAAGTTCAACAACTCTCCTCCAGCGAAATTGGTCGACTGGATCGGGATTCAAAACTTCTTGAATATCTTCACGGTTGATATTTTCCGCGACACATTCGTCAGCGTTCTTGGTTGGACGCTTGTCTGGACCGTCGCTTCGACGACAGGTGTCATCGCGATCGGTATCGGACTGGCAGTCTTACTGAACCAAAAGGGACTCAAAGGAAAACGGTTCTTCCGTTCCATCTTGATCCTGTCATGGGCAGTACCAGCCTTCATCACGATCTTGATCTTCCGCTCGATGTTCAATGAGACATTCGGTGTCTTCAATACGACGTTATTACCAGCAATCGGTCTTACTGACGGTGTCGACTGGATGACAGATCCGACGTATACGAAGCTTGCCTTGATCGGGATTCAGTGGTGGTTAGGTTTCCCATACATCATGACACTGACGACGGGAATCTTGCAGTCGATACCAGAAGATCTTTATGAGGCAGCAACAATCGACGGAGCGACAGCAGGAGAGAAGTTCCGCTTGATTACATTGCCGATGATTCTTTTCGCAACAGCACCGATCTTGATCACGCAGTATACGTTCAACTTCAATAACTTCAATATCATCTATCTCTTCAACAACGGTGGACCGGCAGTACCAGGTCAATCGGCTGGTGGAACGGATATCTTGATTTCGTGGATTTACAAATTGTCGCTTGGTGCGAACCCGCAGTATGGATTCGCAGCAGCGATCACGCTTGTGTTGTCGTTCTTCATCATGACGATTGCCGTCATTCAGTTCAAGCGTTCAAAATCATTCAAAGATGAGGATATGATCTAATATGAGAAAACAAAACCGAATCAACATGGCGTTGTCATATCTCATTTTGACGGTCGCCTCCATCATTATCGTCTATCCACTCCTTTGGGTCGTTGGTACTTCACTTAACCCAGGGAAAAGTATTACATCGGATATCTTCCCAAGTAATCCGACTTTGATTCACTACTTCGATTTGTTCGATCCATCAAAAACGGATTATGGCATGTGGTATTTAAACACAATCAAGATTGCCGTCATCACGATGGTCGTCTCCGTCGCTCTAATCACGTTAACAGGATACATTTTTTCACGCTATCGCTTCGTCGGTCGGAAAAATTCACTGATCTTGTTCCTCGTGTTGCAGATGGTACCGCAATTCGTTGCCATTATTGCGATTTATGTCTTGCTTAATATGTTAGAATTGTTTGATACGCATCTGGCGCTTATCCTACTCTACTCGGGTGGAGCGATTCCAATGAATACGTATCTTGCAAAAGGATATTTTGATACGATTCCAAAAGAACTCGATGAGGCGGCACGGATGGATGGTGCCGGTCACTTACGAATCTTCTGGCAAATCATCTTACCGCTCGCAAAACCGATGGTCGCCGTCATCGCGTTGTTCAACTTCATGGCACCATTCAACGACTTCATTTTAGCATCGCTCGTCCTGCGTTCTCCTGAGAAACAGACACTTGCGGTCGGGTTGTACAACATGGTGTCGGAGCAGTTCGACAATAACTTCACGTTATTTGCGGCAGGTGCCGTATTATCAGCAGTTCCAATCGTTCTTCTCTTCTTCGCATTCCAGCGCTTCTTCGTGTCTGGATTGACGGCTGGTGGAACAAAAGGATAATCATAAGGGGGAAATCAGCGGCATGAGACGAGGCATAATGCTTCTCCTCTTGCCGCTTCTCTTGTCTATCGGGCTTCAACCGATGACGGGTGAAGCAGCAGGTTGGGAAAAAGAACGAATGTATTTCATCATGGTCGACAGGTTCGAGAATGGCGATCCGAGTAATGATAAAGAGGCGGATCCTGAAAATCCAAAAGCGTTCCAAGGTGGCGATTTAGCAGGCGTGACGAAACGTCTCGATTACATCAAGGAAAAGGGATTCACTTCGATTTGGTTAACGCCGATCTTTAAGAACCGTCCGAACGGTTATCATGGATACTGGACGGATGATTATTACGAGATTGATCCGCACTTCGGAACAAAGGAAGAGTTTAAACGTCTCGTCAAAGAAGCGCATAAACGGGATATCAAGGTCGTCCTTGATCTTGTCGTCAATCATTTAGGACCAAATCATCCGATGGTGAAAGAAAAACCAGAGTGGTTCCATAAAAATCAACCGATCAAGAATTGGAATAACCCGTCGGAAGTCGAGAATAACTGGCTGTTCGATTTACCGGACTTCAATACGGAAAATCCAGAAGTCGTCGATTATTTAGTTGATGTCGCGAACTACTGGGTCGATGAAACGGGTATAGACGGATACCGGCTCGATACAGTTCGCCATGTGCCAGCCTCATTTTGGGAAACGTTTATCCCAGCAGTCAAAGAAAAGCATCCAGACTTATTCTTGTTGGCTGAAGTATTCGATGGAGATCCGCGAAAAATCGCGTCCTATTCGAAATTAGGTTTTGATTCCGTGACGAACTTCCCGTTTTATTATGGAGTCAAGGATCAGTTTGCCCGCAAAAATGGTTCAGCGGAAGAGCTCGATTCAGTTTATAATCGAGATACTACGTTTAATCCGAATGCCAAGGGACTTGCAACCTTCATTGATAATCATGATGTCAAACGCTTCATCACGGAAGCAAAGATTGGTGGAGCAGACGAAGAGGAGCGGCAGCTTCGGTTGGCGCTGTTCGCACTCTATGCTGCCCCGGGGATGCCAATCGTCTACCAAGGAACAGAGGTAGCGATGCCAGGTGGCGAGGATCCTGGAAACCGGATGATGATGACATTTGATCAAAACAAGAAGATGCAACAGTACGTAAAAACGTTGAACGAGATGCGTCAGGATTACCCAGCGTTTGCAACAGGGAAGCAACGCTTGATCGCAAAAACCGATCATATGGCAGTCTACTCACGGGAGACGAAACAACAACAAGTCGTTTACGCGATCAATCTTGGAGAAAAAAAGACGAGCTTACGCGTGTCTGCGAAAGAAATCGGTGATGACCAGCGTTTAAGAGGACTTTTATTCTCAGACTTGGTGCGTCAAGATGGTGACGCCTATGAGATCACACTTGATGCAAATAGTGCGAATAGCTATGTCATCGAAAAGTCACAAGTCAACTGGTGGTCGATCATTGCCATTGGTGCGATCGCTCCGATTTTAGCGCTCATACTTCTTCTCGTTCACCGTAAACGCATGCAACGTCAAACAAAATAAAATACTTAACTAGGGGAAATGTGAGGTGAAGGGGATGCAGGTAACAATCAAGGATGTAGCACGGGAAGCGAATGTCGCACCCTCGACGGTATCACGCGTCATTGCGAATAGTTCACGCATCAGTCAAAAGACGAAGGAACGGGTGCGCCAGGCGATGGATGAGCTCGGATATTATCCGAACGTTCATGCTCGCAGTCTAGCGAATCGAACGACACAAGCGATCGGTCTCGTCATGCCAAGTGCTGCAACAAAAACGCTACAAAACCCGTTCTTTTCGGAGGTCATTCGAGGAATCAGTACAAAAGCGCATCAAAATGGATATTCGCTCTATATGACGACAGGTGTCTCGGAAGAAGAAGTATATGAAGGTGTCGTCTCGATGGTTCAGGGCCGTCGTGTCGATGGTGTCGTCGTACTGTATTCCCGTACGGATGACAAAGTCGTTCAATTTCTACAAGACTCGAAGTTTCCGTTCGTTGTCGTCGGAAAACCATTCAGTGATTCATCACATGTCACGTATGTCGATACGGATAATTATCTAGCCGGTCGCGAAGTGACGAAGTACTTGCATCAACTTGGGCATGAGTGTATCGCATTCGTAGGAGGCGCACAGGACCTAGCTGTGACGCAAGAGCGTGTCGGTGGCTACAAGACGGCTCTCATGGAAGAGGGCATTCCGATTCAAGAATCCTACATCGTCAGTGCACCATTCATGACGACAGGAGGAGCTGAGGCAGTCAAGCGACTGATGTCGCTTGAACATCCGCCTACGGCTGTCGTCGTTAGTGACGATATGATGGCACTTGGTGTCATGAGTACACTGAATGAGATGGGTATCGGTGTGCCGGATCAAATGGCCGTCGTCAGTTTCAATAACTTGTTCATCGCAGAATTCTCAAGCCCACCGTTGACTTCTGTTGAAATCAATATTTTTGGACTTGGTTTTGAAGCGACGAATTGTTTGATTGAACAAATCAATGAAGATGCGACCCCTTATGGAAAACGCGTCATCGTTCCGCATTATCTCGTCGTCCGTCAGTCTTGTGGCGGAAAATCTGAAGCATGAAATGATAGTCTATTTTTAAGCCGATTGGTTTGAAAATAGACTTTTTTTGATTCAAATGGCTATCGATTTCTAGTAAAAGGAAGCGGTTGCAGAAAAAGAAATTTATTTTCGTGCAAACGATTGCATTGATGCTTTTTATGTGTACAATAAAGAATGTATAGTATAGATGAAACGCTTACATGATCAGGGTGACCGACATGCGTAGCATAAAAAGGAGCGACTTGACGATGAAACGACTTTTTGAGGTCAATGAGTGGAAAATTACAGAGCTTGGTTTTCATCCAGAAGATAATCGATTGGCAGAATCGATGACATCGATCGGAAACGGTCATATGGGAATGCGCGGGACGTTTGAAGAAGAATACACAGGGGACACGCATCAAGGCATGTATGTCGCAGGTGTTTACTATCCGGATAAGACACGTGTCGGCTGGTGGAAAAACGGTTATCCGGAGTACTTCGCGAAAGTACTCAATGCTGTCAATATCATGGGATTGAAAGTATCCGTCAACGGAAAAGCTGTTGACTTGAACACGTGGGAAGTCATCGACTTCAAACGCGAACTTGATATGCAACACGGTGTGTTGACACGGACGATGCTATTGAAGAATGGTGTAGAAGAGACCAAGATCGAATCCAAGCGTTTCTTCTCGATCGTCGATAAAGAAATCGCTGCCTTGCAATATACGGTGACGCCTGTCAATTTTGAAGCAGAAATCGTCATTGAATCGTATCTCGATGCAGATGTTGAAAATGAAGACTCGAACTATGACGAGAAGTTCTGGCTTCCTGTCGAACACGGAATTGAAGAACGGTTTGGTTATGTCACATCAAAAACGAAAAAGCTCGATTGGCATGTGACGGCAGCGATGATCACGGACGTCGAAGGCGCACGGTGTGAGGTCGTCGATGGCAATACGCAGTACGTCGCGAATCGTTTCACGAAACAAGCCGCAGTAGGTGAGGGTGTCACAGTCGAAAAATTCGTCGCACTCGTAACGAATCGTGACCATGACATCGATGCGTTACTGGAGCAAGCGATGAAACGGGTTCACGTCGCATTCGAATCAGGCTTTGAACCATTGCTTGCGACACATGAAGCAGCGTGGTTGCACCACTGGGAAGAAGCGGACGTGAAAATTGAAGGTGATGTCGAGGCACAGCAAGGGATTCGTTTCAACATCTTCCATATGTTCCAGACCTACACAGGTGAAGATTCACGCCTGAATATCGGACCAAAAGGATTCACGGGCGAGAAGTATGGTGGTGCGACGTATTGGGATACAGAAGCGTACTGCTTGAACTTCTACCTTGCGACGTCGAAACCGGAAGTGGCTTGGAATTTACTCAAGTATCGCCACAATCAATTACCGCAAGCAAAAGAAAATGCGGATAAGAATGTCGGCATGAAGGGTGCACTTTATCCGATGGTAACGATGAACGGAGAAGAGTGTCACAACGAGTGGGAAATCACACATGAAGAAATTCACCGGAACGGTGCAATCGCGCATGCGATTTATAATTACACGAATTACACGGGAGACACATCGTACCTCGGACAATACGGATTTGAAGTATTAGTCGAGATTTCTCGCTACTGGGCAAGCCGTGTCAATTACGTCGCGCATAAGGACGTCTATATGATTCTTGGCGTGACGGGACCAAACGAATACGAGAACAACGTCAACAACAACTGGTATACGAACCTGATTGCGGCATGGTGTCTCGAATATACGCAGACCGTCCACCGTCATTTGGCACAAGAAGAGCCAGAACGTCTGCAAGAACTTATGCATCAATTAGCGTTGACGGATGAGGAACTGGCGAAGTGGGCAGATATCGACGCGAAGATGTATTATCCAAAAGATGAGGCAGCACCAGGAATCTTCATGCAACAGGATGGTTTCATGGATAAGGAACAAATCTTGGTCGCTGACCTCGATCCAAAACATCTTCCGCTAAACCAGAATTGGTCATGGGACCGGATCCTTCGCTCTGTCTTCATTAAACAAGCAGATGTCTTACAAGGTCTTTACTTCTTGACGGATCGATTCAGTGTAGAAGAGAAAAAAGCGAACTTCGATTTCTATGAACCACGCACGGTTCATGAATCGTCATTATCACCATGTATCTACTCAATCATTGCGGCGGAAGTCGGTTATGAGGAAAAAGCGGTCGAACTGTACCAACGCTCAGCACGACTTGATCTTGACAACTACAACAATGATACGGAAGACGGGTTACACATCACGTCGATGGTTGGATCATGGATGTCGATCGTCCACGGATTCGCTGGATTACGGGTGGCGAACGATACGTTATCCTTCAAGCCGATGTTGCCAAAAGGCTGGACGAGCTATACGTTCCGGATGCAATGGCGCGGTCATCATATCCATGTCCATGTACAGCCAAATGCCGTCGAAATCGCCCAAACAGAAGGCGAAGCATTCAGCTTAAACGTTCATGGAACAACTGTTGAAGTTCCGGCAGGAGGACAGATTACAGTTCCTGCTTCGATGACAGTATAAGAGAGAAAAAAGAACCGATTTTTGAGTCGGTTCTTTTTTTTGTGTGTAACAAGAAGCAGGACACCTTTGTCACAAATGAAAACGCCATCATGAAAAAGAACATCAATCTTTGGAAATCTTGACTATCCGACGACATTTGAATGTGCTAAAGTGTTTCAAGATAGTTATGAATGAGAGGAGAACGGCGTGTGACAGCAGTAGTAAAGGAAAGTATGTTAAAAGTGATCGTGGCTTCGATTGGGGGATTCGTCATTGCCGTTGCCATGAACTGGTTTTTGATTCCGAGTGGTGTCTATTCGACTGGATTTACAGGACTTGCCCAAATCTTGACGCAAGTCCTTCAAAATACAGCATTTGCGTTTGGTGAAAACGTCTGGTTCTTGGCGTTGAACATCCCTTTGATCGTGCTCGCATGGATCATGTTAGGTCGGAGTTTTACAATCATTACGTTGGTTTCGGTATTGGCAACGACGATTTTCATTGGTCTTATTCCTCAATATGCTGTCATACCAGGTGATCAAACACTGAATGCAGTGTTTGGAGGGGTCTTGCTTGCGATCGGTACCGGTATAACGATTAAGTTCGGTGCTTCGACAGGTGGTTTCGATATCGTTGCCCTCATCTTTGCTCGTTTCTCCGATCGTAGTGTCGGCTTGTATCTGTTCGTCTTGAATTTCTTAATCGCATTATTAGCAGGCGCATTGTTCGGTTGGTCGACTGCTTTATACACGATCGTCTTCATCTACGTGACGTCTAAGGTCGTCGATGAGATTCATACGAGCAATCAGCGTCTGACGATCTTCATCGTCACGAATCATGCGGATGACATCACGACGGCTTTGCATCAGCATATCATCCGAGGAATCACGCAAATTCCTTCGATTGGAACGTATTCGCGAGCTGAAAAAGCGACGTTGATGATGGTCATCGAGCGTCACGAATTGCGGGACATTGAACGAATTTGCCGGGAAGCGGACGAGACAGTATTCATCAACGTCGTCGCAACGGACTCGGTCGTCGGATACTTCCGAAAAGGATAATGAAAAAGGCACTTGCTCTGCGATATGCAGCAAGTGCCTTTTATCTGTTATCATGCGAGTCCAAGAACGTGTCTCAAGTAATACGCGATCCCGTCATCCTCATTTCGCTTCGTCGTGCCGTTTGCCAGATGCTTCAGCGCGGGGATGGCATTACCCATCGCGACACCATGTCCAGCATACTCGATCATCTCTAAATCGTTTTCCTCATCACCGAACGCAACGATCTGTCGCGAATCAATTCCAAGGTGGTGTGCGATATGAGCAAGACCGACCGCTTTGCTTGTACCTTTTCGCATCACTTCGACCATGAATTCAGGCTTCACCCATTGACGATTGAGTACCGTCTCAGCATGGATACCAGATAGTTCGGAGCGGATCTCGTCGACGTGTTCTCCTTTGGCGTGAATCAAGAGAGACGTCGGTTCGTGAAGAAGCAGCTTTCGTAAATCTCCGGTCGTGACAGATAAGGCATGGTCGGTATAAAATTCGTAAATGCCGACTGGGTCATATTGAAAATAGACATGATCCGTGACTTCGCAGACAATATTTTGTGTTTTCGTCTCAGCGACGGATTCTAAAATATGTTGAACAGTTTTTAATGGAATCGGATGATGCTGGACTTCAAAGTGATTATCTTGCGGGTGATGAACGAGACCACCGTTAAAATTAACGATCGGTGTCGTCAAACCGAGCTGTTCGTAATATTTCCTGGCGTGACGAAATGGTCGTCCAGTTGCGATGACGACTTCGTGACCGTTCGCACGCGCACGCTGGAGCGCAGCGATATTCGCAGCGCTGATTGTCTTATCATCTTTTAAAAGGGTGCCGTCGAGATCGACAGCAATTAAGTGACGGGTCATAATGAAATCCTCCGCTTTCTTTTCGTTAATTCTACTGTAGCATATGAAGCGATTGTCCTTCGTATGAAACGATTAAGTTTTTCAAGGAAAAGAAAGCGCTTGAAAAAATTAGAGAAAAGCTGTTGCTTGGATTAAAAAATGGTATACTACAAATCGTAGGATAACTCTATAGTACGTTATGGAAACGGAGGGGAAATCATGCGTTTTCTCGTTACATTCTTTTGGTCATTCTTACTCGTGAACACGGCTGTGTTCATCGTATCGGCAGTTGATGCAGTAACGTATAGCTTCGGATTCGCGACAGCTATGTCTGTCGTCACTTCACTTGTCGTCTTCGCACTCGATGCCGTCAATGAAGATTTAGGTCTTGGTCAAGGGACTAAGGCAGAATAAGGAAAAGCGAGATGTCGTCATATGGGCGATAGGCTCGCTTTTTGTCTTAAGGAGGAATGATTGATGATCGTCATCGAACAGGTTCTGTGGCAAGAGATGCCGCAAAATGTCTACATCGCAGGAAACCAGATCATCGGAATCGGTTCCTACACCATAGATGAAGCACTGATTACGCACCGGATTGATGGTCGCAACAAACGGCTAGTCCCCGGATTCATCGACGGACACTTACATCCGATCGGTGGAGGAGGAGAAGGCGGATTTGCCACGCGAACGGCACCGTTGACTGTTCGCGACATATTCGAAGGTGGTGTCACGACGGTTGTCGGATTGCTCGGAACGGACGGCTGGACGCGAACTGGAATCGATCTACTGGCACATATACGGGGATATGCTGCATCTGGTATCCGTCCCTTTCTATTAAGCGGAAGTTATATGGTTCCGCCGGTCTTCCTGACGCAATCGACAGGACATGATATCGTCCTCATCAATGAAGTGATTGGCATCGGAGAGATTGCCATCAACGATCACCGATCGACACAACCGACGGCTCATGAACTCGCGCGATTAGCGTCAGAAGCCCGAATTGCCGGCATGGTCAAAGGAGTGTCGGGAACGATGAACGTCCATATCGGAGACGGGAAACAAGGGCTCGATCTGTTACATGAGGTGATTGATACGACGGACCTCCCCATCGGACAATTCCTTCCGACGCATATCAACCGAAGTGAACGAATCTTTGAAGCGGGACTTGCCTGGGCGAAACGAGGAGGACGGATCGATTTCACGACGTGTACGACGGAAACTTTCATTGCGGAAGGCGAGATTCCAGCAGGACAGGCTGTCGCCCGTGCTTTAGCAGCGGGAATTCCACTCGAGCAGATCACGATATCGAGCGATGCTGGCGCAAGTCTTCCGGCGTTTGATGAGGCAGGTCGATTAGTGCGAATTGATACAGGAAAACCCTCTTCCTTGATGCAAGCCGTACGCGATGCAGTGGAGCAGGGTGTTGCTTTTGATCAGGCAATCGCGACGATTACGCGGCATGTCGCGGATGCATATGGTATACCGGGCGGGCGAATCGCGGTTGGAGAACGAGCGGATCTGTTACTGATTGATGACGCTTTGCAAATCGATACGATTCTTGCGAATGGTCATGCTATAATGATTCAGAAAAAATGGCTAATACCAGAATGACGGAGGGATAGACGTGTCAAAGAAGTCGAAACGAAAAAACACGAAAAAACCGCAATCCAAGGCGAATTGGATTACAGCGGGAGTCATCGCCTTGATCGTATTGGTTGGGGGGTTACTGCTCGTCTTCACGGATCGAGAAGATTCTGCATCGAAGAATGGCAATCTAACGGCTACACAAGTCGCAGATAAAGTGAAATCCGGTGATGAATTCTATACGTATTTCTATCAAACGGGATGCGTCCACTGTGAAAAAGTAAAACCATATCTCGTTCCGCTTGGTGAAAAACAAGACATTCCATTCGAACAGATCGATCTTGCTGTCGAACAGTCGGCTTGGGACACGTTTGGCATCGAGGGTACACCGACGGTCGTTCACTTTAAAGACGGTAAGGAAGTCGGACGCGTAGCAGGTGAACAAACAGAAGACAGCTATAAAGAGTTCTTCGCTGGAAAAGACGTAAAGGACTCAAAAGAAGAATCATCTGGTGATCTCAATGATTAAAAAATGGTTTTACTCTCGCGTGTTCGAATTAAATGGACACCCGCTTGTTGCTAAACAACTGAAACGGTTTGCGATGAGCCGTATCAGTCGTCCGTTCATCCGTCCGTTCGTTCAGGCATACGATTTAAATATGACAGAAGCGACTCAGAATTTAGAAGCGTATTCGAGTTTACATGACGTTTTCATTCGTCATGTCAAACCGGAAATGCGACCGATCGATCAAGCAGAAGGTGCATTCGTCAGTCCGTGTGACGGTGTATTGTCTGTCGTTGACGATTTGACGGCTGATAGCCGCTTTACTGTCAAAGGACAATCGTATACGGTATCCGAGTTACTCGGTTCCCATCATGAAGCACAGCAATATGTTGGTGGACGTGTGATGATCTTTTACTTAAGTCCGCAAAACTATCACCGGGTTCATGTGCCGATGGATGGCACAGTCCGGACGAGCTATACGCTCGGTCGCGATTCGGCACCGGTGAATGAGATTGGTCTTACACATGCGCTTCGCCCGTTGACACGTAATTACCGTCGCGTGACGCGCATCGTCCAAGGGAAACATGCACTTGAACATGTCATGGTCGGTGCACTGAACGTTAACTCGATCGTTCGGACGAACGAGTCGAAGGACCTTCGTCGCGGGGATGAGTTTGGATACTTCTCATTCGGTTCGACGGTCGTCCTGATTTGTCCGAAAGATGCATTGACGTTAGACAGCCAAGCGATTGGACCGGTTTTAATGGGGCAACGCCTCGGACAATGGCATTCATGATAGCGAGGCGCCCGTTATGGGCGTCTCCTTACATTTAGGAGGAATGAATCATGCCGGCACTGGCATTAGCAGAAATCGGAAGTACGCAGGTCCAAACGTATATCGCACTCATTATTTTTTTAGTGACCTATGGCTTCATCATCAGTGAAAAAATTAGTCGAGCAATCGTTGCCTTACTTGGAGCGCTCGCGATGGTCATCATCGGCATTGTGGATCTCGAGACTGCATTGTTTGAATATATCGAGTGGGGAACAATCGTCTTATTGATTGGGATGATGATTCTCGTCACGATTGCCAATCAATCTGGCTTGTTCGAATACATCGCGATCCGCGCTGCGAAGACGACAAAAGGTGATCCGATCAAGGTATTGGTTTTACTGTCCGCATTGACAGCACTCGGATCTGCATTCCTTGATAACGTCACGACGGTTCTATTGATCGTTCCAATCACGTTTTCGATTACGAAGATACTGAAGATCGCGCCGTTTCCATTCTTGCTCGCAGAAGTCCTATTTGCGAATATCGGTGGAACAGCAACGTTGATCGGGGATCCACCGAACATCATGATTGGTGCTGCGAATCCACACTTGACGTTCAATGCCTTTTTAGTGAATCTCGCACCAATCATCCTCGTCATCACGGTCGTAACGATCGGCATTCTTTACTTCGTCTTCCGGAAGCAACTACATGTTGAAGCGGAAGATCGGCAGAAACTGATGGAAATCGATGAGAAGAGTTATATCGTCAGTCGAAAATTGGTCGCACGAAGCAGTATCGTCCTCGTCAGTACGATTGCGCTGTTCGTACTGCATCCGGTGCTTGATCGCATCGGACTCCATCTCGAAGCACCGGCGATCGCGATTCTTGGAGCGACAATCCTGATGTTGCTGACGATTGAAAACGATCATCAGCTAGAAGGAATCTTTGCTCGTGTTGAATGGACGACGATCTTCTTCTTCGCTGGACTATTCGTGCTCGTCGGCGGGATTCAAGAAGCAGGTATCATTCGCTACCTTGCTGAAAAGACGATTGATTTGACAGGCGGTGACATTCAGACGACAGCGACTGCTGTTCTTTGGTTGTCTGGTATCGCCAGTGCGACGATCGATAATATCCCGTTCGTTGCGACGATGATTCCACTCATCAATGATGTAGCTGCTGGAATTGGATTATCACCAGCAGATGCGAAAGTGGACGTATTATGGTGGTCCCTCGCACTCGGTGCCTGTCTCGGTGGTAACGGAACATTGATCGGTGCATCGGCGAACATCATCGTCGCGGGTCTCGCGACACGACAAGGTGAAAAATTCACCTATATGCGCTTTTTGATTTACGGAGCACCGATCACGATTGTGACGTTGATTCTATCCCAACTCTATTTGTGGATTCGGTATTACTAAGAAAACGGAAGGTCCGCCTTCCGTTTTCTTTTGTGCGTCGCTCTTACTACCTGATTGTGCTATAATCGAACGATAAGAGCATAACTGTTTCTTAAACTTAACTATAGAGCTAGACCATTATCTGGAGGTTTTATTCTTGTTCAAACGACTTTATCCGAAACATTTCGTGGCTTCGATCTACGATATCGACCTTGAAATGCTCAAACGAAACGGTGTCAAAGCGATTTTGACCGATCTTGATAATACGCTCGTCGCATGGAATATCGCAGATGCTCCAGACGAATTGGTTGCTTGGCTGGATATGGTGAATAATCAATATGGTTTCGACGTCATCATCGTATCGAACAATAACGGAGACCGCGTCAAGAAGTTTGCGGATCCACTCGGATTGCATTATATTGCGCCTGCTCGAAAACCGCTTCCTATCGGGTTTAAACGGGCATTGACGGAATTCGGTTATCACGCGAAGGAAGTTGTCTTCTTAGGAGACCAACTCTTCACGGATGTACTCGGTGCAAACTCCGTTGGAATCGAAGTCATCCACGTTCAACCTGTCGTTAAGACGGACGGTGTCGTCACGAAATTCAATCGCCTGATGGAACGTGTCATTTTCCGCCGGATGAAACGCAAAGGAATCTATAAATTGACACAACGCGTCAAGGAAGATCCTTCTGCACTGGAGCATCCGATCGAAACACTTCGTCAGGATAAGCAACAATAACCCTGTCAGATCGGTAGATGAAAGGGAAGGCAGCAGTCGCAACATGTACGGCGAGAGGTCGGAAGTTACGCTCTTGGAGTAGCGAGCAGGGCGCTACGGTGAAAAGAGAAGGGATATCGTTCCCGCATGCGGCTCAACATAATATGATCGAAGAAATCCACTGCGCTGGCTGTGGTGTCGCCATTCAAACGGAAGACACGAAAGCACCAGGATACGCACCTAAATCTGCACTTGATCGTGAAATGGTCATTTGCCAACGTTGCTTTAAATTAAAGCACTACAATCAAATTCAAGATGTATCGTTATCGGACGATGATTTCGTTAAAATCTTAGACGGAATCGGTCAAAAAGATGCACTTGTCGTTAAAATCGTTGATATCTTCGATTTTAATGGAAGTTGGTTACCGGGCTTACATCGGTTCGTCGGTAAAAACGATGTCTTACTCGTCGGGAACAAAGCCGATTTATTACCGAAGTCACTCAACCCGAACCGCCTCATGAACTGGATGCGTCAAGCATCGAAAGAACTTGGATTACGTCCAGTCGACGTTCATCTGATCAGTGCGAAAAAAGGGCACGGAGTCGATGAACTCGCTGAAAAAATCGATTATTATCGAAAAGGTCGCGACGTCTATGTCGTTGGTTGTACGAACGTCGGGAAATCGACACTGATCAACCAAGTCATCAAACGCTTCGGTGAAGAAGATGAAGCCGTCATCACGGTCAGTCACTTCCCAGGAACGACACTAGACTTGATCGACATTCCACTCGACGATAACTGTAACCTGTATGATACACCGGGGATCATCAATCATCACCAGATGGCTCACTATGTTGATGCAAAGGACTTGAAGCTGATCACACCGAAAAAAGAGATCAAGCCACAAGTCTTCCAAATCCATCCGCAACAGACACTCTTCTTCGGAGGTCTTGCACGATTGGACTATATGGAAGGGAACAAGCGTTCATTCGTCATCTACATGTCGAACGAATTGAAAGTTCACCGGACGAAGCTTGAAAAAGCAGACGATTTATACGCGAACCACAACGGTGAGCTGTTGTCTCCGCCAAACGAAAAGACGCGGGAGATGCTACCGCCGCTTGTCCGTCATGAATTCAGCCTCCGCGACAACATGAAGACGGATATCGTCTTCAGTGGACTCGGGTGGGTTGCGGTTCACGGAAAAGGTGGACGTGTCGCTGCTTATGCCCCGAAAGGTGTCGCTGTATCCTTACGTGAGGCGCTCGTCTGATGCGCTTTGCCGTCATCGGTCATCCGATTGCCCATTCACTTTCACCTGAGCTGCATACAGCTTGGCTGGAAGCGGCTGGGCTTTTCGGCTGTTATGACCTCATCGATGTAACGGAGCAGCAATTGCCGCAAATCATTACAAAATTACGCACACATCAGCTAGACGGAATCAATGTGACGATTCCACATAAAACAGCAATTATCCCGTATCTGGATCGGCTAGAGCCGGCAGCTCAAAAAGCAGGCGCCGTGAATACGGTATATCGGCAGGATGGGCAGTTGATTGGTGCGAATACAGATGGAATCGGATTCGTCCGCGCATTGATAGAACGTCGTCCGTCATTTCAAAAGACGCTCGTTCTTGGTGCGGGCGGTGCGGCGCGAGGCATCATTGCTGCGTTGCCCGGAGATGTGACGATCACGAATCGTACAGAAGAACGCTCTAAGGCAGTTGCCGATGAATTCGGAGCAACCGTTCTACCATGGCAAGAAACATTTGATTTAACGAGTTACGACGTCATCATCAATACGACTTCTGTCGGGATGGCGCCACATATCGAGGCACGTCCGATCGAATTGACGGAGACGCACGCCTTGATTTGTGATATTATTTATCGACCGACGCCGACCCGTCTATTGCGTGAAGCGACCGAAAAAGGTCTCGACACACTTGACGGCGTCCCGATGTTCGTCTTACAAGCGGCTGAAGCATTTGAACGCTTCACCGGACAAGCACCTGACCTTGCACTTGGCGAGCAGGTGATACGAAAGCAATTGGAGGAATTTTAATCATGTTAACAGGTAAACAAAAACGTTTTTTACGCGCGACAGCTCATGACTTAAACCCGATTTTCCAAGTCGGTAAAAATGGAGTCGGCGAAGCGATGTGCGCTGATTTGATGGATGCGCTCGAAAAACGGGAACTCTTGAAAGTACAAGTATTGCAAAATTGTGCGGACGCACCAAAGGATGTCGCACAAGAACTCGTCGCAGGAACGAATGCTGAACTCGTTCAAGTCATCGGAAAAGTCATCGTTCTCTATAAAGAATCAAAAGAGAACAAGACGCTCGAATTGCCACGATGAAAATCGGACTGATGGGCGGAACGTTCGATCCTCCGCATATCGGTCATCTCCTGATTGCCGAACAAGCGCAGGAACAACTCGAACTCGATGCGGTCTGGTTCGTACCAGCGAATGTGCCACCGCATAAACAACGTACAGTCACAGACGCAACCAAGCGTTTACGCCTTGTAGAAGAAGCAATTGCATTGAATCCTGCTTTTTCCGTCTCAGCAATCGAGTTTGAGCGCGAAGAGCCTTCTTATACGTATGATACGATTCGTGCACTCAAGCACCGGTACCCGGAGCATGAGTTTCTGTTTCTCGTTGGAGCAGACTCACTCGTGAGTCTCGATACGTGGTATCAAGCCGAACGGTTATACAAGGAAGTCGTCTTTGGTGCCGTCGCTCGACCGGGCAGTCGGTATCTGATTCCGCGTGGTGCCCGTGTGAAAGCGGTCGATATGCCATTGCTAGAAATTTCTTCGACGGATATCCGGCAACGGGTCGCGCGCGGACGGAGCATTCGCTACCTTGTACCGGAAGCCGTTCGACAACGGATTGAGGAGTGGAATCTATATGCGCCTTGAAGAAGCACGTCAAATCATTGAGCGTACGTTGCCTGAGCGACGCTATGTGCATACATTAGGTGTCGTCGAAACAGCGCGACACTTAGCTCTTAAATATGGTGTTGACGAAGAAGAAGCAACACTTGCTGCTATGCTTCATGATTATGCGAAATACCGCGATACGAATGAAATGCGTTCGATTGCCGTTGAATTGAATCAACGGGTTTTACTCGATTATGATGACGAACTGCTTCATGCGCCAGTAGGTGCGGAGCTTGTCCGTCGAGAACTTGGTCTTGATTCAGATGTAATTTATCAGGCCATCGCAAATCATACGACGGGGGCACCCGGTATGCCGTTGCTCGATCAAATCATCTTCGTCGCGGATGCGATTGAACCAAATCGCAGTTATCCAGGTGTCGAAGCGCTTCGTGAAGTAGCGGAGCAGGATTTGACGGACGCCGTCATTGCAACACTCAGTCAGACGATTCATTTTTTATGTAAAAAACAAGCCATCATCTTTCCGCGAACGATTGAGACTTATAATGCCTTCGTCGCGGCCAAACGAAAGGGGACCGTCCTATGACAGTCGAACAAGAATTACAATTAATCGTAAATGCCATCGACGATAAACGCGCTGAAGATATCGTCGTCCTGAATATGTCGAGCATCTCACCAGTTGCCGACTACTTCGTCATCTGTGAAGGGAATTCAGAAAAACAAGTACAGGCAATCGCACGTGAACTCAAAGAAGTCGCGCACGAACATAACCTGCCGATCAAACGTCTCGAAGGATTCGATGCGGCACGTTGGGTGTTAGCGGATCTTGAAAACGTCGTCGTTCACGTCTTCCACCGTGACGATCGTGATTACTATAATCTCGAAAAACTCTGGGCAGATGCTCCAAAGGTTGAAGTCGAGGTCAACTAATGGCATACGAACAGTTCGCCTACATCTATGATGAATTGATGCAAGACGTCCCATACGATCAATGGGTCGACTGGGTCAAAGCATACGTTCCGACTGGCAGTACGATTGCTGATATCGGATGTGGAACGGGTACGGCGACGCTTGCATTAGCGGCACACTATAAGATGCTCGGAATCGATTTATCGGAAGAGATGCTCGAAGTCGCGCAGGAAAAAGCGATGGAAGAGGGATTACACATTCAATTCTGGGCGCAAGACATGCGCGAAATCGAATTGCCGACACCTGTCGATGCCGCGACGATCCTATGCGACTCCTTGAACTATCTCCGGACGGAAGAGGATGTCAAACAGACGTTTACACATGTAGCAGCAATCCTCAAAGAGGGTGGACGTCTCTTATTTGATACACACTCTCCATACAAGATGGAAACATTGTTCAATGGAAAGACATATGCGACACATGCGGAGCAAAGTTCGTATATCTGGTTCGCGGATCCTGGTGAAGCACCGCTTTCTGTCGTCCATGAACTGACTTTCTTCATCGAGGAAGAGGACGGTCGCTATGAGCGTGTCGATGAAACGCATCATCAGCGGACGTATCCTCCAGCACAGTACGTGACGTGGTTACGCGACGCCGGATTCCGGGTTCTTGCGGTCACAGGCGATTTTGGACCGGATGCTCCTTCTGAGACAGCCGAGCGGATTTTCTTCGTTGCTGAAAAAATGTAAAAGTGATCTCATCCGTCTTCTTTAAGCGATACACGTTCGTGTTGCTTGAAGAAGACGGATTTTTTGTTCGTCAAACAGATGCTAATTCAAAGTAACGGTATGGATGATATGACCTTTATCCGACATAACACACCGTATCATGTTGTAAAAGAGTGGTTAGTACGTATTCCTTCGTTTCCTGAAGTCCGTAGCGACCTGTTAGAGTCGTGGAAAAAGGAGGGATTCGTCTTGACCGTTCCACGTTTGCAACAGATCGCAGGTCTCGTCGTCGTCCTGCTACTCATCATTTTATTGTTCGTACCATTACCCTCTTGTTCGAATGAAGCGATGGTCGATCAACCGTCCTTAACGGATAAACAACAAGAGGCAAAAGCAGAGCCAGCAGAAAAAGATACCTCGATTCGTGACAAACTCATCATGGTCGATGTGAAAGGGGCGGTAGAAGCACCTGGACCCTATCAATTTCACCTCGGTGATCGAGTGAAGGATGCAATCGAAAAAGCAAAGACGACTGAGAAAGCTGACATTCGACAAATGAATCTCGCGGCACGTCTCATTGATGGACAGGAAGTCATCGTGCCGGTAAAAAAGACGAAAGATCAGCCGAAACTAACGAAACGCTCAAAAGCAGAGATACCAAAAGGACTGATTGACCTCAATGCGGCAACGGCGGAACAGTTGATGGAGGTTCCGGGAATCGGTCCTGCCAAAGCAGAAGCGATCTTAGCCTATCGTGAGGAGAAGGGGGGATTTGCGACGTATGAATCACTCGGAGATGTGAAGGGCTTTGGGGAAAAGACGTTAGAATCGCTTAAATCCTACCTGATCGTCTACTGATGCCACTTCATGCGCTGTTCGTTCTCTTACTCATTGTCGCCATTAAAGAATCGATCTGGTGGTTAGTGACGCTGATGCTATTTACTGTCATGAAGTCATGGTCTTTTTCAATCGGTCGTCTTTTCTTTTTGTTCATTCTGAGTTGTCTATTCATCGGAATGGGTCATCTGTCACCTGAACCGCACGACGTCTCGTCTGTTGACATCTTATCAGGTAAGCGTAATGGGGATCGAATTCGCTATGAGGCGGAGAGCAACGGTCAATCGATTCTATTGACGGCAACGATTGCAGAAGATGAGACAGGATACGAACGAATCGGTTACTCCTGTCACGTCGATACGGAACCGCTCGATGTCCGTCAACAATCGAATGCGGGAGGTTTTGACGAACTGCAATTCATGCATACGAATCGTTACGCTGGAAAGTGGGAAGTACGTTCGTTTGATTCCTGTCATCCGACACTTGGATATGCGGCAGAAGGAAGACGGGTACGTGAAGCATGGTTGAAACGGATAGAAGACTTGTTACCACAAAAGCAAGCATTCTACGTCGAAGCACTTGTATTTGGTGAGGATCGATTAATGGATCAAGTGACGCTCGAACGGTTTAAGAAATTCGGCTTATTACATGCGATCGTCATCTCAGGATCACATATCGCTTTTTTAGTGTTTAGTCTGCTGTACGTCTTACGAAAAATCAGGATGACAAAAGAAAAACGACTTGATATCGTTCTGATTTTACTGCCGATGTACGGATGGTTGACGGAGTGGAGTCCTCCAGTCACTCGGGCTGTGCTCGTCGCGATCATTCTGTTGCTCGGTCGTCGTTTCCACAAACCGTTAGATCCGGTCGAGGTCATTGCGGGGGTCGCGGCTTTTCAATTAGCGATTCAACCAACTGTCATTTACGATATCGGATTTCAATTGACAGTCGGACTGACGCTGTTTCTTGTGCTGTCGAGACGACTCATGGGTTCGGTTCGTCGTCCTTGGAACTGGCTACTTATCAGTGCGTGGGCACAATTCGGAACCCTTTTGTTTTTACAGGGGATTGAACAAACAACGGTTTCAATCTGGTCTCCGTTGTTGAATTTATTAATTGGTAGCTGGATTGAGTGGGTGATTCTGCCAGGATCGTTCCTCCTTGCGACGCTTCCATTTTTACCGCTCAGTTCGACGTTTCAGATTGCGCATCAGTACGCGATTCAATGGATGGACCAAGCATTACAGCTAGCGGAACATCTGCCGTTAGCAATGGTTGCCGTTCCAACATTTTCTCCGATCGTCTTGACAATCGTCGTTGTCGGAACGGGAATCGCTTGGTTCATTGCTGAACGGAGATGGTGGGGGCATGCTCTCCCATTGGTTCTTTTGCTTACGGCATGGGGTTACACGGAGTGGCACGTACCTGAACAAATCACGTTTTTAGATGTCGGGCAAGGGGATAGTATCGTACTTGAGAAAGCAGGAGAGACGTTCGTCGTAGACACAGGTGGTGTTTATCAGCAAACGACGCATCCACTGCTTCGTCCGTTTGATCCGGGTGGTCATATCGTCGCGCCCTTTTTATTCACACGAGGAGAAGCAGAAATCGACGGTCTCATCGTGACACATGCTGATCACGATCACGTCGGTGGACTGCTAGGATTACTGCGTCAAGTTCGTGTGAAAACCATTTATTTAGGGGCGTATGACAACACGGATGAGAAGCGAAACGATTTGATTCATTCGATCGAAGCAACTGGAACGCATGTCAAGTTCGTTCAAAAGGGACAAACGATTCGTCCTTGGTTACATGTACTTGCACCGACTGGACGAGAAGAAGAAGAGAACGATCGGTCTATTATATTACTTGCACAGATTGCCAAACAACGTGTTTTACTGACGGGTGACGCTGGCCTAGCAATCGAGGACGAATTAACGATTGGTCCGATCGATATTCTAAAAGCAGGTCATCATGGTTCGAACACGTCGACCGGTGAAGAACTCTTGCAGAAGACAAATCCGAAGATTGTCATCTTATCAGTCGGACGAAAAAATCGATACGGGCATCCGCATCCGGACGTGCTTGAGCGGATCGGGACAGATCGGATCGTCTTTCGAACGGATGAGGACGGGAGTGTAACTTGTTCTTCAGCGGGCTGTGAACCTATGATAAAATAAAAAAACAGCAACCCCCCAAGGTTGCTGTTTTACTGATTATAGACTTAAGAACTTAATTGCGACACCGATGATGAACAAGACTGCGAAGAAGCCAAATGATGCACCAAAACCAACGGCAGAGTCGAGCGCATCGTTGCGTTTTGATTGAATATCGTTCTCGAACGCGTTTTCACTTGGTGGGCGTACTGAATGTGCCATGCTGCATTCCCCCTTAATAGATTCCGCTTCTAGTATAGCGGAATAAAAGAGGATTATCTATGATGAAGTTAAGAACAAACTGTGAAATGTGGTGGGAATGATGAAAACTCCTTGGCTCGTCAATGGAAAATTAGCGAATTTATACTTATTATATGGAACAGAACGACACTTGTTAGAAGAATGGGAACGTGAAATCGTAAAAGCGGCTCTTCCGGACGGAGAACGCTTTGATTATATGAAAATCGATTTGAACGACCAACCGCTTGATGCGGTACTCGATGAAGCGGAGACGGTACCCTTTTTAAGCGACTACCGTGTCGTCGTTGCAAAACCTGCAACGTTTCTGACAGGAGCGAAAGATAAAAAACAACATAATCTCGAACGGTTAGCAGATTATATCCTACAACCGGCAGACTACGCGGTGGTTGTCTTGATCGTCGAAGCAGAAAAGCTCGATGAACGAAAAACCGTCGTCAAACGATTGAAGGAGCGCGCGACTGTACTAGAGGCAAAAAAACCGACGACCGAAGAGTTGTTCCGCTTCGTTCTGGATGCTGTCAACGACAAAGGATATCGGATGGAACGTCCAGCAATCGAGCGACTCATTTTCTTGACTGCTGAGATGTGGGGGACATTAGCCCATGAACTTGAGAAGTTGATGTTGTTTGCAGGGGACCGACCAACAATCGAAATCGAGGATGTCGATTTGCTTGTTCCGCGGACATTAGAGGACAACGTCTTTCAATTAACGGACTACTTGATGAAGCGTCAACTCGAACCAGCGATCCGCTTGATTCGCGACCTTGAAAAACAAGGACAGGAAGTGTTGGCTCTCCTTGGACTGATGGCACGCCAATACCGGATGATGTTGCTGTCGAAACGATTAGCAGAACAAGGATACGGAGAACGACAAATCGCATCAAAAGTCGGAGCTCATCCGTATGCGATCAAATTGGCACTCCAGTCTGCCAAACGGTTTACGTTTGCGCAGCTCGAGCAAGCACTCATCGCCATCACGACGACAGATGAAGGTATGAAAACAGGACGCGGTGATAAGAAGATTCTATTCGATGCGTTGATTGTTCGCTTAGCGACGCTATAAGAGGAGGCAAACGATGATGGAAGTCCAGATCATTACAGCAGAAGAGGTCATCCCATTACGGCATGATGTGTTACGTCCCCATCAACCACGTGAAGCATGTATCTACCCAGACGATGCGCTTGCATCGACGTTTCATCTCGGCGGGATAAAAGCACAACAAATCGTCGCAATCGGTAGTTTCTCGGAACAATCTCATGCACAAGCGCCAGGAGCGACGTATCAGCTTCGTGGTATGGCGTCGAGTGAAGACGTGCGTGGTGAAGGGTATGGTCGGGCGCTGATTGAAGAAGCCCGTCGTCTATTGAAAGAACGACAAGTGACAGCATGGTGGTGTAACGCCCGCGTCACGGCACTTCCTTTTTATGAGCGCCTCGGACTGGAACGTGTTGGAGAACCGTTCCTCATTGAAGGGATCGGTCTTCACTATGTCATGATCGATCGTCTAGACGACAAGTAAGACAAGAAATGGCGGACGAAGGAATCGTTTTACACGAGTCCTTCGTCCGCCATTTTAGATCATATAAAAAATCGCCACTGGAGATACCTCCTAGTGGCGACCCATCACCGTATTCTTCGGAAAGAATTAAAGTGCGTTTACGAGTTTAGCGAGACGTGATTTGTCACGACCAGCTTTGTTGCTGTGGATGAGACCTTTAGCAGCAGCTTTGTCGATTTTTTTAGAAGCTGTAGCGAAAGCAAGGACCGCTTGGTCTTTGTTACCTTCAGCTGCGAAAGTTTCGACTGCTTTAATCGCTGAACGCATTGCCGATTTACGTTGTACGTTAGCGACGCGGCGTTTTTCAGCTGTTTTAACGCGTTTGATTGCTGATTTAATGTTAGCCATGGATGATTCACCTCCAATAAAACTCATTCGAGATTTATATTCGCATATCTGCAGTTATCGTTCAACAGAACAAACACAATTGTAGCAAACGTTTTTCTTAAAAGCAATACGACGTCTAGGGAATCTTCACATTTTGTTTTTCGGGTAAAACAAAACGAGATAGTACAGTGAAGCGCTTTTTGGTATAATGAACCGTATGTACGTTTGAAAATAAGGTAAGGTGACTCTAAACATGACGAATGAAGACCGTTTAAAGCGGCAGAAGAGTATTCGTAACTTCTCGATCATTGCCCATATCGATCACGGGAAGTCGACACTCGCTGACCGAATTTTAGAAAAAACTGGCGCGTTGACATCGCGCGAAATGAAAGATCAGACACTTGATGCCATGGATCTCGAACGTGAGCGTGGCATCACGATTAAACTCAACGCTGTTCAATTGAAGTATACAGCAAAAGATGGGGAAGATTACATTCTTCACCTCATTGATACACCTGGACACGTCGACTTCACATATGAAGTCTCGCGTTCACTTGCAGCTTGTGAAGGGGCTGTCCTCGTCGTCGATGCGGCGCAAGGAATCGAAGCGCAGACGCTTGCGAACGTTTACTTAGCACTCGACAACGATCTCGAAATCCTTCCGATCATTAACAAAATCGATTTACCTTCTGCGGATGTCGAACGCGTCCGTCAAGAAATCGAAGATGTCATCGGACTTGATGCATCTGAAGCCGTTCCGACTTCTGCGAAGGCAGGGATCGGTATTGAAGAAATTCTCGAACAAATCGTCGAGAAAGTACCAGCGCCGACGGGTGATCCGTCTGCACCACTCGAAGCATTGATCTTTGACTCCTATTATGACGCTTACCGTGGTGTCGTAGCATCGATTCGAATCGTCAACGGAACAGTTAAAGTCGGCGATAAGATTCGGATGATGTCGACAGGTAAGGACTTTGAGGTTCTGGAACTTGCCGTTGCGACACCAAAACCATTACGTCAGCAAGAATTGACGGTCGGTGATGTTGGGACGTTGTCTGCTTCGATCAAAACGGTCGGCGACGTACGTGTCGGGGATACGATTACGCTTGCGAAACAGCCAGCTACTGAAGCACTGCCAGGATACCGTAAGATGAATCCGATGGTATACTGTGGACTCTATCCAATCGATGCTGCGAAATACAACGATTTACGAGAAGCGCTTGAAAAACTACAACTTAGTGACGCGGCGCTTGAGTTCGAACCAGAGACATCACAAGCACTCGGATTCGGATTCCGTTGTGGATTCCTCGGGATGCTCCACATGGAAATCATCCAGGAGCGAATCGAACGTGAATTCAACATCGATATGATCACGACGGCACCATCGGTTATCTATCACGTGACGACGACAGCGGGTGAAGTCTTGCACGTCGATAACCCATCGAAGATGCCGGATCAGCAAAAAGTCGAATTCATCGAAGAGCCGTTCGTTAAGGCTGCTGTCATGACACCGAATGATTACGTCGGTGCGATCATGGAGTTGTGTCAAAAGAAGCGTGGGACATTCGTTGACATGCAATACATCGATACGACACGTGTCAAAATCACGTATGAGTTACCGTTATCTGAGATCGTCTACGACTTCTTCGATCAGTTGAAATCGAGTACGAAAGGGTATGCGTCACTTGATTATGAATTGATCGGCTACCAACAGTCGCGTCTCGTCAAGATGGACATCCTGCTCAACAACGAGAACGTCGATGCGCTCAGCTTCATCGTTCACCGTGACTTTGCGTACGAACGCGGGAAAGTCATCGTTGATAAGTTGAAAGAATTGATTCCGCGGATGCAGTTCGAAGTGCCGATACAGGCCGCTGTCGGAACGAAGATCGTTGCTCGTTCGACGATTAAGGCATTACGGAAGAACGTTCTCGCGAAATGTTACGGGGGAGATATCTCTCGGAAACGGAAGCTGCTCGAGAAGCAAAAAGAAGGTAAGAAACGCATGAAGATGGTAGGCTCAGTAGAGGTACCGCAAGAAGCCTTCATGTCCGTTCTATCCATGGACGAAGATTAAACAGGTGGGGGGCGCTTGCGTCCCCTTTTTGGTTTTTATAGAGAAAGGATGAGGCGAAATGGGAATACGCGCCGCATATGTCCACATCCCTTTTTGTGAACATATTTGTTATTACTGTGATTTCAATAAAGTCTTTTTAAAGAATCAGCCCGTCGATGAATACCTCGATGCGCTTGAACGCGAAATCGAACTGACGTTGAAACAATACCCGACGGATCATCTCGAGACGATCTTCATCGGTGGCGGAACACCAACCGCTTTAAATGAACCACAGATGCAACGGTTGATGGAAATCATCCAGAAACACTTGTTGCCCCTGACAGGCGATGATTTAGAGTATACAGTCGAGTCGAATCCGGACGGTGTATCAGAAGAGAAGCTCGATATCATGAAGGCGGGCAGTGTCAATCGCGTCAGTTTCGGTGTCCAATCGTTTGATGACGGTTTGCTCGAACGCATCGGTCGGACGCACCGGGAAGCAAAAGTCGCGCAGACGCTCGACGCAGCGGCAAAACGGTTTGATAACATCTCCGTCGACTTGATGTTCGGCTTACCGAATCAGACGCTCGATCAGGTCCGCTACGACGTCTCGCGTGCACTTCAATTACCGATCACGCATATCTCCTCCTATTCGTTGATCTTAGAACCGCACACGGTCTTTGCGATTCAAGAGCGAAAAGGAAAGTTACCGCTACCGACGCAAGATCTCGAGGCAGAGATGTATCAAGTGATGATCGATACGATCGAAGCAGGTGGATATGCGCAGTATGAGATCTCGAACTTCGCGCAAACAGGAAAAGAGAGTCGTCATAATCGCGTCTACTGGGAAAACGATGAGTACTACGGATTTGGTGCAGGCTCACATAGCTATATCAATCAGACGCGTCGTGCGAACATCGCACCGATTCCGCACTATATCAAGGCAGAAGGGTTACCGGTTCGAAAAGAGACGCCGTTGACGAACGTCGAGCGGATGGAAGAAGAGATGTTCCTTGGACTTCGAATGAAGGATGGCGTATCACTCGAACGTTTCCAGACGAAATATGGAGTAGCGTTTGAAGATGTGTTTGGTGATGTCATGAAACGTTTGTTGCCAAACGGTCTCGTCGAACAGACGGAGACACATATCCGTTTGACGCCAGCCGGTGTTCCGTTAGCGAACGAAGTCTTTGCAGAATTCATCGGTGAAGCGCAGGTTCAATGAGTCTTGAATAAATGAAAGGAAGCGGTGTTCCCTTAATAAAGAGGAATGCCGCTTCTTTTCATTTTTTGGATTTCCTTAAAAAATAAGCAGTCGTTCCGATGACCGCGATGAACAGCCAGACAAAGACTCCTGCCATTGCCAATAATTCAATCATCCGATTCATCCTTTCCATTCTTTGTTTCACTGTATCGCAGAATGGGAAACTGTTCAAAGGGTCACGCAATTCGGTTGACATCGGACGGACAATTCCTTATAGTAAAAGATGTAATTAGCACTCGTTAAAAGTGAGTGCTAACAAAATAAGGTGGTGAAGAAGGTGCTGACGGATCGTCAATTGTTGATTTTACGTGCAATCGTCGATGATTACATCAAGACTGCTCAACCCGTCGGCTCACGGACGCTCTCCAAGCGAGACGACGTGACGTTCAGTTCCGCGACCATTCGTAACGAGATGGCGGACCTCGAAGAGATGGGTCTGATTGAAAAGCCACACACTTCCGCAGGACGGATTCCTTCCGAACTCGGATATCGTTTTTATGTCGACCATCTGATTCGTCCGGAAAGCATCACACCAAAAGAAGCGCAGGCATTGAAATCACTCTTTGCCCATTCCGTGAATGAGAATGATCGGTTGATTCGGCACACAGCAGACCTGTTGAGCGATTTAACCCATTACACGACGCTTGTACTTGGACCAAAAGAAGAAGGACAACGCTTGCATCATCTGGAATTAATTCCTCTTGCCGAAGGTCGTGTCGTCATCGTTCTCGTCACCGAGACGGGACATGTCGAACACAAGACCCTGCAATTGAATCAAGCGTTGTCCCAAGAAGCAGCGAGCCGGCTGATGGAACGTCTGAATCAGACGTTACGCGGTACGCCGCTCTCAGCCTTGCGCAGTCGTCTGCTCGAGGAAATCCGTCGCTTCCGTTCAGAGCATTCTGAACAGACGGTGTTGCTTTCGAAGGCACTTGATCTCGTCTTGACGGATCAAGAGGAGCGACCGTTCATCTATCTAGGCGGGAAAGCCAACATGTTCGATCAGCCTGAATTTCAGGACGTCGCAAAACTACGACCTGTTCTCGAGTTGATCGAACAGCAAGAAGCCGTTCTCGATTTTCTCCGACCGAATCTCGATAATCAAATCCTGATTACGATCGGGAGTGAGAACAATGTGGATGCATTAAAAGATTGTAGCGTCATCCGGGCCCATTATTCGGTCGACGGTGTCTCGATCGGGACACTCGCTTTGATCGGACCGAAACGGATGGATTACAACCGGGGAATCAACTCGATCATCCATCTACTTCAAGCATTCCAAACCGAATTGCATAAGAACAATTTGGATTGAATATAGAAAGGGGCTCGATTCAGAGTGGAAGAAAAAGAACAGAATCAAAACCTCCAACAAGAAGAAAACGTGACAGAGCCGACTGAAACCGTCGAAGTCACAGAAGAAGAAGTCATCCAAGCGGATCTCGTCGAAGATGAGAAACCAGACTTCGAAGCACAACTCGCAGAAGCGAAAGCTTCAGAATTACGCCTCCGTGCGGATTTTGAGAACTTCAAACGTCGCAACCGTGTCGAAGCAGAGAATCGCGCGAAGTATTCTTCACAAGCCATCGTCGAAAAGCTATTGCCACTCGTCGATAACTTGGACCGTGCGCTCCAAATCGAGACAGAAAACGAAGAAACGAAATCCGTCTTGACGGGTGTCGAAATGGTGAAACGTCAACTCGTCGAAACGCTTCAAAATGAAGGCGTCGTCGAGATTCCAGCTGTCGGTGAAGCGTTCGATCCGAACTTACACCAAGCGGTCGTTCAAGAAGCGAGCGAAGAACACGAATCAGGCGTCGTCATCGCTGAATTCCAAAAAGGGTACAAATTGCACGATCGTGTGATTCGTCCGAGTATGGTTAAAGTAGCTGAGTAACCAGCTTGCACTTTATTATTCCAATCATTGAAAGCGAGGAAATAGATCATGGCAAAAATCATCGGTATTGACTTAGGTACAACGAACTCATGTGTTGCAGTAATGGAAGGTGGCGAACCTGTCGTCATCGCTAACGCAGAAGGAAACCGTACGACACCATCTGTCGTCGCATTCAAAAACGGCGAGCGTCAAGTAGGGGAAGTCGCAAAACGTCAAGCGATCACGAACCCGAACACGATCATGTCGATCAAGCGTCATATGGGTACGGACTATAAAGTAGAAGTCGAAGGCAAAGACTACACACCACAAGAAGTCTCTGCGATCATCCTTCAAAAACTAAAAGCGCAAGCAGAAGACTACCTCGGTGAAAAAGTCACAGAAGCTGTCATCACAGTACCTGCTTACTTCAACGATGCAGAACGCCAAGCGACAAAAGACGCTGGTACAATTGCTGGTCTTGATGTAAAACGGATCATCAACGAGCCTACAGCGGCAGCACTCGCATACGGTCTCGAAAAAGGCGAAGATCACACGATCCTCATCTATGACCTTGGTGGCGGTACGTTCGACGTGTCGATTCTTGAACTTGGTGATGGCGTCTTTGAAGTTGTTTCAACTGCTGGTGACAGCCGTCTTGGTGGAGATGATTTCGACCAAAAAATCATCGACCATCTCGTAGCAGAATTCAAAAAAGAAAACGGCATCGATCTTGCTCAAGATAAGATGGCGCTTCAACGTTTGAAAGATGCAGCTGAAAAAGCGAAAAAAGACCTTTCAGGTGTTTCTTCAACACAAATCAGCCTTCCGTTCATCACAGCTGGCGCATCAGGTCCACTTCACTTGGAAATGACGCTCTCACGCGCGAAATTCGACGATCTCACAGCAGATCTCGTTGAACGTACGATGGAACCAACACGCCGTGCTATGAACGATGCAGGTCTGACACCAGACAAAATCGACAAGATCATCCTCGTTGGTGGTTCGACTCGTATTCCTGCAGTTCAAAAAGCAATCCAAGACTTCACTGGTAAAGAGTCGTTCAAAGGGGTTAACCCGGATGAAGTCGTTGCCCTCGGTGCAGCGGTTCAAGGTGGCGTATTGACAGGAGACGTTAAAGACGTCGTTCTTCTCGACGTAACTCCACTCTCACTCGGTATCGAGACAATGGGTGGCGTGATGACGAAATTGATCGATCGTAACACAACGATCCCAACTTCGAAATCACAAGTCTTCTCGACTGCAGCAGACAGCCAACCAGCTGTTGACATCCACGTCCTCCAAGGGGAACGTCCAATGGCAGCAGATAACAAAACACTTGGTCGCTTCCAATTGACGGACATTCCGCCAGCACCACGTGGTGTGCCACAAATCGAAGTTAAATTCGACATCGACGCGAACGGTATCGTTAACGTTTCTGCGAAAGATCTCGGAACGAACAAAGAACAGTCGATCACGATCCAATCATCAAGCGGTTTGACTGAAGCGGACATCGAGCAAATGGTCAAAGATGCAGAAGCAAACGCGGACGCAGACAACAAGCGTAAAGAAGAAGTCGAATTACGCAACGAAGCAGACCAACTCGTCTTCGCAACAGATAAAGCAATCAAAGACCTCGGTGAGCAAGTCGCTGACGCTGATAAAGAAAAAGCAGAAGTTGCAAAAGAAAAAGTAACAAAAGCTCTCGAAGGAACAGACATCGAAGCAATCCGTTCTGCAAAAGACGAATTGTCGACAGTCGTCCAAGAGTTGACACAAAAAGTCTACGAGAACATGGCACAGCAACAAGCTGGCGCTGAAGGCGCACAAGCTGGTGGTCAAGACGACAACGTCATGGACGCTGAGTTCGAAGAAGTCGACGAGAAAGACAACAAGTAATTCATCCGACCGATTTTTCGGGCGCTAGAGAGAGCCAAAGCGTATCCGCGCTTTGGCTCTTTCCATGTCGCACGAAGTTCGGTAAAATCAAACAGTATGAAATGAATCGGAATAGAGAGAGGAAGACTGCACGTGGAAAAACGCGATTATTATGAAGTACTAGGCGTCGCGCGCGATGCCTCATCAGCGGAAATCAAACGCGCGTACCGTAAGCTTGCCCGGACGTATCACCCGGATGTCAACAAGGAAGCGGATGCGGATGCGAAATTCAAGGAATTATCGGAAGCGTATGAAGTGTTATCCGATGACAATAAACGAGCACGTTACGATCAATTCGGTCACCAAGATCCATCGCAAGGTGGCGGTGGATTCAGTGGAGCTGAAGGATTCGGAGACATCTTCGACATGTTCTTCGGTGGCGGACGTCGTCAAGATCCAAACGCACCACGTAAAGGACAGGATTTACAATACGTCGAGGAAATCGACTTCATGGAATCGGTCACAGGCGTCGAGAAGACGATCACGATCCCAGTCGAAGAAGATTGCGGTACATGTCATGGTTCGGGTGCCAAACCAGGAACACATCCGGAAACATGTAAACGATGTGGTGGTTCGGGGCATATCAACGTCGAACAAAACACGATGTTCGGTCGTGTCGTCAACCAAACGACATGTTCGACATGTCATGGCCGTGGACAAATCGTCAAGGAGCCATGTGAAACATGTCGTGGAGCCGGTCGCGTCCGTAAAAACAAAGATGTCCGTGTCAAAATTCCAGCAGGGATCGACAATGGGCAACAAATTCGTTTAGCAGGTAAAGGGGAAGCCGGTGTCAACGGTGGACCAGCAGGTGATTTGTATGTCGTCGTTCGTGTTGCAGCACACGAACTGTTCGAACGTGTCGACGATCATATCGTCATGGATATGCCACTGACATTCGCACAAGCAACACTCGGTGATGAGATTGAAGTACCAACCGTTCACGGTAAGGTCAGTCTGAAGATTCCAGCCGGCACACAGACAGGATCGCGATTCCGTCTCCGCGGAAAAGGGATGCCGAACGTTCGGTCCGGTCACCATGGCGACCAGTACGTCAACGTCGTCGTCATCACACCGAAGAACCTGACGGAACGTCAAAAAGAACTCTTACGGGAATTCAATGAAATCAGCGATGAAAAAGGTGTCGAAGAGCAACACGAAGGTGTCTTCAGCCGGATCAAGACATTCTTTACAGGGTGATCACTACAGAGGAGCGTGACAAGAAATGAAATGGTCAGAGATCTGTGTCCATACGACACAAGAAGCCATCGAAGCAGTTTCAAACATCTTACATGAAGCGGGAGCAAGCGGAGTCGTCATCGAGGACGTCGAAGATTTCGAGATGATGTCCCACCGCGAAGATAACTTCGGTGAAATTTGGGATGAGACGAAACGGGACGAGTACCCGACTCAAGGTGTACTCGTGAAGGCGTATCTTGCAGAAAGCAGCGATTTGACGGACACGATCAAAGGCATCGAACATGACATCCAACAGTTGACGAACTTCGGTCTGTCGATTGGCACGGGTGCTGTCACGCTGACTCAAGTAGATGAAGAAGACTGGGCACATTCATGGAAACAATTCTATAAGCCGGTCAAAATCAGTCGTCATCTGACGGTCGTCCCAATGTGGGAAGATTATACACCACAACCGGATGAAAAGATCATCGAGCTCGATCCAGGTATGGCGTTCGGAACAGGAACACACCCGACGACGGTCCTCTGCATTCAAGCGATTGAGAACTACTTGCAAGAGCAAGACCGTGTCGTCGATGTCGGAACGGGATCCGGTGTCTTAGCGATTGCAGCAGCGAAGCTTGGGGCAAAAGATGTCTTTGCACTGGATTTAGACGAAGTCGCTGTCAAATCAGCGACAGAAAACGTCGCTTTGAACGAAGTCAGTGAGCAGATCACGGTTCGTCAAGGCGACTTGATGAAGGAATTGAGTGAGCCGGTCGAGTTGATCGTCGCAAACATCTTAGCGGAAGTCATCCTCCTCTTCGTCAAGGATGCCTATACGTTGACGTTACCAGGCGGTCATTTCATCGCTTCCGGTATCATCAGTCAGAAGAAGGATATGGTCGTAAAAGCGATGCAAGAAGCAGGTTTCACAATCGTCGAGACGACGAAGCTTGAGGACTGGGTCGCGATCATCGCGAAACGGGAGGCGTAAACGCATGCAACGGTATTTCGTCGAGCCCTCGATGCGTCAGGGAGATGTCTTTCATCTCCCGAAAGACGACGCACACCATATGAAAAACGTCATGCGGATGGAAGTCGGCGGAGAGATTCTCGTACTCGACGGGACAGGTCTTTACCGGTGCCGTCTGGAAGCACTCGATAAACAAGCGGCTTCTGCCCGGATCGAAGAGACTTTACCGATCGAGACGGAGTTACCGATTCGTGTGACGATCGCCCATGGATTGCCAAAAGGCGATAAGATCGAACTCGTTGCCCAAAAAGCAACGGAACTCGGGATGCATCATCTACGGATTTTCGAAGCCGACCGTTCCGTCTCGAAATGGGATCAGAAGAAGGTTCCGAAAAAGATTGAACGCCTCGAAAAAATCGTCAAGGAAGCAGCGGAACAATCGTACCGTGCCCACTTGCCGACAGTCGACTTCGTGGCGTATGATGAAGTCTTACAGGATGCATCGAACTACACGGCTTGTCTGGTTGCCTATGAAGAATCAGCGAAACAAGGGGAGGCCTCCGTCCTCGCTATGACGCTTGCTGGACTGCAAGAAGGAGATTCCCTTCTTGTCGTCATCGGACCTGAAGGTGGGTTCGCTGAAGCAGAAATCGCACGTTTGACGGATGCCGGTTTTAAAAAAGCCGCTCTAGGGCGCCGCATCTTACGGACGGAAACGGCACCGTTGTATGTCCTTTCCGCCGTCTCGTATCATTTTGAATTGAAAGGGTGAACGAAATGGCAACTGTTGCCTTTCAAACGCTTGGCTGTAAAGTCAACCATTACGAAACAGAAGCTGTCTGGCAACTGTTCAAGGACGCTGGTTACGCACGCGTTGATTTTGCGGATCATGCGGACGTGTATGTCGTCAATACATGTACGGTCACGAATACCGGAGATAAGAAAAGTCGCCAAGTCATCCGACGGGCGATTCGCCAAAATCCGGATAGTGTCATCTGCGTAACGGGCTGTTATGCCCAAACGTCTCCTGCTGAAATCATGGCGATTCCTGGCGTCGATGTCGTCGTCGGAACGCAAGATCGGCATAAAATGATTGGATACATCGAACAATTCCGTGAAGAACGCATGCCAATCAATGCGGTCGGAAACATCATGAAAGCAAAAGTCTATGAAGAACTGGATGTACCGGCCTTTACGGACCGGACACGGGCTTCGCTGAAAATTCAAGAAGGTTGTAACAACTTCTGTACGTTCTGTATCATCCCATGGGCGCGTGGTCTCATGCGGTCTCGTCAACCGGAAGATGTCTTGAAGCAAGCACAACAGCTCGTTGATGCGGGTTACAAAGAAATCGTCTTGACGGGAATCCATACAGGTGGATACGGAGAAGACTTGAAAGACTACAACTTAGCAAAATTACTTAAAGCACTCGAATCCGTCAATGGACTTGAACGCTTGCGCATTTCGTCGATTGAAGCGAGTCAAATCACGGACGAGGTACTTGATGTCCTGAAGGATTCGCCGATCGTCGTTCGTCACTTGCACGTTCCGATCCAGTCTGCATCCGATACGGTCCTTCGCCGAATGCGCCGCAAGTATACGATGGCGGAATTCGGAGAACGGATCACGCGTCTGAAGGAAGTCCTGCCTGACTGTGCAATCACGTCGGATGTCATCGTTGGTTTCCCAGGTGAGACGGAAGAAGAGTTCATGGAAACGTTCAACTTCATCAATGATCATAAGTTCAGTGAATTGCATGTTTTCCCGTACTCGAAACGGACGGGAACACCAGCTGCGATGATGGACGATCAAGTCGAGGAATCAATCAAAGAAGAACGCGTCGCGCGCTTGATCGCCTTATCAGATCAACTCGCGAAGGAATATGCTTCGAAATACGAGGGAGAACTGCTTGAGATCATTCCGGAAGAATTTTCGGAAGAAGCAGGCGGTCGTCTCGTCGGTTACACGGATAACTATCTGCGTGTCGCAATCGAAGGCGATGAGTCAATGATCGGACAACTCGTTCGTGTCAAAATCACGAAAGCCGGCTATCCGATGAATGATGGTCAATTCGTCCGCATCATGCAGACATTAAAAGACGCTGCGGTCTAATCGAAAGGGCAAAGGAAACCTCTGGTTTTCTTTGCCACTTTTTTTGTTTTCATTTCAGGAATGCGCTACACTGAATACAGTTCAATTAAGGAAAGAGGATATCATTCATGCGAATCAACAAATTCATTAGCGAAACGGGTTTTTGCTCAAGACGTGCTGCCGATAAACTGATCGATGCAGGTCGTGTGACGATCAACGGTCTGACAGCAGAACTCGGCTCGCAAGCTGAAGAAACGGACGTCGTCGAAATCGACGGTCAGCCGCTTCAGACAAAACCAAAACCTGTCTACATCGTCTTAAATAAACCAGTCGGCATCACGTGTACGACAGAGCTTGATATCGAAGGAAACATCATCGATTTCGTCAATCATCCGAAGCGGATTTTCCCAATCGGTCGCCTCGATAAAGATTCAGACGGCTTGATTCTGTTGACGAATGACGGTGATGTCGTTAACCGGATCTTACGAGCAGAAAACAATCACGACAAAGAATATATCGTAACCGTCGATGCACCAATTACGGATACGTTCATTCAAGGGATGGCGAGTGGTGTTGACATTCTCGGTACGACAACGAAGGAATGCATCGTTGAACCACTTGAGACACGGACATTCCGGATCATTTTGACGCAAGGGTTAAATCGTCAGATTCGCCGTATGTGTAAAGAGTTCGGCTACCGAGTTAAGCGTCTCCAACGCGTCCGGATCATGAACATCGAGCTTGGCGATTTACCGATTGGTTCTTGGCGAGATTTGACAGAAGAGGAATTACGCGAGTTGTTTACGACGCTTGACGGGCAATAAGGTTCAATGAAAGTCGCCACTGGCGGCTTTCTTCATACATAAGGGGGATGACCGTGGATAAACGGGGTATGAGTGCGACATTTGTCGCCTACGTGATTGGTGGACTGTTGCCGATCTACAAAGTATTTGCTGCTGGTATTCCAGCATGGACGGTCGTTTCAATTCGGATATTGAGTGCGTTCATCTTCGTGACGTTGTTACTACGCCTGACGAAGAAATTCCAATTCGTTCGTCAATTATGGCAAAACAAACGCCAGCGCTATACCGTGCTTGCGGCAGGGCTCGTATTAGGTGGGAACTGGTCGCTCTATCTTTACGCCATCGGGGAAGGGTATATCGTTGAGTCGTCACTCGGGTATTACATCAATCCGCTCGTCAGCGTCTTGTTCGGTTTGATCTTTTTTAAGGAACGATTGACGCGTCCGCAAGTGATTGCGATTTTATCAGCAATCATCGGTGTGATGATTTTAACGCTCGGTTATGGTCAATTTCCGATTATCGCCTTTTCACTTGCCGTCTCGTTCGCATTTTACGGTGTACTAAAGAAAAAGGCAGCAGCCGAACCATTATCCGGATTATTTTTAGAGACACTGGTCACGCTCCCGTTCGCTCTCTTGACGCTTGGTGTGACAGATAGTCAACCGCTTGCGATGCCGACGAGTGCGCTGGTTGCGATCATCATGCTCGGGATCGCAACAGCAGTCCAATTGATGTTATTCGGATACGGAATGCCGAAAATCCCGTTTGTCTACGTCGGGATTCTCCAATACATTGCCCCGACCCTGACGCTACTCCTTGGAATTTATCTATTTAATGACGTCTTTACGACGATTCACTTCATCGCTTTCCTGTTCATTTGGATTGCTGTTGCTCTCTTTACGATCAGCGGTTTATCGGCAGGAAAAATGCGAATGAAGAAGGTATCATAATGAAAGAAGGGATTACGTGAATCTACCAGGATTCTTTGCGACACTTGTCGCGTATATCATTTGGGGACTCTTACCGCTCTACTGGAAGATGCTCGCCAACGTACCGAGTGAAGAGATACTGGCACACCGGATCATCTGGTCATTCTTATTTCTGCTCATCTTATTATCATTTCAAAAAGCACTTGGGAAGTGGAAAACGGCGTTACGCGATCCGTTCACGCGGCGACTCTTTTTCTTAAACGGACTGATCATCAGTCTGAACTGGTTCATCTATATCTGGGCCGTCAATCATCAATTCATTGTCGAAGCGTCGCTTGGTTATTACATCAATCCGCTTGTCAGCATCGTCTTTGGTGTCGTATTCTTTCGGGAAAAGCTTTCACGGATCGAGTGGATCTCGATTGTCCTTGCGACGATCGGTGTCTTGATTTTGACGATTGGCTACGGCGAGTTTCCATGGATTTCGATCGCACTTGCCTTAAGCTTCGGCTTTTACGGCGTCGTCAAAAAGCGGCGACCACTCGAATCAACGGTCAGTCTGACGCTCGAGACGATGGCGCCGCTTCCGCTGGCTTTGATTTTCCTAGGCTATTGGCAAGTACAAGGGACGTCTTCGATGACCGAATCTGTCGGTACGACGACCGGACTCATCTTGACCGGGATTGTCACCGCTGTTCCACTTTTGTTATTCGGATTCGGGGCACAACGGATTCCGTTCACGTGGGTCGGATTCCTGCAATTCGTCGCACCAACCTTGTCGCTTGGACTCGGTGTGTTGCTGTATCACGAACCATTTACTAAAACGCACATGGTGGCGTTTACATGTATTTGGACAGCAGCAATCGTCTTTACGCTCAATGGTGTCTGGATTCGGAAAAAACAGCTCCGAAAAGTCGCGTAAAAAGATAGAAGTCTGACCTCTTGCGTGATAGAATAAAAACAGAGTCTAAGGGATACCCTTAAGGAGGACAACAAACATGAATTTAGCAGGAATGATCGACCATACGGCACTGAAGCCAGAAACATCACGTGCTCAGATCGAAACACTCTGTAAAGAAGCATTAGAATACAAATTCGCAAGCGTCTGTGTTAACCCAACATACGTCGCGTTAGCAGCAGAACTCTTAAAATCAGATGATGACGTCAAAGTATGTACAGTCATCGGCTTCCCACTTGGAGCAAACACACCAGAAGTAAAAGCATTCGAAACAAAGGATGCGATCCAAAACGGTGCAACTGAAATCGATATGGTTCTCAACATCGGCGCATTAAAAGATGGCGATCTTGAGTTAGTAGAACGTGACATTCGTGCGGTTGTCGAAGCGGCAAACGGTACACTCGTTAAAGTCATCTTCGAAAACTGCCTTCTTACAAAAGAAGAAATCAAAACAGCTGCTGAACTTTCAGTTAAAGCAGGTGCTAACTTCGTGAAGACATCGACTGGTTTCTCAACAGGTGGTGCAACTGTCGAAGACATCCGTCTCATGCGTGAGACAGTTGGTCCTGACATCGGTGTTAAAGCATCTGGTGGCGTTCGTGACTTCGAAGGTGCAAAAGCAATGATCGATGCAGGTGCATCGCGCATTGGCGCATCAGCAGGAATCGCAATCGTTACAGGTGGTACTTCTGATAGCGACTACTAAGAATATCTCAAATGTCCCTCTTTTTTTGAGGGGCATTTTTTTGTTATGGAATTATTCTGAATTTAAATTTTGTATTAAGAAGTCAGACATCGCTTCCGATAATCAGATGTAGAATGTCGGAAGGATGTGGAATGAATGAAACGGTGGAGTGGAATCATACTGGCATCGACACTTAGCCTCGCAGGGTGCGGCAGTGTCATCGATGATCCAGAACGGGCAGTCAAGGAACGAAAGGAAATGGCAGTCGTCTTGTCGGATGTGGGTCTTGGCGATCAATCATTCAGCGATGCGGCGATGAGCGGTATGGCGTTGTTACGCGAGAAGGAAGGTTGGTCAATCGATTACCGAGAGTTGAACGAAACGAAGACCTATAAAGTAGCATTCGAAGCGTTAGCGAAGAAGAAGCCGACCGTCATCGTCGGACTCGGATTCATGGGACAGACGGATCTTGAGACCGTTGCTAAAAAATATCCGAAACAACAATTCGCCTTGATTGATGCTGTATCGACGTTACCGAACGTACTCTCGGTTACGTTCAAAGAGGACGAAGGAAGCTATTTAGCGGGTGCGGCTGCAGGTATCCAAACGAAGACGAATACGATTGGTTTCGTCGGTGGGATGAAGTCACCTCTGATCGAAAAATTCGAAAAAGGATACATAGCTGGCGCAAAAGCCGTCAATCCAAAAACAAAAGTACTCGTCGAATACGCAGAGGACTTTGCAGCGCCTGAAAAGGGACGGACGCTCGCAAACGAAATGATGCAGAAAAAGGCAGACGTGTTATACGCAGCAGCGGGGTTGACGGGAAGCGGTGTCCTTGAGGCAGCGCAAACGAAGGGGAAAAAAGCGATCGGTGTCGATAGCGATCAGACCCCGATCGCACCTGACGCTGTCATGACGTCAATGCTAAAACAAGTTGATCTTGCGATCACAAAAATCGGACAAGATGTGGCTGCGAAAGGTCTACAGTCCGGACAAGTCGTCCTGGGTGTCAAAGAAGGGGCAATCCAGTTGGCTCCAATCCGAAACACGAACTTTACGGACGGGGAACGAAAAAAATTAGAGCAGCTACAACAAGACGTGCTCGAAGGTAAGGTGACGATCCAATGACGTTACGGAAACGATTTTTACTCTCCACGTTAGTGACGATTTTGAGTGTCGTCATCTTGATGGGATGGACTTTGTTCCAACTCCGTCAAATTCAGTCCTATAACGAAGATTACGGGAAACAGCTCGTTGAGATCTCAGAGCTTGAAACGAAGCTCTTATATGAACAGGCAGCATGGAACCGACTGGCAAGCCAACCGTCTGAAAGTCAGGCGGAGCAAGTACAGGCACTTAGCAAAAAGAACGAACAAGCCTTGAACCAGTTACAAAAGACGTATTTGATTCCAGCATTTCAAGAAGAGTTGAACCGGGCGGATATGAAATATAAGACGCTTGCTGCGAAACGGACGGAACTGACGGACGCGATGAATCCGATTGAGATTCGCTCGCACGCTGCACGAATCGAAGGTGTGCTCAGTGATCTCTATACGTTACATACGAAAAATGGAGAGTTTTATGATGTCTTACAACGTGAAGCAAAAGACGAGACATTGAACCTGACGCGGACCGTCATGATTGCGACATTCATTCTCCTGATTGGTCTTGCGTTATACAACTGGTACTTCGCACGTAGCATCACGCGACCGATCAGCCGTGTCGTCCGGACAGCAGAACAGATTTCGGACGGAGACTTATCGCAGGAATTAGTCGTATCCGGTCGAAAAGATGAGATTGGTCGACTCGAGACAGCGGTTGCGCAGATGCAAGGAACATTGCATGAGGTCATCGGAACGATCAGTCGTTCGTCGAATACGATTCGTCAGATGAGTACGGAAGCGACGACGGAGAACGCGAACATCGTTGAAGTTTCTGGTAACATGACCCATGCGATCAATGAGATGGCGAGCGGGACACAAACGGTGTCGGACGATATCCAGACGACAGTCAGTACGATGTCCGATATGCAACAGCTCTTTGAAGAGAGTGAACAACGTGCACAAACGGCTTATGCAGAAGGACAGGCGGCCGATCACGTGATGGTTCAAAGTAGTTCTATCATGGAACAACAGGCCGCATCACTACGTGCATCAACAGAACAAAATCGCGAACTTGGTCAGAAACTGGAAGGTTTCTTAGAGCAGACGCAACAAATCGAACAGATGGCGCAACTCGTCGCTGGAGTTTCTGCACAGACGAATTTATTATCACTTAATGCGGCCATCGAGGCGGCGCGGGCTGGGGAAGCCGGTCGTGGATTTGCCGTCGTAGCAAGTGAAGTTAAAAAGTTAGCGGATGAGACAAATGAGGCGACGCGCTCAATCTTCTCACTCGTTCGTTCGATTCGTCAGGATGGTGCTGTCTTACAAGAAGCACTCGTGCAAGCGGAGCGGGAGCAGACGAATCAGGTCGAGAACTTCACACACGTTCAAGAAGCATTCGGTGAGACGCGTCAAAAGGTAGCAAGTGTGACGGAAACGCTCGATTACGTGACGAAACAACTCGTTCATTCGAAACAACAAGCCCGTCATGTCGTTGGTCAAGTCAGTACAGTCAGTGGCGTCATGGAAGAACTTGCAGCCGGAAACGAAGAAATTGCTGCTTCGATGCGTGATCAACAGGCATCGTTCGAACAGATTCATCAATTGATGCAAGAACTCGAATCGACGACGACGTCGCTTGACAGTCAGACACATCAATTCAAAATTTAATGAACACAGCAAAAAGTGCACGCTTTCTCAGGAAGAGAAGGCGTGCACTTTTTCTTGAATCGACTTATTAGACTTATTAGAAGAAGCTTTCTGGATCGAGCTCATTCGTCCGTCCATTCGCATCATACTGGTATCCACCATCGTGGATTTCAAAATGCAAGTGTGGACCAGTTGAGTTACCGGTGCTTCCGAGAACACCGATTTGCTGTCCTTGTTTGACTTGTTGTCCCTGTTTAACGTTTAAGGCATTCATATGAGCATACACGGTCGTATATGTTTTCCCGTCGATATTATGAGAGATATAGACGTGATTTCCGTAAGGACCACCTGAACTTGCTAAGATGACTGTTCCGCTTGCAGACGCAACGATTGGCGAGTTGAGTGGACCAGCGAAGTCTGTTCCGTTGTGGTACGCATAACCATTACTTCCGCTTGCTGCACCCATTCCTTGCGAAACAGAGCCTTGAGCAGGTTTGATGAATTTACCTTTTGCTTTTGAGATGACTTTCGTACTGGCCTTGCTAACAGATGCTGGCGCTGCCGATTGTTTCGCGGCTTTTGCGGCAGCTACTTTTGCAGCACGAGCTGCCGCTTTTTCAGCTGCTTCCTGTGCCTTCAGTTGGGCCGATGCCTCTTTCAGGCTGAGGATATTGGATTCTATTTTTTTCTTTTGTGACGTCAAGCGTTTCAAAAGGGCTGTTCGTTTTTGTTTCTCTTCTTTCAGTTCACGTTGTTTCTTTTTTAAAACATTACGATCTTCAATCAAGTCTTGGCGTGTCTGCTTCAATTCTTCTTTCGCAGCTGCCAGTTCTTTTTTGTTTGATTCGTAATCTTTTAACAAAGAAGCATCGCTTTCCGCAATCGTATTGAAGGCATTGAAGCGGCTAATCATATCACCGACATCTTTTGCGCCGAAGACGGCTTCAAGCAGCGGGGCATTATCGGCTTTAGACTGACGAACTGCCAGGCGATCACCGAGCATTTTTTCTTGCTTCTTGATTTTCTTTTGTAACTTTTCGATTTTATCTTCTAATCGAGCAATCTGTTTCGTGTTTTCGTCGATCTTCTTTTGATTTTCGACGACTTGTAATGTCAGCCCGTTAATCTGTTGATCCAGGGCGTAGACTTGTTGCTGTGCTTTAGATAATTGATTATTTTTTTGAGACAACGCCTCGCGTTGCTTCGATTGTTGTTGCTGGTTTTGTTGTTGCTTTTCTTTATATGAACTTGCCGCGTCGACTGGAGTTGTCGTCATGAGCGGACTTGCGAGTAAAGTGAGTGTCATGAGCGATAGCCCGAGTGACTTTCCGAAAGGTCGTTTCATAAACTAAGCGTCATTCCTTTCCCTTGTGAAGTGTTACCTATCCCACTCTAACAAGAAAATCGAAAAATCCACTTTACAATTCTTTTAAAAAAATACAAGAGAAACTAGCAGAAAGTATGAAGAATTTATGAAAATAACGATAGAGAAGTAAAAGGACATGCTTGAATCGTTGATATAGAAGGAAAAATTGAGGAACGATTGATTGATTTCCGAATGATGTCATAGGATATATTTTTGTAACATCATATAAATAGAACGTTTATTAATGTTTGAAAAAGGTATAAGTATAGTTTTTGTGAAATGAAAAAGTGCCCCGAAAGGCACTCAGCACGAATCATTCTTCATAAATCATCTTTCGTGTCATTCCACCGTCTAGGACCAATGTTTCGCCCGTCAAGAAATCGTTATCTGGGTGTGTCAGATAGAGAGCCGCACGAGCGACATCACTTGGTTTTCCGACGCGACCAGCTGGATGTTGACTATGATCTTCAGGTGATAATTCTTGATAGTCACCGGTTTCAATCCAACCAGGAGCAATCGCGTTGACGAGAATTCCGTCTTCTCCAAGTGAGACAGCAAGTGCATGGGTCAGAGCAAAAATACCACCTTTCGTCGACGCATAGGATTCCGTATGCGGTTCCGACATAAAGGCGCGGGTCGAAGCAAGGTTGATGATTCGACCACCACTTTTACTTTGTTTCAAATAGGGTGTAGCCGCCTTAGTTGTCAAGAAGATGCTACGCAGATTCGTATGATGAACTCGGTCCCATTCCTCAAGCGATAATTCGAGTAATGGTTTTCGAATCATAATACCAGCGTTGTTGATGACAATGTCGATGCGACCAGTATGTTCAATCGCTTTTTCAATCAACAGTTGAACGTCTTTTTCATGTTGGATATCGAGGTGATAGAAGTAAGCCGTACCACCATCTTCTTCAATTTGTTGGACCAATTCGTCTCCTGTCATCTGATCGATATCAGCAAGAACGACATTTGCGCCATGCGCAGCATAGGTGCGGGCGAGTTCTGCACCAATTCCATTCGCAGCTCCTGTAATGATGACGGTTTGATTAACATGATTCATAAAAATCATCCTTTCTGTAACGCTTCTCTCCCTTTTTTACCGTTCCATCATATCCTGAAACCTGACAGGATTATCATCCGTAGGAACAGGGAAATAGAAAAGCGTTGAAGTTACTTTCGAATGGGGGAAAATAGGAATGAAATTCTCGAATCAACAATTAGAAAAACAACAAAATCAATATGCCGAAGATGCAAAAGATTATATCGATCGTCCGAAAAAGACGAATTCGTTGTTACAACGAGCAACTGCAAAGGTAAACAGTAACTCTCGTTTGTCCGTCGTCTTCTCACCGTTGACGTTATTCGTCGATATGATTCGCGCGTACCAGTCAGGTGAATATCGCAACATTCGTCGTACGACGATCTTAAAAGTAATCGGAGCGTTGATTTACCTCGTGTCACCGATTGACCTCGTACCTGATTTCGTACTCGGATTTGGTTTCGCAGACGATATCGCGGTCATCCTTTTCGTCACGAAAACAGTCTTTGAAGAATTGACACGTTTCAGTGACTGGCAAGATGAACAACAAAAGCGCCGTACGCAACCAGTACAAAGTGAGGATGCGTATTAATCAAATAGATGATCCGAGCGACTTCACTATGAGAAGTCGCTCTTTCTGATGTAAAAAGAGCCGTTTCCTGTACGCCTTCTTGAAAGTTCGATACACTAGAAATAGTTGGTAAAGGGGGAGGAGGGACGAAGATGGGACATCACTGGATGGAGTCATACGGTTATATTGGCATCATGATGACGCTCATGTTTCCATTCATACCGAGCGAAGTGCCGCTAGCGTATGCCGGATATCTCGTCCACACGGCACAGGCGAATCTGCTATTCATGTTGTTCCTCGCTGTAGTGAGCTTCGTCATTAGTCAGAACCTCTTCTTTACGATTGGTCAGTTCGGGAGTGAACGGTTATTGAACCGTTTATTCAAATGGTTTCGGATTTCGGAAACAAAAATGCTTCAGTTTCAGACACAAATGGAGACGAAGGGACGCTATATTCTCCTTCTGTCCCCGATGTGGCGCATCGGATTTGCGATTGGTGCCGGTCTGACTGGTGTTTCACGCTGGACGTTTACCGTCGTGACGACGATTTCCTTTTTCCTTTGGTCGGCGATCTTCATTTGGGGCGGGAAAGCCGTCGGGCATGAATGGCGAAAATTGCACCATCTCAATCATCCAATAGTTTGGATTGGTTTAGGTGTGTTGATTACGGTTGGCTACTTGATTCAAAAAAAGAGAAAAGCAAAAAAAGAAATCTAAAAGGAGTGGGAACATGGCAATTATCTTATTCGATATTGACGGTACATTGATCGATTCAACGGAACAGATGACAGAAGCAATCCATCGGGCGATGGAGGACATGCCGCATCTTCCAAAACCTTCTAAAGCTAGTGTACAAGCAAGTTATGGTTTAGCAGGAAGTGCCTTTTGGCGTAAGGCGATTCCGGAAGCCTCAGAAGAGGATATTCGGTTGATTCGTAAAAAAAGACATGGTCATCTAGAAGCGACGATGGCAGAACAGAATGTCTTGTTTGATGGAATTCGATCCTTATTAGAAGCGCTAGTGTCTGCAGGACATACCATTTCAACAGCGAGTAATTGTGGCAACCACTATCTTAACCTTGTGCTGGATAGTCAAGACATTCGTTCGTTTTTCACGAGTCCGAAATGCTTAGAATCCGTCAACGGGAAAGAAAAGGCGGATATTTTACGAGCGCACCGTGAGGAGTTTGGGGAAGAGTCCTACTGGATGATCGGAGATCGGTCTTCCGATGTGGAAGCGGCTCGTAAGGAAAAGATGCCGGTCGTTTTATGCCAGTACGGTTTTGGGACACAATCCGAGTGGGATTCGGCAGACCATGTCATCGAGTCACCGCTTGACTTACTGACAGTGATCAAATAAATGCACCAAAAAGCCAAGCTCGATCCGTCGATTTTTTAGACGGTCGGCTTGGCTTTTTTTGTGATGAGAGAACGATAACGATGAACTTACTCGAAATCCAGTCGGTATGGTTCTGCACTCATCCATGGACGGAATCTCCGGAAGAGCAGGTGGAACACTAGACAAAGGATGACCGGCAAGAAGATGAATAATCCCAGAACAAATGTCATGTTGAACAATGTCCAGCCTCCTGACATCAGATGTAACGCATTGATCGGACCGATTAATCCAGACATTCCGAAGCCGGCACTAAACGGTGTACCTTGGATGCCGAGCATTCCTGCTAGTGCGCCAAGGATAGCAGCACTACACATGACAGGAAGAATCATCAAGGGATTACGGATGAAGTTCGCCATCTGGATTTTAGGAGAACCAAGAAAATGAGCAATCGACGTTCCGCGCGAATTGGCTTGCCACCCGGCAATCGCAAGACCGAATCCAGCGGCACAGACGCCTAGATTTGCAGCTCCGGCGGCAACACCCGATAGACTGATGGCGGTCGCAATACCGACCGTTGAAAGCGGAGAGACGATCAGTACGGAAAAAGTAATCGCAATCAGAATACCCATTAAGACGGGTTGAAGTGCCGTAAAGTCTGAGATGACATGTCCGATCGCTGTCGTGATCCGTGTCACGAACGGATACGTCAAAACACCAATCCCACCGGCACCGACAATCAAAATCGTTGGCATGACAAGCACCGTATACGTCTTGAAACGTTCACCGATCAATAAGACGATTGCCGTCGCAACAGCTGCCGTCAGTCCGGCATTGATGACGTCGCCCGTGCCGACGAAAACGAAGGTCGCATCTGCACGAGTTGCAACGCCTGAGCCAACGACCGTCGCGAGTCCAATCGACGTGGTCGCAATCGGTGTCACTTTAAATTGCATGGCTACGGCAACACCAATCACCATCGGCAAAAGGCGCATCGCGAGTGTAGTGGCATCTAAAACATGCTGGGCTCCGGATACGTATGGCAACAACGCCTTAGCGAGTTCACCGAGTAGTGCTCCCGGAATGAGGGCAACAAGAATTCCGATACTGAGTCCGTTTAAAACATGAACAGCGAATTGACGTGGCTGACGCAAAATAGATGAATCCATACAAATCCTCTCCTTATGTAATGCTTTTGTGCATAACAGTATAAAAGTTATGAATTGTGTTTTATCTTACGGTAAGAACAGAAGGACGTCAAGAAAAAGTTAGAAAATTCCAAACAAGCAAAGGATTCGTCTTTCAGAAACGGAATTGTTACAGTGAAGAAGTACATTGAATGAGGAGGTCATGAATCATGTCAGAACAACGTATCGTATTAGCAGCACGACCAAACGGAAAACCAACAGGGGAAACATTCCGCTATGAATCATTTGAGTTAACAGAGCTGAAGGAAGGACAAGTCGCACTGGAGTCACTCTATATCTCGGTCGATCCATATATGCGTGGTCGTATGAACGATGCGCGTTCTTATTCGCAACCATTTGAGATTGATGAACCGATTCACGGAGGTGTCGTAGCACGTGTCATCGAGTCTAAAAGTGAAGGGCTCAAGTCAGGTGATGTCGTTGTCGGGATGCTCGATTGGGCAACAAAAGTAGTCGTCGATGCGAAAACCGTTCGTAAAATCGATGAGCAAATCGCACCGATTTCAACAGCACTTGGTGTTCTCGGAATGACAGGGATGACAGCGTATTTCGGATTGCTTGATATCGGGAATCCACAACCAGGGGAAACGGTCGTCGTATCGGCAGTAGCAGGGGCTGTTGGATCGATCGTTGGTCAAATCGCTAAAATCAAAGGCGCACGTGTCGTCGGAATCGCAGGAAGTGACGAAAAGCTACAACACTTGAAAGCAGATCTTGGTTTTGATGAAGTCATCAATTATAAAACGGAAGACATCCGGGAAGCGTTAGACCGGACATGTCCAGACGGCATCGATGTCTATTTTGAAAACGTCGGTGGGGAAATCGGTGATGCAGTTCTTGATCGACTCAATCCATTCGCGCGGGTACCAGTCTGCGGTGCCATTTCTGGATATAACGCACAACAGGACATCGGTCCACGTGTTCAATCGAAATTAATCATCGCGCGTGCGCGCATGCAAGGTTTCTTAGTGGGCGATTATGGCAAACGATTCAAGGAGGCGGCTGAGCAACTCGGTCAATGGGTTAGTGAAGGAAAGTTACAATACGAAGAAACGATCTTTGAAGGATTCGATCGTGTACCAGATGCTTTCCTTGGCTTGTTCGATGGGTCGAACACGGGGAAACTATTAGTAAAAGTGAAGTAAATATGCCAAAAGAGGTTGCGGAATCATTTCCGCAACCTCTTTTTCAATGGCGTAAGATTCATGAATCTTTTCGATCGCGCTCGAGCTCTTCAGGATCAGGATCCGGATGTTGTGTTTCCGCAGGCTTGATTCCGGGATCGGATGTCTCAGCTGGATCAGGATCCGGGTGAAGACCAACGTCTGCCTTTTCATCTGGTAAATCATGATTTTTTTCGTTTAACATGTCCAGTCATCTCCTTTTATCAATACGTAGTAATGTTTCCCCGTTTTTTAAATCCAAAACAATCAGGGTGCATAGGATTCGTTTTTGAAAACATGTGAATGACTTCCACGGACAAGAAAGTGAAAGCGGTCGATTTCCTAGGAAATACAGGTTGACTGAACTGGAATGTAAGGAAAATCCAAAAAAGCTTCATGAAGTCTTTACAAAAACCTTGCAAGTCCTTCAAGTAGCCTTTGAACTGCTTCCGTAGACTAAGAAAGAGTTGAAAAGAGGAAGGGTGTTTACGTGTGAGTGATCAAAAATGGAAACGACAAATCATGCAACAACTGAACTGGGTCCGCGAAGAGAAAAAACGGCTGACGAGCGCGACGACCGCAAGTAAAGATGCACTCGAAAAACTCCGTCAGTTAGACGTCTTGCGACTGCCGACGGTTCGAACTTCTAATAACACGACGACACGTTACCGACAAAATAGCCAAGCGTCACTACTAGATCAATTGGATGTCTCACATATACCGATCCGGACGACGACGCGTTATTATGAAAAACGATCAATCGAAATAGCCATCGTCTGTTCGGAATTCATGTATGCCTACTATGAAGATGCGGCTCATCTTCATTACGTTAATTCTGATACGTTTGAGGATGTCTTCAAACGCCCAATTGATCTATTTTTAGTTATTTCGTCTTGGAAAGGACTCCAAAATGATGATTGGAAAGGTGTCGCCACACCGAATTCCAAGAAGCGAAACCGATTACTTGCGATGATGCAAGAAGTGAGAGATAAAGGCATTCCAGTCGTTTTTCAATCGACAGAAGATCCGAGCAATCATGAACGTTTTCAAGACGTGGCGCAAGCTGCGGATTACGTTCTGACTTCAGATGAGGCGATGATTCCTGAATACCGTGTCTTATGTGGACACGATCGGATCATGGCGATGCCGTTTGGTGTCAATCCACTGATTCATAATCCAATCGGGGCGACACGTAGCCGAAAGAAGGGCGTCTTATTTGCCGGTAGCTGGATGGCGAAATATCCGGAACGTGTGAAAGATACGGAAATGTTATTTGATGGGGTGATGCAATCCTCGCACGAACTCGATATCGTGGACCGAAATTATCATCTCGACTTACCAGCTTATCAGTTTCCGGAGCGCTATCAATCACGGGTCGCACCAGCGATTCCTTATGATGCCTTACAACAAGTCAGTAAATGTTATGACTGGGTTTTGAACTTGAACAGCATCAAATACAGCAAAACGATGTGTGCCCGTCGCGTTTATGAATCACAAGCACTCGGGAATTTGATTCTGTCGAATTACAGTATCGCCGTCAATAATGAATTTCCGAATATTTTTACCGTGCATGACGCACAAGAGGCGACGGCAATCGTGGAGCGCACGTCGCAAGAAGAAATCGAACGGTTACGAGCAGAAGGACTTCGTGCCGTCATGACGGGGCATACGGTCTTCGAGCGGATGGATCAGATTCTAGCGTTCATCGGGCGCATACCTGAGACACAAAAACATCGTTTACTAGTCGTCGTCGCTCAGGACGGAGAAGACATCCGTAACGTAATCGATCGCCAAAGCCTCACACCCGACGCAATCGTTTCTGTGGATGCATTAACGGAGCAACTTTACAATCAAGCAGATCTCGTTGCTTGGATGGATGGACAGGAATCCTATGGTGAGTATTATCTAGAGGATCTTGTGAATGGTTTTAAATACAGTGATGCCAGCATCGTTCGCAAAGGAAGTGAGTATCCGTATCATGTACAAGAGATGAGCGGTAGCCGAAACGGTGCGATTGTTTGGCGGTCAGCTATCGGATATGACATGTTCCAGGCAGATGAACTGAACGGAAAAACACTGTTGCTTGATCAATTGGAGTGGAACGAGCAGACGGTAGTTCCGACGAATCAGACTCCGCAACTGTCGGTCGTTGTTCCAATCTATAACAATGGAAAACACCTCACGTATAAATGTTTCGCCAGTCTCACGCGGATGGATCGATTCATGGAGTCAGAGATTTTACTCGTAGATGATGGATCGACGGACAGAGCGACACGTCAAGCCGTAGAGCGTCTCGCACGACGTCATGAAAATGTCAGAACCTATTTCTTTGAGACAGGTGGAAGCGGTAGTGCTTCACGTCCGCGTAACAAAGGAGTCGAGATGGCACGAGCTGACTACGTGACGTTCCTTGATCCGGATAACGAGGTGCTCAGTGATCGATATGCCTTTTTGCTTCAAGAACTAGAAAAAGATCCATCACTTGATTTTGTGGCAGGGCATATGAAAAAGCTTGCCGAGAAGACAAGTATCATCGCCTTACCGACGATTCGTAAACAAGGACGAACGGTTTGTGAGGATCCGAAAGCTTTTCTATTGAAACATCGGTTTGCGGTACAAAGCATTCAAGCACTCGTCGTCCGTCGCACCTTCTTGCTTGAACATCAATTGGAACAGGTCATCGGTGCGGTTGGTCAGGACTCCTTGTTCTTCCAAGAATTGATGCTTCGCGCGAACCGTGTCTTACTCGTCAATCGAGTTATCCACTATTACTACGCAGCTGTTGCGGGGTCGACCGTGAATGCATTGACGGTGAAGTTCTTCGAACGAAGTGTCGTCCGAGAGCGGGCACGTGCTGAGAAATTCGCTCGTTATGGAGTGCTAGAGGAATACAAGGAAACTCGATTCGAGCATTTCTTTGAGCATTGGTATCTTGTCAAATTACGCTACTGCAGTGATAAGGATTTTGCACCGAGTATCGCATTGTTGCGAACAATCATCGGATTCTATGAACCCATCACGTTGACGAACCCATTGATCCGTCAGTTCATAGAACTTGCGGATCGACAGGAGACGGATCGACTTCAACACTTATTACTCGAGGAGGTGCAGAAATGACGGCATCGATGAAAACAGCACGCCCCAAGGATCAAATCCGAGCTGCCTACTACGATCAGTTAGGTGGTGGATTCGGTAAAAAAGTTCGCGCACGTGTTCACTGGATCGTTCGACAAGCAAAAGGGGAGCACATTTTAGATATCGGGTGTTCGGGTGGAGTCGTTCCGATTTTACTTGGACGGGAAGGGAAACACGTCGTCGGAATCGATGTACTACCGGAAGCAATCATCGAGGCCAAACAAGCCTTACTGGAGGAACCAACATCCGTTAAAGAAAAGGTGGAATTACATGAAGCAAATGTTATGACATACACACCTGACATTCAATTCGATACAGTCTTGATGACGGAAGTACTGGAACATATCGGAGAGCCAGAGCGCTTTATCGCCCGTGCCGTCTCGTTCATCGCACCAGAAGGACGACTCGTCATCACAGTCCCATTCGGAGTAAACGATTATGCGGATCATAAACGGACATACTATTTAAATCAATTGCTTGAGCAGTTGACACCCTTCGGTAAAATCGAGACGATCGAGCGGATTGATAAGTGGCTCGGGGTCACGATCCAAGTCTATCCGGAACCTCGAGAGGGTCGAGCAATTTTACCAGCGGAAGTCGAATGGCTCGAGGATGCCTTTGAAGAGGTGGAACGATTGCATCTGGCAACGATCCTTGATTTAAAACGCAAGCAACAGAATCTAGAACGGAAAGTGCAACGGTTAGGAGAACAAACGGAAGAATTGGAGCATATTCGAGCAGAATCGCTACGTCATGAACAGCAACTGCAGGAACAGCATGAACAATACAAGATGCTTGAAGAACAATATGCCGCACTGCTTGATCGATTCGAAGGATCACTGGTGACAAATCTGGAATTGTTGGAGGCGAATGCATCATGGAAATCAAAATACCGCTCACTCGCGCGCTCAAAACTCGGAAAAGTCGTCGTCCGCTACTGGAAGTTCCGACGTCAACTCAAACAACACCGGAGTCGTCGATGAACGTCTTGATGATTTGTCAAAATTTCTATCCAGAAATCGGTAGTGCGGCAAACCGAATGAAGAATATCTTCAAGCGGATGGAACAAGCGGGAAATGATGTCCATGTGCTAACGTCAGAACCGCTCTATCCAACGGCAGAACTCTATACGGACTCGATGTTCTGGGATGAACCGAGCCTCGATACGGCTCATGTGACCCGTATTCAGCCGCGTGACGTCCGGGCAACGAATAATTTATGGCGACGTCTTCGCTTGTTCGTCGAACAATTCGTGCTCGCGATTAAAGAGGTGCGGCATGACCCGAAATCCTATGCCTACATCTATGCGACGACGCCATCCATCTTCATGGGACTCGTTGGGGTCGTCGCGAAACATGTCAAAAAGGCTCCTTTGATTCTCGATGTACGTGACTTATGGCCGGAATCGTTGATTGGCGTCGGCATCACGAAATCGCGTCTCTTATTGACTCCGCTCTACTGGCTTGAAAAGTGGATGTATCGTCAGGCCGATCAATTGGTCATCAACAGTGAGGGGTTTCGATCGTATATTGAAGGGCGGGGCATTGCACCGGAAAAAATTCATTACATCCCGAACTCCATCGAGGAAAATGAGTGGTTGATCAAACGCCGAAAAGTATCGGAACAAGTGCGCGTCGTGTATACAGGGAATATCGGACTCGCACAAGATGTGTTCTTGTTGCTTGACGTCGCACAGGAACTTCAACAAGAACAGGATATCTGCTTTCAAGTCGTCGGTTACGGCTATCACAAGCAAACGTTCGAACGACTCGTCAAGGAACGTGGATTGACGAATATCGAGTTTCTTGACGCGATGCCACGCTGGGATGCGTTGAAACAACTCGCGAAGAGTGACATCGCCTTTGCGACACTCGTCGAGAGTACAGCGTTCGATACAGTGACACCAGGCAAAATCATCGACTACATGGCGATGGGCTGTGCCATCGTCGGTGCGGTATCCGGTCATGCGGCGCATGTCATTGAAGAAGCAGGAGCCGGTTATGTGTCTGTCCAGCGGAAAAAAGAGGAGATCGTTGATCATATTCTCGAGTTATCACGAAATCCAGAGAAACGTGCAGCGATGGGACGGGCGGGTGTGGATTACGTCCAACGCCATTTCGATTGGGAACAAAATGAACAGCGCTTGTTTGAAGCCATCGAACAAACGCAGTCACGAAAGGCGGTCGCAGAATGAAGCGCATTGGAATGTTTGTTTGGAATCCGTTTACGAATGATGCCCGTGTCTTACGTGAATGTACGGCACTTGTCGAAGCAGGACACCGCGTAGACCTATACTGCTTAAATGACGGAACACTTCCAGAAGTCGAATACCCGATGTCTGGGTTTCGCGTCATTCGAATCGACCGGACGCCACCTTTTGCGAGGTGGCTCCCGTTCTTTCGCAAACGGAAAAAACGGACCCTTGTTATCGGATTGATGGGTGCGCTTCTTGCGCCATGGCTTATTCCCGTGATGCTCGTGCTCTTTTTACTCATGCGAAGTCGATTCATCCGTTACGCCCTATATAACAGTTTCGGCATTCTTCGTATGACACGTACTGCCCGGAAGCATGATTATGACGTCATGCATGCGAACGATGTCAATACGTTACCACAAGCGATTGGGGCGGCGCGTGGTGCCCAAATCGTCTATGACTCGCATGAAGTCCAAACCGATCGGACAGGATACGGAAGCATGCAAGGGAAATTAGAACGCTGGCTGCTTCGATTCGTCGACCAGACGATCGTTGAAAATGACACGCGTGCAGATTATCATCAAAAATTATATGGAACCCGACCATCCGTCTTGCACAATTATCCGTTTTACGAACCGATTGTTCCGCAACCGCGACCGTTACGCGAAGAGTTAGCACTCGTACCAGACGAGCCGATTTTGTTGTATCAGGGCGGGATCCAGGAAGGACGTGGACTGGAGCGACTCATTGAAGCGATGCCGTTCATCGATCGAGGAACACTTATTTTCGTTGGAGATGGAAAGTTAAAAGGGAAACTCATGCAACTGGCTACGCAATCATCGGAAAAGTCTCGTATCCGCTTCATTGATAAGGTTCCACTTGCTGAACTACCCAGTTACACGGCAGCGGCGACGGTCGGCTTTCAAGTCCTCCAGAACGTTTGCTTCAATCATTATTCCGCTTCTTCGAATAAACTATTCGAATACATGGCGGCGTTGATTCCTGTCATCGCGGCCGACTTACCAGAAATCCGTCGTGTCGTCGAAACAGAAGGAGTTGGATTAATCGTCGATGTCGAATCACCGCAGAGTATCGCCGAGGCGGTCAATCGTCTAGTGAAGGATGAGAACTTGCGACGGGCGATGCAGGAACGAGCAAGCGTAGCAAGGAGACAATACAACTGGGAGCAAGAAAAAGGTCGACTTCTTGCTGTCTATGACTCGATTTTCATGGAATCTAGCGCAAAATAAGAAAAATAGTCAACGACTCGAAGGGAAATCCACGTGCAATGAAGGAGGATTCCTGACGAGTCGTTTTGTTTCATTCGAATAGACACGAAGGATTCGCGAAAGCTTCATAAGATTTACAAAAACGATAGAAAACACTGGAAATGTAAGGTCTGTGAAGAATGGTTTAAGAGATGGTTAGAAGCATTGGAAAGCAAAGGAAATGTCGTTATGGTCTAGTTACAGCCAAGCCACAGACCGTTCGTTGGCTAGTATGACTAACTCGATGGAGGAATGACAAAATGAAACTTTGCACAATCGGACTAGGATATATTGGATTACCTTCTTCTGCGATGTTCGCGGATCATGGCACGGAAGTCGTAGGTGTCGACATCGATCCACAAATCGTCAATCTTCTGAACACGGGAACGATTCATATTGAAGAACCAGGACTCGAGGATGTCATCAAACGAGTCGTCGCGAACGGAAAATTCCGAGCGACACTTACGCCAGAACGAGCAGATGTCTTTTTAATCGCCGTTCCAACTCCTAACTTAAACGATACGTATAAATCGTGTGATTTGAAATATGTCATTTCAGCGGTTAACAACATGCTACCCTTCCTTGAAAAAGGGAACGTCGTCATCGTCGAATCGACGATTGCGCCACGAACGATGGATGATCATGTCCGTCCCTTAATCGAAGCAGCTGGATTTACGATCGGTGAGGACATTTATGTCGTCCATTGTCCCGAGCGTGTCTTGCCAGGACAAATCTTACATGAACTTATCCATAATAACCGAATCGTTGGTGGATTGACGCCAGCGTGTGCGGAGGCAGGTGCTGCCGTCTACGAAACATTCGTTCAAGGTGAAATCGTCCGGACAGATGCGAAGACAGCCGAAATGTCGAAGTTGATGGAGAATACGTTCCGCGATGTCAACATTGCTCTCGCAAATGAATTGACGCAAGTATGTCATCAGCTAGAGATCAACGTCTTAGATGTGATTGAGATGGCGAACATGCACCCACGGGTGAACTTGCATCATCCGGGACCGGGAGTGGGTGGTCACTGTCTCGCAGTGGATCCGTACTTCATCGTCGCAAAAGCCCCATCGCTTGCTCGCATCATTCATACGGCACGACAAACGAACGTTCAGATGCCACAATTCGTTGCCGAACAAGCAGCTCGTCTCGTCGGTTCGCGTGTCCGTCCAAAAATCGCCGTCTTTGGTGTCACGTATAAAGGAAACGTCGACGACATGCGCGAGAGTCCAGCTGTCGAAGTCATTGAACAATTACTCGACCGTGGACTTGACGTCGCTGTCTGTGATCCGCACGTCGAACGCTCGATTTCGACACGTTTCGAACTCGTCGATGAGCTGGAGGCGATTCAAGGCGCCGACCTAGCGCTTGTCTTAGTCGACCACGATGAATTCAAACAATTCGATTCACGTCGTCTCGCAAACTACATGCGGACACCGTTACTCTTTGATACGAAAGGGATCGTCAATGAGCTCGACGCTGTCAAAGTCCTGAACTTCGGTAATTTGCATACGCACCGCGTGACGGAAGTGGATGCGAAAGCGATATGAACGCGTTACGAACGATTGGGGGAGAGTTGAAGGATCATCTATATCTGATCTTTCGGCTCTCGCTTTATGAAACAAAGAGTCAATATAGCATGCAATACCTGGGTTGGTTTTGGGAGATCATGACGCCACTACTCCAAATCGGTGTCTACTGGGTCGTATTCGGCTTCGGGATTCGTGGTGGGCATCCAGTCGATGGAATTCCGTTCGTTTTTTGGCTCGTCAGCGGATTGATTGCTTGGTTCTTCATCGGCAGTACGATTCCAAGTGGTTCCCGGTCGATTTATGGTCGGGTCGCTCTCGTCTCGAAGATGCACTTTCCATTGAGTACGATTCCAGCGTATGTCATTTTGGCACAATTCTACCGTCATCTCGCGATGATTGCTTTGACGATCATTTTAGGGTGTGCCTTCGGTTATTTCCCGGGATGGCATACGCTTGAACTCCTTTATATCGTACCGGCAGGCGTCGTATTCCTATATGCGGTCTCCTTATTGTTATCCGCACTTGCGACGATGATTCGAGATGTACAAAACATGGTGACATCTGCGATCCGCATGCTGATGTATTTAACACCAATCATGTGGATTCCGCCAGATCACTCGTTATTTAAGATGTTGTTGATGTTAAACCCACTCGTTTATTTGATTGAGGGATATCGGTCCGCACTCATCGGAACGGGTTATCTGCTCGATCATATGTGGTACGGCGTGTATTTCTGGTGTATGACGCTCGCAATCTTACTTGTTGGAGCATCGATTCACATTCGATTCCGACGCTATTTCATCGATTACGTATAGGAGGGAGAACGATGGGTCATGTCGTGTTTGAGAATGTATCGAAACGGTACATGCTCTATGCCCGACCGATCGACAAGCTAAAGGAAGTGTTGTTCGGTAAGGTGAATGGAAAATCGTTCTATGCTCTGAAGAACGTCTCCTTTTCTGTGGAAGAGGGAGAAATCGTCGGTGTCGTTGGCATCAACGGAAGTGGGAAATCGACACTATCGCATCTGCTTGCTAACGTGACACCACCGACGTACGGTCGGGTCACATTGGGTGGAAAGTCAGCATTGATTGCCATCTCTAGTGGATTGAATAGTCAACTGACAGGGCGAGATAACATTGAATTAAAAGGGCTAATGATGGGCTTGACGAAACGACAAATCGAGACGATTACTCCAGAAATTCTAGAGTTCGCTGATATCGGGGAGTTTATCGATCAGCCGGTCAAGACATATTCGAGCGGCATGCGAGCTCGGATTGGTTTTGCGATCTCGATTCATATTAATCCAGATATCTTGATCATCGACGAAGCACTCTCAGTCGGAGACCAAACGTTTACCGAAAAGTGCCTCGATAAGATGCGTGAATTCCGCGATCAAGGGAAAACGATTTTTTTCGTCAGTCATTCGCTCAGCCAGGTAAAGAGTTTCTGTACAAAAATCCTTTGGTTGGAATACGGGGAAGTACGTCTATTTGGTCCGACGAACGAAACGTTGGCTGAATACAATAAATATCTATATTGGTACAAACAGTTATCAAAAAAGCAAGCCTCCCATTACGTAGCTAAGAAACGAACGGAACGGATCGGTTCCGTGGATCAGCAAATGATGGGCGAGACGATTGAACAATCGTCATGAAATGAGATAGGGGATGAAGTAAATGAAACGTGTCATGCTTGTATTCGGAACACGACCAGAGGCGATCAAAATGGCGCCGGTCGTCAAAGCACTTGAAAATCGTCAGGACGTCGAACCAATCGTCGTCGTTACAGCACAACACCGAGAGATGCTCGATCAGGTCCTTGAACTATTCGAAATCACTCCGGACCATGACTTGGATTTGATGCGTCCGCGTCAGACGTTAGAGGAAATGACGGCGCGTATTTTAAACGCGATGCGTCGCGTCCTCGAAAAGGAACAGCCGGATCTCGTCCTTGTCCATGGGGATACGACGACGACGTTCGCTGCTTCTTTAGCGGCGTTCTATCAACAGATTCCAGTCGGTCATGTGGAAGCAGGACTACGGACATATGAAAAGTATGCGCCGTTCCCAGAAGAGATGAATCGTCAATTGACAGGTGTGTTGGCGGATTATCATTTTGCACCGACTGAACAGGCTGCAATGAATTTACGTGCTGAGAACAAGCAGACACCAATCATCGTAACCGGTAATACGGTCATCGATGCGTTGAAGACGACTGTATCACCGACATATACGCATCCTGTCCTATCGCGCCTAGAGAAGTCGGGACGAAAACTCGTTCTTTTGACGGTTCATCGCCGTGAGAATCATTTACAACTGGCAACGATTTTTGAGGCGATCGAACGGTTAGCAAATGATCATCCAGAAATCGAAATCGTCTATCCGGTTCATCCGAATCCGGTCGTACTAGAAGCGGCAGCTCGCTTGGAGCATCATCCGCGGATTCAATTGATCGAACCGCTTGATGTCTTTGACTTCCATAATCTTGCGGCTAGGGCATCCTTCATTCTGACCGACTCAGGTGGGATTCAAGAGGAAGCACCTTCGCTCGGTGTGCCTGTCCTTGTCTTACGGGAGACGACAGAGCGTCCAGAAGGGGTCGAAGCTGGAACGTTGAAGCTCGTCGGGACGAATCCAGAGATGATTTATACGATGAGTCATCAATTGTTGACGGATCAGGTGTTCTATCAATCGATGGCACAAGCGGCGAATCCTTATGGCGATGCACAAGCGGCGGAGCGAATCGTCGATGCCATCATGAGTGAGGTACCTGTATGAGTCAACGTATTCCTCCAGCGATTTATCAATTCTTTCCATTCGGAACGCAGGAAAAAATCTTGCTTGAGGATGCTACAGATGGTGTCTATTTTGATTTTCAAGAAGCGACGACAGACGACAAATTGTACATTCAGTTGTTTGATCAAGGATTTCAACATCCGCCTTCAAAGTTATACCGGTCAGACGCCACGATTACAGGAGATCTCATCGAGGTGACCTGTCATTTCGAAGTCGATGCACCATGTGTCGTTCAGTTATTCAAGATGCAATATGGACAGAAAAAACGGATGGGATCGGAAACGGAAACCGTCACATTGACGAATGCGACAGTCGTTCATATACAGATGAAACGAGTACCAGGAGCCAAGTATTTCAAGGTGGCATGGAAGTTCTTGCAAGAGGGGAGCTTCCGGGTCCATCTCCGGGACATTCAGATTGTGCAACATGTCACGGCAGGGGAGGAAGCGACGTATGCTATTTAGTTCGACGATATTCTTATTTCTGTTCTTACCGACTGTGTTGATCGTCTATTACCTACTCCCACGCAGCTTCCGAAATGGCTGGTTATTAGTGACGAGTCTATTCTTTTATGCATTCGGAGAACCGCGTTTTGCATTGCTGATGCTACTGAGCGTCACAATCAACTACTTCTTCGCCTTGTTCGTCGATCTGTATCGACACCGAATTGGCGTCAAATGGATCATGTTCAGCATGATCGTAGTCAATCTGGGGTTACTCGGCTGGTTCAAGTACAGCGGATTTTTTGTTCGTTCAGTCAACGAGACATTCGGATTAGGATGGTTCGTACCAGAAGTCGTCTTGCCACTCGGGATCTCGTTCTATACGTTTCATGCGATGAGTTATGTCATCGACATCTACAAAGGGAAGGAAGCGGTGCAAAAGAATCCGCTTGACCTCGCCCTTTATATCGCGTTCTTTCCCCAACTCGTCGCGGGTCCGATCGTTCGCTATAACACGATTGCGAGCCAAATCGAGTCACGAGAAGAGACGGTTTCCGATTTTGCCCGAGGGGTTCGTCGGTTTACGATCGGCTTAGCTAAAAAACTGATTCTTGCCAATGGATGTGGTCAGGTCGCGGATGCCATCTTCAATATGAAAGATCTTTCGATGGGGCTTGCTTGGATCGGCATCATCGCCTACGCCTTACAAATCTATTTCGATTTTTCGGGATACAGTGATATGGCGATTGGACTAGCTTTGATGTTCGGATTTCATTTTCTTGAGAATTTTAACTATCCCTACATTTCAAAGTCAGTTTCTGAATTTTGGCGTCGTTGGCATATTTCGCTTGGATCGTGGTTCCGGGATTATGTCTACATCCCGCTTGGTGGAAATCGTGTCTCACCATGGTTACAGTATCGCAACTTAGCAATTGTCTGGATGCTGACAGGTCTTTGGCATGGTGCGAGTTGGACGTTTGTCGCGTGGGGAGCGTATTACGGAATCTGGATCATGCTCGAGAAAGCATTTCTCGGGAAATGGTTGGAGAAAATGCCAGTCTTCTCGACCGTTTGGACACTCGTACTCGTGTTGGTCGGTTGGGTATTCTTCCGTTCCGAGACGTTCCCAGAAGCCGTTACTTACATTCAAGCGATGTTCGTACCAGATGTAATCTGGGATGAACGCGCGAGCTACCAGCTTGTCCAAAATGGTGTTCTATTGCTTGTCGCGTGTATCGCAGCGACACCGATTCCGAAAATCATCGGAGAGCGATTAGTCGTGTCACTCGGAAGAATTGGTACGACGATGCAGTATGGGTATGCGATGTTGCTACTATTTTTGGCGACATCAGCACTTGTTGCAAGTACGTTTAACCCATTCATCTATTTCCGCTTCTAAAAAGGAGGTCTACTGATGGCACAGCCACTTGAAACAGAAAATAAGCAGGGACAAAAACGGACGACTTCTTTTGAACGGATCATGATGTGGGTGACGACGATTAGTTTTTTACTCATCTTGTTAACGATTGGTATCGGAACGATCGTCCGAGAGGATCGTGTGCGTTCCCAGTTAGAAAACCGTACACTCGCACAATCGGTCAATCCGACGATCGAAGGAATCGCGACTGGAAAAGACATGCTGAAGATGGAGACGTATTTCACGGATCAACTACTTTTGCGGGGAACGTTCGTTGAGATGCAAGCGCTACTATCGAAGGATGTCTTCAGACAGCCATTTCGTAATGGAATCTATACAGCTAAAAATGGCTATATGATCGAACCGAGTGCCTCGACTCAAGTCCAGATTCCAAACGCGTTTCAGCAATTCGTGCAAGAAGTCGATCGACCCGTATATATGGCGCTAGCTCCATCGAAGACGGTCATTGCTGAACGCGATCAGTTGATCCCATCGTATGTTGCTTCGAATGCACGGACACGTTACGTAGGAATGATTCGTGACTTCAAGGCTGCCGGGATGACGAATTTGTCACTTGATCAATTAAAACTAACGGACTACTTCAAGACGGATCATCACTGGAATATCGACGGGGCAGCGTCAGCATACCAGACGATTACGAAGGGGATGGGCTTGCAACCGGTCACACCATCAAAAGCAGATCGTAAAGAGGATGAGCATGCCTATTATGGTTCATTAGCGCGAAAGACGACGCTTGCGTACGCGACGTCCGGTGATCAGTTAGCTTATTATGGGCCAGCATTCTTTAAAGGGATCGATGTCTGTTACGACGGGGCATGCGATCGCCCAGTCATTGATGAATCCTTCGTTCAGCAGGAGGGAGATTACGTCGATCGGTATGAAGTATTCTTGCGCGGGAATCACGGCATCATGTCGATGAAGGAGCAGACGAAGAATGATCGCCCAACGATTCTCGTCTTAAAGGATTCATTCGCGAATCCCGTCTTACCGTTCCTTGCTAAAAGTGCCAATCTGGAAGTCGTCGACGTTCGTTATGTGCCAAAATCATTCGACGTCTCGCAGTTCGCTAAACAAAAACAAGTCGACTCCGTATTGTTCCTGCATAATTCGAACATTGCTGGATTGATGAAGACGTATGAAAACACACTATGAAGGAGTTCATGACATGAGATCCCGAATGGCGAAAAGAAAACCACGCCTTGTTTGGCGCGTATTGAGTGCGCTCCTACTAGGGTTCGTTCTGATTGCTAGTACATCAGCTGGTTTAGCTTTTTTAAAAGTGAAGCAAACGGCAGACGCGTTCTTAACACCGTTAGATGGAGAGCGGCCGAAACCACTCGAATCGATGAAGCCGGTCAATGTCTTATTACTGGGCGTGGATGAACGGAAAAACGATAAAGGACGTGCCGATGCCATCATGCTTCTTTCATTCAATCCAAAAACAAGACAAGCGACTTCCCTGTCCATTCCAAGAGATATGCAGGTAACCGTGCCGTCTGGCGAAAAGACTAAAATCAATCATACCTATGCCTATGGGGGGGTGAAAGAGACAGTCGAGACGGTGGAGCAGACGTTTGAGACCGATATTCCTTATTATGCGAAAATCAACATGGATGGATTGATTGAGTTGGTCGATGCTGTTGGGGGTGTCACGGTCGACAATCCATCTGCCTTCAGTTGGAACGACCGTCGTCTTCAAAAGGAGTATGAGAAAGGGAAAATTCATCTGACGGGTCTTGAAGCGAGTGGTTACGCTCGGATGCGAAAGCAAGATCCACTCGGCGATATGGGACGACAAATTCGTCAGCGTCAAGTGCTAGAAGCCGTCGGAATGAAGCTTGCTGGACCACAGTTGTTGACGCAACTCGAAAAGATTACGGACGTCATGAAAAACAACTTTACGACGAATATTGGACTCGATGTCGCAGCGCAACTAGCGCAGGAAAATCAGCGGGGGTTCGAACAATTAAAGCCGCTGAAAATCGAGGGAGAAGGATATATCGCAAGTGATGGTGTCTGGTATTTCTTTGCATCGGACGAATCAATGGAACAGACGAAGCAGACAATCGCTAAACTTCTTGCACGATCGTAAGCTATAACTAGTAGTACCATCAGACAAATCAGGATGAGCGTCTCTAGCACATGATTGTGGAGACGCTTTTTTTCTGTCTTCCTCTGATGTAACTCCCCATTCTTTTTGAAAAAAAGTGCTTGGTTCAAAAGTCTTATTTTCGACCAAACCGATGAAATAGGCTTTGACAGGACTTGTAAACGGATGCAAAATGAAAACGATTACATACCAAAAGGAGATGGCTACCGTATGAAACGCATGAGATTCGTTTGTATCGTTGCGCTAACGTTTGCACTGATATTTAGTGGACTCTCTTTATCTGGTCAAGCACTGGAAAAAGGGAAGTCGACATTGGTCATCATTCACTACAAGGCAGACCCGAATGCCACGAAGGATTGGAATCTGTGGTTATGGGCAAATGGACCGGATTATTTTCCGAATAAAGCTCATGCTTTTAACGGCGAGGATGCTTACGGAAAAATCGCAGCTTATGAATTCCCAGTTGATCAGCCGGAAAAAATCGGCTTTATCGTTCGAGATGATAACTGGAACAAAGATGGGGGATCTGAGAATGATCGCTTCATTACGAAAGACATGATTAAAAATGGTGTTGCTGAAATCTGGATCGAGTCGGGAAGTAAGAACATCTCGACAGTCAATCCAAGCAATGGAGCAGATGTCGAAAATATCGACACGAACATCCACTATTACCGGTATGACAATGATTATGAAAAGTATGGCGTTTGGTCTTGGCCGGAAGAGCAAGATGGCAAGCGATTCGAGTTTGACAAGCAAGATGAGTTCGGTGCCGTTGCCAAGGTAACACTCGATAATCCGACGAAAGCACGTCTTGCAGGCGTTATTCCTCATCTTGAAGGATGGTCGGAAAAAGACGGAGCTGATCGTTTCTTTTATGCAGGGGCGAAAGACATCTGGTTGATTGAAGGGGATCAGACGGTATACTACAGCAAACCGGAAATCGATCGCACACCGAAAATCACAAGCTTTTTAGCAGATGACTTCCGGACGATGACATTGAAAACGAATGCACCGTTGACGGAAGAAGACGTAAAGGCATTTACGTTTGAAGGCGTGACGAATCCAGCCGTGTCAGCAATCGATGCCAAAACGGTAAAAGTCGAAGTCATTTCAGATATCGATTTAGCAAAAGTCGTCCGAGCGTCTCATCCTGTTTTTGGAGAAGCAGTCCTTGAAGCGGGTAAAGTGCTCCGTTCGAAAGCATTCGACCAAAAGTATGCCTACGATGGAAAACTCGGTGTCGACTATCAAAAGTCAAAGACGACGTTTAAAGTTTGGGCACCGACAGCACAAGCGGTCGAGCTCGAATTGTATCGCTTACCAAAGCAACAAGCTGCTACGACAAAAGATATCACGCGCGAAATCAAGATGGAACGAACGGATCGTGGTGTGTATCAAGTGACGGTCAAGGGCGATCTTGACGGTGTCGGATACACATACGAAGTCAAACATGCCAAAGAATCGACGCGTGCGGTTGATCCGTATGCGACAGCAGTCGCCGTCAATGGCGACCAAGGTGTCGTCGTCGACTTACGCGAGACGGATCCAAAACGCTGGACAAATGGAAAAATGCCACTTCGCCATGCGACAGATGCGATCATCTATGAATCACACGTCCGTGATTTATCGATGTTTGATGTGACGAACTCGGGTTACGATTCAGGTATCAAACAAAAAGGGAAGTATCTCGGCGTCATCGAGCCAGGTACACGTTTAACGAAGGATGGTAAGAAAACGAAGACGAAGACGGGACTTGATCATCTGAAGGAACTTGGCATCACGCACGTTCAGTTCATTCCAGTCTATGATTTCAACACAGCTTCCGTCGATGAGACGAACCCGCTTAAATCGTATAACTGGGGTTATGATCCAAAGAACTATAACGCACCAGAAGGATCGTATGCGACAAACCCCTATGATCCAAAAGTCCGAATCAAGGAAATGAAGCAGATGATTCAAGGGCTACATGACAATGGACTTCGTGCTGTCATGGATGTCGTCTACAACCACATGTTTGACGCAAAGGCATCAAACCTTGATAAAATCGTTCCTGGTTATTACTACCGTTATACAGAAGGCGGCGATTTAGCGAACGGAACGGGTGTCGGAAACGATACAGCGTCTGAGCGTCAAATGATGCACAAATTGATCGTTGATTCTGTCTCTTACTGGGCGAAAGAATACCACTGGGACGGATTCCGATTTGACTTAATGGGCATTCATGACGTCAAGACGATGAATGCTGTCAAACAGGCGACAAAACGAATTGATCCGTCGATTCTCGTATTCGGAGAAGGGTGGAGCCTTGGAACACCGCTTCCAGATTCAGAGAAGGCCAACCAAACGAATACAAAACAAATGCCAGGAATCGGACATTTCAATGACAACCTACGCGATGCGCTCAAAGGTAGCGTCTTCATCGATTCAGATGCTGGTTTCATTAACGGAGCAACGGGTCTTGAAACGCGCATCAAACGCGGAATCGTCGGAGAGATTGCTTATGACAAAGAGATTCAAGGATTTACGCAAGAACCAGATCAAGCGATCACTTACGTTGAAGCACATGATAACCATACGCTCTGGGATAAGTTGAAGCTGACGAATCCACAAGACAATGACGCAACGAAGACAAAGATGCATCGTCTAGCTTCAAGTATCTTGTTGACGTCTCAAGGAACAACGTTCATCCATGCAGGACAGGATTTCATGCGGACGAAGGGCGGCGACCATAACTCATATAAATCACCGGATTCTGTCAACCAGCTCGACTGGAAACGGAAGATGGACCGTCAACAAGACGTTGATTATATGACAGGATTGATCGAGTTACGCAAAAAGAATCCAGTACTTCATTTAGCAACAGCAAAAGACATTCGTCGTTACCTGACGTTTGAAGCAGCACCGGCTCAAGTCATCGCGTATCGACTAGATGATGCTGCGCCGAAACAAAAAGAGGATCTCTATGTCATTCACAATGCAAATCGAAAAGCAGTCGACTTGAAGTTACCAAAAGGAAAATGGAAGCTGCTTGTAGACGGTAAACAAGCAGGAACCAAAGCAATCCGTAACGTATCAGGTGCGGTTCGTGTCGAAGGACTTAGCTCATTCGTCTTATCAAAATAAGTGAACAAATAAGAAAGGACGTTCCGCCGGTTGGCGGAACGTCCTTTTCGTCAGTCGAGAAACATGCAATCAAGCGTAACGCTCATCCGTTTCTTCGTTCTCTTCTTCTTTCAGATTACCTTCTTCCGATTTCGCGACGATGACGGCACATGCTGCGTCACCAGTGATGTTGACGGCTGTCCGCATCATATCAAGAAGACGATCGACACCGATGATTAAAGCGATCCCTTCGACCGGTAGATTGACCGATTGAAGAACCATCGTCAACATGACGAGACCGACACCTGGTACACCAGCTGTACCGACCGATGCAAGAACAGCTGTCAGGACGACCGTCGCAAGTTGACCTGGCGTCAAATCAACAGCGTAGACTTGCGCGATGAAGACAGTCGCGACACCTTGCATGATTGCTGTTCCATCCATGTTGATCGTCGCACCGAGAGGCTGGACGAAACTTGAGACGGAGCGCGGAACCTTCAACTCTTTTTGAGCCGTTTGCATCGCAACAGGGAGTGTTGCGTTCGACGAAGACGTCGAGAAAGCGAACAGCATGACAGGTGCGAACTTCTTAAAGAAGAAGAACGGGTTCATCTTCCCAAGAAGTGAAACAGTCGAACCATACGTCAATACGGAATGGACGAATAGTGACAAGATGACGACACCCATATAAAGTCCCATTGCTTTTAGCGAATCCCACCCTTGAGAACCGACGGCTGATGCGATCAAAGCAAATGCTCCAAGCGGTGCCATTTTCATGACGAGCGTGATCAAGTACGTCATTAAATCATTACCCTGCTCGATGAACGTCCGTAGTGTCGAGACTTTTTGACCGAGGAACGTGATCCCAAAACCGATAAAGACACTGAAGACGATGATTTGTAGCATATTTCCTTCCGCCATCGACGTGATCGGGTTCGTCGGGAACATACCAACGATTGTGTTGATTATGCTCGTATCTGGTAGATTTCCGTTATCATATTCCAGACCTTGCGTCTCGAAGTTACCAAACGTACCCGGTTTGATCAGTAATGACAAACCGAGAGCAATGACAATTGCGACAGCTGTCGTCGTCATGAAATAAGTGATGGCTTTACCACCAACACGACCAAGCTCTTTTGGATTTCCAAGTCCCATGACGCCAAGGGCGATTGAGAAGAAGACGATCGGTACGACGAGCATCTTAATTAAGTTCAGGAAGATCGTTCCGATGGGTTGTAAAGCATATTTATTCAATCCCTCATAAATCGACTTGTCCGGTAAGGAAGCGAGGACGATTCCGAGAATCACCCCGAGAATCAATCCCCAAATGATGCGCTTTGCTTCTTTCATAAGTAATGTCACACTCCTTTATTTGATAATTGTCTATATTTTGACACATCATCACCCTTTTTGACAAAACATTTTAAAAAATAGATGATAACGCTTACAAAAAAGTTTCTGGATTTTGATGCAGGAATGACTAGATTTTGTTGTCAAACGGATGCAACCATGAGAGGATAGATAAGAACAAAAAGGAACAGCGTAGGGTACAGAAAAGTCGCTAGAATCAACTGTTGACCAAATTGTATATTCCTACTATAATGTTGTATGACGTGTCTGACACGTTTCCTTTAGTCGGTAATATCGGAGGGAGGGAAAACTAGTGGAAACTCGTGTACGTAAAAATGAATCACTTGAAGACGCACTTCGTCGCTTCAAACGTGGTGTTTCAAAAGATGGTACGCTTGCAGAAGTTCGTAAACGTAAACACTACGAAAAGCCAAGTGTAAAACGTAAGCTTAAATCGGAGGCTGCGCGTAAGCGTAAGAAGTTCTAACGTTAGAGAGGGTGTATCCTCATGAGTCTTCAGGAGCGTTTGACAGCGGATATGAAAGAAGCCATGCGTCTACGTGAAAAAGATCGTCTTACGACGATTCGGATGGTGAAATCATCGCTGCAAAATGAAACGATCAAACTCGGTAAGCAAGAATTGACAGACGAGGAAGAATTAACAATTCTTTCACGTGAAATGAAGCAGCGCAACGACTCCCTCCGAGAATTCGAAAGCGCTGGTCGTCACGATCTCGTCGAGAAAATTCAAGCAGAGATTGTCGTGCTCGAAGCTTATATGCCAAAACAGCTTTCCGAGGAAGAAGTACAGGAAATCGTCGACGCAGCTATTGCGCAGACGGGTGCCTCTGCTCCTTCAGATATGGGGAAAGTAATGGGTATCGTCATGCCACAGCTTAAAGGCAAGGCAGACGGTGCGTTAATTAATCGACTCGTCAAACAACGGCTCGCTTAATACATGAAAAAGGTGTCCTTCGGGGCACCTTTTTTGTCGTTCCTGTCACAATTAAAAGTTTCTTAATGAATTCAGAATAGTCATGAAACCTTTTTGTTTTGAAAGCGTATATAATTATAGTAACGAATCAAAGTGCAAAAGAAGCAGCTTCTGACACGAATGAAAAGGGGTGAACGTACGCATGACGTTTAGCTTAGGAATGATTTTGGCGGTCTTCATGATTGGGGTCCTCATGTTACTGGTCGAAATATTCGTCACAGGGTTCGGAATCTTTGGAGTCCTCGGAATCGGTGCGGTCCTTGCTAGTCTGATCATGGCAGGCGCTACAGTTGGTCAAGTAGGTATCGCAATCGGACTTGCTGTATTTCTATCGCTTGCGGCCGGATACTGGGCGTATCGCAGAATTAAATCAAATCAGTCGTTACTATGGCGCGGTTTGATTTTGACGGATTCGACATCGTCTGAAAAAGGCTATCTCTCCCATCAAGACAAAGTACAACTGTTAGGACAAGAAGGAGTCAGTTTGACGCCTCTTCGTCCATCAGGAACGATTGAAATCGATGGGAATCGAATTGATGCCGTAACGGAAGGGACCTTCATTCAAGCGGGGGAAACAATCGTCGTAAAAGAAGTGACGCATGGACGCGTCATTGTTAGAGTCCAACATACGAAGGAGGAGTCCCACACATGACACCTGAACTATTGACCGTATTACTCATATCTGGAGGAATTTTAATTTTCCTCGCCATCTTCTTCACGCTCGTTCCGATCCCACTTTGGATCAGCTCGCTCGCAGCAGGCGTACGTGTATCGATCTTTACATTAGTCGGGATGCGACTACGTCGAGTGACACCATCTAAAATCGTCAATCCGTTGATTAAGGCAGTTAAAGCGGGATTGAACTTGAATACGAATCAACTGGAAAGTCACTTCCTTGCCGGTGGTAACGTTGACCGCGTCGTCAATGCCTTGATTGCAGCACACCGTGCGAATATCGAGTTGAGCTTCGAACGCGCAGCAGCGATTGATCTTGCTGGTCGTAACGTTCTGGAAGCTGTTCAAATGTCGGTTAACCCGAAAGTCATCGAAACACCATTTATCGCCGGTGTGGCAATGAACGGGATTGAAGTAAAAGCGAAAGCCCGGATCACGGTACGTGCGAACATTGATCGTCTCGTCGGTGGTGCTGGGGAAGAAACGGTCATCGCACGTGTTGGTGAGGGTGTCATCTCAACCATTGGTTCGTGTAATGACCAAAAAGAAGTACTTGAGAATCCAGAGATGATCTCACGGACGGTTCTTGCGAAAGGACTCGATTCGGGTACGGCGTTCGAGATTCTCTCGATTGATATCGCGGACATTGATATCGGTAAGAATATTGGTGCGGTTCTGCAGACGGATCAAGCAGAAGCAGATAAGAACATTGCGCAAGCAAAAGCGGAAGAACGTCGCGCAATGGCGATCGCAAGTGAACAAGAGATGAAATCACGTGTTGAAGAGATGCGTGCGAAGGTTGTCGCTGCTGAAGCGGAAGTGCCGCTTGCGATCGCTGAAGCGATGCGTGACGGTAACTTTGGCGTCATGGATTATGCAAACTACTTGAACGTGACGGCAGATACGAAAATGCGTCAAGCAATCGGTGGGCAATCATCACCAAATGACTCACAATAAAGGGTGAGACGGTATGGATATCATATGGGTCGGATTGATGATCGCATTCGGTGTCATCTCCGTCATCTCAAAAGCAGCGGATAAAAAACCGAAGCAGACGAACCGGACACCTTCAAAGGAGTTCGGCGACTATGTGAAACAAATAACCGAACAGGTCGATACGGCGCGACAAGAGATGGTACCTCCACCTGTCGTTCGTAAAAAAGCACCCGCGAAGAAACAACCGGGGGTAACGCAAACAAAAGCGCGACCCGTTCATGAACGAACGGAATTGCAACAACGTTTGGACCAGCGTCAGAAACAACATTCGAAAAAAGGGATGTCCTCTTCGACGATCGGTGAAATCAAAGATAGCGTCGCAGACGGTGCTATTGGAACGTCGAGTCGTTCAGCATCAGCGACGAGACTCTCACAGGATGAAATGCGTCGTGCCATCGTCTGGAGTGAGGTTCTGGGTGCACCCGTTTCAAAACGAAAACGATGATGATTAGACAGTGAGTCGATCCTACGAAACGCGTAGGATCGACTCTTTTTATTTCCCAAAAGGTGGGAACGGGTTTTTCTTTCCATCTTTTCGGCGGAAGTGCTAAAGTGGAAGAGATTAGATATGAAGCGATGACAACTTGTTATCCATGACTAGGAGGCCATTCACAACGTGATATTCAACGAAAGAATCCCATTTGCATTTTCGAATTCAGAACAGATTCAAGCATTCGTCGGTCCGAATGATGCAGTCTTACGTACGATGGAAGCAGAACTTGACGTTCAGCTTACGCATCGAGGAGATGAGCTGTTGGCACAATCCGAACAGGAGCAGTCTGTAATCTTAGCAGGACAGGTCGTAGGCGTCTTGAAACAACTTGTGAATCGTGGAGCTGTTTTGACGGAGCGTGACGCGACGAGCGCCATTCAACTGGCACGTCAAGATCGGGTGGATGAACTACTGGAACTTTACGATACGGTCATTCATACGAATCATAAAGGAAAACCACTTCGTGCAAAGACACTCGGTCAAGCACGTTACGTTCGGGGAATCGACCGCTGTGATTTGACATTTGGTATTGGACCAGCGGGAACCGGAAAAACGTATCTTGCTGTCGTGATGGCGGCAAAAGCGTTAAAGGAAGGTCACGTCAAACGACTTGTCCTGACGCGTCCAGCAGTAGAAGCAGGAGAAAATCTAGGATTCCTTCCAGGGGATCTGAAAGAAAAAGTCGATCCCTATCTACGTCCTCTATACGATGCGCTACATGACGTACTTGGTGTCGAACATACGGCTCGTCTGCTTGAGCGTGGCGTCATCGAGATCGCGCCGCTCGCTTACATGCGTGGACGGACACTTGAACATGCCTTCGTAATTCTTGATGAAGCGCAAAATACGACACGTGAACAAATGAAGATGTTCTTGACGCGTCTCGGATTCCATTCGAAGATGATCGTCACAGGCGATTTGACACAAGTCGATCTTCCGCGAGGAAAAACGTCTGGTCTACAAGAAGCGTTACATTTGCTCGGCAATGTCAAAGGGATTCATTTTGAGCACTTTGGCTCAGCGGATGTCGTGCGTCACCCACTTGTCCGAAAAATCGTTGATGCTTATAGTCAGGATTTGACCTAAGCCGTTACGAAAATAGATGGAAAAGGGGGAGATGATATGCGCAAGGTTGGGGTCTGGGTCGGGCTTTTGACAGTAGTATTCTATCTCGTCGTATCGACGATGATGTATGTCAGTGTTCGGCCAGAAGCCTTGTCCGCAGAACCATTCTCAATTGCAGAAGAAGATATCCGGTCACCCTTGACGATGGAGGACCGGGTTGCAACAAATCAAATCAAGGAAAATTCGGTTGCTGCAATCGAGAGTCAGTATACGATCAAACAAGAGTATGCAGCACAACAAATTGATAAAGTCGAACAACTTTTTGCGAGTTTGTCTGGTATCAAAAAAACAAATGAGATCGGTAAAATCAAACAGCGTCTGCGTGGAACGGAGGCGGCAACTCTTTTGAAGGATGATGAGTTACGCTTGCTTGTGACGTCGACGACAGCACTACGGAATACGACACGTGACGTCGTCATCACCGCGATTGAAGAAGCGATGCGTCAACGTATCTCGTCTGATGGTGGTGAAGTAGCGGAGGCACGTGAGAATGCGCGAACGGATATTGAACGTTCGCCACTGTCCTTTTCACTAAAAGCAGTCGCTAAAGCGATGACCGATCAACTGATCGTGACGAACTACGTCTATGATCCGGAAAAGACGGAACAGCTTCGTAAGCAGACGAGTGATAAAGTTGAACCAGTCATCATTTCAGAAGGCGAAGTGATCGTTAAACGAGGCGAAGTGATTTCACAAGATGCCTATCGTCAGCTACAATTAGTCGGCTTGATTTCTGATCGACAGTCGTTGAAACCGTTACTCGGGGCGATGCTTGTCAGTGCGTTGATGACTGCCTTTTTATTTGGATTCATTCACCGTTCAAAACTGCGATACGCTCAAATGGGGCGGATTCGATTATTCGGGCTTGTCTACCTCGTCGTCAGTCTACAATTACTCGTCATGTATGGTATGGCGTTCTTAGCAGACGACATCAATCCAGCATTTTACTTACTCACGCCGACCGCTTTTGCTGCGCTCGTCTTGCGCAATTTATTGAACGAACGGATTGCATTATCGAGTTCTCTGTTTACGGCGCTTGCCGGAACGTTCTTCTATAGTACGAACCAGAACTTCAGCTTCAATATCGCAATCTATTTATTGGTCGGTGGTTTAGTCGCAACGTTTTTCCTGCGCTCTAGTTTGTCACGACGTCGTATTTTCATGAGCAGTGTTTCGATTGCCGGAGCAAACATCGCGATTTTCTTAGCATTCGTCCTGTTACGAAGTGGTACGTTCGAACTACGAGAAACGCTGATTTTAATCGGTTTTGCGATTGCGAGTGGTATCTTGAGTGCCGTCCTAGCAATTGGACTATTGCCGTTTCTTGAAATGACGTTCGGTATTTTAGCACCGACCCGTCTACTCGAACTGTTGAACCCGACGCATCCGTTACTCAAAAAACTATTAGTTGAAGCACCGGGAACGTACCATCATAGTATGATGGTCGCGAACCTAGCAGAAACAGCCTGTGAAGCAATCGGAGCAGATGGCTTGCTTGCACGAGTCGGCGCCTACTATCATGATTTAGGGAAAACGCGACGACCGCTTTATTTCATTGAGAACCAGCATGGACGCAATCCCCATGATCGATTGACACCGGAAGAGTCGGCACGTGTCATCTTGGCACATACCGAGGATGGTGTTGAATTACTCGAAGACGCAAAACTGCCTGCAGCGATCATCGATATTTGCCGCCAGCATCATGGAACCTCTCTGCTGAGATACTTTTATGTCAAGGCAGCAGAACAAGGTGAGGTCGATGAGGAGACGTTCCGTTACACGGGTCCGAAACCACAAACTCGTGAAGCGGCGGTCATCATGATCGTTGACTCGATTGAAGCGGCAGTTCGTTCGATGAAAGCTCCTTCAGAAGAAGGAATTCGGGACTTGGTCGCGAAAATCATTCGTGAAAAGATGATGGATGATCAATTTGCGGAATGTGACATTACGACACGTGAGATTTATCGCGTTGGTGAAAGTGCGTGTCATACCTTATCCGGTTTGTTCCATGAACGAATCGAGTATCCAGAATTAAAGAAAGAGGCAACGACATGAATATTTATATGACAGACGAAAATAATCGTCTAACGGAAGAACAACGACAGCTTGTCGAATCGATTTTGATTTACACGGCGGAACAAGAAGAAGTCGATTCAAATAGTGAGTTGTCCGTGACTTTCGTCTCAAACGATGAGATTCAAGAAATCAATCGTGAATGGCGTGGAAAGGATCAGGCGACAGACGTCATTTCCTTTGCGATGGAAGAACTCGGAGAAGATGAAATCGATTTTGGATTGCTCGAAGACGAACCAATCGTCCTCGGCGATTTGATCATTTCCGTAGAACGGTGTCGTGAACAAGCGGCAGAGTATGGGAATCATTTTGAGCGAGAGCTCGGTTTCCTCGCTGTCCATGGTTTTCTCCATTTACTTGGATACGATCACATTGAAAAAGCAGATGAGGAAGTCATGACGAAGCGACAGGAGGAAATCCTGCATCACTTCGAGTTATATCGGGGCACATTGTGAAAAGCTGGTGGCAACCGTTTCGGCATGCCATGAACGGATTGTGCCAATCGATTCGAGAAGAACGGCATATGAAAGTTCACGTGACAGTTGGTGCCATCGTGTTACTTGTCGCTTTTCTATTACCATTGACGTCTGTCGAGCGAGCGATCCTCTTCTTGACGGTCGGGATCGTCATCAGTGCCGAGATGTTCAATACAGCGTTTGAGCGCGTCGTTGATCTCGTGACGCAGGAATGGCATCCGCTGGCAAAAGCAGTCAAGGATATTGCAAGTGGAGCTGTTCTCGTGTTGGCGCTTACATCTATTGCAATTGCACTATGCATCTTCATCCCATATTTGGTACAATAAGAATCCGGCCTTTTTGGCCAATACCGTTCCTAAGAAGGGGATATTCACATGAAAACAGAACAATTACTCGAACAAGCTAAACGTGCACGCGAAAAAGCGTATGTTCCATATTCGAAATTCCAAGTCGGTGCTGCTCTACTAACAAAAGACGGACAAGTCTTCCACGGCTGCAATATTGAAAACGCTGCATATGGTCTTTGTAACTGTGCAGAACGGACAGCAATCTTCTCTGCGTGGGCACAGGATGCGCGCGAGTATGCAGCGATGGCTGTCGTTGCGGACACGGAAGGACCGGTCGCACCGTGCGGACAATGCCGCCAAGTGTTATCAGAGATGTGTGACGCGGATATGCCAATCTATTTGACGAACCTTAAAGGGGATGTCACAGAAACAACAGTGGGTGCCCTCTTACCAGGAGCATTCACGAAAGGGGATTTACATGTTTAAAGAAGGATTCAAATCGGGCTTTGTCTCGATCATCGGACGCCCGAACGTCGGAAAATCGACATTCCTCAACCGTGTCATCGGACAAAAGATTGCCATCATGTCTGATAAGCCACAAACGACGCGAAACAAGATCCAAGGTGTCTATACGACAGAAGACGTTCAGACGATTTTCATCGATACACCAGGGATTCACAAACCAAAACATAAACTCGGCGACTTCATGATGAAGGTCGCGACGAACGCATTGCGTGAAGTTGATGCGATTTTATTCATGGTCAACGTGACGGAACCAAAAGGAAAAGGTGACGATTTCATCATTGAAAAATTGAAGGAACTCGATACACCCATCATCCTCGTCATGAATAAGGTCGATTTGATTCATCCGAATGATATTCCGCCAATCATCGAGTCATATAAAAATGAGCTTGAGTTTGCGGCAGTCGTTCCGATCTCTGCGCTTCAAGGTAACAACGTCGGACCGTTACTTGAAGAAATCGCGAAGATCTTACCGGAAGGACCGATGTATTATCCGGCGGATCAAGTCACTGACCACCCGGAGCGTTTCATCATCTCAGAGATGATCCGCGAGAAAGTCTTGCAAAAGACACGCGATGAAGTACCACACTCGATCGCGGTCGCGATTGATCAAATCAAGACGCGTGAGAATGGAAACATGGTCGATGTCCATGCGACGATCTTGATCGAGCGTGATTCCCAAAAAGGAATCATCATCGGTAAACGCGGAGCACTTCTAAAAGAAATTGGCTCCGAAGCACGAACGGACATCGAGATGTTACTCGGAACAAAAGTTTACCTGAACTTGTGGGTCAAAGTCCAAAAGGATTGGCGCAATAAGGCCGGTCAATTGCGTGAACTTGGCTTCCGCGATGACGAGTATTAAGCGATGATCGATAAGGCGGAAGGGCTTGTACTACGAACGGTCGTATACGGTGAATCGAATAAGATCGTCACGCTACTGACACGTGAATACGGCAAGCTCGCCGTCATGGCGCGAGGAGCGAAGAAGCCGGGCAGCCGCTTTAACGCGGCAAGCCAGCCTTTCGTTCGAGCCGTCTATATCTATCCACGGTCTCGTGGTCTCGGTCAGTTAAAATCGGCAGACGTCATCACGAGTCATGCGCATATCCGGCAAGATGTCGTCTTGATGGCATATGCGATGTATCTACTGGAGCTTGCAGATAAAGCGCTTGATGAACGAGTGCCGCAACCAGCGCTGTATGATTTGTTCGTCGAAGGACTGGAGGCGATGGATGAAGGACTCGATCCCGACGTCGTCTCCTTCATCATTGAGTTGCGCCTGTTGCGTCATCTAGGGATTGCGCCACACTTGAACGGCTGTACGATTTGCGGGAGTGCTGAAGCACCGTTTGCTTTTTCGTTACACCACGGCGGTCTACTCTGTCGCCGGCACCGTCATGAGGATGAACATGCCGTCTTTATGTCAGAGGCAGTCGCGAAGATGCTCTACGTGTTTTCCGTCTATGATTTTTCGCGAATCGGGACCGTGACGGTGAAGCCGGAAACGAAGCGTCTACTACGTCAAATCATGGATGCTTATATGGAACGTTACAGCGGGTTACGCCTACGTTCAAAACGTGTCCTCGACCAGTTGATTGATTTCGGCAACGATTGACAGCAACAAGCGGGTTCGGTAGAATAAATGCGGTAGAAGCAACTAAATGAACACGATGACGAAAAGGAGTACCGTCTTTTTCTCAATCAAGCGATTCCAGGTTGGTGCGAGCTGGGAGTGAGAGGGGCGCGAATGGCGTTTCGGAGTGTTCTTTGTCAAAAAGAGTGGCATGCGATGCATGCAAGTAGGGTGGAACCGCGGGCTTGTCTCGTCCCTATGTGCAACGATTGTTGTACATAGGGGCGTTTTTTGCGTTCCTTAATCATTTCGGAGGTGAAAGTCGTGAAGATGACAGTACAAGACATGATCTTGACATTACAAAAATTTTGGGCAGAACAAGGCTGCTTGACGATGCAAGCATACGACGTAGAAAAAGGAGCCGGTACGATGAATCCGATGACGTTCTTACGGAGTCTCGGACCAGAACCATGGAACGTTTGTTATACAGAACCATCACGCCGTCCGGCTGACGGTCGTTACGGGGAAAACCCGAACCGTCTGTATCAACACCATCAATTCCAAGTCATCATGAAACCATCACCTGACAACATTCAGGAATTGTACTTACAAAGTCTCGAGTTGCTCGGTATCAACCCACTCGAACATGATATCCGTTTCGTAGAGGATAACTGGGAGAACCCGACATTCGGTGCTGCAGGTCTCGGCTGGGAAGTATGGCTGAACGGAATGGAAATCACGCAATTCACGTATTTCCAACAAGTCGGTGGAATCGAGTGTAATCCGATCGCAGTCGAGATCACTTATGGAATCGAGCGTCTTGCGTCGTACATTCAAGACGTTGAGAGTGTCTTTGATCTCGTTTGGACGGATGGCTTCAAATACGGTGATATCTTCTATCAACCGGAGTTCGAACATTCGAAGTATACGTTTGAAACGTCAGATGTCGCCTTACTCTTCACGTTGTTCGATCAATATGAAAAAGAAGCGAATCGCGCCTTGGACGAGAACCTCGTTTTCCCAGCGTATGATTACATCTTAAAATGTTCACATACCTTTAACCTTCTCGACGCGAAGGGGGCGATTTCCGTCACGGAACGTACAGGATTCATCCATCGTGTCCGGAACATGTCGCGCCGTTGTGCGCAAAGTTTCATCGAAGAACGGGAACGTCTTGGCTTCCCATTGATCAAGTCGAAAGCAGGTGAGTCACATGCATGAATTATTATTTGAAATCGGTTTAGAAGAGATGCCGGCTCGATTCGTCCTTCAATCCGAAACACAACTCAAGGAACGCGTGACGCGTTTCCTTGAAGAAGCTCGGATTGAGTTCACAAGCGTCGAATCCTTCTCGACACCACGTCGTCTTGCAGTGTATGTCAAAGGTCTCGCAGCACGTCAAAGTGACCTCGAAGAGACATTAAAAGGACCAGCAAAACGTATCGCGATGGACGAAGCAGGGAACTGGACGAAAGCAGCCGAAGGGTTTGCGCGTGGTAAAGGGTTAACGACGGACGATCTCTTCCTTGGAGAAGAAAAAGGAGTCGAGTATCTCTATGCGACACGTAAGGAAGTCGGACAAGCGACAGCCGATCTACTTCCTGGACTAAAACAAGTCGTCGAAGCGATGACATTCCCGAAAAACATGCGTTGGAGCACACAATCGTTACGTTACATGCGTCCAATTCGTTGGTTGATTGCCCTGCTTGACGATCAAGTCATCCCGTTTGAAGTCGCATCCGTCGAAACGGGTCGGACATCACGTGGACATCGTTTCCTCGGGCAGGACATCACGATCCTGCGTCCGAACGCTTATGTTGAAGCGCTCGCAGGAGAAAACGTCATCGTCAGTTACGAAGCACGTCGTCAATTGATCGAAGAACAAATTGCAGCGCTTGCGACACGCGAACAATTCGAAGTGCCGATCGATGCGTCTTTACTTGAAGAAGTCACGAACCTCGTCGAGTATCCGACAGCCTTGTTCGGTGCATTCGATGAAGCGTATCTTGAGTTACCAGAAGAAGTCTTGATCACGACGATGAAAGAACACCAACGTTACTTCCCGGTCAAACGTGACGGTGCGTTGCTCCACTATTTCGTCACGGTACGAAACGGAAACGCAACACATCTTGAAAACGTCGCACGCGGAAACGAAAAAGTCATCCGTGCCCGTTTAGCCGATGCGCAGTTCTTCTATGAAGAAGATAAAAAAGCAGATATCGATGAACAGGCGAAACGTCTTGATAAAATCGTCTTCCATGAAAAATTAGGAACGACAGGCGAAAAAGTCCGTCGCGTCCGTCAGATGGCACTCGCACTTGCAGATCGTGTCGGTGCAGACAAAACACGTGTTGAACGTGCAGGACAAATCTATAAATTCGATCTCGTCAGTCAAATGGTCTATGAATTCACAGAATTGCAAGGTCTGATGGGTGAGCGGTATGCGAACATGAAGAATGAGGATCCGGAAGTCGCGGCTGCGATTCGTGAACATTACATGCCACGCTTCGCGGGGGATGCAAGTCCGGAAACACCGACAGGAACACTCTATGCGATTCTCGATAAGATGGACAGCGTCGCTGGATTCTTTGGTGTCGGTATGATTCCAAGTGGATCAGCGGATCCGTACGCATTGCGTCGTCAAGCACAAGGGATTGTTCAGATTTTATCAGATCGCAAGTTGAATCTGACATTGACTGAATTGATTGCCTTCGTCGTTTCAGAACAGGTGGCAGCAGGTCTTTTCGCGAAGGATGCCGAAGAAGTCCAATCTGCATTACAAGACTTCTTTGCACAACGCTTGAAATACCGTCTATCGGAAATGAACTTCCGTCATGATGTCGTCGAAGCCGCTCTTGATCATACGTTGACAGTCGAAGCGAATGAGCAACGTGCTGCAATGCTTGAAAGTGCGACGAAAAAAGAATCGTTCAAGAAAACGGTCGAACAACTCAGCCGTGTCTTAAACATCTCGAAAAAAGCAGAAGACGTCACAACTGTTAATCCAGCGCTCTTTGAAAATGATGCGGAACGCGCGTTGCATGAGGCGATTGAGAAGACCTTACCAGAGGTTGATCAAGCAATCGCGTCACTTGATTATGAACGAGCGCTTGAGGCACTTGATGCAACCGTTCCGTCGATTACAGCCTACTTCGACGGTACGATGATCATGACGGACGACGAAACAGTCCGTACGAACCGTCTTAGCGAAATGAAACGATTTGCGCAAGCCATCGAATCAGTCGCCCGGTTCAATGCACTTACTTTAGCGTAAAGAAAAAGGACGGATGAGCCGATGAAGTTAAATGAACGGCAAAAAAAGATACTCCAAATCGTCAAAGAGAATGGTCCGATCACGGGAGAGCAGATTGCTTCTGCACTCTCCCTGACACGGGCGACATTACGACCCGATTTGTCGATTTTAACGATGACCGGCATGCTAGAAGCGCGTCCACGTGTCGGCTATATGTACGTTGGAAAGAAAAATGCGTCCATGCTTCATGAGAAACTCGACACCTTGACCGTCGGCGAATTCATGTCGTCGGCAAAGGTCATTCATGAAGGGATGACCGTATACGATGCGATCGTTCACTTATTCCTTGAAGATGTGGGTTCGCTGTTCGTCGTCAGTAAGGACCATGCGTTAGTCGGTGTGTTGTCACGTAAGGATTTTCTACGTGCGGCAATCGGTAATCAAGAATTAGATACGTTACCGGTCAACATCATCATGACACGGATGCCGAATTTGACGGTCTGTGAAAAATCGGAAACGTTGATTGGTGCCGGCATGAAACTGATCGAAAAGCAGATTGATTCAATGCCAGTCGTCGAAGAGGAGAACGGCGTCTTGAAAGTCGTGGGTCGAATGACGAAGACGAACATGACGAAAGTGTTGGTCGCTTTAGCACGTGATGAAGAAATTTAAGGAGGGTTCCTGATGCGTCAACGGATTTATGTCGTGAGTGACTCTGTCGGAGAGACGTGTGAACTCGTCGTCCGCGCAGCTGCAATCCAATTCCCGGAACAAGCCATCGAAACGGTCCGCATTCCGTTCGTCGATGATGATCAAGTTATTTATGACTTGGTTCTTCATGCGAAAGAAGAACAAGCGACAATCGCTTTCACGATCGTTCATGCGACCCATCGTCGTCTGCTTGCAGACACAGCTCGCGCCCACGGTGTTAAAGCGATTGATCTACTTGGTCCATTGCTTGACACGATGGAAGATCGCTTGCAGATGCAACCGAAGGAAGAGCCAGGGTTAATCTATCGCCTAGATGAGGAGTATTTCCGAAAAATCGAAGCGGTTGAATTTGCTGTCAAGTATGACGATGGACGTGATCCAAAAGGTATCAAACGTGCGGATATCGTCTTGATCGGGGTGTCGCGTACATCAAAGACACCACTTTCGCAGTATCTGGCTTTGAAGCGATATAAAGTAGCGAACGTACCACTCGTACCTGAATCGATCCCGCCAGCGGAGCTATTCGATATTCCAAAAGAAAAATGTTTTGGACTACTCATCTCACCGGAAAAGTTGATCGACATCCGAATGGAACGCCTGCGTTCATTAGGACTCAAACCAGAAGCAGCATACGCGCAGATGGACCGAATCAACCGGGAACTCGAATACGCACGGAATTTATACGAACGAATCGGTTGCCAAGTCATCGACGTGACGAATAAAGCAGTCGAGGAAACGGCAAACCTGATTTTGACCGGAATTTCCGGGAAAGCGCATGACTAGTCAAGCAGTCAGGAACATAGTATACTTGTTTAGCTGATAAATGAGATAATGCCCTTTTTCTAATGAAACGGAACGAGTCATCGTTCCGTTTCATTGCGGGTATGGTCATGTAAGGATAAGTTCTCAAGGAAAGGGGAGAGGACGGAATGAAGCGAATTCCTGATGAAATCGTCGATCAGGTCCGCCAAGCAACGGACATCGTCGAATTGATTTCAGAACGTGTAGAATTAAAAAAACAAGGGAATCGATATTCAGGGCTTTGCCCGTTTCATTCTGAGAAATCACCTTCCTTTTCTGTTTCTCCTGATAAAGGGATGTACTACTGTTTTGGATGTGGTGCAGGTGGAAACGCAATCACTTTCGTCATGGAAACAGAAGGAATGAGTTTCAAGGAAGCCGTCTCTAAATTAGCTGATCGAAGCGATGTCACACTTCCGGAACTGGAGCCGGATCGATTCGAACAATCGGAATCGACACCCGAACAGGAAAAGAAGTTCCGGATGCGCGAGGCACATCGGATCGTCACCGAGTTGTATCATGAGGTGTTGATTCAAACGGAAGCAGGCGACGCGGGACGAATCTATTTAGAGAATCGTGGTATCCGTGAAGGTGCGATGCGTGAGTTCCGACTCGGGTATGCACCGGATCAAGATCGTTTTACAGTGGATTCCTTGGCACGACGTGGGTTTGATTTAGATGAGATGGTCGAAGCGGGATTGATTTCAATCGGACGCGATGGCGATTATCGAGATCGATTCAACGGTCGAGTCGTATTTCCTATCTCCGATCGTGATGGCACGATCGTCGGATTTAGTGGACGTTCGATTGATGGTCGTGATCCGAAGTATGTCAATACAGCGGAAACACCTTTGTTCAATAAAAGTGAACTGTTATTCGGATTCGCTCAAGCACGAGGAGCGATGCGCAAAATCAAACAAGTCGTCCTCGTTGAAGGGAATCTTGATGTTGTGCGTGTCGCTCAAGCGGGTATACCTTATACGGTAGCCTCTTTAGGAACAGCCTTAACACCGGTTCATGCCCAAAACCTAGCACGTATCGTCGATGAAGTCATTATTTGTTATGACGGAGACAAGGCAGGACGCGCTGCGACGTTAAAAGCCCTACAGTTGCTTGAAGCCGTTGCCGTCGACTGTTCCGTCATCCGTTTACCGGATGGCGAAGACCCGGATTCCTTCATTGGGAATCAGGGCGAAGAGACGTTTTTACACTGGATTGAACAAGAACGGGTTTCAAGTCTTGAATTCAAATCTTTTTATTTTCGACAAGGAAAAAACTTGCGATTAGAAGGAGAACGCGTTCGATATATTGAAACTATGCTTGAAGAGATTGGTCGAACATCCAATCCGTTGTTACGGGACATTTATTTAGGAAAACTTTCTGAGGAATTTAAACTCTCGAAAGACTCCTTGATCGCACAAGTGCGTCCAACCGTCCAACAACCGAAGAGAGAACAAATCGTTTCCGATCGCCCAGCTGCTCTACCGACAGCACCTCCTGACCGAACGTTCGCGAACTGGAAAAAGGCAGAACGCTTCTTGCTTGCCTACATGATCCGTTCAGAAGAAGTATGTCTTGAAGTGCGAGAGCAACTAGGTGTCCAATTCAATGATCCGGCACACCAATTGATTGCCGGCAAGCTATATGAATTTTACGGAGCAGGTACGCAAGGAAGTCCTGATCGTTTTTTGACGATGTTGCACGACGCCTCTTTGCAACGAATCGTAGCGGATTTAGAGTTCATGCTAATGCCTGAATATGATCCTGATTTACTCAGTCACTACATTCGTGCCGTCCAAAATGAACAGCAACGTCGGTTGTTAGAAGAAGAAAAGTCACGATTGAATCAACAAACAGATATCCGTGCTCAAGCGGAGCTGATGCAGGCGATCATAGAACGGAAGCGTCGTTTAAAAGATCGATGACCTGCTGCATGATGTGGAAGGAGTGTATGGTTCGATGGCAGAAAAAGCAAGATCAGAAGCTGAATTACTCCGTCTCGCGAAAGAGGAACTCATCGCGCTCGGACATAAAAATGGTGAATTGTCACACCAAAAGATCGAAGACAAACTAAGTTCGTTCGAATCAATGGATGCTCAGCAATTCGAGGAATTCCTTCAATTACTTGAAACAGAAGGTATCAAGGTCAACAATGACGGTACAGGGGACGAAAAAGAAGAGGCGGATCTAAACGATTTGTCTGTTCCTCCTGGTGTCAAGATCAATGACCCTGTCCGGATGTATTTAAAAGAAATTGGTCGCGTTGATTTGTTAAATGCAGAAGATGAAGTCGAACTTGCTAAACGAATCGAACAAAACGATGAAGAAGCAAAAAAACGATTGGCGGAAGCGAACTTACGTCTCGTCGTTTCGATTGCGAAGCGTTATGTCGGACGCGGTATGTTGTTCCTTGATTTGATTCAAGAAGGCAACATGGGTCTGATCAAAGCGGTCGAGAAATTCGACTATACGAAGGGATATAAATTCTCGACGTATGCAACATGGTGGATTCGTCAGGCAATCACACGTGCGATTGCTGACCAAGCACGGACAATCCGAATTCCAGTTCACATGGTTGAAACAATCAATAAATTGATTCGTGTCCAGCGTCAACTCTTGCAAGATCTCGGACGTGAACCATCACCGGAAGAGATTTCAAAAGAGATGGAAATCACGCCAGAAAAAGTCCGTGAAATCCTGAAGATTGCGCAAGAGCCGGTTTCTCTTGAAACTCCAATCGGGGAAGAGGACGATTCACATCTCGGAGATTTCATCGAGGACCAAGATGCGACGGCACCACAAGATGCTGCAGCATACGAACTCTTGAAAGAACAACTCGAAGATGTGTTAGATACACTGACGGATCGTGAAGAAAACGTCCTCCGTCTTCGTTTTGGTCTTGACGATGGTCGGACACGGACACTTGAAGAAGTCGGGAAAGTATTTGGCGTTACACGTGAACGAATTCGTCAAATCGAAGCAAAAGCACTTCGGAAATTACGTCATCCGAGTCGTTCGAAACGCCTGAAAGATTTCCTCGATTAATTCAAAGTGTGAAGAATATATGAAATTTTAGTGGGAAGGAAGAAAAAAGTTTCGTTTTTTTCTTCCTTCCCTGTTTTTTTTACAGTAGAATAGTAACGGGGAATACCATTCAGTCACCAACTTGGTTGGGTATAGAATATGGGGGGAATCCAAATGCGTAATCCATTAGTACCGTTCGCGGCGATCGCAGTCATCGCCATCATCGCTATGATTTCATTGTCTTACTTTGGGGTCGATCAGGTGAAGGAAGCTCGCAAAGGGCCGTCAACTGCAGAAATGAAGCCAGAAGACTTGTTTGCATCTAAAGGATGTACAGGATGTCACGGTGGAAACTTAGAAGGCGGAACAGGTCCGAACTTAACAAAGATCGGCGCGAAGCTGAAAGAAGATGAAATTAAGAACATCGCAATGAACGGTAAAGGGCAAATGCCTGGCGGTCTTGCGAATGACGAAGAAGCAGCTGTTCTAGCCAAATGGTTAGCTGCTAAGAAATAAGAACAAGGGCATCTATCTCGTTACGAGATGGATGTTTTTTTGTGGTGTATGGTATCTTTTTTAGCGTAAATCCGCTATTTTTAAAAGAGAGTTTTTCGGAAAATAGGAAGGATGAAGATGATGCAAATGAACGTCGTATTGGATCAACGACTCCAAAAAGTCGTGTCGTATATTCCACAAGGAGCGATCCTCGCAGATATTGGATCAGATCATGCATTCGTACCATGTTTTTGTATCCAGCAACAGAAAATCGAACGCGCGATCGCGGGAGAGGTAAACGAAGGACCGATGGAAGCGGCAAAAGGACAAGTGGCGCTTGTCGGGCTCGAGTCACAAATCGATGTCCGCCTTGGAAGTGGACTATCGGTTTTAAAGCCGGGCGAAGCAACAGCGATTACGATTGCAGGAATGGGCGGAACACTGATTGCCTCAATCCTTGAAGAGGGCAAAGATCGGCTGTCGGGGGAGGAACGTTTGATCCTTCAACCAAATGTTGATGCAGTTGATGTTCGGAAGTGGTTGCTGACGAATTCATATGCGTTATTGTCTGAAGCCATCGTCGAGGAGAACGGAAAGATCTATGAAATTCTCGTTGCAGAACGTGGAGATGAAACACTTTACTCAGAGGACGAAACAACACGTCAGTGGGAATTGTTCTTTGGACCACAGTTAATGCGGGAACGTGCACCAGAATTCATTGAAAAATGGCAGATTGAAAAACAAAAGCGAGAGTATATCCTAGCTCAGATGAAACAAGGACAAGCAACGGAGGTTTTATCTGAAAAAATCGAAGCCATCGAACGATTGATTCAAAAGATGGAAGAGGTGACGAACTAATGGCGAATGGGAACCATGTCATTGAGCAGTTTGAAGCATTTGCTCCGAAAAAATTTGCACTCGAAGGTGATCCGATTGGTCTACAAATCGGAACATTGAACAAGGACGTCAAACGTGTGCTCGTGACACTTGATGTCTTGGAGTCTGTCGTCGATGAAGCGATTGAAAAGAAGGTCGATCTCATCATCGCGCATCATCCACCGATTTTTAGTAAATTAGCAAATGTGACGGATCGTTCTGCAACAGGACGGATCGTCACAAAATGTATCAAACACGATATTGCGGTGTATGCTGCACATACGAACCTTGACGTAACACCAGGCGGGGTCAATGACTGGATGGCAGATGCGCTTGGTCTTGAGTCTTGTGAAGTACTAGCACCGACGTTTGAAAACACGCAATATAAACTAAGTGTCTATGTACCGACCGAGGCTGTAGAGCGCGTTTCAACAGCCCTTGCACAAGCGGGAGCAGGAAAAGAAGGAGACTACAGTGATTGTCAATTCCACGTCGATGGAACAGGTCAATTCCGACCGTTGACGGAAGCTACCCCGTATATCGGTGAAGCAGGGCGACTCGAACGCGTTTCAGAAGTCCGAATCGAAACAATCGTTACGGAACTGAATCAGAAACAAGTCATTCGAGCGATGAAACAGGCTCATCCATATGAGGAAGTCGCCTATGATCTCATTCGCCAAGAACGCCCGGCAACATCACTTGGTCTTGGACGGATTGGTCGGTTACCGGAAGCAATGACGTTACGAGAATTTGCAGAACATGTTCGAGATGCGTTTGGTGTACAAAACTTACGCTTCGTCGGAGACGAAGCGCGCCATATCCAAAAAGTAGCGGTCCTTGGTGGTGACGGCAATAAGTACGTCTCGACTGCAGCATTTGCAGGAGCAGATGTCCTTGTGACAGGAGATCTCTATTTCCATGTAGCGCATGATGCGATGGCACTTGGACTAGCAGTCGTCGATCCGGGACATCATGTGGAGTCGGTCATGAAAGAAGGCGTCGTCAACGAATTAAGCAAACGATTCAAAGAGAAGAAGATAGATGTGGAACTCATCGTCTCGACAGCCAATACGAATCCCTTTCATTTTTTGTGATATGTAAAGTAAAAAATGAGATAAAACACCGGACGGCGATGATTCGCTGTCCGGTGTTTGTTATTACTTCTATCATATTCAGGTTAAAGGATTTTTACTTTTGGTAAAATCCGTCGTAGTTCAAGGAATGGTGTCTTGTCATGTGTACTGATGTCTGATGGATCATATTGCTGTAAGAAATCAATGACCTTTTTCGTGATTGGTGTTGGTGTTGATGCACCTGATGTGACACCAACTTGCTGTACACCTTTAAGCCATGATAGATCGAGTTCTGTTAAATCACCAATCCGATGCGCTGGAGTTCCTGCGATATCGAATGATACTTGTGCCAATCGGTTCGAGTTGTTAGAACGTGGATCACCGACGACGATGACAAGGTCACAATCTCCTGCTTGATCAGCCACCGCTTCTTGCCGGACTTGTGTTGCGTTACAGATTTCATTGTGTACTTCTACATGCGGATACTTTTTACGCACGTGTTCCATCAAAGCTTGGACATCCCATTGGCTCATCGTCGTCTGATTCGTGACGATGATTTTTTTATGAGCGAGCTGAGGCGGGAGTTCATCGATATCTTCGACTTTTTCTATGAGGTGCACATGCTCTGGTGCTACACCGACTGCACCTTCAGGTTCCGGGTGTCCATGTTTGCCGACGTAGATGACTTCATAATCATCCGCGACGACTTGTCGAATCAAATCGTGTGTACGCGTCACGTCAGGACATGTTGCATCGACGACGTGCAGATTTTTTTCGGCGGCGCGTGCATAAACAGCAGGCGAAATACCATGCGCTGTAAAAATGACAGTTCCTTCTTGAATCGTCTCAAGTGCTTCGAGGCGATCGGGACCATCGACTGTGATGACACCCATACTTTCGAATTCACGTGTGACATGAGCATTGTGAACGATCATACCAAGAATATGAATCGGGCGTGGCAAGTCTTTATTCAATGCCGCTTGTTGTGCAAGTTTCATTGCATCGACGACACCGTAACAATAGCCGCGGGGGCTGATTTTTTTTACTAGCATAGTTGTAGATTCTCCCTTTGTGAAAAAGAATGATTAATTAGAGTGTACCATTGTTTAGACGGGAATGAAAATAGAGGAGTCTGTTTCAGAAACAGAACATGGTATACTAATGAAGTTGCAATTATTTAATAAGGGGGCGAAAGGGTGGAGTCTAAGAAAATGATGCGGTCGTATTTTTTTCAAATCACCGCCATCTTATTCATCCTGTTATGTCTTGTCATTTCAGCGCTTGCCTTTACTGCGGATCGAGTCACGATTTCACGAGTCGAACAGCAAACGGAAAAGCAGAGTGAGAAAAGTGTCGAAGTTTCTGGAAACGCGATTCGTGATAACATTGGGAATTTACATGAGGAAATCATGAGTTTGCAGTTAAACGTCAAAAATCCTGATAAGCTAAGTCGAAAAATTGAAGAATCAAATCTTCTTGATATTGATACTGGATTTAAAAGTCTTTTTTATTTTGACAGAAAGACGAAACAGATTACTTGGTTCTCAAGTGAAGATCGTCGCGTACCAGATAGTACGATAGTAAAGGATGATGATTTTCTACAAACTCTGACAAGTACGGATTTTCATATGAGTAAGCTGTACTCAATGGAATCAGATGCCGTCACATATATGTTCGTGCCAGTTCGAGATGGTAACGAACGTGTAGGTGTGTTTGGTGGTGGACTAAGTGCGATGAATTCAATCATTTTCCGGAAATCATTAGAATCTTTTGATGATCAAACGATTGCCTATTTATTTAATAGTAAAAAAGAATTGCTAGCAACGTCGAGTAATCTTGTGACAGACGAAGAACGACTATTGTCGAGAAGTGTGATCGATCGTGCATTTCAATCCGTCGAACCATCTGAAATCTTTAGTACGAATCAAGATATGTATTACTTTGCAAAAGATTTAAAGGTGACGGATTGGAAAATTCTCGTTCGAACGCCGCGAAACGTTTTTTATGAACCTGTCTACACGACACGGCAGCAGTATTTGATCATCGCCGCTTTGACGCTCGTCCTTAGTCTGATTGTTGGCTATTTAATGTCACGACAATTGACATCTCCTTTACTTGAGCTTGTTCATAAAATTGAGAAAAGTAGTTCCCCGAAACCGATCGTCCTTGAACGTGCCGGATCAAACGAAGTGAAGACATTGGTCGCTGCTTATAATGAATACTCACAGCGAATGGAACATGCGCGACTTGAGCAGTTAAGTCAACAGCAAACCATGTTGCAGCAAGAGAAGCTAGCGTCACTTGGTCAATTAGCGGCGGGCATTGCTCATGAGATACGTAATCCATTAACACCAGTCAAAATGACCTTACAGTTATTAGCCGCAGAAAAGGATCGAGATACAGAGATGTTGATGTTAGCTTTATCTGAGCTTGATCGAGCGAACGGCATGATTCAGACGATGCTTGATTTATCCAAAGGCGAGAACAATGCGCTTCAAAAAACGACGATTGATATGAATGATTTAATGAAGAAGCTGACATATATCTTAGAAGCGGAAGCTCATCTTTACGAAGCGGATTGTAAAATTTATACACCTTCCTTTATGCCAAAGATTCATGCATCAGAAGAGGGGATTTTGCAGATTTTAGCAAACTGTGTTCGAAATGCCCTTCAAGCTGTCGCGTTTAAAGGGCCAGATGGGATTTGTCATTTGCATGTGCATATCTATCCGGAAGAGGTTGTCTTCATCATCCAAGATAATGGTGTCGGAATGGACGGTGATCAGATTGATCATGTTGGTCAAGCATTCAAGACGTCAAAAGTGGATGGAAATGGTCTTGGACTGTTCATGTCAAAACAAATCGTACGCGATCACAAAGGGAAGATGATTTTTGACAGTAAACCTGGAGTTGGCACAACGATTCAAGTTCACTTACCTCGAAAGGAGCAAACGGAATGAAATTCAATAAAGCGTGGCTATTCGTCTTAGTCATTTGGATATCATCCGTTCTTCTTATATCCAATATGTTCGTGAATACGGATTCGAATCCGCGTCGTCATCTCATCGGTTTTACGATCGTCAATGATAAACATGAATTTGCGCAGCGGCTCGTTGATGCGTTCAAGACACAAGCGAAACTGAATAAATATGAAGCAGTCGTCGCGACGTCGCATAATTCACGCATTAATGAAAGAGAGCAGATTGAAGAATTCATTCGAATGAAAGTGGATGCAATTTTCGTTACCACACTCGACGATGTTTACATCGCTGAATCTTTAGAAAAAGCTGCCAAAGAAGATATCCCTGTTTTTGCGATCGATCGATTGATTCGCTCCGATGCAGTCGTCAGTTCGATTACCTCAAATAATCAATTGATTGGTGAACAACTTGCATCATTCATCAAACACGAACGCATCAAGCAGACGGGACGAGCCACCGCTAATATCATTGAAGTCGCAGGTACGGCAAACGTCAACACGACGAATGAACGACACCGGGGATTTTTGACTGGTCTTGAGCGGGAGTCGGATCTGAAAATCGTCGAATCCGTGAATGGAGATTACGACCCCGTCACTTCAGAACAGGTCATGACACAGGTGATTAAGTCGGGAATTCCGTTTGATGCAGTCTATTGTCACAATGATGATATCGCGCTAGGTGTCCTCGAAGCATTGAAAAAAGCAGGGATCAAAGGAAAAATAATTGTCGGCATAGACGGGAATCGTGCTATATTAGAAGCTGTTGACATGAAATCGATGGATGCGACGGTCGTCCAGAGTGCTGATGAGATGATGAAAGTCGCCTTCAGTGCATTGAAGCTTCATACGAAAAACAAAAAGATTCCAACTCGTTTTTATACGTACTCCTATCTGTATGACGGTAGTAGACCCATAACCATGTTGAACTAATCGAGAGGCAGAAGCCTCAGCAAATAAGGAAAGGACGGTGTCAATTCATGAATGGATTCAGCCATTATCAATTACACCCGTTCGTCATCGAAGCACTCGATGACGCCCGCATCACAAAACCGACCGACATTCAGTCGCGGATCATCCCAGCTGCAGTAAAGGGACGCGATATCATCGGTCAATCACAAACAGGAACAGGAAAAACGTTATCGTTCCTTCTTCCAATCGTTCAAAACGTCGATCCAAAGCTTCAAGAATTACAAGCCATCATCGTTGCTCCAACGCGCGAACTTGCATGGCAAATTCATGAAGAACTGAAATCGTTACTCGTGAAGGAACCAGACTTCATCAAGACGAGTCTTATTACAGGTGGAATGGATCGCGAACGTCAAATCGGTCGTGTGAAAGTCTCGCCCCAAATCGTCATCGGAACACCAGGACGTATTTTAGACCTATTCAAAGAACAGGCTTTAAAACCGCATTTCGTGAAGCACTATGTCATCGATGAAGCGGATCAAATGCTCGACATGGGCTTCTTGCCAGAAGTTGACCGGATTGCGCAAGCTCTTCCAGAACAGCTTCAGATGATGGTCTTCTCAGCAACGATTCCTGAGAAATTGCAACCGTTCTTGAAAAAATATATGAATAACCCGCGTTATGCGCATGTGGATCCAAAACAACAGACAGCGAAGAAAATCGTTCACCATACGATTCCGGTCAAACATCGTGAGCGCTCACAATTGACGTTGAAAGTCGCGAAAGCGTTAAACCCTTATATCTGTTTAATTTTTACGAATACAAAAGCAGAAGCAATCGAAGTCGAAGCTTTGTTCCTAGAAGCAGGACTGAACGTTGGTTCTCTTCACGGAGATCTTCCAGCACGTCGCCGTAAGCAAGCCATCAAAGAAATCAACGATGCGAAGTATCAATATGTCATCGTGACGGATCTTGCTGCACGCGGAATTGATATTTCAGGTGTCTCGCACGTCATTAACCACGGCATTCCAAAAGATTTAGACTTCTACGTCCACCGTGTCGGTCGGACAGGTCGTGTCGATCAAGATGGATTGGCATATACACTGTTTGAAGATCACGAGAACGGCATGATCAATCGTTTAGAGGACCGTGGCATTCAATTCACAAACGTTGATGTCAAAGGAACTCAAATCGTCGAAGTCAAAGAACGTCGCCGTGCGAAGCCGCACATGAAGACTGCCGTCTCGAAGACAGCACATAGCCGTCTTTCGGGTGAAGCAGCAAAAGCGAAAAAACGTGTTAAACCAGGTTATAAGAAGAAACATCAATACAAGCTGAAAGAAACAGCAAAACGTGAACGCATCAAAGAACAACGTGGTGTCGGTCGCGCGCAACGTAAAGAAAACGCACGCAAATCAAAATAATTCCATTGATGACACCCGTGAAATGAAAAAACATTTTTCGGGTGTCTTGTCGTTTTCAAGATTTGGTACACTGTAAAAAGAGAAAGGTGGAAAAGAACATGAAAATAGGTTCACACGTCTCCGTTTCGGGGAAAAAAATGCTATTAGGTGCAAGTGAGGAAGCGGCATCTTACGGTGCAACGACGATGATGGTCTATACAGGAGCACCTCAAAATACACGCCGTAAGCCGATGGAAGAGTTACGGATTCAAGAAGCATTGCAACATATGAGCGCTAATGGAATAGAGGAAATCGTCGTGCATGCGCCGTATATCATCAACTTAGGGAATACGACGAAACCCGAGACATTCGAACTCGCCGTTTCGTTTTTAGCAGCAGAAATCAAACGAGCAGAAGCGCTTGAAAAGGCGCAACACATCGTACTACATCCTGGTGCGCATGTCGGTGCTGGGGAAGAAGTCGGAATCAAACGGATCGTCGAGGGACTCAATGAAGTACTGACAGGTGACGAACAGGTCAAGATCGCGCTTGAGACAATGGCTGGAAAAGGATCGGAAATCGGAAAAACCTTTGAGGAACTTGCTCAAATCATCGAAGGCGTCACGCACCATGATCGTCTGTCCGTCTGTCTCGATACATGTCACGTGCATGATGCAGGATACGATATCGTGCACGACTTAGATGGTGTTCTTGAACAATTCGACCGGATCGTTGGACTGGATCGTCTTGGTGTCATCCATGTGAATGACTCAAAGAATATCCGTGGTGCTCGAAAGGACCGTCATGAAAATATTGGTTTTGGTGAGATTGGATTTGATGCCTTACATCGTGTCGTGCATCATCCTGCTCTGGCACATTTACCGAAAATCTTAGAGACGCCATACATTGGTCTCGATCCAAAGAAAAAAGTGGCACCGTATAAACAAGAAATCGATATGTTACGTTCGGGTGCGTTTGATGCAGACTGGCGTCTACCGATTCTAGGAGCACCAGTCGAATAACTCATAAAGGGGTGTCTGTGATGTGTCATATACTCGTCGTTGATGAGACTAGTTTTGCGATACGACAAGCTGTTGTCCACTACTATGAAACAAAGGAACCGTTTTATTTGCCGGCAGAACTGGCAGAGGGAGAAGAGGTGTTTCTTGCGACGACTGACGGTATCATGGCGTATGCTGAAGCCTTGTTCACCGAGTATACGACACGTCCAGAAGATCCATTTTGGTTGACGAATGCTGACGACTCAGAAGGGTCATATGTGTGCCTTGATCTCATCAGTGTGGATTTACGTCATCCCTTACTTGGACGACCACTCGATCAACTTGGTCTTAAAACTGGACCGGTCGAAGGAGTGTTTCGCACGCGTCTGCTTGATTCATGGCAGTATGGGTATTTCGAAACGGATGTACTGACACTCGAACAATCTAAACAACGTCGAATCGAGCGCTTCAAGGAGCGAAATCATCTGGAACAAGTCGCGCGTCAATGTATGCATTGTGAGGAGTCTAGGCAGTCGTTACTGGAATGGCATTTGACACCAGAAGGATATCAGACGGTTTGCCCGACCTGTCACCGATGGTTACATCAACAGATGCTTCATGCGGTGGATACGGCAGCAGCAACGGAAGAGAGTGAGTAAAATCTTTTCCTATTCAAGCAGAGCTCCCACGATCGACATTTAATCATTAAAACCTTAAAAAGAATCAAAAAAACAGTTCTCTTTTCTGCGCTGGCAGCAAAGAGAACTGTTTTTGTTTGGATTAGAAAAAGCGTTCTACTAAAAATAGATAGATTTTCATCCCAAGGAAGACACCGAAGATTCCGACGACGGCTGGAAAAACAGGTGGAGCAGGAATCGGCAGTTTCAGTGCGGTGAACACAACGCCGCAGATGACGCCGGCGAGAAGAGATAATAAGATTTGCTGAAGCATACATTTCGTCCTTTCTGCTGTAAATCAGCATGTGAAGTAGAGTACGTGGTAAAACATGACCAACATCATGTAGCATTTTGATCAAGAATGACTTTGTCCTCTTTCTTTTCAATCGTGATCCACTTGTGTGTCAATGGAGCTGTAAAACTAGGTTTTTGTTTTAGTTTGCTGCTCGTATAGTCTTGAATCAGCAGCTGGGATTCACAGCTCTGTTTTCCATCCTTCACGTAATGATAAGATCCATCGGCTGCCTGCTCACGCGACTTTACATTATCAGCAAGGGCGAGGGCGAGACAATCCTTTAAATACTCCTTATGTTCTTCGTCCATGATCGGGAACAAGATTTCAATCCGTTTTCGCATGTTGCGTGTCATCCAGTCCGCGCTTGACCCATACATCAAATCCTGTCCATTGTGGTGGAAGTAGAAGATGCGTGAATGCTCCAAGTAACGGTCGACGATCGAGATGACGCGAATATTCTCCGAAACATCTGGAATGCCAGGACGCAGACAACAGACGCCCCGAACGATAAGTTCGACTTGGACACCGGCGCGCGATGCCTTGTAGAGCCGTAAAATGATGTCTTTTTCCGTTAAACTATTCATCTTAGCAACGATTCGACCATTTCCGTGTTTTTTATGATGATGAATCTCTTCATCGATTAATGACAGGAACTTCTCAAGCATCGCGTTCGGTGAAGTTTGGATAACGTTCCATTCCGGCTGTTCCCCGTACCCGGATAACCAATTGAAGAAGTTCGTCGCATCTTCGGCGATCTCTTCCCGAGCGGTTAATAATCCGACGTCCGTGTATAGTTTCGCCGTCGAATCATTATAGTTGCCGGTACCAAGGTGGACAAAACGCTGAATTTTGCCTTCGTGGAGTCGGACGACGAGCGTGATCTTCGAGTGTGTCTTTAAATCACTATATCCGTAGATGACATGGGCGCCGACCTTTTCTAGTTGCTTTGCCCATTCGATGTTTTTCGCCTCGTCGAATCGAGCCTTGAGTTCAACGAGGACGGTGACCTGTTTCCCGTTTTCGGCAGCCGTTTTTAAGGCCTTGATGATCGGTGAATCACCAGATACGCGATAAAGTGTTTGTTTGATGGCAAGGACGTTCGGATCATTTGCCGCTTGGACGATGAACCGGACGATAGGATCAAACGTATGATACGGATGATGCAAGAGATAATCGCGTTCGAGTAATTGATTGAACAGATTTTTTGAACTATCGAGTGCTGGTGGGTCGACTGGCATGATCGTCTGATAAATCAAATGATCATATTCAATACCGATTTGACTGTAAAAGGCAAAGGAGAACGTTAAATCAATCGGACCATCCACGGCAAAGATGTCGCGTTCCTGTAAATCAAGCACATCGCGCAACATGTTGAGCAGTTCGGTATTGATGGCAGCTTTTTGAACTTCGAGTCGAATCGCGACTCCCCAACGCCGCTTTTTTAATTCTTTCTCAATCAGCTTTAATAAGTCATGCGTACCTTCCTCGTGAAACGGAAGGTCGGCATTACGCGTAATTCGAAACGGCATCGCAGACAACACACGATAGCCTTTGAATAGACTATCGATGAAGGCGATGATGACGTCTTCGAGTAAGATGACAGCGGTCGTCTCATCATCTTCTACCGGTAAATCGACGAATCGTGGCAAGACAGCAGGTACTTGTACGAGCGCCAAATTCCGTTTTGTCCCGTCTTCTGCCTCGAGTACCGTCGCGATGTTGAGTGACTTTGACGAGAGCATCGGGAATGGACGATAGGCATCGACGGCGACAGGCGTGAGTACCGGAAAGACTTGTTCACGGAAAAAGGATTTTACATAGGTCGTCTGATCCGAAGTCAGGGCATCATATTTTAAGAATGTAATGCCTTCATCGGATAACGTCTGATTGATTGATTGAAATGCTTCGTATTGCCGATCGACTAACTCCTTTGTTTTCGCTGCGATCGCACGTAACTGCTGTTTGGGTGTCATTTGTTGTTTATTTTCCGGTTTATTGAATCCGGCGAGTACTTCATCCTTTAAACCACCGACCCGTACCATATAGAACTCGTCTAGATTGGAACTAAAGATACCGAGAAACTTAAAACGTTCCATTAACGGATTGCGTGTGTCAAACGCTTCATCCAGTACACGTTTGTTGAATTGGAGCCAGCTAAGCTCACGATTATTGAAATGTTCCGGTATGTCGAGCTTCATGAAGGAAGATCTCCTTTCGTTTCGAAGGTAATCGTACAATCAATGATTCGTTCCAGGTGTTTCTTTTGTTTTTCCGCTTTTTCGACTTCGAATCCATAATCATGATCCCCTGTATCGAGGACGAATTGGAGTTGATCTTTTTGAAGGAATAGCTCCAAATGATCGACAGCTTTTCGCTCCGTCACGTCGAGCGCATGACTTAATTTGAGGAGAGAACCAAGTAGATCGAAGCGATCCAGCGATTTTTCCGTAAACCAGTCCTTGAAAGGTTTCGCAAGCTGGTTCATCCGTTTGGCAGAAGAATAGGAGCTGACAAGCGAGAGAGCAACGCGATCCTTGTGCGTCATGCCATTCAATTCGGTATTCGTCAACAGGTAGAACGTCTGGTCCGATCGTGTATCTGGATTAATGTATTGTCCACAATAAAATAAGCGACTTGCTGAATCGAGCAGTCGTAGATCAGACGCGCGTTCTGAAATCAAGTCGAGCGTGACGAGCTGCCGGTACATCGATTTGGCGAGAGTTCCAATATATGACGCACGATCTCGATTGACCTTATAGTCGCTTTCGAGCTGATAGAGACTTTGCTCACGTACGTTTTCAATCCGACGGTATGCTTCGTCCTGCACATCGAACTCGTAAACAAGACCTTCGCGAAGACCGAGATTACTCATGACGAATTCTTCCGCTTCGATGTGATGAGCTAACTCTTGAATCGCAATCAATGCCGGCAGGAAGATATCAATTCGATCCTTTGAGAGTCCTTCGATTTTCGATAGTTGTTTCGCCGACTTGCCTTCGAGATCGTCCACCATCTTCGCGAGTTCCTTCGCTTTGATTTGATATTGGTGAACACTTCGTAGGGGATAGTCCTGATTCGACTGATGGATCCGAACGAAATTTCGGGCAGAACCACCGACACCGATTAAAGGAAGCTTTTTATCACTCAGCCATGGAATCGATTCGAATTGCTCCCGTAGGAATTTCACCAATTTTTTCTTATCGCTGGCACTTAGTGTCTCGTCCGAAACGAATTGCCGTGTCAAAGTGACGGCACCAAATGGAAAGCTGTGATACGCCACCATTTCGCGATTTTCAATCAAGGTGACTTCCATGGAACCACCACCGATATCGACAGAAAAGCCATCAGTCAGGAAGGTCGAATTGATGATGGCAAAATAGCCATAGTATGCTTCTTGTTCATCTGTCAGAACCTGAATGGAAAAAGGCGTGTTTTCTGTAACGGATTCAACGATGGCATCTCGGTTCGTTGCATTACGGATGGCTGCTGTCGCGACACAGATCGTTTCTTCGACTTCATGGGTGACACCAACTTCATAAAAACGATGTAACGTTTCTTCGAGTAAGGAGATGCCTTCATCATCGAGTGCTCCATCCTCGTTGATGTGAGCAGATAACCGGGCGACGACTTTAATATTAATCTTCTCGATATAGCGACCAGAAGCGATCGGATGGAAGATGACATAACGAATCGAGTTGGAACCGATATCGATGACTGCAAGTTCTTGTTTCAAATGACTCCGACTCCTCTCTGCGATGCGTGCACTAAAAGAATTCCCTCTCTGAACAAGCCGGAAACAGCTAGCTTCTTTCTTTATTGTACCTTGAATGTTTTCTAAGGAGGATAGGAAGTTGCTAGAGTTGCACCAATAATTGGCGGGCGCTATAATAAGACAGTTGATTAAGGCGTAATTATTCCGTTTTACGAAAACGGAAGGAGTGAAAATACATGGAAACACCAATCATCGAGATTGATCAAGTCAGCTATGATTACCCGGATCGTCGGGTGTTGAATCAAGTCTCGTTTCAGGTCGAGCAAGGGCAATTTTTAGCCATCGTCGGTGAAAATGGATCCGGAAAATCGACGCTGATCAAATGTATATTAGGGTTATTGCAACCGAAAGGAACGATTCGTTTATTTGGACAATCCCAATCACAATTCAATGAATGGTGGCGGATCAGCTATGTTTCGCAAAAAGCGGCAGCGTTCAACTCCGGTTTTCCGGTGACTGTCGCAGAAGTCGTTGAGATGGGACTGTACGCTAAAAAAGGACTCTTTCGTCGCTTGTCTCGCGACGATCGAGACAAAGTACGAACGGCCCTCGAAACGGTCGGCATGTGGGAGCGACGCGATTCAAAAGTCGGCGACCTATCCGGTGGTCAACAACAACGTGTTTTCATCGCACGTGCGCTCGTCAACGATCCTGATTTAATGATCTTGGATGAACCAACCGTTGGTGTCGATCAGCGATACGTGAAAGAATTTTATGAGATCTTAGAAGAACTTCGTCGAGATAAGCGCCGGACATTCGTTCTTGTCACGCATGATATTCATTTCGTCAGTAAACTTGTCACGGATGTGATTCATCTGGTCGATGGACGTTTAGGATGTAACTGTGGCATCAAGGAATACTGGGAACTAGATGAACAGACGATTCGCTCCCTCTATCCGGTTCCGGGACGTGTCCTCGTTCATGAAGGGAAGAGTGTCCAATGATTGAAGCGTTCATGACGTTAAAGTTTTTACAGTACGCTTTGGTGGCTGCCATTCTGATCGGATTCACGGCACCATTGATCGGTTCGTTCGTCGTCGTCCGGCGGATGAGCTTAATCGCAGATGCACTATCACACGTCACGCTAGCTGGGATTGCGCTCAGTCTATTGATTTCTGGAATGGTCGCACAATTAGCGGACTTGAATCCACTGTATTTAGGAATCGTGACGTCGGTCATCGCGGCACTGACGATCGATTGGTTGCGTGCGAAGTACAAGCACTTCCAAGAACTCGCAATCCCGATCATCATGGCGACGGGAATGGGGCTTGGGGCAACATTCATCAGTCTCGCGAACGGCTTTTCAATGGATCTCGTCTCCTTCTTATTTGGAACGGTCTCGGCTGTCGCCTTGACGGATGTGTACACGATTCTTATCGTGACGATCGTCGTCGTCATCTTCGTCTTTGCTTTTTACAAGGAATTGTTGTTCCTCTCCTTTGACGAGGAGCAGGCGCGCGTTTCCGGGATTCGCCTTCGCTTAGTGCATATTCTCTTTATGATCGTCGTTGCGCTTGTCATTGCGATCAGTATGCGAATCGTTGGGATTTTGCTTGTCTCAAGCTTAATCACGTTACCGGTTGCGGCAGCACTTCGAATTGCGAAGAGTTTTAAGATGACAATCTTTTTAGCAATCATCTTCGGCGAAATCGCTACAGTACTTGGACTCATCCTGGCTTATCAGTTCGATTTGGCACCCGGCGGAATGATCGTCTTGATTGCGGTACTTGAGCTGATCATCGTGATGCTGTTGGAACGTTTTTGGATAGGAGGGAAAACACATGAAGACGAACATCGAACAAGCGCGTGAACGCATGAAGGCTTCTGGGTTTAAAATGACACCGAAGCGTCTCGATTTGCTATCGTATCTGTTTGAAGTGAATCGTTATGTCAGTGCGCGGGAAGTAGCAGAAGCTCTTCGAACGTCTCATCCTTCGTTAAGTTATGATACAATCTATCGAAACTTGAATGACTTTTCGGAAATCGACTTATTAGAAGTGACGGAATTAGACGGTGAGATGAAATACCGAGCAGCTTGTGCTTCAGGACACCATCATCATCATTTGATATGCCGAATCTGCGGGAAGACGGAAACATTGAATGTCTGTCCGATGGAATGGGTTTCTCCGGTCCAAGAGACTGGCTTTGAAGTTGAGGATCATAAGTTCGAAATTTATGGACGCTGTGCGAATTGTCAACGCATGACATCTTAAATGAAAGAGGATACCCGGTCGGGCGTCCTCTTTTTGCGTTTTAAAAGACTAGTCCTGTTCAAAACGGGAATAGTCGAACAGAGGTGATGAGAAGATGATTTATGATACACAAGAAGCGCGACAAATCGATGAGTGGGCACGGACATCCGGACTGCCACTTGAAGTGCTGATGGAACGAGCTGGAAGTCACATCGCAACACGTATCAAAGAGCGTCATAGGAAGACGGAGCGAATCTTGATTTTATGTGGGACAGGCAATAACGGTGGGGATGGGTATGTCATTGGACGCGAATTGATACGCGACGGATTTGATGTCACACTACATGCACCATTTGGAGAAAATCGTTCGGATACATCCATCGTTCATGTTCATTATGCAGAAGCGTTTGGACTCGTGACCGAACAACCGTGTGGTCAATATGATGTCATTCTAGATGCCTTATATGGAACGGGATTTGATCCAAAGCGGATGAATCAGGTGTTCGAAGCGCAATGTGAATTCGTATCGGAACAAAAGCGACAAGGGGCACGTATCTATGCAGTGGATGTACCGAGCGGAGTACCGACGGATCATGCAACGGAATTTAAGGAGACAGCGATTCGCGCAGACGTGACATTCCAATTACATGCAATGAAACGATCTGCCTTTTTAATACGAACAGCACCGTTTTATGGCGAATTAGAAACGATTGATATCGGATTACCGACATTCGGTGAATGGCGCGTATCACCTAAGGGTGTGACCGCCTTGTTCAAGCGGGAACCATACGGTCATAAAGGAACGTACGGGACGGCGCTATTGATTGGTGGAAGTGAGACGATGCCGGGTTCCATCCAACTCGCTACACGGGCAGCCTTACGAACAGGAGTCGGTAAACTACAAGTGGCAACGACGGCACTTGCGAAACATGGAATCATCGCCCAAGCGCCGGAAGCGATGGTCATTGATCAGACGTTACTAGCAATTCAGGAGATGATTCCCTCCGTCTCAGCAGTTGGAATCGGTCCCGGATTATCGCAAGAGGCAGTCGAAACATGGGTGGACTATCTGCTTGAGAGTGATTTGCCGGTTGTACTAGATGCTGCAGCTCTAGTAAAAGAAAGTTATCCCGAACGAACCGCGCCAATCATCGTCACACCGCATATCGGTGAATTCGCCCGAATGACGAATCAGAGTGTCGAAAGTATTCAAGATGATCTTTTTGGTCAGGCAACCGACTATGCCATCTTGCATCAAGTAACTGTCGTTTTGAAGTCTCATGTCATCTTAATCGCGAAACCAGATGGAGGCGGATTCGTCGTCTCTGGTGCATCAAGTGGTCTCGCCAAAGGAGGAAGTGGGGATACGCTGTTTGGCATATTAACCAGCCTTCTTGCACAACATCCAACAGGAGATATCGAAAGAACACTAGCGCAAGGAGCGGAGTGGTATGCACGTGCTTCAAAACAAGTTGAACGACGGTTACATCCCAGTAGTTTGTTAGCAACGGATGTCATCGAAGAGTTAGGACGACTTGAGTTATAGAACACTGGATGTGAGAGAAAAGTCTTCCGCAGCAAGTATAAGGGAAGACTTTTCTTTTTAGGGAATAATTGCCACATTCTATATGACAGGAGTATCATCAAGCGATGTCGAAACCTATATACGGAAAATCTACTGGAAAGGAGGGGGATACATGGAGGACATTGTCCGGAAACAACAATGGTGGATTGGAAACTTTGCTCTTTTCATGATGCTTGTTGGTGCTCTAATCATTTATACGACGACGGAAGAGACAATCAAGAATGCATATTTGAGTCGTTCTGTCATTATTTCATTTTTAGTCATCATGGGAATTTTTATTTTTTATATCAGTCGTCGTAAGATGGAAATCGTTTTGCAAACGCACTTATTGTCCTTGATGTTGCTCGTCGTTCCGATTACATCGATTAGCTTTTTACCTTACGCGGCAGTTACCGTTTGGGCAAGTAGCTTTTTGTTTTTGATGATCGCTTTAATCTCCTATCAACGCATCATGATGTGGTACGCCATCATTGTTACCATCGCAACTAGTTTGTACGTCATGGGGAATGTCGATACCGTAACGGTGGAAATTGATCCGACCGACCATTATGGGCGGATTGGTATGATTGTGATTGGCGTATCGATTGCACTTGTCATCAATCACTTGCATATTCGCAATTTAAATCGTTTGAATGACCTTGCGATACAATTACACGATACGGCGCGACGTGATGAAGAAACAGGTGTCTTGAATCGCCAAGGATTAAACGAAATTGATTTTCCAAGATCCGAACAACAGCTCATTTTTGTCGGGATTCATTTAGAAAACTACTATGAGCTGGCACGTTATTTTGGAGAAGATATTCAGTTACAAGTACTACGCGCCTGTATCGAGCGACTCAAGAGACAACTACCTCCTTATCAAGCGTTTGCTCGGATTGAAGCAGGGACGTTATTGATTGTCATGGAAAAGCCGGACGAGGTGGCATGTAAGGAAGCGATGGAAGAATTGAGCCAAGAAATTTCCGTACCATACGAAATCGAGGGGCATCATGTCTATGTCAACATATCCATCGTCATTGATAATGGCGATGGGGCGACCGACAATCGAAAGCGTCGGGTGCAGCAATTATTGACTGCCTTACAAGAAGCAGCGCAACAAAACGAACGTGTGATGTGTATTGACCAAGAATGGCGTAAGGATCAAGAATTACGAGTCAAAGCAGCACAATCGTTAGCACAGGCTAATATTGAAACGGATTTTCACCTCGTCTATCAACTGCAATACGATGTTCGATCAGAGCAATTCATCGGTCTCGAAGCATTGGTTCGATGGAAGACCCCGCTACAGGGAGCCGATCGACCATCCGTGTTCATCCCGATTGCTGAAAAAAGTGACTTGATCATTCGTCTAGGTGAGTGGATCTTTGAGGAAGGATGTAAGACGCGTAAAGCATTGGTCGGTCTGGTTCCGGATGAGTTTACGCTGTCAGTCAATGTATCACCACGACAGTTGACGAGTGAGTCGTTCATGCCATTCATTGAACGAACGTTACTCAAGTATGCATTAAAGCCGCAACAGATTAAGATTGAGATTACGGAAAGTCAGTCGCTCGATTTTGAGAGTCAGTCGATTCATCGAGCGCTCAAGCGCATCAAAACGCTTGATTTCCCAGTTTCGCTTGATGATTTCGGTACTGGTCATGCGTCTTATCACGTCCTCGAACGTTTATTACCGTTACGTCAATTAAAGATTCCGAAGCAATTCATTGAACAAATTGGAGCATCGGAGAAACGACAATCGATTCTTGAGTCGATTTTTCAATTGAGTGAGTCGATGCATGTCGAATGTATCGTTGAAGGAGTAGAGACAGGAGAGGAAGTACGCATTGCCAAAGAAATCGGGATTCATTTGTTCCAAGGCTATTTCTTCGCTAAACCCGTACCACTCGAAGAAATCATCTGTCTGCTACAAAAAACGAATGAAGGAACGATTCATTAATCAAAAAAAGCCACTTCAGTCCGAATTTTTCGGAGAGAAGTGGCTTTTTCATACAATACTTATGATTGGTACAGTCGATATTGATTTCGACCTTGCGTTTTTGCCTCATATAAAGCGGCATCTGCTTGCTTAAAGACCATTTCAGCAGGCTGATGATGAGCGTAAGCAATTCCAGCGGATACGGTGATTGATACGGCATGATCCTGCATCACGAACGGTGTTTGCTGAACGGCTGTTACGATCGTTTCCGCTATGATAACAGGAGAGTATTGTTCGCTATCCGGAATGATGATGATGAATTCTTCGCCTCCATATCGACCGACCGTGACTGGTACAGGACAATATTCATTCAATATAATCGAAAAATGGCGTAAGACGGCGTCACCGATGGCGTGACCGTGTGTATCGTTCACAGTCTTGAAATGATCCAAATCGAATAGAATCACACTCCAAGAGGCGTTACTTTTTTCGAGCGTCGTTACTTTTTCTAAAATGACATGTCGATTCGCAAGCCGTGTCAATTGATCGGTCGATGCGAGGTAGGATTGATAGGAGTACAGAACAAAGTGCTGTTGAAGGAGCGAGGATAACCGATAAAACAAAATCGCTCCACCAATCGTTAGGATAAAATAGGGAATATAGATCGTTTCCCATGCATCGACAGGAGAATTGCTAATGATCAGTCGCCAAAGAACAAGTAATGAACCGACCGTGACGATGGCGGAAAAGAAGTACCCTTGTCGTGTGATAAATCGGCGACAAATAAACGAAAGAATTAAAAAACCAAGTAGTGTGATGACAGAACTAAGTAGAACATTCAGTGAAGCGCCGTCATGAATCAAGAACCGATAAAATAGAAGCATCGTTCCTGTCACTGCGATACTGACATTACCGCCAAATAGGGCGGATAAAGCGAGAGGTAACAATCGTAAATCGATCAGTGCCCCATTTAAATCGATGGCGTGGTGCATAAGGAGAATTCCTGTTACTCCATTCGCGAGTCCGAAATACAGGCGAGTGGACATCATCGAGTCCGGGTGAATCGGTAAGCGATCACGCAACAGATAAAAAGTGAATGTAGAGACAAGAAAGATAATACAGATATTGACGAAAAAGATATTCACTGTCGTAAGCATCATGAAACCCTTTCTATTAGAAAATCTAAATCTAATGCCATTGTATGCTATCTCATCGGATAATGGCATAGAAAATGGAAAAAACAGCCTAATCGGCTGTTTTAACGAATTGGTGCAAATTTTTGAATCTCTTGAACGGCCTCATTCCAGGAAGCGACACGAATGACATTATTCGGTACGGCTTTACGGTTATAAGGTGCATCGAACAAGATTACAGGAATAGAGGTGTCTTCTGCGATTTGTACAGCATTCTCTAATCGATCTTCCATGAATAAATCGAGTGATAAATCACGGACGACTTGTACTTTGTCGTGTGATCCCGTCATGATCAAGGAATCAAGAGGAAGTTCGTGTTGTTTGATCCACTCTTCTGTTACAGGACGAACGAGCTCCGATCGTGCTGTTACGTAATGGAGATCATATTGCTTCCGCAAATTCCATAAGTGATGACGAACATGTTCTTGAGGGATGGATTCACGATAAATGCCTGTCTCGTGACCAGAGTTCACCATGTAGTCCCAAAATTCGATTTGATTCATATCGGTATACGTATGCAATTCATACTCGGACGCCTGATTGAAGTCAATCGACGTTCCGAGATGTTTATTCATGTAAGTGAAGCAAGAGGATGGATGTGTGATCGTTCCATCAATGTCGATTCCAATTTTCATTTACAGTCACCCACGTTCTAAAAATTTTTCTTCACTTAGTATAACATAGTCGAAATCGAGATAGGAAAAAAGACTCCTCGCGAGGGAGGAGTCTTCCACTTATGCGTGATTTGCTTTTTCGGCTTCTTTTTCAGCCTGTTTTTCGAGAACGATTGCATCAATCTCTTTCTTCAATTCTTCGACCATCGTTGCTTCCGGTACTTTACGGATGATTTCTCCGTGACGGAACAATAATCCTTCGTTGCGTGCGCCAGCGATACCGATATCAGCTTCACGTGCTTCACCAGGACCGTTGACCGCACATCCGAGAACCGCGACTTTGATGTTCGCTTGGATGTTTTCGATATAGTCTTCGATTTCTGCAGCGATCGACATCAAATCGATTTCGATCCGACCACATGTTGGGCATGAGATCAATGTCGCCGCATTCGCCGCGAGACCAAATGATTTCAAGACTTCTTTTGCGACTTTTACTTCTTCGACAGGATCCGCTGAAAGAGATACACGAACCGTGTTTCCGATTCCGCGTGACAAGATCGCGCCAAGTCCCGCTGCTGATTTTAATGAACCAGAGCGAAGTGGACCAGATTCCGTGATCCCGACGTGAAGTGGATAGTCGAACGATTCAGAAGCAAGTTGATACGCTTCAAGCGCCAACTGTACGTCTGATGCCTTAAGCGAGACGATGATGTCATGGAAGTCGAGATCTTCGAGGATCTTAATGTGGTGCAACGCACTCTCGACCATACCACGTGCTGTCGGGTAGCCGTATTTTTCAAGAATGTGCTTTTCAAGTGAACCGGCGTTTACCCCGATCCGGATTGGGATGTTTTTCGCTTTGGCTGCTGTCACGACGGCTTCGACCTTTTCGCGGCGACCGATGTTACCCGGGTTGATCCGGATTTTATCGACGCCAGCTTCGATTGCCATGAGCGCAAGTTTATAGTTGAAGTGGATGTCTACGACAAGCGGAATGTTGATTCGGCTTTTGATTTCTGCAAGTGCGAGCGCATCACGTTCTTCTGGACAAGCGACGCGGACGATTTGGCAACCAGCTTCTTCAAGACGTAGAATTTCAGCGACTGTCGCTTCGACGTCGTGTGTTTTAGTTGTCGTCATACTTTGGATGATGACTTCATTATTTCCACCAATGACAAGGTCCCCTACACGAACAGGACGAGTCTTAGAGCGATGGACCATTTTCGGCATATCGAAAATCTCCTTTTGTGGCATACCGCCATATTGTTTATGTTTACCCTTCCTATCATATCGAACTATTCCCTAAAAATCGAGAAACAAGAACGAAAATCGAACATTTACAATTGTTTAATGAAAGAAGGACGTCCGTCAATCCGTCGGACGCCTGATTTTGATACTCATTGAGGTTTGCGTGAAGCGCGTGGCTTCGCGGAACGGGCAATCCATAATGGAACTAATGTGTAGACGAGGTGTCCGATTACGAGTATCCCGATTCCGAAGCGAGGATAATCGAGTTGGTATAGAAGCATACCGAGTGGGAAAGACCAGAGATTCGTCGCAACTGTGTAAGGAAACGTTTGGCGATACGCCCACGGACGGGGAAGTAACAATCGGACAAATCCCTTCGTTAGATACGCCATAAACAATACGTAAAGTAATACAGCGATTGCGATAAAGATGAAATGAAGGATGAACCAGACGACGATTGGGATGTTTTTTTGTAAAAAGAAGGAATCAATGACCGTCGTCCAAAATGAAATCCAAGCTAATCCACAAAAATAAAGGGAAACATCTGCCAAACGAAGACGCAAAAACGGACGATTTGGAATTAAAGAAGTTTGTAAGTAATTAATTAGTTGACGTAAAAATGACAAGAAAATCACTCTTTCTAATGTTTTATAACAGATTTTATTTATTCGATTTTGATTGGTAATAAAGGTTTTTTGTGTAATGGTACAGATTAATAAAACCTTAACAAACGGATGTCTCAAAAACTATTTACAAGTTCAAAAGACCTTTACATAATGGGGGAGTTGAGAAAATAAACTTTACAAACACATCAATCCACATGAAATAAAGGAGCTGGCAAGATGAACTATGATTTGCAGGAAATGATTTTCACCTTCATCGGTGGACTCGGGATTTTCCTATTCGGTATTAAGTATATGGGAGATGGGCTCCAAAAAACAGCAGGAGACCGATTACGTTATATCCTCGATAAATATACGACGAACCCACTGTTAGGTATCCTAGCAGGTATCGTCGTCACGATTTTGATACAGTCGTCGTCAGGGACGACCGTCATCGTCGTCGGACTCGTTAGTGCAGGTCTGATGAATTTACGACAGGCGATTGGAGTCGTCATGGGGGCTAACATCGGAACAACGATTACGGCCTTCATCATCGGCTTTAACGTCAAGGAAGCTGCGCTTCCAGCAATCGCAATTGGTGCTTTCTTGATCTTCTTCTTCAATAAAGAACGGGTTCAATACATCGGACAGATTTTCTTTGGCTTCGGTGCATTGTTCTATGGTTTGACATTGATGGGCGACGGAATGGCTCCACTTGAGTCAAGTGTCTGGTTCCGTGAGTTGACGGTATCGATGTCGGATAACCCATTGCTTGGTGTATTCGTCGGAACGATCTTTACCGTTCTTGTTCAGTCGTCGTCAGCAACGATCGGTATCTTACAAGAGCTATACGCTGGTGGCATGATCGATATCAAAGCAGCACTTCCCGTCTTGTTCGGTGATAACATCGGAACGACAATCACAGCAGTACTCGCAGCACTTGGTGCGTCGATTGCAGCTAAACGAACAGCAGCAGCACACGTCATCTTCAATATCATCGGAACAGTATTGTTCCTGATTGCATTACCAATCTTCTCAAGCTTCATTACTTGGATCACAGGCGCGCTTGATTTAGGTCCAAAAATGCAAATCGCCTTTGCACATGGAACATTCAACGTCGTCAATACGTTGATTCAGTGTTGGTTCATTGCGCAAATCGCATGGCTTGTACAAAAAATCGTACCGGGTACGGATACGACGATTGATTCAAAACCGCGTCATCTGGATCAAAATATCTTGAACCAATCTTCAGCACTCGCATTAAACCAAGCAAAGCTCGAAGTATTGCGTATGGGTGAATTCTCGAAAGACGCACTTGCAAAAGCACAGCGTTACACACAATCGCATGATAAGAAAGATGTATCGGAATCACAACAGATTGAATATGCGATCAACCATTTAAATACAGAAGTCACGAGTTATCTCGTTAAAGTAGCGGCACATGATTTATCAGAACGTGAATCAAATGAGCACTCGTTACTGATGCATGCCGTCAATGATTTTGAACGGATTGGTGACCACGTTGAAAACATCGTCGAATTGGTTGACTTCCAAATCGTCAACCGGATTCAGTTCACATCATCAGCGAAGCAAGAACTTGATGACATGTACGCTTTGACACAAGAAATCGTCGATTGTGCCGTTCGCGCTGTCGAAGAGGATGATGTCACACGGGCTCGAAAAGTTCTTGAACTCGAAGGTAAACTCGATGCACTCGAACGTTCATTCCGTAAGCATCATGTCCTTCGTGTTAACGCTGGCGAATGTACGGGACAAGCAGGGATGATCTTCGTCGATCTCTTGTCGAACCTCGAACGAATTGGCGATCACGCTGTCAACATCACGGATCTCGTCCTTGAACAGCGGACCGCATTAACGAACTAAGTGAAATACGATTTATCTATGACAGCTGATTTCAAAAAATGAAATCAGCTGTTTATTTTTTTGAAATAGCATATTGACAAGTTTCGCCACATCTCGTAATCTAGTAAGAGTAAGAAACATACATCATGGCGGTGTAGCTCAGCTGGCTAGAGCGTACGGTTCATACCCGTGAGGTCGTGGGTTCGACTCCCTCCGCCGCTACTATTACTTAAGGACCCTTAGCTCAGCTGGTCAGAGCAGACGGCTCATAACCGTCCGGTCGCAGGTTCGAGCCCTGCAGGGTCCATTCAGTAGAACGCTTCTCGTTGAAAAACGAGGAGCGTTTATTTTTGTTCCCCCGGGGAATAGTAAAGATATTGTAATAATATTCATACTATAGTAACTAAGGGAGAGCGAAGAGAGATGGAACGTAACCATACGATGATGCAGTTTTTTGAGTGGCATGTAGAGAATGATGGGAAGCACTGGCAACGCTTGAAAGAGCGGGCGCCTGAATTACGTGCTGCCGGCATCACGTCCGTGTGGATTCCACCGGCGTCAAAAGGTCAATCGGATGAAGATACAGGATATGGCATCTATGACGTCTATGATTTAGGCGAATTTGATCAAAAAGGAACGGTCCGTACGAAATACGGTACGAAAGATGAACTCGTCGAAGCGATCCAGGTTGCTCGTGAGAACGATATCGCTGTTTACGCGGATGTCGTCATGAACCATAAAGCAGCAGCCGATGAACTCGAGACAATCAATGTCGTCGAAGTCCATCCGGAAGATCGTTCGAAAGAAATTTCAGAAGAGTTTGAAATCGAAGCTTGGACGAAGTTTACGTTCCCGGGACGTAACGGAAAATATTCAGATTTCATCTGGACACATGAATTTTTCAATGGAACGGATTTTGATGCTCGTGAAGAAAAGACGGGTGTCTTTAAAATTTCCGGTAAAAATAAAGATTGGAATGATCAAGTCGATGATGAATTCGGAAACTATGACTATTTGATGTTCGCGAACATCGATTATAATCACCCTGAAGTCCGAGAAGAAATGATCCGCTGGGGACATTGGTTCCAAGAAACAATTGATTGCCAAGGTTTCCGACTCGATGCCATCAAACATATCAACTATGAATTCGTTCATGAATTCGCAAAATCAATGATTGAAAAAAGTGAAGGTGACTTCTATATGGTCGGTGAGTTCTGGAAATCAGATCTCGATGATTGTCGTCATTTCCTCGATAGCGTCGACTATACGATCGATTTATTCGATGTTCCGCTTCATTACAAGTTCCATGAAGCTTCGAAGCAGGGGCAAGACTTTGATATGACGACGTTGTTTGCGGATACCCTTGTCGAATCACACCCGACGAATGCCGTCACGTTCGTCGATAATCACGATTCACAACCGGGCGAATCACTGGAGTCGTGGGTGGATGACTGGTTTAAACAACATGCTTACGCGGCGATTTTACTTCGTAAAGATGGTTATCCATGTGTCTTCTACGGTGACTATTATGGTGTGCAAGGACCACATCCGGTAGAAGGAAAAAAAGAAATGATTGATGCCTTACTCTATGCACGGTATCACAAAGCGTATGGTGAACAAGAAGATTATCTCGATGATCCACATTGTGTCGGTTGGGTTCGTCGTGGAGTTGAGGAAATTGAGAACTCCGGCTGTGCGGTCTTATTGTCGAATGCCGATATGTGTGAAAAACGGATGTTTGTCGGTGAAGAACGTGCAGGTCAAGAATGGTTTGACTATACGAACCATCAAGATCACCCTGTTGTGATCGACGATGAAGGATTTGGTGTCTTCCCAGTTCCGGGTGGTGGTGTATCAGTTTTTGCTCCACGAGAAGTCGAGTAAATCCGAGGGTCTTGACTTGCGTCAACACAGGTTCTTTTGCTAGTCTTAAAGGGTATTGAAGTTTTCGAAAATAGTACAAAGGGGGACATGAACATGTCAAAATTTGAATTACCAGAACTCGGCTACGCTTATGATGCGCTTGAGCCACATATCGATGCTCGTACGATGGAGATTCACCACACGAAACACCACAACACGTATGTCACGAACGTGAATGCGGCGCTTGAGGGTACAGAACATGAAGGAAAGTCACTTGAAGAACTTCTTCAAAACTTGGATGCTCTCCCAGCAAACATTCAAACTGCAGTCCGTAACAACGGTGGCGGTCACTGGAACCACTCATTCTTCTGGAAACTGTTGAAGAAGAACGATGGTGCTGCTCCAACAGGGGAACTCGCGGCAGCAATCGACGAAGCATTCGGATCATTCGATGCATTCAAAGATGCATTCGCGAAAGCAGCAACAACTCGTTTTGGTTCAGGTTGGGCTTGGTTAATCGTTGATGGTGGGAAATTGGCAGTCGTTTCGACACCAAACCAAGATACACCAGTCATGGAAGGCAAAACACCAATCCTCGGTCTTGATGTTTGGGAACATGCATACTATCTCAACTACCAAAACCGCCGTCCTGATTACATCAATGCGTTCTTCAACGTCGTTGATTGGGATCACGTAGCGAAGCTTTACGCTGACGCGAAGTAATGTGAAAACGAGCGTATCGTTCAATTGTGAACGATACGCTTTTTTTAATGCGGAAAATGATGGGATAGGTTGTTATGGAAAGTTTCCTTCTATATAATGAAACAAGATGACTTTTGAACGATAGGGGAGTACGCCATGGCTAAACGAATCACCGTACGAGGAAGACGGCGTAATCATCTGCCGCTTCGTCTGAATTTAATGTTCTTCGTCGTTTTTTTATTGTTTGCGATTTTGATTTTCCGTTTAGGAGTCGTGCAAATCGTCAATGGTGAGAAAATTTCGCGGGAAGTTCAAAAAACAGAAATGATCGCATCAAAATATGAAGTGCCACGCGGAAAGATTTATGACCGGGATGGTCGTCTTTTGGTTGATACGATTTCTAAATACTCCATCGTCTACCGTCGCGCACAAACGACGAAAGTCGATGAACGCATTGAGATTGCACAGCGTCTTGCGGCAATCATTGATCTACCGAAAAAAGATTGGAAAGTCACGGAACGGGACATCAAGGATTTTTGGGTGGCGACGAATACAAAAGAATCGGATCGTCGATACCAAGAGGCAGTAAAAAAGAAGTATCCTTCAACAGAAGCACAAAGTAAGCTCTCGATTCCGGAGCAAGATAAAATTCGTTTAGATGCCATCACAAAAGAGGATATCGATTATGATGATCAGACAATGGAAGTCATCGCGATCAAACATAACATGGAAGTTGGTTATGCACTTGATCCGCAGCTCGTCAAACTCGGTGCATCTGCAAAAGAGATGGCGATCATCGATGAAAATCTAGAAGATTTAAAAGGTGTATCGGTGGAACCGTTTTACGAGCGTTCTTATCCATATGAAGGAACACTTCGGAATATCTTTGGGAAGTACTCGAAGATTCCAGCAGAACAACAAGCAGAGTTCAAAGCAAAAGGTTACAGCTTGAATGACCGTGTCGGAACATCATTCCTTGAACAACAGTATGAAGATCTACTGCGTGGGAAACCCGCATACGATGTGTATGAGACGTTTAACGGAGAGCCGGTCGGTGATCCAAAACGCGAGGAAGGCGAGTCTGGTAAAGATCTCGTTTTAACTGTTGATGCAGAGTACAACAAACAAGTCGACAAAATCATGCAACAAGCCATTAAAATGGGGCGTGGCATGGGTAGTCGTTATCTAAAAGAAGGTTACGCCGTCGTCATGAATCCACAGACAGGTGAGATTCTTGCGATGTCTGGTCAAAAGTTGGATCCAGCAACCGGCAAGTTCTCAGATGTCGCAATCAATAACGTCTTGACGTCGCTTCAAATCGGTTCGACGATCAAAGGTGCAACGGTTGCGATGGGACTTGAGGAAGGTGTTATCCGTCAAAACGAAGTCATCAATGATGCTCCGATCACGATTGGTGGTACGAAAAAAGCATCGTACGTCAACATGGGAGCAATCACGGATTTGACGGCACTTGAGCGTTCATCAAACGTTTACATGTTCAATATTGCGATGCGGATGGCGAAATATCCGAGTAATGGTATCGCTGGAGCAAGTGTAGATGCAGCGGCTGCGATCATGCAGAATTACTACAGTCAGTTCGGGCTCGGAGTGACGACCGGTGTCGATTTACCGTACGAAGCAAAAGGTGTTCAAGGGACACCGGACCGTGTCACGCTACTCATGGACCGAGTCATCGGACAGTACGATGCCTTTACACCGCTACAAGTTGCACAGTATATTTCAACACTTGCCAATGGTGGCTATCGTGTTCAACCGCACTTCTTAAAAGAAGTTCTCGCGTCGAATTCGATTGAAAAAGGAACGAAACAAGTGGATTATAGCTTCAAGACGAATTACCTGAATCGGATTGAGGTCAGTCAAGATAACATTGATCATGTCCGCGAAGGATTGCATCGTGTCGTTAAAGGAGAGCGTGGTACAGCAAAAATCATTGCCCAAACCGGTATTGATGCAGCTGCGAAAACAGGTACAGCGCAGGTCAGTGTTTATGGTGATGATGGAATCGCCTTACGTGACGGAAGTGGTCAACCGGTTCGTTCATTGAACTCGAACCTTGTCGGCTGGGCACCGTATGACAATCCAGAGATGGCATGGGCCGTGTTCCTTCCTTATATGGAACAAGAAACCGTCAACTCAAAAATCGGTCATGATCTTGTCAAAGCGTATTTCAATGTGAAGGACGTACCATGGCAAACTAAGCCAAATTAACTAGAAATAAAGCGAGAGTGAGCAATCACTCTCGTTTTTTTGTTTGTATTGACCTTTTTTTCTAATGGATTTCGAATTGTAAACACTAAAAAACACGCCTTTACAATTCTTTTACGTTGGATTCATTTCGTTTTAATAGTTCATCCGTAGTATAAGTCTTGTAAGGAAAACGGATAAAAAGTCGTGACATCGTCAGCGACATACTTTCGAGGAGGAAAATTAATCATGTCTTGGATGAAAAAAACAGCACTCATCACAACGGTAGCATCAATCGCAGTAGTGGGGGCAGGATGTGGTAACGATAAAGGCGGTTCTGCTAGTTCATCTGATTTAAAAGGAAAAATCGCAATCGACGGTTCTTCTACAGTCTTCCCGATCATGGAAGCTGTCGGTGAAGAATATTCGATGGAACAACCTGACGTAGATGTCACAGTCGGTGTCTCTGGTACAGGTGGCGGATTCAAACGCTTCGTCGTTGGGGAAACAGATCTTTCAAACGCATCGCGTGAAATTAAAGAAGAAGAAGCAGCTGAAGCGAAAAAGAACAACATTGAATTCACAAAAATGGCACTCGCATATGACGGTTTGACTGTCGCAGTCAGCAAAGAAAATACATGGGTAAAAGAACTCACAATGGAGCAACTCGAGAAAATCTGGCTCGACCCGAACATCAAGACTTGGAAAGATGTCGATTCTTCTTACCCGGCTGAACCATTGAAATTCTTCAGCCCAGGGAAAGATTCAGGAACATTCGATTTCTTCTCTGAGGAAGTACTTGAGAAAAAAGACATGCGTAAAGATGTTCAATTATCAGAAGACGATAACGTTCTCGTCAAGGGTGTTGAAGGAACGAAAGGCGCAATCGGATACTTCGGTTATGCGTACTACGCTGAGAATAAAGATAAGTTGAAGGAAGTACCACTTTCTGCTGAAGGAAAAGACGCAGTTGATCCAACACCAGAAACGATCAAAGATCTCTCTTATCCACTATCACGTGAAATCTACACGTACATCAATAACAAATCGATGAAAGACAAAAAACAAGTCGCTGACTTCGTTCAGTTCACGAACGAAAACGCTGGTGATCTTGCTGAAGAAGTCGGATATATCAAAATGCCACAAGATCGTTACGATGAAAACGCAAAAGCAATTGAAGACGCAATGAAATAAATCATCGAGTCATGAGGATGGCCCAACCGGGGAAGTCTGTACCGGTTGGGTCCCGTTCTCATGTCAAGAAGGAGTAGGGAGTGAAGAAGGATGAGTTCAACTCAAAACAAATCGGTTCGCGAGCTGATTCAACAGAACCGACAGCAAAAATATAGTATGAAAAACGTCATGGAACGCGTCATGCCGATCGTGTTATTCCTTTGTGCGTTCGTCTCGGTCGTTACGACCATCGGCATCATTCTCACGTTAGTCATTGAAACAGAGCACTTCTTCGAAGTCGTTCCGTTCAAGGAATTCTTCGGCAGTACGAGCTGGTATCCACTCAACTCACAACCAGAGTATGGAATTTGGCCGCTTGTCGTCGGGACGCTTGAGATTACCGTGATTGCGATGCTAGTTGCCGTGCCGATCGGTCTCACATCAGCGATTTATTTAAGTGAGTACGCGTCAGACCGCGCACGCCGTATCTTAAAACCAATTCTTGAAGTGTTAGCAGGTGTTCCAACGATCGTCTTCGGATTCTTCGCGTTGACGTTCGTCACACCAGTACTCGTAAAATTGATTCCAGGTATTCAAATTTACAATGCGCTCAGTCCGGGAATCGTCGTCGGGATCATGATCATTCCAATGATTGCTTCGATTTCTGAGGATGCGATGAGCTCTGTTCCGAAAAAAATTCGTGATGGTGCACTTGCACTCGGTTCGACACGTCTTGAAGTCGCTTTGAAAGTCGTCGTTCCAGCTGCCTTATCAGGTATCATTGCTTCGATCGTACTCGGTATGTCACGTGCAATCGGTGAGACGATGATCGTAACGATCGCTGGTGGTTCGAATCCGACAGCTGCGATCGATCCACTCGAGCCAGTCCAAACGATGACAGCGTATATCGTTCAGGTTGCCTTAGGTGATGCTGGATTTGGAACTGTCGAATATTACAGTATCTATGCGGTTGGTACACTCTTGTTCGTCTTCACATTAGTGATGAACTTACTTGCGAACTGGATCACACGCCGCTTCAGAGAGGAGTACTAAGATGGCCTTACCAGAAAAGCAACCTGTCTCAAAAAAATTCATTGATCCGGTCGCGGTGAAGAAATCCATTAGCCAGCGACTCATCGTCAACAACGTCACAAAAGTCATTTTCCTTGCTGGACTGTTCTTCGGTCTCGTCGTCTTAGGTATTCTCTTGTTCGGCGTCATCCGTGACGGTGCGTCATGGTTATCACTTGAGTTTCTACAAAATGCACCATCACGCCGTTCGGAACGTGCCGGGATTTATCCGGCGTTAATGGGCTCCATCTTCTTGATGCTCCTCATCATCCCGATGATTTTCATCATTGGTGTCGGGGCAGCGATTTACCTAGAAGAGTATGCGAAGAAGAGTCGGATGACTTCATTCATCGAAGTCAACATCTCAAACCTTGCAGGTGTACCATCGATCGTCTTCGGTTTACTTGGTTTGACGTTCTTCGTACGTAACATGGGCTTCGGTTCAACATTGATTGCAGGAGCCTTGACACTCGCGTTGATGAGTCTTCCGGTCGTCATCGTCTCGTCTCAAGAGGCGATCCGTGCCGTTCCACAAGCAATGCGTCATGCATCACTTGCACTCGGTGCGTCAAAATGGCAAACGACGTTTAAAGTCGTTCTTCCGGCATCACTACCAGGTGTCATTACTGGGATCATCTTGGCTGTATCTCGAGCAATTGGTGAGACAGCACCACTCATCATGGTCGGAGCTGCGATTTTCATTGCTCGTGCGCCAGAAAGTATTTTCTCAGAATTCACAGCATTGCCGATTCAAATCTACAACTGGACAAGTCGTCCGCAAGCAGATTTCCAAGGACTTGCAGCTGCGGGAATCATCGTCTTAATGGTCATTCTCTTGACGATGAACTCACTTGCGATCTGGATCCGGAACCGTTTCTCAAAACGTTATTAATCGAACGAGATAGATAGAAGGGATTTCTTTTAAGGAGGAAGACAGATGATGGATACGAAGCTGAATACGAAATCAGTCGTTACAGAAGGGACAGAGCGTATGAACCAACCAGTAGCAGCACGTGAGAGCGTCTATAACGTCAAAGACTTAAACTTATGGTACGGTGACGATCATGCGCTGAAAGATGTCAATCTCGACATTAAGAAAAATGAAGTCACGGCAATCATTGGACCGTCTGGCTGCGGGAAATCGACATTCATCAAAACATTGAATCGAATGGTCGAACTCGTTCCGATCGTACGGACGAATGGTGCAATCGAGTATCACGGACGTAATATCTTTGATAAAGAATACGGTGTCGAAGAATTACGGACATCGGTCGGAATGGTCTTCCAGCAACCGAACCCATTCCCAAAATCAATCTATGACAACATCGCTTATGGTCCTCGTGTCCACGGTGTTAAAAACAAAAAGATCCTCGACGAGATCGTCGAACGCAGTTTACGCCGTGCGGCAATCTGGGATGAAGTCAAAGATCGTTTGAACGAAAATGCCTACGGTCTTTCTGGTGGTCAGCAACAACGTCTTTGTATCGCGCGTTGCCTTGCAATCGAGCCAGATGTCATCTTGATGGATGAGCCGACATCGGCACTTGACCCGATTTCTACATTAAAAGTAGAAGAACTCGTCCAAGAATTGAAATCAGACTACTCGATCATCATCGTGACACACAACATGCAACAGGCTGCACGTGTTTCGGACAAAACAGCGTTCTTCTTGAATGGTGAAGTCGTCGAGTTCGATCAAACAGACCGGATCTTTGGCAATCCGAGTGACAAACGGACGGAAGATTACATTTCAGGACGATTCGGATAAGAAGGGGAGACGAGACGAATGGCAGCGAACCGTACGATTTTTGGAGAAAATCTTGCAATACTCGATCAAAAGGTCTTTTTACTGGCTCGCAAGACGATGCAACAGATCGCAACAACGGCAGAAGCACTCGAAAAATATGATCAAGACATCGCGCGTAGTGTCATCGAAAACGATAATGAACTCGATGATCTTGAACTTGAAATCAACGATGATGCGATTCTCTTAATCGCAAAGCAACAACCCGTTGCGACGGATTTACGACGAATCATCACCGCGATGAAAATTTCGTCGGATCTCGAACGGATTGCAGATTATGCGGGGAATATCTCAAAAGCGGTTCTTCGTGTCGAAACATTCCCGTATGTCATCGATATCTCTTTGTTGAAGGAAGCATTCGAGACATTACTGGATATGACGGAAACTGCGATCGTCGCCTATCGTGACGGAGATGTCGAGAAAGCAAAAGCCTTGTCTGATCTCGATAACGTCATTGATGAGACGACATATAAGGCACTTCGCCAGTACATGCGTCACATGTCACTTCAGCCGATTGTCGTCGATGAAGTCATGCAATTCACGAACATTTGCCGCTACATCGAGCGGATGGGTGATCACTTGACGAACGTCGGGGAGCATCTGATCTATCTCGAAAAAGGAAAACATTATGATTTAAACGGATGAATCAAGTAGGCAGGAGGAATTTCCTCTGCCTACTTTTTTTGTAAAGGGATTCGAAACACGTTTGTAGAATAGGAAAGAAGTGAATAATGACAGAGAGGTGATTGGGAATGCTTGAGCAAATCATTAAATTGAAAGAACAAGGGCTGACAACAAAACAAATCGCAGCTCAATTGGATACGACTGAAGGAAAAATCAAATATGCGTGGACTAAATATCGTAAATCGTTAACAGAACAACCTTTAGTAGCGCCGAAAGTAGAATCAAAAACGGTCAAGCAGACAAAAAAGTCGACTGCACCTGTATTAGACGTCGTACCGTCTGTGCAAGTGGTACCTTCGCTAGAACGTGACGCGTTTGGAATGGCGACACATTACGAGGATGACATCCTCCACGCCATCGTTCAGTCACCGACAGCGTTATACGTCTACTGGGAATTGTCTGAACTGTCGAAACAGTTGCTAGAGACGCACTATCACACGACGTTTGATTCGTTCCGTAAAGAATTACGCATTATTGATGTCACGCTTGTTGAATATGAACAAGGACAGGCAAATCGGACGTATCAATTCGAGCTACCAGAAATGACGAATGCTTGGTTCGTTCGACCAGTCGCCCCGAATACTACATACATCATTGAATGGGGCATTCAAACGATCGACGGGGACTTTGTTCCAGTACTGCGTTCAAAACCAGTCGAAACGCCACGTGACGAGCCAGTTACGGACGGACGGTTCGCGGAAGTCGTGCATCATTGGCAATACGGAGAGGTCGAACAACCGGAATGGGTCGAAGTATTACGTCCTTACTCCTATTTCGATCGCGTCCGATAATGGAATTAGAGAGAGGGGAAGGAAGAGAAGCTATGCGAAAAGGATATTTTTCACTCGTCTTACATGCACATTTACCATATATCCGTCATGAAGAGGCGCATCGTCTAGAAGAACGGTGGATGTATGAAGCGATTTCAGAAACCTACATCCCATTATTGTGGGAGGTCGATCGCTTGTCACGTCCGCTCGGCTGGACGGTCAGCATTTCACCACCCGTCATCGAGATGCTTGCCGACCCATTGATTCAAGAGCGGTATATCGAGCATATCGAGGATACGTTACGTTTGATTCGCCAGGAACTAGAGCGAGAGCTTGCTCAAAAGGAACGAGATGCGCTTCTATTCTATCAAGACCGCTATCAAGATTTATTGAATACGTTCCTTCACTGGGAAAAAGATTTGAACCGCGCATTCCGTCATTACAAGGAGCAAGGTTATCTCGATTTGATTACGTGTACGGCGACGCACGGATTCAGTCCGCACATGTTGTCTGAACAAGCGGCACGTTCTGAAATTCAGACGGGATTGAACTGTTTCGAACGTCATTACGGATTCCGTCCATCTGGTCTTTGGATGCCAGAGTGTGCGTATACACCCGGACTTGATCGTATTTTGTATGAAGAGGGCATTCGTTATACATTCGTTGACGAACATTCAATCTTAAACGCGGATCCGTCACCGAAACACGGAATCGGAGCACCTGTCTATTCGCCGCACGGTGTGGCACTGTTCCCGCGTGATCAAATCATTTCCGGCAAGATTTGGAGCTCTGTCATCGGATACCCGGGTCATCCGGATTACCGCGAGTTTTATCGTGACCTTGCGTACGATCGAGAGTGGGATCAAATCGCTGAGTTCATGCACCCAGAGGGCTTACGTTATGATACAGGATTGAAATTGCATCGTGTAACAGGAGAAACGGATCAAAAAGACTATTACGTTCGTGATTGGGCATGGCAACGGACAAGTGAGCACGCAGCAGACTTCGCACAAGCACTTGGTGAACATTTAGATGCGCATCAAGGACAAGACTTCCCACCGTTCCTTGTCACAGCACCATTTGATGCCGAATTATTCGGTCACTGGTGGTTTGAAGGTCCCGACTTCCTCGGTAAAGCGATGGAACGTTTAGAAGACCAAGGAATTGAGTCGATTTCACCGGCGATCTTCCTCGAACGTCACTTCCAAGACATCGACACGGCCCACGTCGCGATGGGAACATGGGGACGAAAAGGCTACGCGGAAGTCTGGATCAATGAACGGAATGACTGGATGATTCGTCATCTCCATCAGCTTGAGAAGAGACTAGCAGGTGTCGTAGCTCGAAATCGTCATCAAGATGCATTGACTGTCAAAGCGAAGCGTCAACTCATTCGAGAATACCTCCTCGCTGTCTCGAGCGACTGGCCGTTCATCCTTGATGGACAGACGACAGCGCAGTATGCTGCGAATCGTTTCCGGGAGCACATCCTACGTTTTGAAGAAACTGAGCGTCGCCTGGATGCTGAGGAGCTGACGGTGGAATGGTTGGATGATCGATATCGCGAATATCCTTTCCTTCAAGATTCAGATATTGAACCGGATGTCTTCTTGACGGCACATGATTACTACGTGGCAGTGAAACGTGAAAAATCTTGGAATACAGACGCCATCTTATTGTTTGTCCGACAATATGATGCGTCAGACCGGCCAGCTTCGGAGCTCGCTCGACGGCTTGCTGCTGCTGGTGAGAACGTCTATGTCGTCACGGAACATCTGGAAGCGTATCGATTTGAAGAAGGTGTTCACGTTTACGGAGTGCAAGTGACAGGTCTACCGCTCGTTCAGACCTATAACCAACTGGCGGCACTAAATTTAGCCTTCTTACGCCAAGCGCAAGCTTTGAGTAAGATCGTTGATTTCGCAGTCATCCACAACTTCAACATGGAGACCGCATCAGCTGCCCAAGCTATCGCGAAGATCAAAGAGTTGCCACTCGTCAGTAACGTCTACGATGTCGAAAGTGAGCGTTCTCCTGATCGTTCAGGTGGTCTGGTCGTTGCCTTAAAACGACTTGAAGGAGATGCGTTGCGCCAATCAGCGGTTGTTTATCTAGAACGAGAAGAGTCACGTCACGGGGTGGAGCAAGAGTATCACGTCGAAAAGAAGCCACTGCGTTTTGAAGAGAACCTTGAAAAACCATATCAACACGTGACGAATCCGAAAAAGAACGGATGAACAGTTGCAATTCCTTTCCTTTCTTGGTACGATACTTGAGTATGCTTAACCTTATGTAAAGCAAAATCACTTGATACATCGAGAGCTAGATAGGAGGGAATCCCATGCGCGTTAAAATCACATTAGCTTGCACTGAAACTGGTGACCGTACTTATATCACTAAAAAGAACAAGCGTAACAACCCAGAGCGTCTTGAGTTGAAGAAATACAACCCACGTCTCCGTAAGCACACACTTCACCGTGAAGTGAAATAATTGAGATGGAAGCCGTCACTTCGTGTGATGGCTTTTTTTGTGGAAAGGAAGACATTCATGAATAAACAAGAAGTACGCCGTCTGATCAAAGAACGACTCGATATGATGGAGAACCGTGCGGAGAAGGAACGGTTGATTCACGAACATGTATTATTATTACCTGAATGGCAACAAGCGACTTGTGTCGCGATCACATTAGCTTTTCGAAATGAATGTGATACAAGAATGCTGATTGAACAGGCGTGGCAAGAGGGCAAGACGGTCTTGATACCAAAAGTAGTCGGAGACGAGATGATCTTTTATGAACATGGACCAGAAGATCAACTGCAAGCAAATCAGATGGGGATTTCTGAACCGACCGCTTCAGCACGTCGCGCTTCACTTGCTCAAGCAGAGCTTTGCCTTGTTCCGGGTCGTGCCTATCGTCGGGACGGCTATCGGTTAGGATGGGGGGGAGGTTATTACGATCGTGCACTCGTGACCTATGCAGGATGTAAAGTATCGATTGCCTTTTCTGAACAACTTCTTTCAGATTTTGAAGTGGAAGCCTTTGATATCCCAGTTGATCTGATCGTCACTGACTTAGAGGTCATCCGATGCTAAGCGCGACCATTTTGTTTTGTCTATTGCTTGCTTGGACCGGACGATCTTTTCGTTTATTGACGACAAGTGGTGCGATCATGACCTTGCTCGTCGGTAGTGGTGTCTCATTCGGATTCGGTTGGCAAGGATTAGTAGTACTCTTACTTTTCTTTGGTAGCTCGAGCCTGTTATCGAAGGTCGGACGGTCCAGAAAACAATCGGTCGACTCCATCGTTGAGAAAGACGGCGCGCGTGACGGATGGCAGGTCCTTGCGAATGGAGGGCTAGCGTTCGTTGCTGCCTTAGCGTATGCCATGACGATGGATTTTGCGTATCTCTTGTTATTTCTATTCGTCATCGCAGCATCGAATGCTGATACGTGGGCATCCGAAATCGGACCGCTCTCAAGACGTGATCCATGGTCGCTCAAAACGTTACGACGGGTACCAGCAGGAACAAGTGGAGCGATGTCGCTGATTGGAACGGTCGGTACGATCGCAGGAGCTGCGTTCATCGCGATAGCAGCGCATTGGATATTTTCTCTTTCTTTAAGAGACGTCTTACTCGTAACAAGTATCGGTGTACTCGGGAGCCTGCTGGATACACTATTTGGAGCAGTAGGGCAACGCGTTTACCGATGTACGGTTTGTGGGGAATACACAGAAAAGCGAAAGCACCATGGGCAACCGACAGCTTATGTTTCAGGTATTCGATTTTTAGGGAATGATGCTGTCAATGTCTTAACGAGTGGTTTGGCAAGTGGAATCGGGTTTATCATCGTTCGATTCTGGTAACTGGAAAGTATATGAGTATGTAATTCCTTATGTTAGGATATCAATGACACAAAATGGACAAATGTGATTAATTTCACATGATACAAATAATGTGAAAGATGTTACAATTTATTTGTGAGATAGTTAACAAACTCTTAGGACGAATGAAAGGGTGGACATAACGATATGGAATTACATGCGAAAGTGACACGGGTAGCCCTCATTGGAGCTGGTGCAGTCGGTTCAAGCTTTGCCTATCAGATGTCAACAGCTGGGCTTTGTGAAGAACTTGTCATCATTGATGTCAACAAAGCCAAAGCAGAGGGCGAGGCAATGGACTTAAACCATGGAACACCATTTAGCTCTTCACCGATGCGAATATGGGCTGGCGACTACGCGGACTGCCGCGAAGCGGAAGTCGTCGTCATCACGGCAGGCGCTCCACAAAAACCAGGTGAGACAAGACTCGATCTCGTTGCAAAGAATGCGCTGATCATGAAAGAAATGATTCGTCAAATCATGGATTCTGGTTTTGATGGGATCATCGTCGTGGCTTCTAATCCGGTTGATATCATGGCGCATCTTGCCTGGAAATATTCCGGTCTTCCGAAATCCCGCGTATTTGGATCAGGAACGGTGCTTGATACAGCACGTCTGCGTCAAATGCTTGGAGAATACTTTCACATTGACTCCCGAAATGCCCATGCCTATATTCTTGGAGAACATGGTGATACGGAATTCGCTGCCTGGAGTAACAGCCGTATTTATGGAAAAACGATTGATGAACTACTTGCTGAAGACGATCGTTATTCTCAAGCAGATCTTGATCAAATTTACATCAACGTCCGAGATGCTGCTTATCATATCATCGAGCGCAAAGGGGCAACCTACTATGCGATCGGGCTTGGGCTTGTTCGGATCGTTCGTGCCATCCTCGGAAATGAGAACTGTCTATTAACGGTCGGTGCGCATGTCGATGGGCAGTATGGCATTTCCGGTATCCACATTGGAGTTCCCGCCATCATTAATCGTCAAGGTGTGCGTGAAATCATTGAAGTCTCATTGACGGAAGAAGAGTTGAAGAAATTCCATCATTCTGCTGATGTATTGCGTCAGACGCTTGAACCCGTCTTGCAAGGATAAGCGTACGCATCATGCTGAAGGTATTACCGAAATAAAGTAGCAAAAAAACTCAAGTGTCGGACTTTCTTCATATTGTCCACACTTGAGTTTTTTTGATGTAAAGAACGAATACATAAAAAATCACATCTATTCGTCCAGTAGTAAAAAGAGAAAAATCTAGGTTTTATTTTACTAGAAAAGGGTTAAGTAAGAGATAGAAGCATTTTTACGTCATTTTTTGTACGTCATGATACCCAAAAAGGAGAGAACCGACAGTCATGTATACTTTTCGAAAACTAACTAAAGAGGATGCAGAACAATACTGGAATCTACGCCTTGAGGGATTAAAAAATCATCCAGATGCATTCGGTCATTCGTTTGATGATGAACAGCAAACCCCGCTCCGCGAAGTACAAGAAGGACTTGAGGGAGAACCCGACTCCGATGAGGTTTGGCTTGGTATGTTCGACGGTGATACGTTGTTTGGGTTTGGTCAGGTCAAACCATATGAATTGTCACGTGAATCGCATAAAGCGATGATTTCTGGAGTATACGTATCACCTGAATATCGCGGGGGTACTGGTCGCGCTTTAATGGAAGCCTTAATCGAGGAAGCGAAAAAGTTACCGGACGTCGAGCAAGTCATTCTTGCCGTTTTATCAGGAAACGAAGCCGCACAAAATCTTTATGAGTCGCTCGGTTTTGAAGTATATGCCGAAGATCCAGATTCCGTAAAATTAGAAGACGGCACATATCGTGATGATATTTGGATGAAGAAGTACGTCTAAGTTCTTCAGAGGATGTAGATTAGAAGCTGTAGCAAAAAAAGTGCTACAGCTTTTTTGCATGGTATCCGTAGGATATCAGTATCGGCAAAGAATGAATATTTGTTATCATGAGAACAAAGCGGATGTCACATCGTAGTCCGATTGAAAGGGAGCGAATGAACATGAAAGAAGTCATACGTACGATTGAAGAGCTTGTCTCGATTCCGAGTCCAACAGGTTCGACAAAAGAAGCGATTACATATGTAGAAAAGCGATTGGTATCAGAAGGAATCACGTATCGAAAACTTGAGAAAGGAGCGATTTTAGCGACACTACCTGGTGCTTCAACGCGTACGCGGTTACTGACGGCACACGTCGACACACTAGGAGCGATGGTGAAAGAGATTTTACCAACAGGACGACTTCGTTTATCACAACTGGGGGGATATGCTTGGACAGCAATTGAAGGTGAGAACTGTCTCATTCACAAGATGGACGGTCAAACGATTTCAGGTACAATCGTGTTCCACCATTCGAGTGTTCATACGTCGCGCGAGACGAATAAGACGGAACGCTCCGCTGATAATATCGAAGTACGGCTCGATATCCGTTCAACGACAGCAGAAGAGACGCGCGTTGCCGGGATTGAAGTAGGAGACATCGTAACATTTGATCCGCGATTCCTCTACACGGAAACGGGATTCGTGAAGTCGCGCCATCTCGACGATAAAGCATCCGTTGCTTTGTTGCTTGAATTGATCAAGGAATGGAAAACAATCGAGCTGCCACACACGGTCCAGATTCTGATTTCAAATTACGAAGAAGTTGGATTCGGTGGAAATGCTGGATTCACGGAAGAAGTCGCAGAATACATCGCAGTCGACATGGGGGCACTAGGAGACGGTCAACACTCCGATGAATTCACGGTCTCGATCTGTGCGAAAGATGGTTCGGGTCCATATGACTTGGCTTTACGCCACCAGTTAACGCGTTTAGCACAACGTAACAGTATTCCATATAAGGTTGATATCTATCCATTCTATAGCTCGGATGCCTCAGCGGCAGTAAGTGCGGGACACGACGTCCGGCACGGATTGTTCGGTCCGGGAATCGAATCGAGTCATTCGTACGAACGTACACATGAGACGTCGTTACAAGCGACATATGATTTGTTGCATGCCTATGTAAAGGAGCCGATGGTTGATGAAGACACTGTATGACGTACAGCAGTTACTCAAGACATACGGAACATTCATCTATCTTGGGGACCGAGCGTCCGATATCGCGATGATGATGCTTGAACTCGATGAATTACAAGAAGCAGGCGTTTTAGAACAACGTCAGTACGATTCAGCGAAACTAATCTTACGACATGAATTAAAGCGTTCACAATCCGATAACATTTAAGATTGTGCAACCCTTTGCGCAAACGGGTTATGTCCGGTAAAATGAGGAAGCAGACATTATATGAGTATAGGGGAGACGAAGCAATGAAATGGTTACTCGGCATTGATATCGGCGGCACGACAGTCAAGATGGCAATTTTGGATTTGCAAGGGATCATCGTAGAAAAGTGGGAAATCGAGACGGTCGTTTTGAATGATGGCGTACAAATTCCTGGAGATATCGCAAAATCCTTCTTTGAGAAGTGTCAAGAGAGCAATAAACGACCAGAAGATTTCGTCGGAGCGGGCATCGGTGCGCCGGGATTCATTGATTTCAATACAGGTGTCGTTGAGAAAGCAGTCAATATCGGTTGGACTAACTTTGAACTCATCGGTGAATTCGAACGTTTGACGGGTTTACCGGCTGTACTTGAAAATGATGCGAACGCAGCGGCAATCGGTGAGATGTGGAAAGGTGCCGGTAGTGGGGCAACCGAACTCCTTGCTGTCACACTCGGTACGGGCGTCGGTGGTGGTCTGATCACGAACGGACAAATCGTGCATGGTACAGTCGGAATGGCTGGAGAAATCGGTCATATCACGATGTTGCCTGAAGGTGGCGTCCTATGTGGATGTGGTCGCAAAGGATGTCTTGAGACGATCGCGTCAGCAACAGGGATCGCTCGTCTTGGTCTTGAGAAGCGTAAAGGGAAAGAAACGTTACTCAACGACATCAAGGCAGTGACAGCAAAAGACGTATTCGAAGCGTATGAGAAAGGAGACCGGATTGCAACGGAAGTCGTAGAAGAAGTGACGTTCCATCTCGGTCTTGCCATCTCCAACTTAGCGAACAGTATTAACCCGGAAATCATCGTTATCGGTGGTGGTGTGTCAAAAGCGGGCGAGACATTGCTTGCACCACTCCGTCAACAGTTCGAACGCTTCGCTTTACCACGGGTTTTCGGATCAACGACGTTCAAGATTGCCGAGCTTGGAAACGATGCAGGAGTCATCGGCTGTGCATGGCTTGCGAAGCAGATGTTTCTCAAAAAATGATAATATTCAATTTCAGTAAAAGGTTCGCTTCGGCGAATCTTTTTTTTGTTTACAAACGTACAGTAATTATGTGATTGTTAAGTATCTTCCGGATTCCAGTTGCATTTTTGTAAAACTAAGCGTAAAATTTTCACGTGATATGGGTATATGTAAATTATGAGGTAAGTTGTGTGAACTGAAATCAGAAAGCACATGTAAATTAGGAGGCAGGTTTTTATGCAGCAAGACGCAAACATCTGGTCGCGAATGCGCCTAAAGATGGGTCAAGGCGTTCGCAGCACCTATAAAGAGCACAAGCTCTTTTGGATTGCGACCTTATTGATTTGGTTAAAAACGTATTTAGCGTATACACTTTTCTTCAACGTTCCCGTAACAAACTCTGCGCAAGCATTCATTCTACTAATTAACCCAATTAGTTCAGCGCTCTTCATGTTCGGGTTCAGCTTCTTCTTCCGAGGAAATGTTCAAAAATGGTTCATCTACGGCACACTGTTCGTCGCGACACTCATTTTATATGCGGACATCATTTTCTTCCGCTTCTTTAATGACTATCTGACGTTGCCGGTATTGTTCCAAACATCGAATGCGGAAACTGTTTCTGCATCGCTCGGGTCACTTTTGAATTGGTCCGATTTATTGATCGTCGGTGACTTGATCATCTTACCGTTCTTCTTACGGAAAATGGACATGTCAAAAAATGTTGCGTCACGTGGACGCGCGATTCTCGCATTCGTTGCAGCAGTTGTCGTTTTCCTTGGAAACTTGACGCTCGCTGAGACAGAACGTCCAGAATTGCTCACACGTGCCTTCGACCGAGAATTGCTCGTTAAAAACATCGGAACATTTAACTTCCATATGTATGATGCTCTCATTCAGTCTAAGACATCTGCGCAAAAAGCACTCGCGGACAGTTCTGAACTGTCGGAAGTTCAAAGTTTCATTGATTCAAAACATGCTGAACCGAACCCAGCTATGTTCGGAAAGTACAAAGGAAAGAACGTCATCGTCGTTTCCTTTGAGTCGGCACAATCCTTTGCAGTTGGATTAAAAGCACCAAACGGACAAGAGATTACACCGAACCTGAATAAGTTGATCAAGGAATCGCATTCATGGGATAACTTCTATCACAACACAGGACAAGGGAAAACGGCAGATGCTGAGTTCATTCTCGAAAACTCGATCTATCCACTTGGACGCGGTGCAGCATTCTTTACGAACGGAGAAAATGAATTCCGGGCAACTCCTGAAATGCTGAAAGAAGACGGCTATTATTCAGCTGTTTTCCATGCAAACAACAAATCGTTCTGGAACCGAGACATCGTCTACAATAGCTTTGGCGTCGATCGTTTCTTCTCAGAGACGGATTATGACCTAGGTGATCCAGCAGATTTGACGGAGTGGGGCTTGCTTGACGATAAATTCTTTGAACAGTCATTGCCGATGTTGAAAGATTTACCACGTCCGTTCTATTCGAAGTTCATCACATTGACGAACCACTATCCATTTGAGATGCCAAAACCAGAAGATGAACTCGTACCACCGCTTGAGACAAGTTCTACGACGTTGAACCATTATGTTCAGGCACTAGCGTATCAAGATATGGCACTCGGTAAATTCATCGAGGGTCTGAAAAAAGATGGTACGTGGGATGATACGATCTTCATGGTCTATGGTGACCACTATGGTATCTCGACGAACCACAATGCTGCGATGGCAGAACTCATGAACAAAGATGAGTTGACGCCGTATGATGTTGCACAATTGCAACGTGTACCATTCGTGATCCATTTACCGGGTCAAACGAAAGGTGTCAAACATGAAGACGTCGCGAGCCAAATCGACATTAAACCGACATTGCTTCATCTGTTAGGACAAGACTTCAAGAATGAAGTATTGTTCGGTACTGATCTCTTCTCGAAACAGCACAAGGATTATGCGCTGTTCCGCGATGGTTCCGTCATAACAGACAAAACGGTTTATACGCAGGAAACATGTTATGATCGTCAGACAGGTGAAGAGGTAAAAGATGGAGAGTTAGCAGAGATGTGTAAACAATCTACGAAACAATCCGAGAAGGAGTTAGGACTTTCGGATAAAGTCATCTATGGTGACTTGCTCCGTTTCCTTCAAACTTCAAAATAAGATGAAGAAAACGAATCTACTTTCGAGTGGATTCGTTTTTTTGTAGAAAGGCAAATAAAAAGAGAGATGCGCGAGGCATCTCTCTTCAGATTTTAGACAAAAGGGCTGACACCAAAAAATGACGCATCTTTTCACGCCCTTTCCTCAGGCGTGTGCCTCTAACAGCGCAAAATTGCGCTTTTTCCTGTAAGAGTGGCGTGTAACGCGTCATTCTTTTGATACTCGGAAGAAGGATCAGGGAAGCGTTTTGTTCACTCGACATCGCTTCCTAGGGAATAACAAGCAAGAGCGACCCTGCAGCGAATTGAAGCGGCGCGATGCTTGTCTCAGGAAAACGATTCGAAACGAACAAAAAAGTGCAATTCTTCTCGTTAGAGAAAAATTGCACTTTGTCTTTAGTCTCAAGGGGCTGACTCAAAAAAAAGAATGACGCGTCATTCTTTTTATTACGAGATAAGGGAGGCAGATCATCAATCTGCCTCCCTTATCTTTGTAGATACTGACTTTTGAGTCAGCCTCTTTTTAGCGTATCTTGATTACGATGGAATACCGCCGTAAATCAATGTCGCAATCCCGAACCAGCCGAATAAGACGACAGTCAGACCTGCGAATACGAGTGGAAACATTTGGCGTTTCTTAAGTGAACGAACGACGGCCCAAACGCCGACGAGTGCGACGAAGAAGAAAAGCCAACCGATTGGTTGATCCAAATGCATGACGTACTCCCCCTTAAACAATCACGTTATGAATTTCACGAAGATTTCACTTAAATCTCACTTTTTAGTTTATCCGACTCGCGGGATAAAGTCGAGAGGGCGTTGCAGGAACTTTCGACAATTTCGTGTATAGTAGGAGAAGAGTCTATTGTAAAGGGGTTTTATAGAATGGAAATCGTAATGATCACTTCCGGTATGGCATCTGAGAATGGTTATTTGTTATTTAAAGATAAGGAATGTCTCGTCATTGATCCGGGTACAGAAGATATGCGGTTTTTCGATGAGATTGAAAGTCGGGGAGCAACATTAAAAGCGATTTTGTTGACGCATGCGCATTTTGACCACATTGGTGGTGTGGATATGTTACGACGCTTCACGGAAGCCCCTGTCTACGTGCATCCGGAAGAAGCAGGATGGCTCGGTAATCCAGAATGGAATGGTTCAGCAAAATTCGGAATGCCACCGATGCGGATGAAACCAGCGGATCATTTGTTGCAACCAGGACGATTGACGATCGGTAGCTTTTCGATGCATGTACTTGAGACGCCAGGACACTCACCAGGAAGTGTGACGTTCTACTTTAAAGGAGAACGGATCGCGTTCGGTGGAGATCTCCTGTTCCAGCAAGGCGTCGGACGAACGGATCTACACGGTGGGGATCAAGACGTATTGATGCGTTCACTGGATCGACTCATCGCGGAACTACCGGCAGATACGACGGTTTATCCAGGGCATGGTCCGAGTACGACGATTCGTCAAGAAATGAAATCGAATCCATTCCTCTGACTAAAAAAACTCGCCATCCAAAAGGATGACGAGTTTTTTTCATTACATCTGGAAGTTCGACCAGTACGTAAAGACGATGAAAAATACAGTTAAGTAAGCTCCAAAGATATAGACATACGTTTTTTCAGTTAAGCGCAAGTAACCAAGCGCTGCAAAAAAGACAGTTTGTGCTAAGAAGACGAAGCCCATGACTAAAAATGAATCCGTATGCTCACTTGAGCTTGCATCGCCACCCAATGCGCCGATAAATGCCATGACTGCGATGATACCAGTCCAGAAACCGAGTACGCGGTACATTCTCCCCATTCCTATAACCCCCTAAATCCGACAGATAGTCAATATACGTACTTATTTTACCAAGCAAACAATCATCCGTCCATCCTGTTCTAGTGATTGTTAAGGAATAACTGTGAACAAAAGATGAAGTTTCAAAAAAAGTTGTACAATAGTTGTACAAAAGGTGTACAAAGTCAAATTGACGTGCTATAGTAACTGTAATGAAACCCCACACTTTGAGAGGAGGAGCAAAAATGACGAATGAGTTAGTCTTTTTCACATACCCAAGCTGTACATCATGTCGTAAAACGAAATCATGGTTAAAAGAGGAACATGTTGATGTAGAGGAACGTCATCTGTTCAGAAATGCTCCAACAGTTGATGAACTCATGGAACTGTTGAAATTATCGACGGATGGGATTGAAAGTTTGCTCGCAACACGCAGTCAAGCCTTCAAGGATCTCGGCATTGATATTGAAGACATGAAACTCAGTGAGTTATTACGCCTCATGAGTGACAATCCGAAATTATTACGCCGCCCAATCATCACTGATGGAAAACAACTTGTTATCGGATACGATAAACCAGGTCTTGAGACATTGGCGAAGCGTAAACATCGGACAATCGCACACGTATCGTAAAGAAGCCGGTTTGGTCGGCTTCTTTTTTTTGTGTATTGTTTGCGGTAGGGAGGTGAAGAGAAATGAAGGAATGGACGACACAACTCATGGAACGATTCGAATCACTTGGTGCAACAGATGTTCATTTCGTACCGAATGAAGCTTGCGTCCGAATAGTTTGTCGAACGGGTGATGGTTTGTGTGAACAAGAAGAGGTGGAACTGACACGTTACCGGACACTTGTCAGTCATGTCCGCTATGAGGCGAACTTAAAGGAACAGAATGAGCGGATTCCGCAAAGTGGTTTGTATCCGCACGGGAAAAAGGGCATGCGTGTCTCGTTGTTGCCGAGTCGACAAGGGGATGCGATGTCGTGGCGATTTTATCGATCAACGGTCTCTCAAGAAACAGCTTTACGAACGTTACACAATCAATTGGACTTCGCTTGGTTAGCTGAACAACGACACGGGTGTATCGTCATTTCTGGATCGACAGGTGCAGGAAAGACGACGATGTTATATTCCTTGATGAGTGCAATGGAAGAAAAGCGAATCATCTCGATTGAAGATCCGGTGGAATGTACGGTACCAAACGTCTTACAACTGGAACTAAATGAAAAGGCAGGCTTCACTGCTACGCGATGTTTTGAGGAAATATTGCGAGCGGATCCGGATTGGATTGCTTTTGGTGAGGTGCGGACGAGAGAGGCAGCACGTTTGACGATGAATGCCGCACTTAGTGGTCACGTCGTGTTATTTACGTTACACGCTGGAAGTATTGATGAGGCGCGATTGCGATTGCGTAGTTTAGGGATCGAAGAGTCAGAACTAGCTGTCTGTCAACGCATCATTCATCTCGAGCGAAAAGGAGAGGATGTCCGCTGTACCGTCAGAAACTTACAAGCCGCGATCAAAGTCGGTTCTTAAAACGATATCACCGTTTGTTATCAAAAGGCATTTCCGCGAAAGAGACGTTACTCATTTTAAAACGATTCGAGCGTCAGCCGTTCGCGGAAGTAGTCGGAGAAATGGAACAACGTCTTGAGAAAGGAGACTCCTTTGCAGCATCGCTTGAACCGCTTGCGTTAACGAATACCTTAAAACGACTTCTTTTCGTTGGAGAAAGGACAGAGCGACCATTGCTCGTTCTTCACCAAATCGTGAAACTGCTCGACCTCGAAACAGAAATGCGATCGAAGTTTTGGAAGATGATTCGGTATCCGCTTGTTCTAGCGACCAGTCTATTCCTTCTGTTCTTCTTTTACGCCCTCTACGTATTTCCGTCTCTCCTCGAGATGTCGGACCCGAAGACTCTCCCCTCATTTCTGCATCTCCTTCTTCACCCCTCTGCGAAATATCTGCTCGCAAGTATTCCCGTTATTTTGTTGACCTCCGGGTACCTCTTTTTTCGCTTCTTTCCGTTAAACCGTATTTTACGACTGAAACCGCTACAGCGTTTGATTCGCCTCTACTACAGCTATTTATTCACGATCGAAGTAGGATCGTTCATCGATGCTGGCTTCTCGCTCGAAGAGACCTTTCGCCATCTAGAGCAAGGACAAGCGAATAAAAAAGGGCATCTCTATGCTCGTCTACATGCTAAACAACAGGCAGGGGAACCACTTGCAGAAGCGCTTGGCGAAGATGAGATCATCGAAGCCGAGACGATTGGAATCGTCCATTTGGCGCGGGAAAGTGGCGATCTTGGACCGTTATTGCTTGAACAAGCGACACTTTTGCATGAGTCGATGGAAGAGGAACTAGAGAAAAAGTTGTTATGGATCGAGCCGATTTTGTACGGTGGATTGACGATCATGACGGGAACGTTGTTTCTCATCTTGTATTATCCGATACAGCTAGCGATACAGCAGCTTCCATTCTAAACAGAGGAGACGATACGATGAAACAATTCTTAAAGCGACAGGATGGATTCACCTTACTTGAGATGGCAGCCGTCTTATTGATCATTTCGTTATTACTGCTCGTTTTGATTCCAACGATGACAAGTGGAAAGGACCAGGCGAAAGGTGTGAGTTGTGAGGCGAACATTCGAGTCATTCGGTCAGAAGTAAACCTTTACTATGCCAAAGAGAAGAAGTACCCAGAATCGCTTCAGACGATCAATCGCGGAACAGCTGATAAACCGAATGCTCTCGTCTGTGATCAGGAGACGTATACGTATGATCCGAAGACTGGCGAACTTACGAAGTGAACGTGGATTTACCTTATTTGAGATGACGGCGGTGCTGACAATCATTGCTTGTTTACTTGTTTTTTTATTACCGGCACTGTTTGAAAAACGACCGGACTGGATTCCGCTTGAACAAGAGGTTCGTCTGATGGAACAAGATATTCAGACACTTCGACTGATGCAGTACTCAAAGCAAGATCAATCATTGATGCAGTTTCGATTTCGAGGAGACGGTGCAGGATACCTTGTCCTTGCGGATGACCGGTTGTTATGGCAACGGACATTCCAAAATGGTCATACGTGTACCGTTCCACCCTCGAATCGCATCATCTATTTTAAAAGCTATCACTCGATTTATGCAGCGACTTGGTCTTGCCGTTCGGCAACAGCCGAATATGAAATCAAATTCTTACTTGGGAACTATCAAATGGCAATCCGTAAAGTGAGGTGAGAAGGATGCAGAACGAACGCCAAGCGGGCTTCTCTTTGCTTGAAGTGATGCTCTCGATCGTTGCAATCGGTATCTTTATGATGTTAGCGATTGATCCTTATCTCGATTTACGGACGAAACAAATGAAATGGGAACAAGAGACGGAACAGCTTGAGCAGATGGCGACGGATCAAGTTGAAAACCGAACAGCGTCCTATGTCCTGAAACAAGGAGCGTGGTGCAATGAAACGATGTGTCTTGCGAGCGGAATCCGGAATGACCCTTCTCGAACTCTCATTCGTCCTATGGCTGAGCCCACTTCTTCTGCTGGCAATCTTGACATTGACCCCTCTCGTTCGTCCGCCGGAAGTCAACCGAATGAATGAAAAATTGTTCTTTCATACCGTGGAACGACTGATGTGGCGTAGTACGATGTGTGAGCGCGTCGGAGACGAGATTCGTGGAATGGACGTCAATCCGGGAGAGACGGCTGAAAAGTGGCGTCTCGTCCGTGTGCAAGATCAACTGCGTCTCAAGAAAGAACAGGGAGGTGAACTGACATACGCCCGCGACGTCAAACACTATACCGTGACAGGGGATGCCGAGATTCTCTCGATTCAGTTGAACGACAGCAGACGTTCCTTCCGATGCGTCAGGAAGGATTCATCTTGATTCAAACGTTACTGTTACTTCTAGGAATGGGAGTCGTGCTCTTGATTTCTTGTCAGCAAATTGACGAAGAGATGCGGCATCATCAGTTAGAGCAAGAAGCCCTTCAACTCGAGTCTCTCATCCGAGCGGCGAAAGCAGATTGTACGAATGACGAGACCCTCCGCTACTCAATCGGACAAGTCAGCTGTACAGCGACCGATAAAGGCTTTAAAATGGAAGCGAGATTAGAGAATGGTCAAAGAATCGAGGCGGTCGTCACACATGAGTAAGGTTTATTTGATTGGGTTTATGGGAACTGGTAAAACAGCCGTCGGACATCGATTGGGTTCACAATACGAGGTCGACGAACTGGATGAACGGTTCGAACAGGAACATGGACAAACGATTACCGCTTTTTTCGCTGAGCATGGCGAAGCAGGGTTTCGTACACATGAAAGCGAATTGTTGAAGAGTAGCAAAGCCGAAGTGGTCGTCACAGGTGGCGGGATCATCGAACGAGAAGAGAACCGACTGTACATGCAGGAGTCCGGAACAGTCGTCTGGATCGATACACCCTTTGATTTGATTTGGGAACGGATCGCCGCTGATCCGAATCGTCCACTCGTGACAGAACGGGAACAAGTGAGACGATTGTTTGAACGTCGCTATTCCTTATATGCTGGAGTAGCTACTGTCCGACTTGAAGGAACGGCATCAATCGAAGAATTAACGCGTGCGATTGAAACTGTATTGGAGGAGAAGTCATGATTTGGATTACGTTAGGTATTATTTTATTGGCTATCATAGGACTCGTGTTGTTTGGATTCAGTCTTTACAAAAAGAAGCTGTCTCAGGATATTCGGCAGTTAAAACAACTGATGGAGCGCTTTACGATTCGTCAGCAAACCTTGCAGACGAACATTGATCATACGACGCAGCGAATCGATCAAATCAAAGGGAATATCAATCGAATCACTGAAGAAGGAAATCGTGTGAAGCAAGGAGCGAGCCAATTGGTGACGGAAGGTCGTCGACTCCAGGAAGAAATCAAACGAACTGCCGGAATCAAACAATTTTGAAATGGCTTTCATGGGAAGAATATGAAACAATAGGAGAGAAGGGACAGGGTCCTTTCTCTCTTTTTCGTATGTTCCTTTTTCCGAATAATACTAGATAATTATGATTTTAATTGGTAAGATGGATTTGAAAATGGAACATTAAAGAGAAGAGAGAGTGAAAACGTTCGTAAATAGGGGGATTTGTATGAGTCAAACGACATTGAAAAGAACACCGTTATTCGAAACGGTTTCGCAAACCGGTAAGATGGTGGATTTTGCGGGATTTGAAATGCCAGTTTTGTTTTCCTCGATTAAAGAAGAACACGTTGCAGTAAGGGAGAACGTCGGCATGTTCGATGTCTCGCACATGGGAGAACTGTTCGTCAGCGGACCGGATGCTCTGACGTTTTTACAAGCTACATTATCGAACGATATTTCAAAGATTGCGGTGGGGCAAGCGCAATATAACGTCTTATGCCAAGAAGACGGTGGGACAGTGGATGATTTACTCGTCTATCGTTTGGCAGAAACGGACTATCTTCTCGTCGTCAATGCTTCGAACATTGAAAAAGACGAACAACATTTACGTCACTATCTAACAGGGGACGTTACGCTTGAGAATCAATCGGAACAATATGGTCAAATTGCGGTCCAAGGACCACGTGCGGAAGCCATCCTTTCCGGCATGACACCACTTGTCTTATCAGAGATCGGATTTTTCAAGTTCCAACAGGGGACGGTTGCAGGAGTGGAAATGATCGTCTCACGCAGTGGGTACACAGGGGAAGATGGGTTCGAACTCTACATGGCAGCTGTTGACGCACCTGCTGTCTGGCAAGCACTACTTGAGCAAGGTGTCGTACCATGCGGGCTCGGGGCACGTGACACATTACGTTTTGAGGCATGTCTGCCACTTTATGGACATGAATTATCAGCAACGATTTCACCCATCGAAGCGGGAATGGGCTTTGCGGTCAAACCACAAGTCAAACCGTTCGTCGGTTCAGAGGTCTTGTTGCAACAGAAAGAACAAGGAGCACCGCGTCGCTTGATCGGTCTTGAATTACTCGATAAAGGGATTGCGCGTCAAGATGCACCGGTTTGGCATGACGGGGAAGTCGTTGGTGTGGTGACGACAGGTACGTTGCCGCCGACAGTCGGAAAAGCGATTGCTTGGGCACTCGTTCCTGCAGAAGTAGCGGAACAAGAGCAATTTGAAGTGGAAGTACGCGGAAAACGTTTAGCAGCGAAACGAACAGCGACACCGTTTTATCGTCGCACGAAATAAGGGGGATATTTCTATGGATTTTCGTTATTTACCAATGACAGCAGAAGATGAGCAGGCGATGTTACAGACGATCGGTGCAGCATCGATCGAAGATTTACTTGCTGATATCCCGGCATCCGTCCGTGATAACGGTACATTGGAAGAAGTCGGAGTTCCACTTCCGGAAACAGACTTGATTCGGACACTCTCGAAGCTTGCCGACCAAAACATGAATACGAAACAATATCCATCGTTCCTTGGCGCCGGTATCTATGATCACTATGCACCTGCTGTCGTCAACCATATGTTACTGCGCTCAGAGTTTTACACTGCCTATACACCATATCAGCCAGAGATTTCGCAAGGTGAGCTACAAGCGATTTTTGAATTCCAATCGATGATTTGTGAATTGACAGGGATGGATGTCGCGAATTCTTCGATGTATGACGGGATCACGGCGTTAGCGGAAGCGGCCATGCTTGCGTGTGCCCATACGAAGAAAAAGACGATCGTTCTTTCAGACGGCGTTCACCCGGAAGCACACGATGTCGTTCGGACGTATGCGAACGGTCCTGGACTAAACGTCGAGACATTATCGCTTGAGCAAGGTGTCACACGGATCGATCAACTCGATGCCATCGAAGACGTCGCCTGTGTCATCGTGCAGTATCCGAACTTCTACGGTCGTGTCGAAGAACTACAAGCATTGGCCGATGCGACACATGCACGTGGTGCGCTCTTCATCGTCTCTGCGAATCCACTGGCACTCGGTATCTTAGAAGCGCCAGGTAAACTTGGCGCTGACATTACGATCGGAGATTGCCAACCGTTCGGAATTCCACAAAGCTTTGGTGGACCGACATGTGGTTATTTCACGACGACAAAAGCGTTGATGCGTAAGATTCCGGGACGTCTCGTTGGACAGACCGTCGATGAGAATGGGAAACGCGGTTTCGTTCTGACGTTACAAGCACGTGAACAACACATTCGCCGTGACAAGGCGACATCTAATATCTGTTCGAACCAAGCGTTGAATGCACTCGCTGCTTCGATTGCGATGAGTGCACTCGGAAAACGGGGTATCCGGGAACTCGCGACACGTAACTTGCAAACGGCACATGCCTTAAAACAAAAGCTGAAACAGGCTGGCTTTACGATCGTTGACGATGGACCGAGCTTCAATGAATTCGTCGTTACGCTACCAATCGACGCGACACGTGCGAGTCAACAATTGCTCGATCACGGGATCATCAGCGGTTTGCCGTTAGGATCGTATGACGCGGCACGTCAAAATGAAATGCTTGTTTGTGCAACGGAATTACGGACGAATGAAGAGTTGGATCAATTCGTGACAGCGTTAGGGGGACTCACACATGAATGAGCAAACATTGATCTTTGAAATTTCTAAACCGGGTCGTATCGCCTATAGCTTACCGTTACCGACTGTCGATGAGGTGGCAGTAGAAGAATTGTTACCGACCTCGATGTTACGGAAGGAAGACGTGGCGCTACCGGAAGTATCTGAACTGGATCTCGTCCGTCACTACACGGCACTCTCGAACCGTAACCATGGTGTGGATTCTGGATTCTATCCACTCGGATCATGTACGATGAAATACAACCCGAAAATCAATGAAGATATGGCACGCCTCCCTGGGTTTGCACACATTCACCCGCTTCAACCAGTCGAAAGTGTCCAAGGGGCACTCGGTTTAATGTATGATCTGCAAGAAAAACTCGCAGTCATCACAGGAATGGATGAAGTGACGCTCCAGCCGGCGGCGGGAGCACACGGTGAATGGACAGGCTTGATGTTGATTAAGGCCTACCATCATGCACGTGGTGACTTTAAACGGACGAAAGTCCTCGTACCGGACTCGGCACACGGAACGAATCCAGCATCGGCATCAGTCGCTGGATTTGATACCGTGACGGTCTTATCGGATGAACGTGGTCTCGTTGATTTAGCAGACTTAAAGAAAAAAGTCGGTGACGATACAGCGGCACTCATGTTGACGAATCCAAACACGCTCGGTTTATTCGAGTCGGATATCGTCGAAATCGCAAAAGCGGTGCATGAGGCAGGCGGAAAACTGTACTACGATGGTGCGAACTCGAATGCGATCATGGGCATCGCTCGTCCAGGAGACATGGGCTTTGATGTCGTCCACTTGAACTTGCATAAGACGTTCACAGGACCGCACGGTGGCGGCGGACCAGGGTCGGGTCCAGTAGGGGTCAAACAAGATTTGATTTCGTATTTACCGAAACCGATCGTCCGCAAAGAGGAAGAGCGTTATGTCCTCGACTACGATCGCCCGGAAGCAATCGGTCGTGTCAAACCATTCTACGGTAACTTCGGCATCAACGTGCGTGCCTATAGCTATATTCGGACGATGGGTGGAGCAGGTCTCGCTCGCGTCTCGAAAGAAGCGGTCTTGAATGCGAACTATATGTTGGCTCGTCTCAAAGGTGCGTATGACGCGCCATACGACGTCTATTGCAAGCACGAATTCGTCTTGTCGGGTAAACGTCAAAAAGCACTAGGTGTCCGGACGCTTGACATCGCTAAACGTCTGCTTGACTTTGGATACCATCCACCAACGATCTACTTCCCATTGAACGTCGAGGAGTGTATCATGATCGAACCGACGGAAACAGAGTCGAAAGAAACACTCGATGCCTTCTGTGATGCGATGCTCCAGATTGCAAAAGAGGTCGAAGAGACACCGGATGTCGTCTTGAACGCACCACACACGACAATCGTCAAACGGATGGACGAGACACTTGCTGCTCGAAAACCGGTCTTACGCTACGAACCAAAACAAGAAGTACACGCATAAGCTATTTCATAAAAAAGAGGATTTCTCCGACGAAGGAGAGATCCTCTTTTTGCGATGAACGAAGCATTAGCTCCGTTTGATTTTTCCTGACCACTGCTTGAATCCGCCTTTTAACTGATACAGATTCGTATAGCCTGCTTTTTTCAAGACTTTTGCAGCCTGTGAAGAACGCATGCTACCTTGACAATACAAGTAAATCGGCATGTCTTTTCGTAATTCCTTCGAGCGCATCTTCATTTGGCTGACCGGGATGTTACGGGCACCGACGATGTGTCCACCTTTGAATTCCTGTGTTTCGCGAACATCGACGATTTGTGCTTTACGGTAGTTCGCACGGAATTCTTCTTGCGACAATTTCGTGATGCCTTTGACCGGCATGAAACGCCAAGCGATGTAGGCGATCAGCGCGACCCATAATACGATCGTAATGATAGTTCCAGTTTCCATATTCGACTTCCAACCCCTTCGTTCGTTTAACCTCTGTTTCATTATAGTCAACGAAATCGATTTCGGCAATCGACTCGTGATTGCGCGACCGAGAATGGGTTTGATACACTAAGACGGAAACGTTTTGGGGGTGCTCAAGTGAACAGAGAGTGGCAAGTGTTGACGACGCCGGCGATGGAGCCGGCAATGAACATGGCAATCGATGAAGCATTGATTCAGTTCGTCGGGCGGGGGGAGATCGCACCGACGCTTCGTTTTTACTCATGGGAACCACGCGGATTAAGTGTTGGTCATTTTCAACGGGCAACCCGTGATATCGATCGAGAGCGGATTGCAGAGCTCGGGATTCCGATCGTGCGTCGGATGACAGGAGGGCGCGCTGTCTTGCATGCAGACGAGTTGACGTACAGTGTCGTCATCCCGGAAGATACAGAAGGTTTACCACGCACGGTCATCGAAAGTTATCGGATGTTGACGGAAGGGATTCGCAAAGGATACCATCACCTCGGCATTCCGGTCGAATTTTCCGTTCCGTTGACGGAAGAGGAAAAAGAAGAGTTACGGAAGCCGAAATCAGCCGTTTGTTTTGATGCCGCATCGTATTATGAACTCGCTGTCGGAAAACGGAAAGTCGCTGGAAGTGCACAAGTCCGCCATCAAGGCGTTGTCTTACAGCACGGCTCGGTCCCGCTCTCTGTCGATGAAGGTGAATTGTTTGATTGTTTCTTGTATGATGATGAGTCAACGCGCGAGCGGATGAAAGCGCGTTTTTCAGGAAAAGCTGTCGCTTTGAATGAGCTAGCAGGTCGCGCTGTAGCATTTGACGAGGTACGAGAAGCGTTCACGAAAGGCTTCGAAGAGGCGCTTGATTTGTCGTTCGTTCCGTTAACGTTCACTAGCGAGCAGTGGCAGGAGATTGAGCGTCTTGCCGAGAAATACCGTAGTGATGAGTGGAACTGGAAACGCTAATGAATGAAATGGGAAGGTGATGTCGTGCCAACTCCGAGTATGGAAGATTATTTGGAACAAATTTATAAACTGATCGAAGATAAGGGATATGCCCGCGTGTCGGATATAGCGGAGTCGTTAGGAGTTCACCCGTCCTCGGTAACGAAGATGGTTCAAAAGCTTGACCGGGAGACGTACCTCGTTTATGAAAAGTATCGGGGTCTCATGCTGACGCCTAAAGGACGCAAAATCGGAAAGCGTCTCGTGGAACGACATGCCTTACTTGAAGATTTTCTTCGTCTCGTTGGTGTGGATGAAGAACTGATCTATAAGGATGTCGAAGGAATCGAGCACCATATTAGTATCGAAGCATTGGATAAGATTAACGGAATGATTCAGTTTTTCGCGGAACGTCCTGGTTTGAAAGAGGAACTGCATCGCTATCAACAAGCCCATCCAGAGGATTGAGGCTTGTTTTTTTATATTTCTTTGCTAAAAAAAAGTTCTCAAACACGAACGATCCATTACATTTTTATGATAAAGTGCGCATTTTAAGTTGGATATGCTATACTGAGCCTGAAAATGGACGAAGGGGGTGGCGGGTGTTCGCACCTTGTCATGGAAATCACGATTAAAGAAAAATTAGTGTCGGAGTCACAACTGAAAGAAAAAGTTCGTGAATTAGCACAACAGATCGAAGCAGATGCGGCTGGGCGTCAAATCGTTCTCGTCGTCGTGTTAAAAGGATCGATGGTCTTTGCTGCCGATTTGATGCGCGAAATCAAAGGAAGCGTTCAAATTGATACAGTCGCGTGCTCTTCTTACGGAACAAAGACCGTCTCTTCCGGGCGTGTTCAGTTGAAGAAAGATCTCGATCTCGATGTGCAAGGGAAATATGTCGTCGTCATCGAAGATATCATCGACACAGGGCGGACGCTCCATTTCTTATGTGATCACATGAAATTGCATCAACCCGGAGTTCTCAAAGTATGTACATTGCTTGATAAACCGGCACGCCGTGAAGTAAAACTCGACGCAGACTATGTCGGTTTCGAGATTCCGGATTACTTCGTTGTTGGGTACGGAATCGATTGTGCGGAGGAATATCGCAATCTACCGTATATCGGTTGGGTCGAAACGGATTGAACACGAAAAAAGGAGGTTCGTCGCATGACGAATCTCCTTTTTAATGTACTTCTGAAATTAGAAAGCACGTTTTTTCTTTTTGCCTTTTTTTCCTTCGATGACTGTCAGATGAGGAGCTTTTGAACGATCCCGCAACGGTCTGACTTTATTCGATGCCGGCGCTTTTGAAGACTTGACCGTTTTTTTCTTAAAGTCTGTCCGGCGAACAGAATTCGAAGAGCCATGCATTTTTTTTGATTGAGCGACGGATTTTCGGTACTGAGCATTTGCGCCCGTTCCGACGCTTCGATTACGAGTCAGGAACTTAAAGAGCAAGAAGATGATCCCGGCGGTAATCCCGAAGAACAGCAATTGTGAAAACAGACTACTTGGATTATTGACGAGTTTATATCCGAAGCCGACAAAAGCGAACAGTAACACGACGAGTGCAAATGTAGAACCAATGCGTTGTCTGATCATAATATCACCCCTGTTATCGATTAACCCAGTGCATTCTCATGTAGGTTATGTTCCTGTTTTTCCAATGCTTCAAACGCATAAATCGCAACCTCGATCTGTGCATCGTCCGGTTCTTTCGTCGTCAAGTATTGTAACCATAGGCCAGGCAAGGCAATGACGCGAAGTCCTTTGATGTGCTGTGCTTTGTTCGTCAGCTGCAACACTTCAAATGAAAGACCGATGACGACCGGTAATAAAGCGATCCGGCAGACGAGACGCAACCAAAGCGGATCCGTTGGCACGATCAGATAGACGAAAAATCCGACGATGACGGTGAAGATCAAGAAACTCGAGCCGCAACGGTAATGAAGACGACTGCTGACGCGAACGTTTTCGACCGTGAGTGGGCGTCCTGATTCGACGCAGTTGATGACCTTATGCTCTGCACCGTGATATTGAAAGAGTCGTTTGACGAGCGGAGTCAATGAAATCACGTAGAGGTAACTGAACAAAAGCGTTAATTTGATTGTTGCTTCGATGACATTTTGAATGACATGTCCTGATAAAGCAGGGAACACATCGAATAGTGACGCAAGGAAAGCAGGTAGTAACGTAAAAAGTAATTTACCGAAAAAGAATGATAGGACTCCGACGACAGCTACGCCGAGCCATTTCGTCAAAGGGCTGGCAGTCGTCTCTTCCGGCTCTTCTTCACCAGGTTTGACACCGTATCGGTCACTTGCGAAGTTCATATGACTGGCACCATTCGCTGAGGACTCCATCAAAGCGAACAAGCCACGTAGAAGTGGAATTTTTTTGCCTTTAGCGATTCGTGGTCGAACCGGTTTTTGTTGGGCGAACGTCTCGATCGACTCATCGTTTCGACGAATCGCTGAGACCGCGTGGGTCGCATTTTGGAACATGACGCCTTCGACGATGGCTTGACCACCGACCGGCGGATTAGTCGTTTTCATAATAGAACGCATCCCGTCTTCATTAAAATTAGGTGTATCGTCAGTGTACTTGATTTACAACAAAAAAACTATGTTCGACTCGTCAAAACGAGGTAATCTTTAGGAGTCGGAAATCGGGTTATGATACAATGAAAAGGAATTCGAGGAGGTGTTTTTTTGCGTGTCTTGATATTAAACGGACCAAACTTGAATTTACTCGGAACACGCGAACCGGATACATATGGAACGGCGACATTAGCCGACTTAGAACACGACCTTCGCACTTATTTTCCGAACATTCAGTTTCGGTTTGAACAATCGAACCATGAAGGACGACTGATTGATGTTCTTCACGAGGAACGGGGAGCGGACGGCATCGTCTTCAATGCTGCTGCCTACACGCATACGAGTATCGCGTTACGTGACGCGATTGCTGCAATCGAAGCGCCCGTCATCGAGGTCCATCTATCGAATGTCCATGCACGTGAATCCTTCCGGCATCATTCGATGATCGCACCCGTCTGCCAAGGTGTCATCGCTGGACTTGGCATGACGGGATATCGTCTGGCAACGGAGGCACTCCAAGCTTTACAACAATCGGAACAAGGGGGAAATCAATCATGAAACAACGGATCGAGGCGTTACAAGCAGCTTTAAAGGAACGGGACCTTCCAGGATTACTCGTCACGAAAGCAGAGAACATTCGATACATTTCCGGCTTCACGGGATCAAGCGGTGCATGTCTCGTAACAGAAGAGCAAGCGTACTTCGTGACGGATTTCCGTTACACGGAGCAAGCGGCAGACCAAGTCAAAGGAATGGAGATCGTTCAAATCGAACGTTCGATTCCAGAGACGATGGGCGAATTGATGGCAGGAGCGCGTGTTCGCGCGGTTGGTGTCGAAAAGGATGCGATGACACTCGGTGCTTTTGAAGCATACGATCAAGCTTCAGCAATCGAGCTTGTTCCGACGACAGGAATCATTGAAAACCTACGCTTGATTAAGGATTCGTCAGAGATTAAGATGATTAAGGAAGCGGTGGAGCTCGCAGACGCGACCTTCCAACACATCTTGACGTACATTCAACCAGGACGAACGGAACTTGAAGTATCAAATGAACTAGAATTCTTCATGCGGAAGCATGGAGCGACGTCTTCTTCTTTCGATACGATCGTGGCATCGGGCTATCGTTCTGCCTTGCCGCACGGTGTTGCCAGCTCGAAGGTCATTGCGACGGGTGAACTCGTCACGCTTGATTTCGGAGCGCTCTTGAACGGTTATGTTTCAGATATCACACGGACTGTCGCAGTCGGTCCGATCAATGCCGAGTTGCAGAAGATCTACGATACGGTCTTGCAAGCGCAACTAGCGGGTGTCGACGGCTTAAAACCAGGCATCACTGGGATCGAAGCGGACGCATTGACACGTGATATCATCAAAGAAGCAGGTTACGGTGAGTACTTCGGTCACTCGACGGGACACGGTATTGGTCTAGAAGTACATGAAGGACCTGGCTTGTCGTTCCGCTCTGAGACGAAACTTGAACCGGGCATGATCGTTACGGTCGAACCAGGTATCTACGTGCCGCAAGTTGGCGGATGCCGGATTGAAGATGACGTTTTGATCACGGAAACAGGTCGAGAAATTCTTTCGTCTTCACCAAAAGAACTGATCACTCTCTAATTCAGAGTGACGGGACATTTTAGGAGGAACCATTCATGGTATCAGTAAACGATTTAAAAACAGGATTAACGATTAAGACTTCAGACGGTATGATTTGGCAAGTACTTGAATTCCAACATGTTAAACCAGGTAAAGGGGCAGCGTTCGTTCGGACGAAAATGCGTAACATCCGTAACGGAAACATCCAAGAGATGACATTCCGTGGTGGTGAGCGTGTCGAGCGTGCACACATCGAGCGTAACAAGATGCAATACCTTTACCCAATGGGCGAGACTTACGTCTTCATGGACACAGAATCGTATGAGCAATTGGAATTGACGACGGCACAAGTCGAAGCAGCTCTTCCATACTTGCTTGAAAACATGGAAGTTCAAATCGCGGTTTACAACGGCGAAATCCTCGGTCTTGAATTGCCGAACACAGTCGTCATGACGATCGTTGAAGCAGAGCCTGGCGTTAAGGGTGATACAGCTTCGAACGTCAAGAAAAATGCGACAGTGGAGACAGGTCATATCATTCAAGTCCCACTCTTCATCGAAGCAGGCGAAAAAGTAACGGTTGATACACGTACAGGTGATTTCACAGGTCGTTACAACGGATAATATTGAAACGACAAGACGTCTCTCACCTTTTATCAGGTCGAGAGACGTCTTTTTTCATCCAGCTTGACTTGCATCCAATGGTATGACCAGTTAATATAAGTATTTGAGTAGGCATTAGCACCTGGTATAATAATTGTGAATACAGCATAGATGGGGGAAGAATGACAGATGAAAATCGATCAGTTGAAACAAGTACTCGAAATGCTCGATCAGTCGAGTGTAAATGAACTCTCACTCGAGACGGATACGTATAAATTGAAGTTGAAGAAACAAGGAGAAACAGTAACGGTCTCGCACCAAGCACCTGCTACTCCAGTGGCGGCGCCAGCTCCTGTGAAGCAAGCGGCAGCACCAGTCGAGGAAGAGGTGACTACGGATGATACGGTCACGATCAATGCCTTGATGGTCGGAACGTTCTATTCGCGTCCGAATCCAGATAAACCTGCATACGTCAAAGTCGGTGATCAGATTGAAGTGGGTCAGATCGTTTGTGTCCTTGAAGCAATGAAACTCTTCAATAACTTAAACTCGGAAGTATCTGGAACGGTCGTCGAGATTCTTGTCGCCGATGGAGATCTCGTTGAATTTGGTCAACCACTCTTCCGGATCCGTCCGTAAACGGGGGTGAACAGCATGGAAAAATTATTGATTGCCAACCGTGGAGAAATCGCCGTCCGCATCATTCGAGCGGCAAAGGAACTTGGAATACAAACCGTTGCTGTCTACTCGACAGCGGATAAGGAAGCCTTACACGTTCGTTTAGCCGATGAGGCGTACTGCATCGGTGAGGCGAGTTCTGCTTCATCTTACTTAAACGTTACGAATATCCTCGCGGTCGCAACGAACCGTCAAGTGACGATGATCCACCCGGGTTACGGTTTCCTAGCAGAAAACGTTGATTTTGCTGAGATGTGTGAAGCGTGCGGGATCAAGTTCGTTGGTCCGACGTCGGATGCGATCCGTCAGATGGGGATCAAGGACGTTGCGAAGAAGACGATGATCGAGTGTGGAGTGCCCGTCGTGCCTGGTTCAGATGGAACGGTCACGGACGAAGAAGCGGTCGCACTGGCGCAAGAAATTGGTTATCCGGTCATCATCAAAGCAACAGCAGGTGGTGGCGGTAAAGGGATTCGGGTCGCTCGTTCGGAAGAAGAGCTGATCAACGGGCTAAGTGAGACACGCCGTGAAGCAAAACAAGCTTTCGGAAACGGGGATGTCTATTTAGAACGCTTCATCGAAGAGTTCCGCCATGTCGAGGTACAGGTCCTCGCCGATCGTCACGGGAATGTCATTCACCTCGGTGAACGGGATTGTACCGTCCAGCGCCGGATGCAGAAACTGATCGAGGAAGCGCCGTCACCTGCGGTCAGTGAAGCGACACGATTGAAGATGGGAGAGGCTGCCGTAAAAGCCGCAAAAGCGATTCAATATACAGGAGCTGGGACGATCGAATTCATCTTCGTCGAAGAGACGGAAGAGTTCTTCTTCATGGAGATGAACACACGCATTCAAGTCGAACACCCGGTAACGGAGATGATCACTGGGTTCGATCTCGTTCAAGCGCAATTGCAAGTCGCGCTCGATCATCCGCTTGCCGTTAAACAAAAGGATATCAAGTTCCACGGTCATTCGATCGAATGCCGAATCAATGCCGAGGATCCAGATCATGATTTCCGTCCGTCTGCTGGACGCGTCACACAATACGTGACACCAGGCGGAATGGGCGTACGTATCGATAGCGCAGTCTATCCGGGGTACATGATTCCACCGTACTATGACTCGATGGTCGCGAAATTGATCGTCCATGCGGAAACACGGGAAGAAGCATGTGCGAAGATGGAACGTGCACTAGCTGAATTTTGGATTGAAGGTGTCAAAACGACGATCCCGTTCCACGAACGTGTTCTCAGTCACCCGGTATTCCGGCGTGGGACGTTCACGACGAAATTCGCAGAGCGTGAGCTAAAAGGTACGATCGTTAACTGAATCAGGACGGGAGTTTGTGCGACGAACTCCCGTCTTTTTTTGGCGTTCTCTATGTTTTTTAAAAGAGGAATGTGCTAAACTAACTGATTGAGAACGACAAAAAAAGGAGCACGCAAAATCATGATGAAACGACACATGGCACGCGAACTCGCAGTCCAATCTTTGTTCCAAATGGAGCTTTCGGATCTGACTGCACAAGAGGCCATTGAATTCGCGGTAGAAGGTAAGGAATATGACACATTCGTCGAGCAATTGGTGAACGGTGTCGAAACGAACAAAGCAACGATTGACCAACACATCCGAGAAGCACTGGTCAACTGGTCATTCGAACGACTCGGAAACATCGAGCGGACGATTCTTCGCTTAGCCGTCTACGAATTATTGTTCGAAACGAACATTCCGGTTCGAGTGACGATCAACGAAGCGATTGAATTGACGAAGGCGTTCGCTGACGAAGAAGCAACAAAAATCGTGAACGGTGTTCTCGGTAAGGTCGCACAAGGCGTCGTCAAAGAAAATTCATAAACTTGTAAAACCGAATAGAGACAAACAGACAGAAGAGTGAATCGAACTTTTTGGGGGAGTGGACAAATCATGGCAGTAGTAATCGATGGAAAACAGGTAGCCCATTCATATCGTATGAAGCTGAAAGAAGAAGTCGCACGTCTGAAAGAACAGCGGATTCAACCGCAATTGACTGTCATCCTGATTGGCGAAGATCCTGCTAGTCAGTCCTATGTACGTGGTAAAGAAAAGGCGGCGAAGGAAATCGGCATGGATTCGGAGTTGATCCGACTTCCGGCAGAAACTACGGAATCAGAGCTTCTTCACTTGATCGAACGTCTGAACGTTGATGCGAGTGTCCACGGGATTCTCGTTCAATTGCCGTTGCCTGACCATATTGATGAGAGTAAAGTCATTTTTGCGATTTCTCCTGAAAAGGACGTCGATGGTTTTCATCCTGTCTCTGTCGGGAAAATGATGATTGGTGAACCGACATTTTTACCGTGTACACCAAACGGCATTCTTCATCTCGTCAAAGAGATGAACGTACCGATTGCCGGTCAACACGTCGTTGTCGTCGGTCGTAGCCAAATCGTCGGTAAACCCGTCGGTATGTTGTTCTTGAATGAATCGGCTACCGTTTCCTATTGTCATTCCAAGACAAAAGATCTCGGTGCGATGACGCGTCAAGCGGATATCTTGATCGTCGCAGTCGGCGTACCGAAGCTGATTACGGCGGATATGGTGAAACCGGGTGCTGTCGTCATTGACGTTGGTGTCAACCGTGTCGATGGCAAACTCGTCGGTGATGTCGAGTTTGATACGGTACAAGACGTTGCATCGATGATCACACCTGTTCCAGGTGGCGTTGGTCCGATGACGATCACGATGCTACTGCATAACACGATCGAGGCTGCGCGATGAGCGAACCTCTTCACGTTTCCGATTTAGTCCACTATGTCAAACGTGAACTAGAAGGCGACGCCCTTCTGCAACAAGTCCAGGTGGTGGGAGAAGTGTCGAACTTTAAACGACACTCTTCCGGTCACCTTTATTTTACGTTGAAGGACGAGCAGTCACGGATGAAAGCCGTCATGTTTGCCCGGGATGCGAGTCGAGTCAAAGCAGACGTTCGCGATGGGATGCGTGTCGTCGTCACCGCGCGCTTATCCGTTTACGTCTCTTCTGGAGAGATGCAACTCTATGTCGAACGGATGACGGAAGATGGTGTAGGAGCGCTATATGAGGCGTTCTCACGCTTGAAGGTGGATCTTGAAGAGCGTGGTTGGTTTGATCCAGCAATCAAACAATCGTTGCCAGCGTTTCCAGAGCGCATCGGAATCATCACGTCGCCAAAAGGAGCAGCGCTTCATGATATCGCAACGACACTCCGGCGCCGCTATCCGCAAGCAGCCATCGTCTTCGCCCCGGTCCTTGTACAGGGAGCGGACGCGGCACCACAAATCAGTCGTGCCATTCAGCTGATGAATGAGCATGCTGCCTGTGATGTGTTGATCATTGGTCGTGGTGGTGGTTCGATTGAGGAGCTGTGGGCATTCAATGAGATGTCTGTCGTGACAGCCGTGTTTGAATCCCGCATTCCGATCGTCTCTGCTGTCGGTCACGAAACGGATTTTACGATCAGTGATTTCGTCGCCGACGTTCGTGCTGCTACACCAACGGCAGCGGCAGAACTCGTCACTCCGGAAGCAGAGGCACTCACTCGACGTGTGCAGGATGTAGAGCGACGTTTAGAACGAACGTATGCACAACTCCTCAAAAGTAAACAAGAGCAAGTGACACGGCTTGCCGCGAGCTATGGTCTGAAATCACCACGCGTCCTACTCGGACTGAAGCAGGAACAATTGGACCGGGCAGAGATGTCACTCCAAAAGGAGATCAAGCAAGTAGTAGCGCAACACCAGCAACAGGTGGAGCGTCTTGACACACGCTTAATGCGTGTGCCGATGCGGGATCGCTTCGTGCAACAACGGGCGACGATTGAACAATCACGACGTCGACTCGAAATCGTTCGTCGACTTTTACAATCGAAGCAACAACAGGTGCGTCATGTGCTCGCGCGACTCGACTCCGTCAGTCCTACGCATGTTCTGATGCGCGGTTATACGTATGTCGAACAGGATGGACAAATCGTCCGTTCCGCGAAGGCATTGACAGCGTCTTCGTTCGATATCCGATTCCATGATGGAACGATTCGTGCTAAACGAGAGGATGGGGAGTAAGAATGGAGACGGAACAATCTTTTGAAGAAGCACTGGAACGATTAGAAGAAATCGTCACGTTACTCGAAGAGGGCGAAGCTCCTCTTGAACAAGCGATGGCTCTATATGAAGAAGGCGTCAAACTGACGGCTCTTTGCCAAGGAAAGTTATCCGTTGCTGAGAAAAAACTCGATCAAATCCTGGAGCAAGATGGTACGCTTCGGGAAAAAGGAGGAGCGCAATGATTGCTTTGAATGAGTGGAAGACACAAGTCGAAAATAAAATGGAAGAGTTCATGGAGCGACTCGACGCACCGGATCGTTTACGCGATTCGATGCGGTATTCACTCGATGCGGGTGGGAAACGAATTCGCCCAGCCTTGATTTATGCGGTACTCGATGCTTTTTCCATCGATCGTTCAAAAGGTGACGCGACTGCTGCGGCACTTGAGATGATTCATACATACTCACTGATTCACGATGACCTTCCAGCAATGGACGATGATGATCTGCGTCGAGGGCGTCCGACGAATCATATCGCTTTTGATGAAGCAACAGCGATTTTAGCAGGAGATGCCTTGCTCACGAACGCCTTCAGCTGTCTTCTTGAGGCACCAGCTTCGCCGGAAGTAAAGCTTGCACTTGTCGAACGGTTGGCAACAGCAGCGGGCGCTACGGGTATGGTCGGTGGTCAGCTCGACGATATGCTCGGTGAGCGTGGCGGCATCAATGACGTAGCGGAGCTTGAGTCGATTCACCGTCGGAAAACAGGAGCACTCCTCGTCTTTGCAGTCGAAGCGGGTGGTTTGCTTGCCTCGGTCAGCTCGACGGATCTTGATCACTTGAAGCAATACGGTCGCCATCTCGGAATCGCATTCCAAATCCAAGATGACATCTTGGACGTAACAGGCGATGCTGAAAAAATCGGCAAACCGGTCGGTAGCGACGAAGGGAACGAAAAAGCAACGTACCCAAAATTACTGGGTCTTGAAGGAGCGAAACGCGCACTGACAGCTCAGGTGGAAGCAGCGGAACAAGCGATTGATGCATTATCAGTCGAAGCGACGACACTTAAGGAACTGCTCGACTTCGTGGTCAAGCGCGACCATTAAGCAGGACGACGCATCTGCGTCGTCTTTTTCTATGCTGACAATGGCGCTCGATAGATTGTTCTAGTACAATGTAGGGTACAAACCCTATAAGATTGTAAGGAAAAGAGGCGGTAAGGTATGAAATTGACAGAAATACAGGATCCGTCATTTTTAAAGCGTATGTCGGTCTCCGAACTCGAAGTACTCGCAGGCGATATTCGACGCTTTTTGATTGAAGAATTAGCGACGACAGGTGGACACTTGGCACCGAACCTCGGTGTCGTCGAGTTGACGCTTGCGTTGCATCGTGAATTCGACAGTCCGAATGACAAGTTCGTCTGGGATGTCGGGCACCAAGCATACGTGCATAAGATTTTGACAGGACGTGCGAGCCAGTTTGATACGCTCCGTCAGCACAAAGGACTCTGTGGGTTCCCGAAACGCAATGAGAGTGTGCATGACGTCTGGGAGACAGGACACAGCTCGACGTCCTTGTCAGCAGCAATGGGGATTGCTGTCTCGAACGAACTGAGCGGTAAGAGTGATCGTGCAGTCGCGATCATCGGTGACGGTGCTTTGACAGGTGGTATGGCACTTGAAGCATTGAATCATATTGGAGCAGAACAACAAAACGTCATCGTCATCTTGAACGATAACGAGATGTCGATTGCACCAAACGTTGGGGCGATGCATCAAATGCTTGGACGAATTCGTTCATCACGTAAAGTGCGTTTTGCCCAAGACGAGCTTGAAACGTTGATCAAAAAGATTCCGGTCATTGGCGGACGTCTTGAAAAAGGAAGCGAGAAGTTGAAGGAAGCCGTTAAAGGCGCACTTGTTCCTGGCATGTTCTTCGAAGAGCTCGGCTTCAACTATTATGGTCCAGTCGATGGGCACGATCTTGATGATTTAATCGAACAGCTCAATTACGTGAAAAAAGAAGAAGGTCCTGTCCTGCTTCATGTCATCACGAAAAAAGGGAAAGGCTATCGTCCGGCAGAGTTCGATGGTGTCGGCACATGGCATGGTCTTGGACCGTACAAGATGGAGTCTGGCGAAGTCATCAAAGGGAAATCAAAAGCACCTAGTTACTCCTTTACGGTAGCGGATACTTTAACAAAGATGGCACGCGATGATGAAAAGCTGACGTTGATCACGCCGGCGATGAGCGTCGGTTCAAAACTCGATTGTTTTGAAAAAGAATTCCCAGAGCGGATGTTTGACGTCGGGATTGCAGAACAACATGCTGTGACGTTCGCAGCTGGTCAAGCGACGCAAGGCATGAAACCTGTCGTATCGATCTACTCGACCTTCTTCCAACGTGCATACGATCAGCTCGTTCACGACGTGGCGCGTCAAAATCTAGATGTGACGTTTACGATTGACCGGTCAGGTCTCGTCGGTGCGGATGGTGAAACACACCAAGGCGTCTTCGATATTGCCTTCATGCGTCACGTACCGAACATCCGGATCGTCATGGCGAAGGATGAGAACGAACTGCAACACTTGCTCTATTCGGCCGTCAAATATGAAGGACCAATCGCCGTTCGTTTCCCACGTGGAGAAGGTATCGGTGTACCAATGGACGAGACACTGCATGAAATTTCGCTTGATACATGGGAAGTCGAACGTGAAGGAACGGACGTCGCGATCCTTGCGTTCGGACCACAAGTACAAGATGCGCTCAAAATCGCGGATCTCCTAGCAGACGAACTGTCGGTTCGTGTCATCAATGCTCGGACGATCAAACCGCTTGATGAGAAGATGCTGAATGCCCTTTACGCAGAAGGCATTCCACTCGTGACGCTCGAAGAAGCCGTCTTAAAAGGTGGATTCGGATCAGCTGTCCTTGAGCATGCGAACGAGCAGGAAGCATTCCCACGCGTCAAACGCTTTGGTATTCCAGATTGGTATATCGAGCATGGCGGTGTGAACGAATTACTGGAAGAAATCGGATTATTACCTGGACAAATCGCAGAAGAAGTACGCGCTTTCGTCAATCAAGGAAAGAAACAGAGTGTGTGACGATTCATGGAAAATGTAAAAAAAATCCGCCTCGACGTTCTTCTCGTCGAGCGCGGTTTGTTTGAAACGCGTGAAAAAGCGAAGCGATCGATCATGGCTGGACTGGTCTTTAGTGGTACGGAACGATTAGAGAAGGCCGGTGAGAAGGTCAAATCGGACATCGATCTGCACGTCAAAGGTCAATTGATGCCCTACGTCGGTCGTGGAGGCTTCAAGATGGAAAAGGCACTTCAAGTATTCGATTTCGATGTCACGGGTAAAACAGGTCTCGATATTGGATCGTCAACGGGTGGCTTTACCGACTGCTCCTTACAAAATGGAGCAGCACATATGTATGCGCTCGATGTCGGTTCCAATCAGCTGGACTGGAAGCTTCGCTCGGATGACCGTGTGACGGTGATGGAGAAAACGAACTTCCGGCATGCGACACCAGACATGTTCCCTGTTGCGCCGCAGTTTGCGACGATCGATGTCTCATTCATCTCGTTACGGTTGATGCTTCCGCCGCTGAAGACGATCCTCGTCGAAGGAGGAGATGTCATGGCGCTCGTCAAGCCGCAATTCGAAGCGGGGCGTGATGATATCGGTAAAAAAGGCATCGTGCGTGATGAACGGATTCATGTCCGTGTCCTCGAGGAGATGGTCGAATTCTTCATTCAACAAGGATTCTATGTGAAACAGCTCGACTATTCACCGATTACTGGTGGAGAGGGGAACATCGAGTTCTTATTGCATGCGCGCCTTGGTCAACCAGGACTTGATTCATCCGTCCATGCGACGGAGACAGTCAAGCAAGCACATGCTAGTCTTTAAACGAACAGATGAAAACGAGGGCGGATCCGGTTCATGGGTCCGTCTTCCTTGTTGTTCGGAGCGACGAAAACCGTATAATAAAATGGCAAACGTGGACTTTTAATGATTTATTGGATTACAATAGTAACATCGAAGAATACTGTGAGGTGCAGGGATGACAAAGGGGCAACGGTTGATTAAGATTCGGGAGATCATCACCCAGTCGGAAGTAGAAACCCAAGATGAATTGGTAGAGGAATTACGGAATGCAGGATATAAGGTTACACAGGCAACGGTATCACGAGATATCAAGGAACTTCATCTCGTTAAGGTCCCGTTGAATGATGGACGTTATAAATATAGTTTACCTGCCGACCAACGCTTCAACCCACTCGGGAAATTGCGGCGTCTGCTCGGGGACAGCTTCATCTCGATTGATTCTGCTCAAAATCTGATTGTCATGCATGTCCTGCCGGGAAATGCGAATGCAGTCGCTGTCTTACTGGATCATTTGAGCTGGAACGAACTGCTTGGCACGGTGTGTGGGGACGATACGATCCTATTAATCGCACGAAGTGAGGAACAAGCGAAAGAAGTGACCGAACGAATTTTAGAAATGCTGTAAGGAGTTGACAGGATGCTAGCTGAATTATCGATCAAACAATTTGCGATCATTGACGAGCTACAGATCGACTTTAAAAAAGGAATGACCGTCTTGACTGGGGAAACAGGTGCCGGTAAATCGATCGTTCTCGACGCGATCGGATTATTGATTGGTGGACGTGGATCCGCGGAATTCGTTCGATACGGGGAAGATCGGGCGGAGCTAGAAGGATTGTTTCTGATTGAAGACGACCATCTCGTCTATGATCTCGCAGAAGAGTATGGTATCGATATCGAAGATGGATTGATCATCTTACGACGTGATCTGTTCGCGACCGGGAAAAGTGTCTGTCGCGTCAACAATAAGCTGGTCACACTGACGATCTTACGGGAGTTCGGACGTGTCCTCGTCGACATGCACGGGCAACATGAACATCAGCATTTAATGGACAGTACGTATCATCAAGCGATTCTCGATGACTTCGCGCAAGAGACGATTGCACCGCTCCTTCAAGCCTACCAGTCCGGTTATCAAGCGTATGAAGAAAAACGGACGGCGCTGCAATCGCTCGCGCAAAGTGAGCAAGAACTCGCTCAACGGATTGATTTACTATCGTTTCAGACGGAAGAAATCGAAGGCGCAAAACTTCGAGCACATGAGGAAGACGAGTTGCTCGTCGAACGAAATCGTCTCGCGAATTTCGAGAAGCTATATGCGTCACTGAAGACAGCATACGATGCTTTGCATGATGAGATGCGCGGCATCGACTCTGTCGGAGACGCGATGCGTGAACTACAACAAGCATCAAGCATCGACGAACAGTTTTCGCAGCAGAGTGACGCGATCGCAAGCGCTTTTTATGGACTCGAAGAAGTCGGGTATGCGATTCGAGATCAACTTGAAACACTTGAGTTCGATTCCAATCGACTCGATGAGATCGAACAACGTTTATCCGTCTTTCAACAACTGAAACGAAAATACGGGGCGACGATCGAGGAAGTCATTGCGTATGGGGAAAAAATTCGAGTTGAACTTGATACGATGACGAATCGAGATGAACGGATTGAGCGCTTAAAAGCCGAAGTCGAACAGCTCGAAGTCGAATTGTTTGAGATAGGTGGGCGTCTGTCGCAACAGCGTCGAAAAGCGGCCGTTCAATTAAGCGAAGCGATTCATCTGGAGTTACGTGAGCTCTACATGGAAAAAGCGCGGTTTGAAATTCGTTTTCTTCAAGACGGAAAGACACCGATGCTACGCAAGAACGGGATCGATCAAGTGGAGTTCTTCATCATGACGAATGCGGGAGAACCATTCAAGTCGCTCGGAAAAGTCGCATCGGGCGGGGAGTTATCTCGTATCATGCTCGGACTGAAGTCAATCTTCTCGCGCTCGGTCGGAGTTGCTTCGATCATTTTCGATGAAGTCGATACAGGAGTATCGGGTCGTGTCGCACAAGCGATGGCTGAAAAAATCTATCGTTTATCGGTAGACGGACAAGTGCTTTGTATTACGCACTTACCGCAAGTCGCTTCGATGGCCGATCAACATCTCTATATTCGGAAAATCGAGGAGACGGATCGTACGACGACACAGGTCAACGTCTTGTCTCAGTCAGATCGAGGAAACGAACTAGGACGGATGATTTCCGGTGCACATATGACGGATTTGACGTTACGCCATGCCGAGGAATTGATGGATCAGGCGAAGACGATGAAAGAATCGCTTAAAAATGGGGTGTAAGGATTGATTAAAGTCGGGATAGCAGATGATAATCGCGAAATGGTCGAACTGATTCGCCAGCATATCTCTGCGCAAGAAGACATGGAAGTCGTTTGCGTCGCCTACAATGGCGAGAGTTGTCTCGAACGTATGAAAGAACATGAAGTGGATGTATTGCTTCTCGACATCATCATGCCTCATTTAGATGGGCTTGGTGTTCTCGAGGAGTTGATGAAGAAAAAGAAGAATCCTGCTGTCATCATGTTGAGTGCTTTCGGTAAGGATGAGGTCTCACAACAGGCGGTCACTCTCGGAGCATCGTACTTCTTACTTAAACCGTTCAGCATGGATCAGCTCGTTCAAAAAATTCGTCTCGTGACGCATCAAGGACAAGCACCGATCGTCGAAACGATTGATTTAAAAGTCGGTACGACACTGCGAGAAGTGGGGATTGCTCCGCATATTAAAGGCTTCACGTATTTAAAGGACGCTGTCTTAATGGTGCTAGAACGGGAAGATTTACTTGGATTGATCACAAAGGAACTCTATCCGACGATTGCGAAAAAACATCAAACGACGGCATCTCGCGTCGAACGAGCGATGCGTCACGCCATCAAGTCCGCTTGGAACGAAGGAATGCAACAGCACGAGCTCTTCAATGGTCGAATCGAACAAGAGAAAAGTCCGAAGAACTCGGAATTCATCTCGTATGTTTCAAGTCATATGAATCAAGAACAATCTGGTTAAAGGAAACACACCGTCTAATGGATAGACGGTGTGTTTTTAGTTCCGATCCCGCTCATAGCAAGCGATCAACACGCCGTTATCAAACGTGTGTCGTTTCGTGACGTTCCAAGTGAGGGGCGTCATTCCGTTGTCTGGAAATAGACGTTTACCAGAACCAACGATAACTGGATAGTGGATCAATCGAAGTTCATCGATCAGATCAGCTTCATAAAGCGTATGAACGAGTTGACTACTCCCCCAGACGTGAAGCGGTGGTCCGTCCTGTTGTTTCAAGCGTATTAGTTCAGAAGTCGGTTGATTCAAATATGTCGTCGGCTGCCAACGAATAGGTGGTGTATGACGCGTAGCAACATACTTCATGGCACGATCGGCAACTGGCCAGATATCGGCATGGAGTGGCCAGTAACTCGACCATTGCTCGTAAGTCGCGCGACCGAGTAACAGGGCGCAATCCTCTTGCATCCATCCACGGATGACCTGACCGATCTCAGGATGCTGAAATGGAGCAGTCCATCCACCGTGCTTGAAGTCGTTGCTCACATCCTCATTCTTTCCGCTCGGTGCTTGAATGACACCGTCTAACGATAGATGTTCGAATACGATGATTTTTCGCATGAAGGGTCTCCTTTCGATTACGATCTGCTTATAGCATACCGTAAAGCTAAAAATATATAATAGCGCTTGCAAATAAATATTGCATAAACTGAAATGTTTGTTATAATAAAGGTACCAAATGATTTGGCAAGACGTCAGATGAACGTCGAGTCGACAAGGACTCCGGAAATCCTGTTGATGAACATCATCTCAGAACGCCAACTGTAAATGGCTCAAGAATGCCGGACGACATTCTCTTGGTAGAAGTCGTACCAAGGTATCTTGTTCATTCTAGATGGGAAATCTCGAATGAATGGGAGCTTCCATGATTTCGAAGCTAGGGAAAAGTGGAAGGTAACGGATCGTCTAAAATGAAAAGTACAGTTCGTGAAAAGGAGTGTTGTCTAGCAGTGATTGTTAGCAACCGAATGTTTGACTGCTTCAAGCGGATGACATTACGCTCCACCTAGGTCCCGAGTACAGTCAGATGATGGAACTGAAACACCATTCTATCGTTAGCCCGATAGCCAGATCTGATTTCTTTCTACCTCTTCATTAAGAGGAACACCTAAGGTTTTGGAGTACACGAATAGTTCTAACTATGAGAGGAGTTCATCCGTAAGTGAAACCAATTTTATATGAGTAAAAGGTCCCGCGCTTGAAATGAGTTCAAGAGATGGGGACCTTTTTCTGTGTTCATTTTTTTTGATAGCGATCGGAGACTTTTCCACGTTTTCGATCGCGATAAAAGACATATCCTGCGACAAATCCAATGCCACCCATCGCAAGAATCAAACCAACGAGACCTTGCAATACATATACGTAAGCCGCATCGCCTAAGTATTTAAACGGCACTTGCGCAATTAGAAAAACACTATCACGCATGAGCTTAATACCAATCGCGCCGATGATGCCGGGGATTAATAATGAGAGCAAACCAATGATACGCATAGGACGCCACTCCTTTCCAAGCGTATTGTATCAAAAAATCGATCGTTCTGCGAATCGGGTTTGCTTCCCTATTTTATTCCGAGTACGATAGAAATGTAAGCAGTTTCAAAGGGGGAATTCATATGCATCATCTACTCGTCGTCGGGGCTGGTCAAGGGGGAACAGAAGTCCTGCATGCGTTTCAACGTTCACCATTATTAACGGTCATTGGTCTTGTCGATCCAAACATGGATGCGCCTGGGGTGGCGCTTGCACGGCGTGCGGACATTCGGATTGAAACGAACTGGTCAGCTTTTGAAGGAGCTGATGTCGATTTCATCATTGACGCTACAGGAGAAACTGGCGTACTTGAGCAATTGATTCATGATTTTCCGGGAGCGGCGGTCTTACCGGGTGAATTCGTCAGAGTGTTGCTTGAGCGATTGACTGAAAAAGAGAAAATGCTCGAAGCAATCATTCATTGTACGAGCGAGGCGATTTCCGTCGCCGATCAAGACGGACAGACGATGCTGATCAATCCAGCATATACGCGTATGACTGGTTTCACGGAGCGAGACGTCGTCGGAAAACCGGCAAGTGCCGATATCGGAATGCAGGAATCCGTTCATTTGAAAGTCTTGAATACGGGCGAGAACGTGCGGGATGTTCGCATGAAGATCGGGCAAGATCAACGTGATATCATCGTCAATGCGGCACCCGTCATCGTCGATGGACAAGTCCGCGGTTCCGTTGGGGTCATTCGGGATATTTCGGAAATGAAGGCACTCGCCAAAGAATTGAAGGCAGCGCGCCAAAAAATCCGGACGCTCGAAGCTAAATATACTTTTGACGATATCATCGCTGAGAGTGAAGCGATGCGCTTCGTCGTCGATCAAGCAAAGCTTGCGGCAACGATGCCCGTCAACGTCTTGATTCGCGGTGAATCCGGAACCGGCAAGGAATTGTTTGCACATGCGATCCATGCAGCGAGCGAACGTAAATATGAACAATTCGTCCGCGTCAACTGTGCGGCAATCGCACCGACGTTACTCGAAAGTGAACTATTCGGGTACGAGGAAGGCGCGTTCTCAGGAGCGCGACGTGGTGGGAAGCGGGGATATTTCGAAGAAGCACACGGGGGTTCGCTATTCTTAGATGAGATTGGCGAACTACCACTCGACGTCCAGGCCAAACTATTACGGGTGTTACAGGAAAATGAAGTCGTTCGCGTCGGTGGGACGAAGGCGATTCCAGTCGATGTCCGGATTATCGCGGCGACGAATGCGAATCTAGAGCAAAAGATCATCATGAATGAGTTCCGAGAAGATCTCTACTACCGGATCAATCGTTTACCGATTCACATACCGGCACTACGTGAGCGACCGGATGATATCGCACCATTGACCTTGCACTTACTCCGTAAATTGAATCAAAGTTATGGACGATCGGTCGGACGGATCTCAGATGATGTACTTGAAGCAATGAAGAAGCAACCGTGGAAAGGAAATGTCCGCGAGCTTGAAAATGTCATCGGTCGCGCGTTGATTTTTACGGATAAAACAGAAACCGTCTTACGAAAAGGTCATCTTCAGCTTGTCGTGCCACAAACAACGAAAGTCACGACGAGACAGAAAAAGGAAATCAAGCATTTATCGGACGAGATGTCACACGTCGAAGAACGGTTGATTCGGGAAGCGCTTACTGCCTTTAATGGCAACAAAACAGAAGCGGCGAAACAACTCGGAATTTCTCTTCGGGCACTTTATTACAAAGTGGAACGATTTAACATCTATTCGTGAAGCGCAAATTTTTGCGTGCAATATATTGCAAAAAATGCAAAAGCGTGCAAAATTAAAGACGTTCTTGCTTAACCTACCGTCTCTTTTGAATTGGCACGAAAATTGCTATTACTATTTATGTATGACAGGTGAGGGGGGAATACGGTGAGATTCAGTGAAATGGTCGAGCAGGCAGCTCGACTCGAAGATTCCGTCGTTGCGATTGCAGCTGCGGATGACGAAGAAGTGATGGATGCTGTCGCATTAGCAATTGAGAACGATTTAGCACGTTTTCATTTGTTCGGGGATGCGACACGGATTCAGCAGATGATTCAAAAACGAGCATTACGAGAGTCACAGTTCGTGATCACGCACACTTCTACATCACAAGAAGCGGCAGAGCGTGCCGCTCATGCCGTTCGCAAAGGGGATGCGAGCGTCTTGATGAAAGGTCTTGTTCCGACAGCAACGTTCATGAAAGCTGTCTTGAACAAAGAAACGGGTCTGCGTTCAGGGAATGTCTTGTCGCATGTCGCCTTGTTCGAAGTACCGGGGCGTGAATCAGCAATCGGATTAACCGATGCAGCGATTCACATCCAACCGACACTCGAAGACAAAGTAAAGATCATCGAAAACGGTGTCTCCGCCTTACGAGCGCTTGGATACGGCTTACCAAAAGTCGCAGTCTTAGCAGCTGTCGAAGTCGTCAATCCAACGATGCAGGCAACGATTGATGCCGCTCTGCTAACACAAATGAACCGACGTGGTCAAATCAAGGATTGCCTTGTAGACGGACCACTCGCACTCGACAATGCCGTAAATCTCGTCGCTGCCCAGCAAAAAGGGCTAACGGGAGACGTAGCAGGTCAGGCGGATTTACTCGTCGTTCCGCAAATTGAAGTCGGAAACGTCATCTACAAATCACTCATGTATTTCGCACATGCCTCGGTTGCGGCGATTCTCGTCGGAGCGCGGGCGCCAGTCGTTTTGACCAGCCGTGCCGATACAGCAGAAGCAAAAATGTACTCACTAGCCTTTGCGCTATTAAATGCCCAACAGACGAAAAAAGTAAAACAAACAATCTGAGGAGGAACTTAAAATGGTCGAAACAAACGTAGAGTCACGCTTCAGCATCTTTGAAACAATGGAGATGGAAGATTACGAACAAGTCGTTTTTTGCCACGATAAAGTATCAGGATTAAAAGCAATCATTGCGATTCATGACACGACACTCGGACCGGCACTCGGTGGACTTCGCATGTGGAACTATGCATCAGACGAAGAGGCATTGATTGATGCGCTCCGTTTATCAAAAGGAATGACGTATAAGAACGCAGCCGCTGGGTTGAACCTTGGTGGTGGTAAAGCGGTCATCATCGGCGATGCGAAGACACAAAAGTCAGAAGCACTCTTCCGGGCATTCGGACGTTACGTCCAGTCACTGAACGGTCGTTACATCACAGCAGAAGATGTCAATACGACAGTTGCAGACATGGATTACATCCACATGGAGACAGATTTCGTTACTGGTGTCAGCCCAGCATTCGGATCAAGTGGTAACCCATCACCGGTTACGGCATACGGTGTCTATCGTGGAATGAAAGCAGCGGCAAAAGAAGTGTACGGAACAGATTCACTTGGTGGAAAAACGATTGCGATCCAAGGTGTCGGTAACGTTGCCTTTAATCTATGCCGTCATTTACATGAAGAAGGGGCGAAACTGATCGTCACAGACATCAATCAAGAAGCACTTCAACGTGCAGAAGAAGCATTCGGTGCCTTGATCGTCGCACCAGAAGACATCTACAGTGTCGAAGCAGATATCTTCGCACCATGTGCCCTCGGTGCGACATTGAACGACGAGACGATTCCACAATTGAAAGTCAAGATCATCGCCGGTGCAGCAAATAACCAACTCAAAGAAGACCGTCACGGTGACATGCTCGAAGAACGCGATATTTTATACGTACCAGACTTCGTCATCAATGCTGGTGGTGTCATCAACGTTGCCGATGAACTCGATGGATACAACCGTGATCGTGCCATGAAAAAAGTTGAACTCGTCTACGATGCGGTCACGAAAGTGTTCGAAATCGCAAAACGCGATCATTTACCGACATACCGTGCGGCTGAGAAAATGGCAGAAGAGCGTATCGCAACGATGCGCAGTGCCCGCAGCCAATTCTTGCGTCGTGATAAAAACATTCTAGGATCACGTGGCTGATCAGAGGAGGATATCCATGAGCGAACGTATTTTAACGATTAATCCCGGTTCGACGTCGACGAAGATCGGTATCTTCGAAGGGGCGAACCAGGTGTTCACGAAGACGTTACGCCATCCAGCGGAGGCGGTCGGAGGACCGCTTCCAGCGCAGCTGGAGATGCGTCGTCATGTGTTACTCGAAGTATTGTCTGAAGAGCAGATTGATTTGAAAGCGCTTACTGCAGTCGTGGGTCGCGGAGGACTACTCCGGCCGCTCGTCAGTGGTACGTATGCCGTCAATCGAGAAATGCGAGAAGACTTACTCAGCGGTATTTTTGGCGTCCATGCCTCGAATCTCGGCGGACTCCTCGCGGATGAGATTGCTCGGACACTCGATATCCCATCGTTCATCGTTGATCCAGTCGTCGTTGACGAACTCGAGCCGATTGCGCGGATTACAGGCTTACCTGAACTTGAACGAAAGAGTATTTTCCATGCTTTGAATCAAAAAGCTGTCGCGAAGCGGTACGCGAAGGAAATCGGGCGTCCCTATGAGGAACTGCGCCTGATCATCGCACACATGGGCGGCGGGATTACGGTCGGTGCGCACCAAGAGGGGCGTGTCATCGATGTCAACAACGGGCTCGATGGAGAAGGACCGTTTTCGCCAGAACGCAGCGGATCGCTACCTGTTGGTCAACTAGTAGAACTATGTTATAGTACCAAGTATAAACTTGAAGAGATGAAGCGTCTGGTCGTTGGGTCAGGCGGACTTGTCGCGCACTTGGGAACGTTTGACGCGATCGAGATCGAACGCCGGATTGAAGAAGGCGACGAAAAAGCGGCGTTGTTATATGACGCGATGGCGTACCGGGTCGCAAAAGAGATCGCTGGTCAAAGTGCCGTCTTGTTCGGTCAGATCGACGCGATCATCCTAACAGGCGGACTTGCCTATAGTGATCGGTTGACGCGTGCGATCGAAGAACGCATCGCCCACCTCGGTCAAGTCGTACGTAGTCCTGGTGAAGATGAGTTGCAGGCGCTCGCAGAAGGAGTGTTGCGTGTCTTACGTGGGGAAGAAGAAGTTAAGGAATATGGAGGCGAACCAACATGGCTAGAGAATTCGACGTCGTTGTCCTAGGTGGCGGACCCGGTGGATATGTCGCCGCGATCCGTGCGGCACAAGCCGGGAAGTCGGTAGCAATCGTGGAACAAGGAAAATTAGGCGGGACATGCTTACATCGTGGCTGTATCCCATCTAAAGCCTTTTTGAAATCAGCAGCAGTCTATCAGACGGTCAAACACGCTGCTACATATGGCGTGGACGTACCGGAATCGTTTTTACGATTCGAACAGGTCAAACAACGTAAACAAGAGATCGTAGATGGATTAGAAGCAGGCATTCAGCACCTGATGAAAAAAGGAAAGATTGAAGTCTTTCATGGTCGGGGTTCGATTCTTGGACCAAGTATCTTTTCACCGATGCCGGGAACGATCAGCGTCGAACCGGAAGAAGGCGAAGGTGAGTTGATCCTTCCGCGTCAATTGATCGTCGCGACAGGGTCACGTCCACGTCCATTGAACGGACTTGCTTTTGATTCAGAGTATGTCCTCAGTTCGGATGATGCACTCGATATGGCAGATTTGCCAAAATCGATCGTCATCATTGGTGGTGGCGTCATCGGTGTCGAATGGGCATCGATGTTGACGGATTTTGACGTCGCAGTAACGGTCGTTGAATTCAGCGATCGGATTTTACCGACGGAAGATGCGGCAGTCAGTCGTGAAGTCGCCCGTCAACTGAAAAAGCGGGGCGTCAAGATTCATACCGGCGCAGCTGCACAAAGTGACACATTCCGGATGTCAGAAGACGGTGTCTCGATCGCGATTGACCGTAATGGAGAACAAACGACGCTTGAAGCGGATAAGTTGCTCGTCGCGATCGGTCGAATGGCGAACGTCGAAGGCATCGGGATCGAAAACACGAATATCGTCGTCGAAAATGGCTTCATCCAAGTAGATGACCATTTCCGGACGAAGGATCAACATATCTATGCGATCGGAGATGTCATCGGTCGCTTACAACTGGCGCACGTCGCGTCAGCAGAAGGTGTCAAAGCGGTCGAGGCGATCGTCCACGGAACGACGACACCACTTGAATATGCGTTCGTACCACGTTGTATCTACAGCGTACCGGAAGCGGCATCGGTCGGTTTGACGGAAGACGAAGCAAAACGTGCCGGAATGGACGTCAAGGTAGGGAGCTTCTCGTTCAATGGATTAGGGAAAGCGCGGATCGAAGGAGAGGCGGCAGGCTTCATCAAGCTCGTCTCCGATGCGAAGACAGATGATCTCGTCGGCGTTCACATCGTCGGACCAAAAGCAACGGAACTGATCAGTGAAGGTGGATTAGCGCTCGTACTCAATGCAACGGCATGGGAAGTCGGACAGCTCGTGCATCCGCACCCGGCCTTGTCAGAAGCATTCGGTGAAGCAGCACTTGCCGTCGACGGACTCGCGGTTCACGCCTAAGGAGGAATTACGGATGGAAAAAATAGAATTCAAAGAATTAGTAGAACTCGGATTAACGGAACAGGACGCGATTCAGATGTTCGAAACGATGGTCCGTGCGCGGAAGATCGACGAACGGATGTGGAAGTTGAACCGAGCGGGTAAAATTCCCTTCCTCGTCTCATGTCAAGGACAAGAAGCGGCTCAAGTCGGTGCAGCGTTCGCCCTTGAAAAAGGAACGGACTACATTTTGCCGTATTACCGGGATTTAGGCGTCGTCTTACACTTCGGTCAAACGTCACGCGATATCATGCTGTCGGCATTCGCAAAGGCAGAAGATCCGAACTCAGGTGGTCGTCAAATGCCAGGACACTACGGTTCACGTGCCTTGAACATCGTCACGGGTTCAAGTCCGGTCACGACACAAGTCCCACATGCTGTCGGGATCGCACTTGCTGCGAAGATGCGTAAGGAACCACTCGTTGCTTACGTCTCGTTCGGAGAGGGCTCTTCAAACCAAGGAGACTTCCATGAAGGGGCGAACTTCGCCGGAATTCATAAACTCCCGGTCATCTTGTTCTGTGAAAACAATAAATACGCGATTTCGACACCACTTTCGAAACAGCTGTCGGCGAAACACGTCGCTGATCGGGCAATCGGCTACGGAATGCCTGGCTATACGGTAGACGGCATCGATCCACTCGCTGTCTATAAGGTCGTCAAGGAAGCACGCGAGCGCGGATTACGGGGAGAAGGTCCGACCTTGATCGAAGTTGAAGTCGAACGCCTCGTGCCACACTCATCCGATGATGACGATAAATCGTACCGTTCTGCTGAAGAACTCGATGCCTTAAAAGCACGTGACGGGATCAAACTCTTCCGTGCGCGTTTGATTGAAATGGGCGTCCTGACGGAAGAATCAGCGACTGAAATCGAACAAGCGATGGAGAAAGAAGTCGACGAAGCAACGGCTTATGCGGAAGCAGCAGCTTACGATGCGCCAGAAAATGCATTACGTTACGTGTACGACGAGGAGGAAACGAAATGACGACGTTAAGTTTAATCGAAGCGATCAATAGTGCAATCAAAGAAGAGATGGAACGCGACGAGTCCGTCTTCATCCTCGGCGAAGACGTCGGTGTCCGTGGTGGTGTTTTCCGGGCGACACAAGGATTGCTCGAACAATTCGGAGAAGAACGGGTCATCGATGCACCACTCGCTGAGAGTGCGATTGCCGGTGTCGGAATTGGAGCTGCGATGTACGGCATGCGTCCGATTGCTGAAATGCAATTCGCTGACTTCATCATGCCAGCGGTCAACCAAATCGTCAGTGAAGCAGCGAAGATTCGGTACCGTTCGAACAATGACTGGACGTGTCCGATCGTCATCCGCGCACCGTTCGGCGGCGGTATTCACGGGGCACTTTATCATTCTCAGTCGGTCGAAGCGATGTTCAACTCGACGCCTGGTCTGAAAATTGTCATCCCATCGAATCCATATGACGCAAAAGGATTGCTAAAGGCAGCGATTCGTTCGAATGATCCGGTCTTGTTCTTTGAGCACAAACGAGGCTATCGTCTGTTAAAAGGGGATGTTCCTGAAGGCGACTATACGGTCGAAATCGGTAAAGCAGACGTCAAGCGTGAGGGTGAAGACGTGACAATCATCACTTACGGACTATGTGTTCATATGGCACTTGAGGCAGCAACACGCCTTGAAAAAGACGGAATCGATGTCCACATCCTTGACTTGCGGACCGTCTATCCAATCGACCGCGAAGCAGTCGTCGAAGCAGCGAAAAAGACGGGGAAAGTCTTGCTCGTCACGGAAGACAATAAAGAAGGTAGCGTCATGAGTGAAGTGTCGGCGATCATTGCAGAAGAAGCATTGTTCGATCTCGATGCACCAATCGAACGACTCTGTGGTCCAGACGTCCCAGCGATGCCATACGCTCCGACGATGGAGAAGTTCTTCAACATCTCAAGCGAGAAAATTGAAGATAAAATCCGGACGTTACACGCATACTAAGGGGGAACTGACCGATGAAGACTGAAACACTTACGATGCCACAACTCGGGGAAAGTGTTACTGAAGGAACGATTTCGATGTGGCTCGTCAAACCGGGCGATACTGTCAAAAAATATGATCCGATTGCAGAAGTCATTACCGATAAGGTAACGGCAGAAGTCCCATCTTCGTTTGATGGTGTGATTGAAAAACTACTTGCAGAAGAAGGCGATACGTTGCAAGTCGGTGACGCGATCGTCACGATGCAAGTCAGCGGCGGATCAACGGAAGTCGCGGCGACTGAACAAGAAGTGCCAGCTGTCGAAGAGACGACGTCGGCTGATACATCGATGAAAAAACGCTATTCACCAGCGGTCTTGAAATTATCAGGCGAACACGGCATTGATCTTGAACAAGTGACGGGAACGGGAGCGGGCGGCCGGATTACCCGGAAAGATCTCTTGAAATTGATCGAGTCTGGATCGATCCCGACACCACAAGCAACGGAACCAAAACCGGAAGCGCAAGCGGCTCCGGTAGCGCCTCCGGCAGAAGCACCACCCGCACCAAAACGTCCGGTCATTGCACCACAACCGACGGAAACAGGCGACATCGAGATTCCGACTGCCGGTGTGCGTCAAGCAATCGCTTCGAACATGGTTCGCGCGAAGCACGAAGCGCCACATGCTTGGTTGATGATCGAAGTCGATGTCACGAACTTGGTCGAAGCACGTAATCGTCATAAAGATGCGTTCTTCAAACAAGAAGGGGTCAAATTGACGTTCTTACCATTCTTCATGAAGGCGACAGTCGAAGGATTGAAGAAACATCCAATCATGAACTCGACATGGGCGGGAGATAAGATCATTCAAAAGAAAGCGATCAACCTATCACTTGCTGTCGCGACGCAGGACGCTCTGTTCGTACCAGTCGTCAAGAATGCGGATGAACTAAGCATCAAGGGGATCGCACGCGCGATTGATGACTTCGGGAAACGGGCACAAGCCGGCACGTTGTCGTCTGCAGAGATGCAGGGCGGGACGTTTACGGTTAACAATACGGGCTCATTCGGTTCAATCCAATCAGCACCGATCCTTAACTTCCCGCAGGCGGCGATTCTATCCGTTGAATCAATCGTCAAACGTCCAGTTTGGGTGAACGGCATGTTTGCAGCACGCGACATGGTCAACCTCTGTATGTCGATCGACCACCGGGTGCTCGACGGACTCGTTGCCGGACAGTTCCTACAAACTGTCAAACAAGCGCTCGAATCGATTGATCCGAACCAACTTTCCTTATACTGAGTTTTTCCAGTTGACAGGGAAGAAGAAGCATCGTAATATAAGAATCAATTCAACACACGATAGCAAAGACGAAGAGAAGTAACTTGTGAAACGATTCAAGAGAGCTGATGGGTGGTGCGAATCAGTATCGGGCAACAAGCGAATGGCCTTCTGAGCTTCAGACCGAATCCCTTCAATGGGTAGTAGGCTCTGACGGGTTCCTCCCGTTATCGGGGTCGACGAATCAGGACAACGGTCCGGTTCGTTTCAAAGGGGACGGTGTCAGCATCGTCAACGAAGGTGGTACCGCGGGTCTTCCCGTCCTTCATGTTCTACATGAATGGGCGAGAAGACCCTTTTCGTATACAATCGAATCGAACAAATCGTAGAGTGAGTTAAGTAGCGAGACAACATCGGCGTTTCAGAGAGCGGAAGAATGGTGCGACTTCCGTACGGCGAGGTTTCGTGAATGGTCTCATGAGAGCGTGGCTGAACGAAGAAGTAGGTCGCGACGGATGCCCCCGTTATCGTAGGCTATGATGTCTCTTATTAGACGCATCAGACAGAGTGGGAACGGTCGAACCGTTCCAATCGAGAGGTGGCACCGCGAGATAATCGTCCTCCATGCAGCATACGCTGTGTGGGGGACTTTTTTATATTCCAGGAGGCGAACAGGGATGGTTCAGACAGACACACTTATTATCGAACAACTTGAACTAAACGGCGACGAGATGACGCCAATCATGATTTTTCAACAACTGAGCGGAACACAGAAATGTTTGCTTGAAAGTTCTGCGCATACGGATCAAGGACGGTATTCGATCATCGGTGTTGATCCGGTGGAGATGATTCGCGCAGAGGGACGGACCGTGACGCGGGAACAGTTGACGACAGGTCGATTGACGCAGGAAACGGGTGATCCAGTACGACTGATGCAACAGATGATCCTCCGGGGTGGAGTTGAAGAAGACCTTCCGTTTTTAGCGGGTGGGATCGGATATGTCGGTTACGACATGATGCGCGCCTATGAAACGCTCGGAGCGGTTCCGGAACAAACGCGCCAACTACCGGACGCGCTGCTCGCCGTATACGACCAAATCATCCTGTTCGATCATCTCGAGCATCGTGTTCATTTGATTCAAACGTCACTTGGTGGCATCACTGATCGTGATGAATTACGTCAACGTTTAGCAGAACGGAAAGCGCAACTTGAGCAACCACGGGAGCGAACGGACATCGAGCGTCCACTCCGGGATGTCGTCTATGAACCGTTAATGGATCAAGAGACGTTTGAAGGACTCGTCGAACAAGCGAAGAGACACATCCGCCAAGGCGACGTCTTCCAACTGGTTCTCTCGCAACGACTTGATGCGACGTTCTCAGGTGATCCGTTCCAATTTTATCGGAAGCTCCGCAAGGACAATCCGAGCCCTTATCTCTTCTATATCGACTTAGGCGAAGCAATCGTACTCGGGGCCTCCCCGGAAAGTTTGGTCCAAGTCAAAGGGAATCGCGTGACGACGAATCCGATTGCCGGTACACGCCGCCGGGGGAAGACGAAAGAGGAAGATGGACGGTTAGCAGAAGAGTTGCTGCACGACGAGAAGGAACGAGCGGAACATCGAATGCTTGTCGATCTTGGACGCAACGACTTAGGACGGATTTGCCAAATTGGTACCGTCGAGGTGACGCGATTCATGCAAATCGAACGATTCAAGAACGTTATGCATCTCGTCTCGGTCGTTGAAGGTACGTTAGCAGACGGGAAGACTGGAGCAGACGCACTCGTCTCTTGTCTACCGGCAGGGACGGTCACGGGAGCTCCGAAAATCCGAGCGATGCAGTTGATCGACCAGTACGAGCAGGTGAAACGAGAAGTATATGCCGGGGCGGTCGGCTATTTCGATGTTCGGGGGAATATGGATTTTGCCCTCGCTATCCGGACGATGGTGATCAAGGATGGTGTCGCTTCTGTTCAAGCAGGAGCTGGCATCGTCTACGACTCGATTCCACGCCTCGAGTACCAGGAGACGTTACACAAAGCGAAATCACTACTGGAGGTTTGGAAATGATCGTCCTAATTGATAATTATGATTCTTTTACCTATAACCTATACCAATACGCATCCGTTTATACGGACGTTCACGTCATTCGAAACGATGCGGTCAGCATCGAAGAACTACGCGAGATGAAACCAGACGGCATCATCCTTTCACCCGGTCCCGGTCGCCCGGCTGACGCTGGCATCTGCATCGATCTCATTCGTCAATTATCGGGTCAAGTACCAATTCTCGGTGTCTGTCTCGGACATCAGGCAATCGGCGAAGCATTCGGAGGACGCGTCGTCGAAGCACCGGTCATCATGCACGGAAAGACATCGATGATCCGACAATCGGGACAACTCTTCGACGACATGACGGAAACGTTAGAGGTCATGCGCTATCATTCGCTGATCGTCGCTCGCAACGACTTACCGACGGAGCTCGTCATCACAGCAGAAACGGATGACCGGACGATCATGGCACTCAAGCACCGGACGCATCCGACCTTCGGAATCCAGTTCCATCCTGAATCTGTCGGAACACCACAAGGACAGCAGATGATTAAACGATTCATTGAATTGACAAAGGAGTGACGAACGATGAAAGAGACGTTATTGAAATTAGCAGAAGCAAAACATTTACGATATGAAGAAATGCAACAGGCAGCACGCGAACTGTTTGCGGAAGACGTGACCGATAGCGAAATTGCCGCTTTTCTCGTCGCATTGAAAGCAAAAGGGGAGACTGCAGAAGAATTAGCCGGTCTTGCTTCGATCATGCGCGAGGTCGCCCTCGACATTCCGGTCACCGGCGATTTCATGGATAACTGCGGCACTGGAGGCGACGGCTCACAATCGTTCAACATCAGTACGACAGCTGCCTTCGTTCTGGCAGGTGCCGGCATGAAAGTCGCGAAGCACGGGAATCGGAGTGTCTCGAGTAAAACGGGCAGCGCTGATGTGCTCGAAGCACTCGGGGTTTCGCTCGATGCGACACCGGAACGTTTAGCAGAACAGCTCGAGTCGAACGGAATCGCCTTCTTGTTTGCGCAACGGATGCACCCACGCGTCAAGCAAATCATGAAGGTCCGACGCGATCTGCGGATTCCAACGATCTTTAACTTGATCGGGCCGTTGACGAATCCGGTCCCGCTCAAGACACAACTATTAGGAATTTACCGGGAGGATATGCTCGAGACGATGGCGTTGACATTGCATCGACTCGGGCGGAAGCGAGCAATCGTCTTACATGGTGCGAATGGAATGGATGAAGCATCCCTTGCCGGAACGAACCAACTCGTCTTACTCGACGAAGGTGAGCTGATTCGCTTCAGTCTTCACCCGGAGGAAGTCGGACTGAAGACCGCACCGCTTGAAGCAATTCGCGGAGGTAGTGCACAAGAGAATGCGGCGATTTTACTCCGTGTTCTTGGTGGAGAGCATGGTGCTTATCGCGACACGGTTCTACTCAATGCGGGAATTGCTCTCTTTGCAGCAAATCGAGCGAAGACGATCGAAGAAGGAATCGCCTTAGCAGCAGATAGCATCGACTCAGGACGGGCGATGGAACGATTGAACCAATTACGACAAATGACACGGGAGGAAGCAATCGGATGAATATCTTAGATCGCATCATCGAAACGAAACGAGCGGAAGTCCTGCAATTAAAATTAAACGGGGTCGAACGGATCAGTCGGGAGGCATTGAAGCCGTCGATTAAGCAACGACTAGCGGGAGCGGATTTATCCGTCATCGCGGAAATCAAACGAGCGTCGCCATCAAAAGGGGCAATCGCACTCGACGTCGATGTCGTCGCTCAGGCAAAACAATATGAAGCGAGTGGGGCGACCGTCATCTCCGTCTTGACGGACGAGACGTACTTCAAAGGGTCGATGGACGATTTAGCGGCAGTCGCTGCAGCAGTCGACATCCCGGTGCTTTGTAAGGACTTCATGATTGATCGGATTCAAATCGACCGGGCAAAAGCACATGGGGCACGGTTGATTCTCTTAATTGTCGCCGCTCTCGAGCAGGAGACGCTTGCTGACTTGTATGCGTATGCTTACGCAGAAGGACTTGAGGTCTTGGTCGAAGTCCATGACGAAGAGGAGTTACGCCGAGCAGAGGCGATTGGTGCGCAAATCATTGGCATCAACAACCGGAACTTGAAAAAGTTCGAAGTTGATTTACAGATATCGGTCGGATTACTCGAACAAAAACAACCGGACGTCCGGTATATCAGTGAGAGTGGCATCAAGACGGTCGAGGAAGCACAGCGATTACACGCTGCCGGTGCAGACGGGATCCTCGTCGGCGAGACGTTGATGCGGGCAGACGATCCGCAAGTCTTCATCCGAGAAGTGAGTGGCGTTCGCGTATGACACGGATTAAGTTCTGTGGTCTCCGGGAAAGAGAACATGTCGAAGCGGCAGTTCGCTTAGCGGACTACATCGGCTTTATCTTTGCTAAAAGTAAACGACAGGTCACGCTGGAAGAGGCGGCTCGTCTCAGACGCGACATTCCAAAAACGGTCCAAGTCGTCGGTGTCTTCGTCTCCCCGACTTACCAGCAGGTGACCGACGCGGTCGAACAAGTCGCGCTAGATCTCGTCCAAATTCATGGTGTCATTCCGGACGGAGAGTTACCAGTTCCCGTCATTCAAGCGATTCCGGTGACGGACATCGGACAAGTAGAGCAACAGACGGATTATTTGCTCGTTGACGCACCGGTTGCTGGAAGTGGCGAGACATTCGACTGGTCACGAGACATTCAAGCCGATCGACCACTGTTCATTGCCGGTGGCTTGACAGCAGGAAACGTCGGAGAAGCAATCAAACGATATCACCCGTTCGCCGTCGATGTCTCAAGTGGCATCGAGACGGATGGACGGAAAGATCCCATCAAAATGCAGGCATTCGCAGATGCCGTAAAGGAGAGAGAAGTATGAGCTACGCACAACCAGATACACTCGGACAATACGGTAAATACGGAGGACGCTACATCCCGGAAACATTGATGCACGCGGTGATCGAACTCGAAGAAGCTTACGCAACGGTAAAAGAAGATCCAGCGTTTCAAGCGCGAATGGACGAGTTATTGAAAGAATACGTCGGACGTGAAACACCACTTTATTTTGCCGAACATTTGACGCAAACGATCGGTGGCGCAAAGATCTATTTGAAACGAGAAGACTTGAACCATACCGGTGCCCATAAAATCAACAATACGATCGGTCAAGCGTTACTGGCTGAACGGATGGGGAAACGAAAAATCGTTGCTGAGACAGGGGCAGGACAACACGGTGTCGCGACAGCGACGGTCTGTGCCTTACTCGATCTCGAGTGTGTCATCTTCATGGGAGAAGAGGACGTCCGTCGTCAAGAATTGAACGTCTTCCGGATGGAGTTACTTGGAGCAACCGTCATCCCGGTCACACAGGGCAGTCGGACACTCAAAGATGCCGTCAATGAAGCACTCCGTTACTGGGTCAAACATGTCGAAGATACGCATTACTTGATGGGTTCTGTTCTCGGACCCCACCCATTCCCGCAACTCGTCCGTGATTTCCAAGCAGTCATCGGAAAAGAGACACGACGCCAAATCATCGAAAAAGAGGGGCGTCTACCAGAGGCGATCGTCGCTTGTGTCGGCGGCGGTAGTAATGCGATCGGGATGTTCCACCCGTTCATCGATGATACAGATGTAAAATTGTATGGCATTGAAGCGGCGGGCAGCGGAATCGACACAGAGAAACACGCAGCGACGATGACAAAAGGAGAGGTCGGTGTCTTGCACGGCTCGATGATGTATCTCTTACAGGATGCGCACGGTCAAGTACAAGAAGCGCATTCGATCTCAGCTGGACTCGATTACCCGGGTGTCGGACCGGAGCATAGCTTGCTAAAAGATATCGGTCGCGTCCAATATGAAGCGGTGACCGATGAACAAGCACTCGAAGCACTCCAGTTGTTGAGCCGCAAGGAGGGAATCATCCCGGCACTTGAGTCGGCACACGCGATTGCCTACGCGACTCAACTCGCGGCAGAGATGGACAAGGAAGAGATTCTCGTCATCTGCTTATCAGGACGGGGCGATAAAGACGTCGTCACTGTCAGAAACGCACTAAAGGGGGAAGCGTGATGCGATTAGAAACAGCCATTCGTACCGTTACGAGCAAAGGGGAGAAAGCCTTCATTCCGTACGTCATGGGGGGAGACGGAGGGATTGATCAACTCCCGGAAATCCTGTCGTTTCTCGCTGAATCCGGAGCGACAGCGATTGAAGTCGGTGTTCCGTTTTCGGATCCTGTCGCTGACGGTCCAGTCATTCAAGAAGCGGGACTCCGGGCGCTAGAAGCGAACGTTGGACTGAAGGATGTCCTCGAGGCAGTTCGCGTTGCTCGTCAGACCGTCGATGTTCCTGTCGTCTTGATGACGTACTTAAATCCGATTTTCCGCTACGGATTAACGGCGTTTCTAGCGACATGTCGCAAAGTCGGGGTCGATGGACTGATCATTCCTGATTTGCCGCTTGAGCAGAGCGAACAGTTTTTCGAGCAAGAGGACAAATCGGACATCGCGCTCGTCCAGCTCGTCTCCTTGACGAGTCCGATGGAGCGGATTCAAAAGATTGCCGATAAAAGTGAAGGATTCCTCTATGCGGTCACGGTCAACGGAACGACAGGTGGACAGACGACGTTTGATACGGCGCTTGAAGACCACTTAGCGAACGTCGCAGCAAATAGTCCAGTACCAGTCCTTGCCGGGTTCGGGATCAGTACACCGGAACACGTCAAACAATTGAGCCGCCCAGTCTCGGGGGTCATCGTCGGCAGTAAAATCGTCGATTTACTGCATCAGAACGATCGAGAAACAATTCAACAGTTGATGGCAGCACGTCTTGCGACGACGCCGTCGCATTAATAAAAAGGATTTGACTCAAAAGTCAGTCTATACAAAGATAAGGGTGGCAGAATGATGATCTGCCACCCTTATCTCGTAACAAAAAGAATGACGCGTCACACACCACTCTTACAGGATCAGGCGCATTTATGCGCTGTTAGAGACGAACAAGACCCGCTTTTCTGCTTGAATGAAGCAGGAAAGATGGCTTGTGTCTCACCTGAGGAAAGGGTGTGAAAAGACGCGTCATTCTTTTTTTGAGTCAGCTTCTTTTTCGTATAGATGTCACTGTTGAACGAGCGACTTCTGCAAGCTCGTATACAGTGGTTCGAATCCGAGTTCCTCATAAAATGTGGCGGCACGATCGTTGACCGCCCAGACGTTCAATCGAACCGCAGCAACACCTCGCTCGAGCGCGAGTTCTTCTGCCGCCTGCATTAACTGGCGACCAATTCCGGATGAACGATGGGAAGCGTTGACACCGACGTCAGTGATGTTCAAGATCCGGACAGGCGTGAATCGATTGGCTGCTGGCGCTGTCCACTTACCAAACAAGTAACCGGTGATGTCGTCTCCGTTGAGTGCCGTCAGACAGAGGTGTTGTTCTGAATCGAGCATTTGTCCTAATGACTCGAGCGTGTATGGCGTCAAAACATCCGGATGAAAATGAGACGATAACCGCTTATGATGCTCGAACGTCTCTGCCGTCAAAGAAAGCAGGACAGGGAGGTCTGAAGTACGGCTCGTGCGGATCATCAAGTAATCACTCCGATCATCGATTTTGTTTGAGTACTTCGGCGACGAGTCCCGATACATACGGACTGCCACGATCTTCTTTTTCGACCGATTCGATCATGATGGCAACGAGAAGATCTTTTTTGTCGTTGTCGTAACCGACAAAGAAGCCATTCTCTTTTCCATCGGTTTCGCCTGCTTTTTTCAATTCTGCCGTTCCGGTCTTACCGGCAACATCGACTTCCTTGATGTCAGCTGGGAGCGTATAACCGTTATGGACGACGTCATAAAGATCATCGCGAATCATCTTCGCGTCTTTCGCATCCAGTAGATCCTTTTTAAAGACTTGCTTCGTTTTTTCCTCTTGTAAAAGGGTCGGACGATAGATTGTTCCGTCAGTCAGGAAAATTTCATACATCGACGCTAGATGTAGAATGTTCGTCAGCATCTGTCCTTGTCCGTAGGACGTATCCATCAGCTGTCCATCTGAAGCAATCGTCCCGTCGTTTGAGATTTGAGAAGCGCGTAACGGATACGCAAACGGTAGCTTCTCTCCGTAGCCGAGGGCTTCAAGTCCAGACGTGAACGCCTTCGTTCCGACCTGTTCGAGTGTGGAGCGGGCGAAATAGATGTTGTCTGAATAAACGAGCGCATTGTGCAGATTAACGGGTGCTGGCGTCTCGTGAATCCGCGTGACGTTAAAACCATCGATCTTATTTTTCAGTCCATTGATTGTATAGGCTTTTTCCGGGTCGAGTGTTCCACTCTTTAAACCAACCGCGGCCGTTAGGGGTTTTTGAGTCGAACCGGGTGCGAAAGCACTCGTGAATCGGTTCAACAATGGTTGATCCGGATCCTGCGTCAATTCATCGAGTCGCGCTTGCGAGATCCCTGACATGAATTCAAAAGGATCAAAGCCAGGGGAGCTGAGTAAGACACGTGTCTCACCAGTCCGCGGATCGATTGCCGATGCCGTTCCTGGATCTTCTTTCATCGTGTCATACGTCTTTTTCTGAAGCGTAGCATCAATCGTCAACGGGATGTCCTCACCATCCGACGGTTTCGTTTCAGCGACGGTGACGCTTGATCCGTCTTTCTTTTGTAGAATGATCGAAGCTCCGGCTTTACCGCGTAAGCGATCATCAAGGACTTGTTCGAGACCCCGTTTCCCAATCTGTTCGCCAGCTTGGATTTTATTTTTTGATTCTTTAATCTCGTCTGCTGTCGCCGAACCGATATAACCGATCAAGTGTGAAGCGGCCTTCCCGAGTGGATATGTTCGGACTTCCGTCTCTTTAACGCTGATACCTGGAATGTCACGCAATTTCGCAACCGTTGCTTCGTCGGTCAGTGTTTTGAGCGGAACGAATTGTCCGTCCTTGACCCAACTTGCTTTTAAGGAATCTTCGACCGATGAGGTCGGGCGATCGAGCAACTCGGCAACTTGTGCGACATCTTTAAGTTGTCCTGCAGTTGCGCCGACAGCATATCCTTTACCAGAGGTCGCGAGCGGTTTATCGTTCGCATCAAGTAAATCACCGCGTTTGCCTTCTACGGTTTGTAACTGAACTTTATCTTCTTTCTTAAAGTCTTTTAGAACAAACGAAGAGTCCCAGTCAATGAACCAGTTTTCCGTTTCTCCTTGTTTCTCGAATGTTAACGGGACTTGTTTATCATAAGCAACGGCTCCTGCAACCGTATCAAAGGAGATTTGTACGGGAAGGGACGCTTTTTCGTCATCCGTTGCTTCCTCTGCTTTTTTTCGCTCGACGGATAACTTTTTGATATCAAGTGTTTTCGACAACTGTTTTGTCCGGTCGATGAATTCTTTTTTACCATATTCTTTTTTAGTAGCCGTACTCGCGTACGTATACATTTTATCGTAATCTTGTTTTTCCCAAAGTTTGATGTAGGCATCAAGACGTTCTTCAGGTGTCGGCTGATCTTGACATCCGGCAAGTAACGTCACACCAAACGTCGCTGATAAAAGAAGAGGGATCGTTCGTTTCATGGGTTTCGCCTCCGTTGTGGATTAGACTCATAATCATACCGTACCACTCCTGTCAGGAGATTTCATCTGAAACACAAAACCGGACTTCTCATGGAGAGAAGTCCGGTGAATCAAGCTTAGTTGAAGTAATTGAGTGGATTGACACTGTTTGCAGCAGACGTTCCGCTGTAGACGTAAGGACCACGATGCATTTCAAAATGGAGATGCGCACCAAACGCGTTACCTGTTGCACCAATCGTACCGATTTTCGATCCTTTTGCAATCGTCTGTCCGACCGAAACGGAGCGACTATTTAAGTGTGCATACACCGTCGTATATTGGATGCCGTTGACGGTATGCGTCATCATGACGTGATTTCCGTATGCGCCGTAATAACGGGATGTGATGACTTTACCAGCGGCTGATGCATAGACAGGTGTACCTGTTGGAGCGCCGATATCGATGCCGTTATGGAACGTATAACCGTAAACGCCACTTGCAGCACCATATCCTTGCGTGATTGGACCGCTTGCTGGACGCGAGAAGCCAGTCGTTGCTTTTGTTGAAGTCGTTGTGCTGTATTTTTTTACGTATGTAGAAGAAACGTAGCGTGATGCGCCACCGTATGAAATTTTTGTCCATGAACCAGAAACACCAAGATAATTGAATGTCTGTCCTGTATTGACGCTACCGACGATTTTATAAGCTGTTGATGGACCTGTACGAACACGAAGTCCGTCTGCCATGACCTTTACTTTATATGTCGTTGCAGCTTCAACTTTCGAAGCACTCGTTGTTGCAAAACCTGAAACTACCAAAGCTGTCATTGTCATTGTTGTAAGTAAACGTTTCATTGAGTGTATTTCCTCCTTAAAAATCTGAAGCGACAGAACTGATCATTACAAAATTGTAAGATTTTATGTATATTTATTTATTTTAGGGAATGATTTTTCGCCTGAGATGATTATAGCATCGTCAATAACACAAAAATATTTCAAATGTATTTCAAAATTATGCGTTATTAACATATATTGTAATGGATTAATAAGTAAAAAAGAACTGACGAAGAGTCAGTTCTTTTTTCTATGAAACCTATACTGTTATTCAATGGAAGAGGGTGAAAACACAGTCAAATGTTGTGGGAGTACCTCGACAGTCACGGGAACATGACCTGCTGTATCCCCATCGGCATTAATCGGCAATTCTTCTTTCGAGCGAATTTCGACACGTGTCGTCGTGAAGTGTTCGATTTGATCGGCTTTTGATAATCCACCCGTGATGAGTTTGGGTAATGCTTGGAGCGCATCAAAGAATCCAAGCTTCGTAATGATGAACCCATGTAGCAGTCCATCATCGACTTTTGCGTCTTCTGCAAACGATTCGAACCCACCAACGGAATTCGTCAAGGCGATAATCAACAAGTGTGCTTCTCCATCGAATTGTTTCTCAGCAGAATCAATTTCAATCGGATAGGGACTATGATCCTTGAAGGCTTTTAGACCTTCAATGAAATAAGCGACCGATCCGAGTGACGTTTTTTGTTCGACACTGACCTCCTCGACGGCTTCTGCAATCAGACCAACAGCGATGACGTTCATGAAGTAATGGTCATCATATTTACCGATATCGAGCGGTCGGGCAGGGGCATCAGCTAGAATCTGGATCGCCTCTTCGGGATCCGTCGGGATGTGTAATGCGCGCGATAAGTCATTGACCGTTCCGAGTGGGACGATCCCGAGTGTTGGCCGATGCGGTTGCTCGGCGATTCCGGTGATGACTTCATTGACCGTTCCGTCACCTCCCATGGCGATGACAGCGTCGTAATTAGACTGGGCGGCATGACGCGCGAATTCCGTCGCATCGTGTTCTTTTTCCGTAAACCGGACGTCGACGGTTTCAAAGCGAGTAGCAAGCGTCTCTTCAGCGAGCGTCGCGTGTTTTTTTCCGAGTTCTTTTCCAGAAGACGGGTTGATGATCAACATGGCTTGAGACAAGATGAATTCCTCCTTTGACGTATCTGTTCCTATTTTCCCGAGTCAAAGGAGGACTAATCATGTTAGTTCAAGTTTCTAGAATTAAGCGCTCATACAAACCTTCAATTTTTTGTAACAATGCTTCTTTTTTCATCTCGACCGTCATCCATTCTTCTTCCTCGGATACATGAGAGAGAATGGCATCAAGATGTACGACTTGAAATTCTAGCTCTTCAATTTGTTGTTCGATGGACTGTTCTTTCGCAGGCGCATTCGAACGCTTTGAAATACTCGATTTCTTCTCATGATTTATTTGAGGTGGTGTGGCACGAACGGCTTGTCGTTTCTCCACTGCGTAAGCATAGCTTCCAGCATACGAAGTAATTTGGCGGTCAAGCCAAATGATTCTCGAGAAAAGACGATTCAAGAAATAGCGATCGTGTGAGACGGCAATCAATGTACCAGAAAAATTCTCGAGTGCTTCTTCGAGTGTCTCTCTTGATTCAATATCTAAATGATTCGTCGGCTCATCGAGAATCAAGACGTTAATCGACGAATGAACGAGGACGGCGAGTTGCAATCGCACCCGCTCGCCTCCGCTCAGTGACAAAATGGACCGAAAGACAGTTGGTCCAAAGAACAGGAACCGGGCAAGGATATGGCGGGCTTCCGCTTCTGGAACGGCAATCCGGTCTCTAAACCAGTCGATTAACCGCGCGTCCTCTTCGAAATGGGCATGCTGGGACAGGAAACCGATCCGATTCGATGGTCCACGCGTGAGTGTGCCTGCGTCTGGTGATAATTCGTCAAGCAGCAGTGAGAGCAACGTCGATTTTCCGCTTCCATTCGTTCCGACAATCGCGATCCGATCCTGTGCCATGATCTCGAACGAGACGTCATCAAAAATGTGGTGGGTTCCGTAAGCAAACGAGAGTTCTTCAGCGCGAAAGACGACTTGGCTCGTGTGATCAGTGGAAGAGAAGGAGACATCAGCGGTTTTGGCTTCGAGTTGTGGTCGTTTAATCCGTTCGATCCGCTCGAGTGCTCGTTCCATTGATTTTGCTTTACGGAATAATTTCTCACTCGGTGGAGACGCTTCGTTTGCCCATTGCCGGAGTCGACGAATCGCTTCCTTCATTTTCTTTATTTTTTTCTGTTGCTCTTGGTAGGCGTGGAACTGTTCCATCAAGCGACGTTCACGTTCGACGACGAACGCGCTGTAGTTCCCTATATAGGTTGTCAGTTCACCGTCCTCGAGTTCAACGATCGAGGTGACGACGGCGTCTAAGAAGACCCGGTCGTGAGAGACGAGCAGGATGGTTCCTGTGTAGTCCCGTAAGAACTGCTCCAGCCATTCCACGGCAGCTAAATCAAGATGGTTCGTCGGTTCGTCAAGAATGAGCAGATTTGGCTCCATGAGTAACATGCGACCGAGACAAATCTTCGTCTGTTCACCACCACTCAACTGGTGGAAAGGACGAGTGAGTAACGGACGAAGGTGTAACCCGTTCACCATGCGCTCGATTTTCGAGTCGAGTAGATAGCCATCCTTTTGTTCGAACGCATTCGTCGCTTCCGCATATCGTGCGAGTAACGCATCAAGATTCTCTGGTGCTGTCGCCATCATTTGCTCCAACTGTTGCATCCGAGAACGGATCGCGAGGATGTCTTCAAACGCTGTCCAAAGGACGTCGAGTCCGGTCATCGTCTCACTATAAACAGGAAGTTGTTCCAAATAGCCGATCGTCAAACCGCTCTTTTGATAGATGACACCACCGTCCGGTTGCTCAAGGCGAGCAAGCAAGCGGAGTAATGTCGTCTTGCCACTCCCGTTTCGTCCAATTAGACCGACACGGTCGTGTTCGTTTAAGAAGAGGGAAACATCCGTTAAAATTGTCTCGCCTCCGAATTGTTTGGTTAGGTGTTGAATGTCGCAAATCATCATAGTAAGTCGATCCTTTCGCGCGCATCAAAAAAAGGAGAGCGCAAATAGCACTCTCCATCACGTGTGAAAGATGCGCTTTGCTGTATTTTTCAATCATGAAGTTCTAAAAAAGGGCAGACGGGTGCCTTAGAACGCCATTCCATGAAAAATCGCGCGCAACAGATACAATTGTTCCATCAACCAGTGTTTGCACGCGGCAAAGTCCATCTTTTCACACCACCTTTCGTTTCAGATACATCTAGTTTACTATTTTTTTGTCAGTTACGGAAGTCTGAATTATTTGAACACACCCGCGATTGAACTGAAGAAGTCACTGAGTCCATCAAATAATTTAGCGAAAAATCCTTTCGTTTCTTCTGAAGTTGCGAACGCGTGGATGTCTTGTCCCGCATTTTTCAATCCACTCTCGATTTGTCCCCAGTTGATGTTCGCTTGCTCCATTTGATTGAACAGATTCGTCAGCCGGTCCATTTGTGCGTCAGACAACTGGATATTGTTGTTTTGAATGACTTGGACGATCAGATTTTCGATTTCGACTTTGGTTTCCGGTTTTTGATTGGCGATCTCAGCCTTGATCTCATTCATCAAGTCAGCCACCTTATCCGTTCCGACCGTTTTTCCAACGTCTGATGTGACTGATAATTCTTGCTGTGCTAGATCCTTGCGTTCGTCACTTAACTTTATCCCGGTTTCAGCGGAAGTTTGATCGTACGCCTTCATTATTCCTGTCAGTGCCGATGTCCCGGTCACCTTGTAAGGGGAAGTAATCGTGATGTCGGCATCTTTGACACCCGCTGTGACGAGAGCGTTGAGATACATATCCTTCGTCACCCATGTGATGTTTTCCGTCGAGACGGAGAGTCCATCTCCTTTTTCCGTCAGTTCGATTTTAGCCGACGAATACATGTTGCCGCCTTTTTGCGACTGTGGGATGTTTTTCCCGAGATATTTTTCCTCGTCAGCAGAAGTGGCGATGATCGGTGTGATCCCTTCCGGTGCATTGAGACGTGAAAGCACCCATGCTTTATCTTTTGCGCCGAGCGACTCCCCGAGTGTGACGATCGTCTTATCGACGACTTGTTCGGCGGATGCGGCTGTTGGGAGTAATAAAGCAGAAGCGATAACGGCTGATGCCATGATTTTTGTTGGTGTATGCATAATGAAATCCTCCAATTGTAAGTAACAGAATGAATTATAGTATCAGGTACTAAAGTTAGTGTACGAGAACGAAAGAAGTTCGGAATCGGTCTGCAGATGGAGACGATATCCGTCTTCTGACACTCCATAGTATAGCGAAAAGGAGACAACTTGACTTCCGTTTTCAGCATGCTATAGTGAATTTGAATCGAATAATGACCACTAGGGGAGTCGGTAGACCGACTGAGACGAACGAAGACGTTCGGACCCTTTGAACCTGATTAAGTTCGTACTTACGGAGGGAAGTGGCGTCAAGTCTTGTTCTTCTTGCGCCATGCCCGTGTGTTTCGGGGTGGTGTTTTTTCGTTTCATAACTAAACGAGGAGGATGAGATCATGACATTCACACAAGAAATCAAACAAGCGGCACAAGCGTATTGGGATAGTAGTTTTACGCACCCATTCGTACAAGGAATCGGGGAGGGGACGTTACCGCTCTCGAAATTTCGGCATTACGTCATGCAGGATGCCTATTACTTAAAACACTTTGCGAAGATTCAAGCGAAGGCAGCGTCAAAAGCAGACGACTTCGCGACGATTGCGACACTTGCCGAGCATGCTACTTCGACTTACGAGGCAGAGTTGAGCTTACATCAATCATTTTTTGAGCCGCTCGGTATTACGGAAGCAGATCTTGAAGCATTTGAACCGGCACCGACAGCATATGCGTATGTCTCGCACATGCATCATGCGAGTGAAGGAACGCTCGGTGAGACGATTGCTGCCATCTTGCCATGTTACTGGTTGTATTATGAAGTCGGGCAACAATTACTAACGTGTACACCGGAAGAAAAAATCTATCAGCAATGGATCGACACGTATAGCTCGGAATGGTTTGAAAAGGTCGTCTTTGAACAGATTGCACGGCTTGATGCGCTGGCGGAGCAAGCGAGCCCGACGGAACGCGAGCGGATGAAACGTCATTTCGTGACGAGTTGTTACTATGAGTTACTCTTCTGGCACATGGGGTGGACGGAAGAGACATTTGCGTCAGTTTACGAAACGATTCCAGCACGAGCGGTATCTTCTTGAATCACTAGATGGTAGAATTAGGAATACCATTTAGTGAGAGTAGGGATTGGAATGGAAATCATCGTGATCGCACTTGTGATCCTCGCGGCATATGCTATGCAACGAATGCTTGGTAAAGTCAAAGTAAGATTTGTAGGACTTATCATCCCAACGTTGATCGTGTTATCCGGTATATCCGCATCGACTCGAAACTTTAAGGTAGCGTATAGCATGGGAAGCTATATTTCTGCTGTTCTTGTCATCGTCGTCTATGCACTGCTGACTTATTGGTTATACCGCGTCTACCATCGTGCGAAAGAAGAAGCTGAATATCCGTATCAATCATTAAAAGACCGAGGCATCCTTTAAGGAGCTTCGGTCTTTTGGTGTATCACGTCATCATTTTTTCCAGTTTTTAAAGCCGTCACCGAATTCGAGATGCAGTTGATCGGTAAAGACACCGTTCTTAAAGACCGGCACATCAACCGGTAAAGTGCCTTGCGGTTTGAACGTTCCGAAGATTGCTCGGATACCTGCAGGCAGGTTCGGTCCCGCTGATTTTAGATTGCCTGCTTCGGAGTCTGGACCGTTTGGATCACCTTTGAAGCCATAGACGAGGACGTGTGCCGGTGCGTCCGGTTGAACGGCGACATCGTATGGGTTACGGAGACTGAGCAGGACGGATGGTGTATCCGTTTGTTTCGCATAGCGGAAGATCGAAGCCGGAATCGCTTGTTCTGGTGCAGTAGGTAGTAGTTTAGCACTCGTGTTGACGTTGGAACCGACGATGATGTAATCTGCTGCATCGAGTTGCGCCCGTAATGTCGGGTTTTGGTCGAGCGGTAGCGTAGTAGCCGAGTAATTCGCTGTCGTCACGTGCCAGTTCCGATTCTTCGGTAGGGAAGCGATCGTTTTTTTCATGCTGTCCGTTTGATCCGCCGCAGGAGCGATCACAAGAACGTTGGCATTCTTTTTCGGTTTGAATGGTAAGGTCCGCTGATCATTTTTCACGAGTGTGACCGCGGCTTCCGTCATCGCACGTTCTTTTGCTTTATGCTCGGGACTACCGACGATTTGGTTCGATTGCGCGATTTTTTCAGCTAGGGATGTCGAATCAGTCGTACCGTTCCAAATTCCGCGTTCTGCTTTCAGTGTCAGAATCCGCTCAACCGATTGATCGATCCGTTCCTCTGAGAGGCGACCATCTTTGACTGCTGCGATCACATCCTTGAAAATCCGGTCGAGTTTTGTGACATCCTGCTCGGAACGAAGGATCGTCGGCATGAGCGCGATATCGACACCGGCGTCAAACGTCTTTAAGACGGCTTCTGATTCCGTGAAGTTGTCGGCGATCGCCTGCATGTTCAACGCGTCTGTGATGACGATGCCATCGTAGCCAAGTTTTTCGCGCAGTACGCCCGTGATGACATCATCCGATAACGTCGCAGGTAAAGGGAAGGTACCATTTGTCGACGTGACGACTTCAGGTTCGATTTGCGGCATCCCGATGTGTCCTGTCATGATCATATCGATGTCTTCAGCAATAGCTCGCTTGAACGGTACGAGCTCGACTTGTTCTAGCTCCTGCAGGGACCGGTCAACGACCGGTAATCCATAGTGGGAATCGGTCGCCGTATCGCCGTGACCCGGGAAGTGTTTGGCGGTCGCTGCGACACCTTCAGACTGAATTCCCTTCATTAGAGCGGAACCGAGTGTGCCGACGAGCTCCGGATCACTCGAGAACGAGCGGACACCAATGACAGGATTTCCAGGATTGCTGTTGACGTCGAGAACCGGACCAAAGTTGACATTGATGCCGAGCGCACGCAGTTCCGAACCGATGATATGACCGGCATCATTGGCATATGTGCTACTGCGGGTCGCACCTAACGCCATATTGCCAGGTAAGTTCGTCCCTGTTCCGAGCCGAGTAACGATTCCACCTTCTTGGTCGATCGTGACGAAGAGCGGAATATCGTTGCTAGCATCTTGTTTGACGACTTCTTGCAGATCATGAACGAGTTTCGTCGTCTGTTCGGTTTCGCTGACGTTCTCAGCAAACAAGATGACGCCGCCTAAATCATAGCGATCGATGATATTCGCGACTTCTGGGGCAAGCGACGTATGATTGCTGCCATTCCACTGCCGGAAGTCCGGCATGATCATTTGCCCGATTTTTTGTTCGAGTGTCATCGTGTCGATTTTGTGACTGATCCGATCGGCTGAAGATCCTGCCTCTGCCATGACAGGTAAACTACTTGAGACGAGTACTGCTGCGAGTCCGGCTGTTAACGTGAACTGTCCGATTTTTTTCATGATGTACGTCCTCCTTTAGTCAAACCGTGACTGGAATTCTTTTCAATACGGACAGTATAGCAAGGTGTTTGTTTTAAAACAATATTTTATTTGTAAACGATTTCAAATTGAAATAAATTTCAAAGATGTTTTTAGACAAACTGACTTGAATGAAAAAAAGTGACTCCCCCTGAAGAGGAATCACTTTCAAGTAAAGTCGATCGATTGATCAGCTATAGCGTTCCACGATGCTTGTCAGCTGACGTTCGACGAACGATTGATCCTGCAGTTCACTATTGGACAGACGCAGTTTGATCATCGACTCATCCGCACCAGCCATTTCACTGAATAATGAACCAAGACTGTGCGCACGACGGTCGACTTGGACGATTAAATCAATCCCTGAGCTGTCTTGAAGCATGATGATTTCGATCTCATCCAGTTTATGGGCGTAGTGTGTATTGCGAGCTGAATACTCAAGCTCCTGAGCAATCGGTAAATCTTTCCGGAATCGTCCAGGTAATTTTTCCGTATCGGCTTTTTTCAATCGGAAGCCAAGTGACTCCATCGCGTCTAAGACTGTCGCTTGGTAGCGGTTTGCTTCGACGATGACGGCGTCACGGTCCGATGGATCGACGGCTTGAGCGATGTCGAGTCCCGTCTCGATCCACGATTTCGATTGACTGACGGAGAGTGGTGTATTCAGCGGTACGCGTAATGTAAAGGGAATTTCCCGCTCGACACCCGCTTCAATCGTGAACTTCGCTTCATTTAAGGCAAATCGGTCGAGCGTGAAGGTCGTAAACGTCGTGCTATCATTGACTTCTTGTTTGTACTGCGTGTTGAATTCAAGATAAATTCGATCAATTTCTTGATCGACGTTTCCACCCTTGATATGGACGACACCGTGAATTTGACCGCCTGGTTCACAGCGGTCATCCGTCAAGCGTGTATCGACCGTTGCGGCACCGATTCCGATTTGTGAGAGAATTTTTTTGAACAAGATGAATTCCTCCTTTTGATTACGTACGAATGATAAAGCGTGTAAACTTGTCGAACAGGTACGAATTTGCTACAGTTTCGAAAGAACATCAGAAAAGGACGGGACGACTAGTGGAACTACATGAATTAAAAGCGAGTCTTGCCTCGCAAATCACGCAAGGAACACTGATCCATGCAACGATAAGTAATCCGCGTCAAAAATCAAATGATCTCCGACGAATCAAGGTAAAACCGATTCTATTAAGAGATACGGTGATGATGCAGGTAGAGTTTCAATTTGAACGCGTTATGAAGCATGAAAATATTTTAATTGACGATTTCGTCGGACGACTCGATGACTGGTTCACGGAATTCCGTCAATTCTTATTCCGTTTTGAAGAAGAAGAATGGCAATTCCAGCTCTCGAAAAAGATGAAAGTCGCGATCAAGACATCCAAAAAGGAGCCGATGAAAGCTCTCTTGTCGCATGACCGAAAAAAAACCTATCTATTAGAAGACGGTGTGCCGGTTCCGTTTCTGATTCGCTTAGGCGTCATGACGGAAGCGGGTCAAGTCAAAAAACAGAAGTATGATAAGTTTAAACAAATCAATCGCTTTCTTGAATTCGTTGAGGATAGCATTGCTGCCTTGCCAAAAGGAAAAAAACTCCGGATCTTGGACTTCGGATGCGGGAAGTCGTATTTGACGTTCGCTCTCTATCATTATCTAAAAGTCGTCAAAGGATTCGACCTCGAAGTGACAGGTCTTGATTTAAAGAAAGAAGTCATCGAAGAATGTACGCAAATTGCGCGTGATCTGGATTATACCGATCTGACATTCCGCGTCGGGGACGTTCATGATTACACAGGGGAGACGGAAGTCGACCTGATGGTGACACTTCACGCTTGTGATGTCGCGACGGACGTCGCACTCGCACGAGCTGTCGACTGGAATGCATCAGTCATCCTGAGCGTACCGTGCTGTCAAAAGGAATTGAACCGTCAACTGGACTGTTCGCCACTCGATGTCATGCTCCAGCACGGACTGATCAAAGAAAAATTCGCATCACTGGCGACAGATTCGATTCGTGCTGAGTTGCTAACACTGGTCGGATATGAAGCGCAACTTCTCGAATTCATTGATCTCGAGCACACACCGAAGAACATCTTGATTCGAGCATACAAACAAAACAAGCGACCAACGGAAGAGAAAATCGATCGTTACATCGCGTTCTGTGATTTGTTGCATGCCCGACCATTTTTAGAAACTGAATTAAGCGGCAGACTTGGACAGATTTCACCGAAACTCGTACAATAAGAAGGAGAACGAATCAAAGGAGGCAATACGATGGATTTCCAAATGTATTTTGAAGATGTCGTCCAAACAGCCCGCAAAGAAGCGCAAGCTGCTGGATTTGAAGAATTAACGACGCCAGAGAGCGTGGATGAAGCAATGAAACGCGAAGGGCTAACACTTGTCCTTGTCAATTCGGTGTGTGGATGTGCTGGCGGGATCGCCCGTCCTGCTGCAGCGTACGTTAATCGGAAAGAGGGTATCAAGCCCGATCATTTCGTCACGGTATTCGCTGGACAAGATCGCGAAGCGACAGACCGTGCGCGTGAATACTTCGAAGGTTACCCACCTTCATCTCCATCATTTGCATTAATGCAAGATGGAAACATCCTCTCGATGGTCGAGCGCTTCGACATCGAATCGTTCACGGCGGAAGAGGTCGTCGAGAAACTTGAATCATTGATTGAAATCTACGCATAAGCAAAGAAGGCTCCTGATAAAGGAGTCTTTTTTTGCGTATTCATGAGATTAAAATAATAAATTTTAAAATTGAAAGCGTTTGCAAAATTGTATAAAAAGTCATTTATGCATGATTTATGAATAGAAACTCAAAAAAATTTATATATTTATGCTTTACAGTGAATAAATATTCGTATATCCTAAAAGCAATAGAACAGGTCAGGCTTTTCGGTATTGAATTGGACATACACATAAGTCATACTATTGTTAAAGTTCTGACAATTGAGCGTTGGAAGGGGAAAACTCGAATGAAAAAATTATTAGCAACGGCAATGGCAGGCATTCTGGCAGTCACGATGGCAGCATGTGGCGCGTCGGAAGAATCAACAGGTGGATCAAGCAAAAGCGATAAAGTATTGACGATGGGAACGTCAGCGGATTACTTCCCATTTGAATACATCGATACGAAAAAAGGAGAGGACATCGTTGGGTTCGACGTTGCGATCGCCAAAGAAGTCACGAAAAATCTCGGGTATGACTTAAAAATCGAAGACATGGAATTCGGTAGCCTACTTGGTGCCCTCAGCTCAGGTCGTGTCGATTTCGTCATGGCGGGTATGACACCGACAGAAGAACGGAAGAAAAATGCTGACTTCACAGACATTTACTTCGAATCGAAAAACTTGGTCATGACGAAGGATAAAGCGATCAGTTCGGAAGACGAACTCAAAGGCAAAAAAATCGGTGTCCAGCTTGGATCAATCCAAGAGGGACTCGCAAAAGATCGCTTCAAAGATAGCGAAGCGGTTCCTTTGAACAAAATCCCAGAAATCATTCAAGAATTGAATACAGGTCGGATTGATGCCCTCATCATTGAGGACGCAGTTGCCGTCAAATACATGGATCAAGATGCATCCCTGAAAACGTACCAGATTGAAGAAGATGGTCCAGCTGGATCAGCGATCGCCTTCAAAAAAGGTGACAAGATGCGTGACGATTTCAACAAAGAGTTGAAGAAGATGATTGACAGTGGTGAAATCGATAAATTGGCTGAAGAATGGTTCCAAAAAGAAGCAAAATAAGTCAAGTGCATGGGGGTGGGGGTAACCTCATCCCTTTTGTGCGACGTTAGGAGATTGATTATGATAGACTTTACAAAGATTCAAGATTCAATTCCATATATTCTTGAGGGGATTCCGGTCCTGTTCCAAGTCGTCATCGTGGCGGCCATTGCCGGGATGCTGATCGGAATCGTCGTCGCGGCACTGAAAATCACGAAGAGCCGTTTCATCCGTTTCATTGGTCATACGTATACGGCGATTTTCCGGGGAACCCCATTGATCTTGCAACTGGCGATCGTCCACTTCGGATTACCACAGTTGACAGGGTATGTCACGACAGGATACCAATCGGCAATCATCGCCTTCTCCTTGAACTCCGGAGCGTACATCTCGGAAATCATTCGGGCCGGGATTCAAGCCGTTGATCGTGGGCAGTGGGAAGCTGCAGATGCGCTTGGTATTTCGTATTTCAAACAACTCCGTTCGATCATTTTGCCGCAAGCCTTTAAAAATATCCTTCCAGCGATCATGAACGAATTGATCACGTTGACGAAGGAATCGGCACTCGTCTCGACGGTCGGTGTTCTCGATGTCATGCGTCGTGCACAAATTGTTGGAGGAGAAAAGGCGATTTATTTCGAACCGTTGTTGTTTGCCGGATTCGTATATTTTGTTCTCGTCATGGGATTGAGCTTGATAGGCCAACAAGTCGAAAAAGCTATGAGAAAGAGTGGGTAATCAGATGGAACCTATGATCCAAGTCACCGATTTGCATAAGCAATTCGGAAAATTAGAAGTATTAAAAGGTATCTCGACGACAGTTACACGCGGTGAAGTCGTCGCTGTCATTGGACCGTCGGGATCCGGTAAATCAACATTTCTACGTTGTATCAACTTACTTGAACAACCAACGAGTGGAACGATTATCGTCGATGGTTTTGAACTGACGAAACCAAAAGCGAACATCTCGAAAGCACGTCAGAACATCGGAATGGTGTTCCAACAATTTAACTTGTTCCCACATAAGTCTGTTCTTGATAACTTGACGTACGCACCGATCAACGTCCTTGGTATCTCAAAAGACGAGGCAGTCAAGCGGGCAGAGACATTGCTTGAACGTGTCGGTCTAGCTGAAAAACGCGATAATTACCCGAACCAGTTGTCAGGTGGACAAAAACAACGGGTCGCAATCGCACGCGCTCTTGCGATGGAACCGAACGTCATGTTGTTTGATGAACCGACGTCAGCGCTTGACCCAGAGATGGTCAACGAAGTACTGGACGTCATGAAACAATTGGCGGAAAGCGGAATGACGATGGTCATCGTCACTCACGAGATGGGCTTCGCCAAAGAAGTCGCGGATCGCGTCTTGTTCCTCGATGAGGGGATTCTGATGGAAGAAGGTTCGCCGGTCGAACTCTTCGACAATCCGAAGACGGACCGGGCGAAAAAATTCCTCGAAAAAGTTTTATGAGCACGGCACGCTAACTCTGAAGAGGGTTAGCGTTTTTCGGTTTTTAGTAGAGAGGGGGATAAGAATGAAAAAATTGCTTGAAGGTCATCATACTCGTCTGACGCGTTTTCAGTCGGAAGATACCGAAGTGATGCAACGTCTGCTTGACGATGCAACGTTTGCTCGTCATTTCAGTGCGACGCCATATCGTCACTTATCGAAGGAAAAGATTGAACAGATGATGGCGACGGATGCTCCGGAGACGTTTCGGTTTGCGATTCGTAACTTCGAAGATGAACGGATGATTGGGGTGGTCGCATTAGAAGATATTTTACCGACACATGGAACGGCATGGCTGATGATTGGCATCGATCCGGATTGTGAAGGGCAAGGGTATGCAACGGATGCGCTACAGACAATCCTCGAATACGCCTTCTTCGAACTGAATCTGTACCGGATTCAATTGACGGTCTTTGAGTATAATACACGTGCGGTTCAACTGTACGAACGACTCGGGTTCGTTCAGGAAGGAAGATACCGAGCCTTTTTACGACGAGACGGGGAGCGACATGATATGTTACTGTACGGATTACTCGAACCGGAATGGAGGGAACGACAATGATTCAAGAAACGGAAGCGTTCGTCCGGTCGTTTCACGCGACGGACTTTTCAGGTCATGATTATGCCCATATCGAACGGGTTCGCCGCTTAGCCTTACATATTGCTAAACAGGAAGGCGGGAACGTCAAAATCATCGAACTGGCGGCCTTACTTCATGACGTAGCAGATAGTAAACTCGGGGGAACGGCAGAAACGGTCGCAACCTTTTTACAAGGAAAAGTGACAGAAGAAGAACAGGAACAAATTCTAGACATCATCACGAGCCTGTCCTATAAAGACGGTACACGCCCACCGATGCAAACGATCGAAGGGCAAGTCGTTCAAGATGCTGATCGACTCGATGCCATCGGTGCAATCGGGATTGCGCGCACATTTCAGTTCGCTGGCCGGTTCGGGGAGCCGATGCATGTACCTGGACTAGCACCACGAAAACCGGGTGACCGAAAGGGAGAGACAAGTGCCCTGAATCATTTCGAAGAAAAGTTATTCCGACTAAAAGATTTAATGAATACGAAAACAGCACTTCATTTAGCAGAAGAGCGACATCGCTACATGGAAGAGTTCTTTAATCGTTTTAAGCAGGAATGGGAGGGCGCTACGGGAGAAGTAGGTGATATGTAAATCAATTTAAACACATAAGGCGCGTTGTCCGGTTCATTTTCCAGACAACGCGCCTTATGTTGTATTTAACTAAGGATGATGGCAGTAATTAACCCAAGTGCTGCGAACAGACCAACGATCGCACCACCTTCCTCATGAGCTTCCGGCATCATCGTCGAAGCGAGCATCGCGATGATCCCACCGCTTGCGAAGCCACCGATCATGGCGAATTGCATGTCCGGTAGTTCTGCGAGAATCGTGTAGCCGGCGAGTGAGGCGAGGGCGGAGATCAACCAGACGACTCCCCACATCAGCAATACTTTGTTCTTCGAGAATCCATCTTTTCGCAAACCGGTCGTACTCGATAAACCTTCCGGGATGTTGCTGACGAAAATCGCCGCGACGAGTGCCGCGCTGACATTTCCGGATAACAGACTGGCACCGATCATGATTGATTCCGGGATCGCATCAAGAATCGTCCCGAAGAAAATCGCTGTTCCCGTGCCTTCGTTCCCACCAGACGAACGTTTCCGTTTACTCGCGCCGCGTGACGAAACGAATAGGTCGAAGCCCGTAAAGACGAGAGCACCGACGATGAAAGAGATCGCGACGACGAGTGTTGTTGACTTCTTTAGTGCTTCATCGAGTAACTCGAACGTCGCTGCTCCAATCAAGATGCCGGTCCCAAACGACATGATATAACCGATCAGACGTTGCTTTAAGGGTAAGTACAGCCCGAATAGGGCACCGATGACAACGGCCCCACCTGCTAGCGCTCCCCAACCGAACGCTTCCCACATACGATCGCCTCCTTCTTGTCCTTTCTACCTGTTCTAGATAATTCATAAACATAGCGAAAAGGAAGAAAAATAGTTCGCGACGCATGCAAGGGGCTGACTCAAAAAAAGAATGACGCACGCCTTTTCCTCGGACGAGACACAGGCCAGTTTTCCTGCTTCTTTCAAGCAGGAAAGCGGGTCTTGTTCGTCTCTGACAGCGCAAAGATGCGCTTTTTCCTGTAGGAGTTGCGTGAAGTGCGTCATTCTTATCTTTGTGGAGACCGACTTCTTAAGTCATTAAATCTCAATCATTAGAATGGTTGTTTATTTAACCAATGACCACCGTCAAGAGCGATACATTCTCCGTTCAAGTAGCGGGCTTGATCTGACACCATCCACGCTGCAAGCGTTGCGATCTCTTCCGGTGTCCCGAATCGACCGAGCGGGACGTTGCGACGAATTCGTTCCGCGTGTTCCGGTGATAAAGCGAGTTTGTCAGCACCACCTGTCCGTTCGATCGGACCTGGACTGATCGCGTTGACACGGGCTTGATATTTATAGCCCCATTCGACGGCAAGCGTTCGCGTCAAGTTCAGGACACCGGCTTTCGCAGCAGCACTCGGAGCGACACCAGCGCCGGCCTGCCACGCATAAGACGCAACGATGTTGACGATTTGTCCGCCAACGACTTGATCTTCCTGCCATCCTTTGACCAGAGCGTGACAGCAGTTGAATGTCCCGTTGAGGACGATATCGATGACCGTCTTCCATCCATTTGGTGATAACTCGTCGGTCGGACAGATGAAGTTCCCGGCAGCATTGTTGATCAATGCTTCGAGACGACCAAACCGTTCGCGTGCTTGATTGACAGCAGCCAGACAAGCGTCAGCATCACGGACATCCATCTGAATCGTCAGATGTTCGCCTTGAATCTGACCCAATGCTTCATCCATGAGTCGCAAGCGTTCCGCGTCGCGTCCTGTAACAACGACGTTCCAGCCGGCTTCCTTTAAGGCGAGCGCCATCGCTTTCCCCATTCCGTTCGTTCCACCCGTCACCATGATCGTTTGTGTCATATTGCTTCCTCCTTTATGTAATGAATGAACAGCCATTCATATTCTTTATTCAAAAAAGAAGGAGCGAACTCCTTCTTTTTCTGACTTATTGTGTTGCAAGAGCTGTATCTGTTAAGACAGGAACGACTTGTTTCTTACGTGAAACGACACCTTCGAGGTAAACAAGGTTGTTCGTCGCTTCAAGACCGTAAGCACGTTCGACGAGATTCGCTTCTTTCCCGAGGACGAGTCCAACAGAGTTGTTCGTCAAGATATCCGTGACGATGAAGACGAACAGATCAAGACCTTTTGCAAGGATGACTTCGTTGATCGCTGTTTCGAGTTCTTCTTGGCGAAGCAAGACTTCTGCTGTATCGACCGTGTTGACTTGAGCGATTTCGACTTTGAGTGTTCCCATCGTGAATTCTTTTGCATCAAGTGAGATCAATTCAGGAACGGATTTTTTCGAGAGATCAGCTCCAGCTTTGAGCATCTCAAGACCGTAGACGTTCGCATCGACACCAGCGATTTCTGCGAGTTCACATGCTGCGATGATATCTTGCTCCGTGCAAGTCGGCGATTTGAATAGGAGCGAGTCAGAAATGATCGCTGATAACATCAACCCAGCGATTTCTGGTTTGATGGCAACACCATGCTCTTTGTAGAGTTTGTTCAGGATCGTTGCTGTACAGCCGACTGGTTCTGCCCGGTAGTAAACAGGGTCTGATGTCTCGAAGTTTGCGATCCGATGATGGTCGATGACTTCTGTTACCGTAACCGCATCGATATCGTTCGCACTTTGTTGACGTTCGTTGTGGTCGACTAAAATGACGTGTGATGCTTCCGTCGCGACTTCTGTCACGAGACGTGGTGCTGAAACTTTGAACGTATCGAGTGCGAATAACGTTTCATCATTCATTTCACCGAGGCGGATGGCTTCGGCATTGACACCGAGTGCTTTCTTTAATTCTGCATAAGCGATTGCCGATGTGATTGTATCGGTATCAGGATTTTTGTGACCAAATACTAAAACTTTTTCCATGACGTGTTCACTCCTCAATGATTGTTGTCTCGCCCTATAGTGTATCATATCTCCGATTTAGAAAGCGTTCATTTTCACCATGATACCAGCGATTTTTTCACTCCAGAAGGGGTCTGACGCGTAAAAGACGTTCATGCCTTTTTGTTTGTTCCCAAGGTACGCCCCACGGAAATAACGTCCATCCCGATCGAGATAATCCTTTGCGATGAATCGACCGGTCTGCTCGATCGAGTCCGTCAAGGATTTATAGACGGTCGCATCTTCTCCCGGTGCGGAATCGGTCGCATTGACGCCGAACAAGTTATTTTTCTCGCGGGCAATCTCAGACCGTCCATAATCGGATTCGTGAATCGCATGTGCAAGCAGATAAGCCGCGTTGACACGGTATTTCTTTTCAACGGACTTAAAGACTTTTCCTTTACCGATCAAGGGGCTGTCCGGAGCTTGCTCCTTGATGAACGCATCGAGTTGTTTGGCACTGAGACGCGTCGGTTTCGTCAAATCACGTGTTAATGTCTTCGATTCAACATATTTGCTCGTCCGAGGCGTCGTTTTCGTTGCTTCGCCGGCAACGATCAGTCCACCAAGTCCGCTGTCCGCGACGATGTAGTGAAGGAGACGATCACCTTTCGTCTGGTAATACGATGCATTCGAGACACGTTCTGCGGGGAATGGGCGTAAGCGGTCCGTTGGGACATGACCCGTCACGCCGGCGATGCTGACACGACTTGTCTGTTCCCCGAATTCAAGCAACTGGACACGTGAGCCGGAAGCGACGTACGTGAGCCGTTTCTTTAAATCAGGGTCACGATGAATTGAAAGGATACCACGATCGTCGACGATCCCAGTACCTGGTCCACCGAGGTAGACATAGCGGTCGTCCGATGAACGTTTCACCGCACCACGCTGACCCGCATATTCCTTCGCCTCGGCGAACGTCTGGAAGTCTTGCTCGTTGATTTTACCTTTCTCATAGCGCTCAGCCGAATAAGGCGCAGGTGGGGTTAAGACGGTCTTCGGTTCCTCGCGGAGCCAAAAGAACAAGAGAACTCCGATGAGGAAGAAAAAAAGTAATCCTTTTATCGAACCGGTCCGGCGCACGGGGCGACCGGGGCGGATAGTGCGTGTCGTCAAAGTAAATCACGTCCTTTAAAAAGCAATGGACATTCCTGTCCAACGTAGGTAGTCTAACAAAGAAAAACAAAAGGGGGTGAACCTGTTGCAAATTGGTTATCGCACGCTGAAGACAGCGGTCGCTGCTGCGCTCGCGATGTGGATCGCAGAACAACTCAAGCTCGACTATTACGTCTTCGCTGCCATCATCGCCATCTTGAGCATCCAGTCGACACGAAAGAAGACGTTCCGGTCTTCTTACGAACGCATCATGGCATCATTACTTGCCATCGTGCTTGGATTCATTCTATTCGAGGTCATCGGCTATCGTCCGGTGACGTTATTGATCTATTTCATTTTATTCCTTCCATCCGTTCAACGCCTCCGACTTCAGGACGGTTTCATCACGAGTGTCGTCATTCTGACACATTTGTATACGGAACGTCAGCTCAACGCGCACATCTTATTGAACGAATCCTTATTGCTTGGCATTGGTGTTGGTGTCGGATTACTTGTCAACATGTACATGCCAAGTCTCGATTTGTTGATTGACGACCGCCGAGAAAAGATTGATCAACGGATCGCCGCCTTATTTTTTGAAGTCGCGGCTGCGATCGAGACAGGGCGGGTCAATCATCATGCGTTGACGCTTGACGAGACAGAACGTCTGTTACGTGAAGGGAAAGATGCCGCCTTAAAACGGATGGGAAACGCGATCGGTCGTCGGAACGATGACGAAGATTATGCCTACTTCCGGATGCGCGAACAACAATTCGAGTTACTGCGCGGTATCGTCCATCATGCCGAGGAACTGGTCCTCGTCGTCGAAGAAGGAAAAAAAGTCGCCGACTTCTTTCGGACGATTGGTGACAATGTCCGACCTGAAGCCGACGCAATGGTGTACATTTCAGAACTAGAGGCATTATTGACACGTTTTCGTGCCTCTGCCTTACCCGTCACGCGGGAAGAGTTCGAGGTCCGCTCTGCCTTACTGCATATGTTACAAGAAGCGGAGCAGTATTTACGTTTAAAACAACGTTACGTCAATCAAAAGAAATAAAACATCGTCGAAGCGAACGTACCGATCAGGAAGATTGCTAAAATCCCGATCGTCGTCCATTTGATGATGCGTTGTTGTTTCGATGGTTTTGCCATATCCACTACTCCTCTCTTACATCAACTGATTAATGCCATTGTACAAACAACCTTTCAGAAGTGCAAATGACGATGGGGATGGTATACTAAAAAAGCGCTAATGGATTGAAACATATTAAGAGGAGGGTTTTGTCATGGTCAATGAACAACGTGTATTAGATACGTTTTTAGAACTTGTCCAGATCGATTCGGAATCAAAAGAGGAGGCACGCATTTGTGCTCACTTGAAAAAAACGTTCGAGGATCTCGGATGTGAGGTGTTCGAGGATGACGCTTCGTCCAAGACGGAACATAAAGGAAACAATTTAATCGTCACGCTTCCGGCAACAAAAGAAGGCGTCGATAAAATTTATTTCACTTCCCATATGGATACGGTATTCCCGGGGCAAGGCATTAAACCAATCATCGAGGACGGTTACGTCAAGACGGACGGCACAACGATTCTTGGGGCAGATGATAAAACAGGTCTCGCATCTCTGATCGAACTCGTGCATGTATTGAATGAAACGAAACAACCGCACGGAAAAATTCAGTTCGTCATCACAGTCGGTGAAGAATCTGGGCTCGTCGGTGCGATGGTGCTTGACCCATCAAAAATCGATGCCGATTATGGTTTTGCCCTTGATTCAGATGGAAAAGTCGGAGACATCATCACGGCTGCTCCAACACAAGCAAAAGTCAATGCGAAGATTTTCGGGAAAACAGCTCACGCTGGTGTAGCACCGGAAAAAGGTGTCTCGGCGATTACGATTGCTTCGAAAGCGATCGCGAAAATGCCGCTCGGTCGGATTGATGAAGAGACGACAGCGAACATCGGACGGTTCAGCGGTGGTGGTCCATCAACGAACATCGTTTGTGATTATGTAGAAATCTTCGCGGAAGCACGGTCACTCGTCGCTCCGAAGATGGAGGCACAGACAGAGAAGATGAAAGCGGCGTTCGAAGAAGCAGCAGCAGAGCTTGGTGGTCGTGCTGAAGTCGAAGTCAAAGTCATGTACCCGGGCTTCAAGTTCGAGGATGGAGATCAAGTCGTCGAAGTCGCGAAAGCAGCGATCACACAACTCGGACGCACGCCACGCCTCTTACATTCTGGTGGCGGATCAGATGCCAACGTCATTGCTGGTTTTGGTATCCCAACGGTCAACTTGGCTGTCGGATATGAAGATATCCACACGACGAATGAGAAGATGCCAATCGAAGAACTCGTCAAAACAGCGGAACTTTGCGTGACGCTAGTTGATTACATCACGAACAAATAAGCTGATGAAACACAAAAAAGAGTGTACCGCAACATTGCGGTACACTCTTTATCATTGTACGATTAAACTACTTGAGGACGATCAACATATTCCATAGACTCTAGAACGAGTTCTTCTGTACATAATAAGGTCGAAGCGATTTCATCGATTTGAATCGACTTTCCGTATTTTTGCCGATAACTCTCGTTCAGTTTGCGGGCTTCCCGGACGATGCGGGCATAGGTCCGTTCAATCTTAGTCATGGAAAAAACCACCTTCCAAATCTGAATAGGTACAGTTTACCATGCTTCAACAGAAGAAAGGTGTATTTTGTGTATAAAAAATGCTAATTTTACGAAAAGGGGAAAAAGATGGAATTTTATTTTTTAGGGACAGGAGCCGGTATGCCGTCGAAACAACGAAACGTCACATCGATTGCCTTGTTACACCCCAAAATGACCTGGTTGTTCGATTGTGGAGAGGCGACGCAACATCAAATCTTACACAGTCCGATCAAACCACGGAAAGTCAACGCGATCTTCATCACCCATTTACACGGGGATCATATCTTTGGGTTACCAGGATTCATTAGTACAAGAGCAGCGCTGGAAGGCACGACACCGCTAACGATCTATGGACCGACCGGGATCAAAGAATGGATGGACGCGACATTACGCATCACAGGAACATATCTACGCTATCCACTCCGGATTGTTGAAGTCGAAGACGGTCAAACCTATGACCAGGATGGATTCCGCGTGACGGCGCGGTCGCTTGAACATCGCTTCCCGGCGTTCGGGTACCGACTAGAAGGGCCAGAAGAGCGGGGTGCTTTGCGTGTGGATGCACTGAAGGCACTAGGCGTGCCATCCGGTCCGATCTATCGCCGAATCACACTGGAAGAAACCTTCGAATTCGAAGGAACGGTCTATCCATCGTCCGACTTTTTAGAATCACCAAAACCAGGTGTTAAGCTAGCCGTTCTTGGCGACACGATGCCGTGCGCAGCCTCGGTCGAACTGGCGCGAGACGTTGATGTATTAGTCCATGAAGCAACGTTTGCCGATCGAGAAGTCGAACATGCGGGACGCTTCGGTCACTCGACCGCTCGACAGGCAGCTGTCATTGCAGAAACGGCACGAGCGAAAAAGCTTCTATTGACGCACGTTTCCGCTCGTTATGTCGATCAAGAGGAAGTACTGGAACAAGAGGCACGAGAAGTATTCACGAACAGTCATCTCATGTTTGATCACCGGATCGTCCCGGTCAAAGGATAGACGATGGACTTTCTCATTTTATGGGCACTCTTTTTACTGGCTGCTAGCGGATTAGGTTTTTTACTCGAACGTCGGACGGAAAAAGAAAAATACTTGTACATGAAGTTCATTTTTTATGCGTGTCTCGGGGCCGTGTCGTTTCCAGTCTATGATATTCAGTTACCGCTCGGCATCATCATTTTCCTGATCGTCCTGCACCCGAAAAAGAACTCGCGTTATAAAAGATACATGGCACTCTTTGGGTTCTTATTCTTCCTGTTGCAACTCTTTCTCGGTCCGTTTGATGCGGGAGTGTTGCGGGAAGAAACACAACAGATTGGTCGCGTGACGATCACGGATGACTCATTCGACAATTTCCTTTCTCAAATCGAACGGCGTGTCGGTGAAGAGGGACTGCGGATGGAACAAAGTCGGTTGATGTTCGATCGGGGCGGGAATCTCCGGAACGCCTCGTTTGAGATGCTCGTCGAAACACCGAAACGCTTCATTCGTTACGATGTCAGTTACCAGGAGCTGACAGGAACGATTTCCTATCGACCACGTGAAGAGTTGGCGACAAAATCGTTGACATCATATTACCAGAAACTGATTGATGCGAATCAATCGTTTGAGACGTTGCGAAAGCTTTCGATTCATGAAATCTTACATGATTCCAAAACCCCTTATGTCGAGATGGATCTCGATGGGCTCTACGAAACGTTTAGTCTGCAGGATGCAACGGTCTTCTTGATTGATGACGAAGGGAAATTGATTCCGTACGTCAATACAGGGGACGATGTCTTAGCGAATGCGGTCCGTCTGACGTATTACCGTTCTGACGGTCAATCCTTACGAAATAAAACCATTCTGTTATACAATTACAGCTTTGAGACATCAAGGCGAAAAGGAGTCGTACGATGAAAAAATGGCTATTTGCTGCAAGTATCGTGTTACTTGCCGGTTGCGCGGAAGCAAAAGAGGAACAACAAACAGCGTCTTGTGAGGCGGAAGTCAAGGTATCGGTCGTGGATCACGTCAAGGATAAGACGTTATTTAATAAAGACGTATGCTTGAACGAAAAAGATACGGCACTTGATGCACTTGAAGATACGACGCTCGATGTCGTCAAAACAGGCAAAGGTGAGATGGCATATGTCACGGCAGTCGATGGGATTCGAGAGAAATCAGCTGGAACAGGTAGTGGCTGGGTCTTCGGAGTCAACGGCAAACCGGGCGAAGTCGGTGCTGGAAGTTATGAACTGAAAAAAGGAGATCGTCTCGAATGGCGATTTGAAAAAGATGCAATGGCTTATTTTGAGTAAGCCAGAACGGGAGCGACTTCACCCAGTGAACGTCGCTCTCTTTTTCATCGGGATGATTACGATTCCGTTCGTCCTCACACATGATCAATCAGTGATCGTCGTCTATCATCTGCTCTTGTTTTTATTCGTTCAAGAACGGACTGTGTTTCGCTATTTAGTCCTCCCGGCTCTTTATGCGGTCATGATGTGTGTCCCGCTTCTTTATGGTGCAAGCATTGACACAGTAGCGATTTATGAAACGACGGTCCAAGTGACGCTATTCATCACGTCGAGTCAATGGATTTTTACGTTGGTTCGACTCGATCAGATGGGACCGTTGTTTCGTTTCTTACCTCGATTGACACGATTGACGGGGATGGTGCTGGCGCTGATTCCGTCTTTCTTACGCACTTGGCCCGAAGTCAAGATGAGTCATCCGGATACGTCGCTTGCTGTTCGACTGGAGCGGATGGCCGCCTATCATATCGTACCGATCGAAGCGGTGCCGTCTCGCTTAAGACCGATCACACGACGTGATGTTCAGACAGGCTTATTGCTTGCGACAGGACTGGCTCTTTGTCTGACACCATGGACAATCGTTCCGGCGATGATTTTGCCTATAGCGCTATTATTTACAAAAGGAGGAATCCGGGATGCCTATCATGTATACCGACACCGATCGCGAAGAGCGACTACGTCAACAGGCGAGCGAACATGAACAACCGGTATTGACACCGGAGCGGTTGCTTCATGGACGTGTCCGAGATCTTCTGGCGACGGATTCCTTGTTTCGGGCAGGAGAACTCGCGACCTTGCTTGGGCTAGAAGCTTTTTTTGAAGCGGAATCGAGTGAACTCTCATCTGGAGAACAACAGCTCGTCGGTCTCGGTCATGCGTTGTCTTCGTCACCAAAGAGCTTGTTCTTGTCGGAACCGTTTCTCTTTCTTGATCAAGTCAGGAGAAAGCGATTGATGGGATTGCTTGAAGAAATCGAACGACGGTTTGGTTGTCAGATCCATTGCTCGATGACCATACAATCCGACTTGGCGATTACGAGTCGCGCTACTGAACTGACAGGTCGTGTCCTGAATCAGATCGAAAACGTCCAACACCGTTATCCGTTACAGACACGCTATGCACTCGTGACAGCAAAATTGTCGTTTCATCAAGGTGAACGCATTGCGATCATCGGTGCGAATGGTAGTGGGAAATCGACGTTACTACGACTCGCGCTCGGTGTCGAGCGACCGCTATACGGAAAAGTTCGGCGGTCGGGGGAGACGCATTATATACCAGCGCATCCGATGCTTGCGCCATTAGACGATCGAAGCGGTAGTTTTACGACGCAAAAAAAACGTCTCTTGGACGGTATCGATTGGAGTAAAGACAGCTATTACTTTGATGAACCGACGGCTGGACTTGATGACAGTGAACGAATGGCTTTCGTCACATCGTGGAAGAAGAATCCGGCGAATCTGATCGTCATGGCGACACATGATCCAGTTCTCATTCGGGCAGCACAGCGGATCATTTATCTCGTACACGGAGAAGTTGCTTTCGATGGACCGACGAAGAACTTTTTACAAGAAAGTCGGTTGTTCGTATGATCGTCGCAACGGTTCTGATCATTTGTTTGTTCTTGATCATGTTCGAGAGACTCCAGATGACGGATCAACGATTACGGTTCATCGCCATCATCACGGCAGCGGCAATCGTCGGACGATTGTTGTTCTCCAGTTTGCCGAATGTCCAGCCGGCAACGGCACTTGTCTTGTTAGTATCCGTCTTCATCCATCCGATCGTCGGAGCCATTTCTGGGATGCTTGTCGTCGTGTTAACGAGTTTGTTTCTCGGAAGCGGTCCGTTCGTCCTCTTTCAGGCGCTGGCGTATGCAACAATTGCCAGTCTAGGATTCGTTCCGTTTCTTCGTTACCGGATCGTATTGACTGGGTATGGATTTCTCGCTGGTTTCTTATATGGATGGGTGAGCAATCTCGGGTTCTTGGTATTGACCGGATTCTCGTGGCAAGCTTTTTTGACACTGCTTGTAGCCGGGGGAACGTTTGATATGCTTCACGGATTTAGTAACGCGATATTCATTTGGATATTGTTTCCGATTTTTTTACGAATTATGCATTCATTCGATGAAAAGAGGGGTACAGAATAGTAACATACCGAACAGGAGGGAAGGCATATGCTGGGATCGTCGATTTCGCTTGCTTATGTCGTCATGTTGCTCATCGTCTCAAGTGTCGGCTTAGTGTTTGGCAGTATTCTGTTGATGAAAGGTACGATTAGAGGACGTTACGCTGCTTGTTACTTACTTGCTGCCGCCATCTTCCCAAGCGCCATGCTCATTACCTCATCAGAAGGATTACTTTGGCAACATTTACGATTCGAGAGTTCATGGTTCCTCGCGATTGTCTCCTGGTTACTCGTCTTATCGACGGGCTACATCGTCTCGATCACGGGTGCGCTCGTCATTCGTTATCTGTATCGCTATACGACGACCTTTGATCGCGTCAAACGTTATGCGACGCGGCGTTTTCGTCATCATGAGGCATAAATACAAAAACGGAAGAACCAGCTATCTGGTCCTTCCGTTTTTTTCATGAATTCGCGTACAGGAGTTCTTCTTCTGTCGAGGATTCTTGTTGGCGAGCAGGATCTTGAATTCGACCTGTCACTTCTGTCAGGAGACGGCGTGGCAAGAGACGAGACAAGGAAACCATGGCGCGGTTGCTTGCACCTGGAACGACGACGCGGCGTCCTTTGAGCATGCCACGGTACCCGGCGAAGGCAACGAGGTGTGACGGCATACTCTTGAATGGTAGCGTGATGTTCGCCCGGTCGAAGAAGTTCGTATCGGTCGGTCCCGGGCAGAGACAAGTCACACTGACACCCGAGCCGTCGACTTCTGTCGCAAGTGCTTCCGAGAACGACAGGACATAGGCTTTCGTTGCGTAGTAGACACTCATGTAAGGTCCTGGCATGAAGGCAGCGACCGACGCGACATTCAGGATGCGTCCGAAGCCACGTTCAACCATTCCTGGTAAGAGACGTTTCGTCAAATCCGTCAAGGCGACGACGTTGACCTGGATCGAGTTAATGTCTTCTGTTGGATCGATTTCCGCAAAGCGTCCTGACGTGGCGAAGCCGGCGTTATTGAACAATAGATCGACTGTCAATTCTTGTTCCTCTAAGTATTGCACGAGACGATCAACGCTGTCGCTTAGTGATAAATCAGCAGCGAATACATAGACTTTGATCTGATAGCGTTTTTCAAGGACCTGTTGAAGCTCCTTCAATTTCTTCTCATTGCGGGCAACGAGTACACAATCGAAGCCATCTCGCGCCGCGAGGACAGCGAGATCCAGTCCGATTCCACCCGATGCACCGGTAATCAGTGCCGTTTTTCGTAACATAGGACATTCCTCCATTCGAAATCGTGAATCTGAGTCTAGTGTATACCATTCCATACCGTTCCCGCGAATCCTGTTTCGTAAGCATTTACTTTTCTTATCACTGGTCCAACCAGTATGATAGAACAGTAGAGGGGAAGTGGAACAGATGAGGAAAAAAGTAACCGTCGCCTTGTTGCTCGCGACGTTTTTAGCCGCGATCGAGGGGACGATCGTTGCAACAGCAACACCTGTCATGGCGAGTGAATTGAACGGGGCGAAATTAGTCAGTTGGATCTTTGCTGGATTCTTGTTGTTCATGGCGGTATCAACACCGATTTACGGAAAGATGGCAGATTTATATGGTCGAAAACGGGTTCTGTTATTCGGGATCGGCGTCTTCACCGTCGCTTCGTTAGCCTGTGGACTCGCTCAATCGATGGAGATGTTGATCGTTTTCCGTGCCGTCCAAGGTATCGGGGCAGGAGCTGTATTACCGATCGCGATGACGATCATCGGTGATTTGTATACATATGAGGAACGAGGGAAAATCCAAGGAGTGCTCAGTGCCGTGTGGGGGATCTCTGGTGTCGCTGGACCACTCGTCGGTGGGTTCCTCGTCGAATCGCTTTCGTGGCGGTATATTTTCTTACTAAACGTACCGTTTGCCTTATTGTCGTTCTTCATGATCGTCGTTTACTACAAAGAGACGGTCCGTGAAACAGAGCGGAAAATCGATTACCGGGGCGCGTTATTGTTTGCGCTCGGGATGAGTGCGTTTCTGTACGGCTTATTGTCGGGGAGTGAATCGGAGACGTTCTTGCGTCCAATCATTCTAGCCAGCTTTTTCATTAGTTTCGTTTTATTGTTCACGTTCTATCGGGTCGAGAAGAAGGCGAACGATCCACTCTTACCACCAGCAGTCATTCGCCATCCGGTCATTCTCGTGATCAACTTAGCGGTCTTCTTTTCCGCCTGGGTACTCGTCTCGATGTCAGCGTATATTCCGATTTTTGCCCAAGGGGTACTCGGCAAGAGTCCGACCGAAGCTGGTTTCATGTTGATGCCACTGTCGCTTTTTTGGACGCTGACCGCCATTATCGGTGGACGGACGATTGGTGCCGCCTCACCCCGGTATCGGACGATGACAGGAATGGGACTGCTGATCGTCGGTACAGTGATTTTATCGTTGATCACGCGCGAATCAAGTGATGTTTTCATCTATCTTGCCGTTTCGCTGATTGGAATTGGTTTTGGTCTCTCACAACCCGTCTTCATGGTCGTCCTGCAGACTTCCGTCGATTGGTCACTTCGTGGCTCAGCGACGGCCGTCAACTCGTTCTTGAGTACGACGGGACAGACGCTCGGTGTTGCGATCTTCGGTACGATTTTCAACCTATCCATCCTTCGTTCGTTTTCAGCGTCGGACACGCTCTCAGGGTACGCGATTGATCCATTCTTCCAATCGAGTACGGCAAAAACGTTCGGACAGGATGTGCAGTATGCGGCAGAAATCGCGTTATCACATGGATTACGTTACGTCTTCATCGGTGGCGTTCTTTGTGCGATTCTCGCGTTTGCGATGACATGGCGTTTACCGAAAGTTCGACCTGACGATCCACGATCGTAATGAAGAGGCGGACTCAAAAGTCAATCTCTACAAAGAAAAGGGTGGCAGACTGATGATCTGCCACCCTTATTTCGTAATAAAAGACTCGCCACACGCTACTCCTACAGGAAAAAGCGCACTTTTGCGCTGTCATAGACAAACAAGACCCGCTTTTCTGCTCAAATGAAGCAGAAAACTGGCTTGTGTCTCGCCTGAGGAAAGGGCGTGAAGAGACGAGTCGTTCTTTTTTAGTCATCCTCTTCTTAATTAGGAAGATTGACTAGTGGCACTCTCACGCTGGGCGAGCTGTTCACGGATGTCACGTTCATTGCGTCGGAGGAACAATCCAATCCCAATCAACAGTAAGGCAGCACCAGTGATTTGAATCCACGTCAACTTCTCGTCAAACAGATAGTATCCGAAGATCATCCCCCAGACCGCTTCACCAAGAATCGTGATGCTGACGATACTAGCACTGACACGAGCGAGCGCCCAGTTAAATAAATTGTGACCGAGTAACGTCGGGAAGACGGCAAGAAGAATATACAGCCACCAATCCTGTTGGAACGCAGCGACGAGATTCGTCGATTGAATCAACGATAACAAAAGCAAGACGAGCGACGCGACAGCGTAGACACCGAACGAATAGAGGTTCGTCGAGACGCTCGTGCGAACATGTTGACCGAGCAACCAGTAACCAGCGACTAAAATCGTTGCGAGCAAGGCAAGACCGTCCCCGATCAAGGCACGCATGCCGACGGCGATATCTCCGTAAGCGACGAGACCGCCACCAAATAGGGCGACAGCAACGAACAGGAGTGCCTTGCGTGACGGGTGTTGTTTGAAGAATAACGCGTTACCGGCAAGGACAAAAATCGGACTCGCGGTCACGAAGAGCGTCGAGCTCGCAACTGTCGTATAATCAAGAGAGAGGAACCACAGCCAAAAATGCCCGGCGAGCAAAATGCCACTTAATAGCATATGCCGGATCGTTGACGAACTGAGTTGCAACAGTTCCTTCAATCGAATGAGCGGGAGCAACAACAAGGTCGAGAACAACATGCGGTAAAAGGCGACAGCCTCGATCGGTGTCTCCGCCCACTTGACGAAGATTGCCGATGTTGAAATAAAGAATAAAGCCATGAATAACGTAAAATAGGGCATGGGTACCTCCACATGTCTGAAGTAAGGAAATGAGGGTGAAGCGTGTGCAATTGATCATTGCTGAAAAACCAAAACAAGCGGAAAAACTGGCAGCTCCGTATCCATCGGTGAAGCGGGACGGCTACATTGAAATCAAACCATGTGACCGGTTTCCGCAAGGAGCAAAACTCGCTTATGCGGTCGGACACTTATGTGAACTGCAGGAGCCAGCGCATTATGACGCCAAATGGAAACGATGGAACTACGATCATCTGCCGATCATCCCGGAACGATTTGATTACCGACTGGCAAAAGGCAAGAGTAAACCATACCAGGTCATCAAGAAATTATTGAATGAGCGGACGACGACTTCCATCATTATAGCATCGGATGCCGAGCGAGAGGGAGAGGCAATCGTCCGATTGATCTTACGTCTCGCGAACAACGCAAAACCGTTGCAACGACTCTGGATTTCGAGTCTGACGCCTCAAGCCGTTGACCATGGTTTTGCGAACCTGCTCGATGGCAAGGAAACGGAGAACATTTTTCACGAGGCGATGAGTCGCGCTTGTGCCGATTGGTTGATTGGGATGAATGCGTCCCGTGCGTATACGACGTTACTGAAGAAGAAGGGCATCGCCGACGTCTTTTCCCTCGGACGGGTCCAGACACCGACGCTTGCACTGATCGTCGAACGGGAAAAACAGATCGAGAATTTTCGACCGGAGACGTACTACGAAGTCGAGGCGGATTTTACGCAATACAAAGGAAAATACATCAATGCGAAGAAACAGACGAAACTGAGTGACCGGGACCAGGCACAAGCGATCGTGAATCGGACGAAAGGAACCGGAGTCGTCGCATCAATCGAGAAAAAGCGGCAGACGGAACGACCACCGTTTTGGTTTAGTTTATCGCTCTTACAAACAGAAGCGAGCCGACGGTTTGGTCTCGGTGCAAAAGAGACGCTCGATATCGCGCAAAAACTCTATATCCGTGGTTGGATCAGTTATCCGCGAACGGACTCTTCCTTCGTGACGAAAGAGGAGGCAGGACAGTTCCCGGTCATTCTTGATCGGTTACTGAAGCAAGCGGAATATAGTCCAATCAAGGATGTCCTGACGAACAATCCGGTTAACGATAAGCGCTACGTCAATCCGGCAAAGGTCAGCGATCACTATGCGATCATTCCAACAGAAGAAGCGGGTGCCGTCGCGAAGCTCTCCGGACGAGATGCGCAAGTCTACGACTTAATCGTTCGCCGTTTTCTTGCTGCCTTTGCACCGGACGCTGTCTCGGAGAAAACGGAAATCGTGACGATGCGTGAGATGGACCGTTTTTTAACACGCGGCAGTCGGACGATTGATCCGGGCTTTAAACAGGTCTTACAAATCGAGTCAAAAGAAGTCGAATTGCCAGCCGTCGAACAAGGACAAGAGATGCCGATCAAAGGCTGTCGACTGCTCGAGAAACAAACGGAGCCGCCGAAACGCTATACGGAAGGGACGCTCATCCTCGGTATGAAAACAGCTGGTAAGTTGCTTGAAGACGATCTGCAAGCGATCATGAAGGAAGTCGAGGGACTCGGGACGGAAGCAACTCGTGCCGGGATCATCGATGGACTAAAACGACGGGAATACATCAAACTCGTCAAAAAAGAGATTCATCCGACGCCAAAAGGTCGGATCTTGATTGATGCCGTGACGGGGAGTATTCTTGCTTCGCCAGAGATGACAGCGAAGTGGGAGAGCCGTCTCGAGCAAATCGGTAAAGGGGAGGCATCTGCTGCCCAGTTCATTGAACAGGCGAAAAAATTGTCGGAGCATCTCGTCGTCGATGCCAAACAACGAATTGAACAACTCGCCGTTGATCCGACACAAGTCAAAAGCAAGTCCCCGCGGGGTGCAACGAATCGTCCGGTCGGTCCGTGCCCGCTGTGTCAATCAGCAGTGCTTGATCGTGGGAAGTTCTATGGCTGCAGTGGCTATCAAAAGAACAACTGTGGCTTTACGTTACCGAAAACGATCCTTGGTGCCCGACTGACGCAAACGGAAGTCAAAAAAGTACTAGCGGGTCAAAAAACAAAGCCACTCGAGATGAAAAAGAAAGCGCGCCAGTTTAAGGCGATGCTCTATCTCGAACGTGATCAATTAAAATTCGAATTCACGAAAGGGGAAGACTGATGCAATACGAACTGATTCAAAATCAAACGTTTCGTCCTGTCTTTGAACGACTGTTACAGGAAGGGCGCCGCTTGACGGTCTGGTTTCCGGATCATATCGAGGTACAGTCGGCAGAAGGACTGGTCGAAGAAGCAGAAGAACTGTTTGGTGTGACTGCGGAAGTGATCGATGATCCACAATCATTCGGAAAACACATCCTACTTCCGTACTTGACGGAAGTCGAGCACCGGGAAGATGGATTCATCCGCTACGAAGCTGAGCTGACGGAAGAGTTACGCCAACTCGTACGCGAATTGACATTACCGATGCTGACGGAAGGCGACTTCGAAGTGTTGTATTCATATCAAATCGAGACGGAGACGGAACGCTTCTTCGTTGAAGACTGGTTCCAAGCTGACTTACAAAAACTACCTAACTAGGTGAAACTTTCTTGAAGAGGATGACGTAGGATAAGTGATCGTCATCATTCTATTCATTTGGAGGGTTCACTATGTTCACAGTAGCATTCATGGAAAGCGAATTGGGAGGCGACGGCTTCTTCTCGGGCATGCCGATTTTCATGGTCGGATTTTTTGTTCTCATCATCGGTTTCATTCTGTTTGGAGTCATCTCTGCAGCCTCAAAGGGAATCTCAACGAATTCATTGACGCAACAACTGCGCGAGCATGCGGCGCGTCTCGTCAGTCCGGATGAATCGGATGCACAGAATTACGTCGCTTACTTAGAAACGTTGACAAGTTTTCCAGTGGAAAAGACGAATCTCGAACCGTTTCGGATTGCGACTGGCATCTTAAGACTCGTCCAAGGAACGGATCAAATTTCCGAAACGACGAAAAAACAAGTCGTCGCTCAGTACTTACGGCTCGGTATTTTGGATGCGGATCATTTAGCGGACGAACAGCCGGTCCGGAGCCATAGCCATAGCCATCACCATCATCATTAAAAAGGGTCCTGAGGGGCTCTTTTTTTGTTGAAAACGGTTGAATCGTGACATCTAATTGTCATATACAACGATTTAGATTAAAGTTGTATGAAATTGAAATCTTTTTGAGCAGAATGCTGTGTATCGGTTGAAAAAAGTTTACAATGAATGGACGGGAATACCTTTATTGCTGGAGAAAGATAAAGGGAAAGGAGTTGAATTCCTTTAATGAAAACATGGCTGAATCGAACGATTGGACGGCAAATCATGTCTGCGTTTTATGTGATTTTTCTGACACTGCTGCTAACGACAGGTGGTGTCTACCTATATACGAAACAACAGGTGGATGAATCACGCCAAGAGTTAAAGATGTTAAACGAACATCGGACACGGGCGACGGATTTGTACGAATCATGGCAAAGCATGCAGTACGAGATGCGTGGCTTCGTCTTGCTTGGTGACGAAGAGATGTTAAAAGAAATCGAAGCAAAGAAAAATGACATCAATCAACAAACGACATGGTTCGAGCGCAATGCACGCTTCAAAGAAGAACGGCAGTATGCAACGGACGCACGGGAACTCTATACAGCGTATACCCAACGCGTCATGCCGAGCCTCGTCAATTACGTCGCGGCGAAAAAAGACGGCAAAGTGACGGAACCGTTCTTGAAGATGCCGACGCTTGGAAAGGTCACGAAATCAAAACCACTCGATCCACAGCGGAAGTTTAACATCAAGACAAAGAGTGCGGCTGATATGAGTTCAAGTATCGTTGATATGGAGACGGTCTTCACAAAATATCGTAATTCCTTAAACGATCAAGAGATGGCCGCGCAAGAGCAGCTTGGTAAACAAGTCAACTCGTCGCAAATTCTCGGAGCAGTCAATATCGTAATCCTCTTATTGATTACTCTCGTTTTCGTCCGACCATTCGTCCGCCGCTTGACGCGTCAGTTGCGTCAGTTGAACCGGGAAAGTGGACGACTCGCTAAAGGTGAGGATGCGACACCGATCGTCATCACGAATCGTCAAGATGAGATTGGTGAGTTGACGACGACGTTCAACCAGATGGCAGCCGCCATTTCCGGGCAAAAACATCAACTCGTCGCAAGTAACGACGAACTACAAAGTCAACAGGAAGAATTAATTGCCCAGCAAGAAGAACTTCAATCGCAACAGGAAGAACTCGAAGAAGCACTCGACATCACGTTACGTAACGAGACGCATTTGCGTTATCGCAATGAGTTGACCGAGACACTCGCGTCTCGCGAAACGTTGACGGCGTATCCGGCGATCATCGAAAAATTGATCACGATCACCGATGCGGAGCTCGGAGCGATCGTCTTCTTAGAGCAGGACCGCTATACGAATCTCGTCTCGTACGGGATGACGGCAGCTCAGGAGCACCAGTTATTACATGCTTCGACGTCATTACTCGAACGCACACGTCTAAACAAACGTGCTGTTCGCTCGACGAAACAAGTCGCGAGTCATCATCCGCTCCCATATCCGTACACGATGTACGAAATCGTCGTACCGGTGATGGATCCAGCGACGAACACGATGATTGCAAGCATTTACCTCGTTCGTTACCGGGATGCCTTTACGGAAGACCAGACGAACGAAATCTGGTCGTTCTCCCGTCAATTGGCACTCTCCTTGCTCCGGATGCGTGTCTTTGAAGAAGTCGAACGAGAACGGGAAAAGACGTCCAAACTTCTCCATTCGATTCGGGAAGCGGTCATCTATATCGAAGGAGAGACGATTTTTGCCAATAAACCATTGCTCGCTTTATTCCATCATCCGGCGCACGATCAAGTGGCGGAAGAAGGATTGATGACGCTCGACGTCAAAATCGAAGAGTTGGCAGTGCAGGTCGATCAACATGAGGCGTTCTTAACCTACATGGATCATGTCTGCAGTCAGGAAATTCCGACGGAGAGCTTGGCGTTGTCCTTAAACAAGGAAGAGCGATTCGTCACGCTGTATGCAGAGGAAATTCATTACGGTGGTTGTTTCCGCGGTACGATGCTCGTCTTACGTGACGTGACGGCAGAGACGGCGATCGACCGGATGAAATCGGAATTCGTCTCGACCGTATCGCATGAGTTGCGGACACCGCTTGCCTCGATTTACGGCTATACGGAATTGATGCTCGCGCGCGACGTCCAGGAATCAAAACGTCAACGGTATCTCGAAACGATTCATGCGGAAACCGAACGGTTGACGAATCTCGTCAACGACTTCCTCGATGTCCAGCGCATGGAATCGAGTCAGCAACAGTATGACTTTAAACCGCTTGATCTGACGAAAGTCATTCAGGAAACGGTCGAGTTCCATACCGCTTCGGCAAAAGATCACGAGCTTGTCCTTGATTTTGAAGAAACGACGACGGGTCGGATTCATGCCGATGAACAAAAAATGCGCCAGCTGTTCACGAACCTGATCAACAACGCGATCAAGTATTCACCAGATGGTGGTCAGATCACGATTACGATGCGTCAAGTCGAAGACCGGGTTCAGTTGAAGATCGAAGACGAAGGGATTGGTATTCCACGTCACGCGCTACCACAACTGTTCAGTAAGTTTTACCGAGTCGATAATTCGGATAGTCGAAAAATCGGCGGTACGGGTCTCGGTCTTGCGATTTGTCAGGAAATCGTTCGTTCGCACGAAGGAATGATTCATGTCGAATCAACGGAAGGTGTCGGGTCCGCGTTCATCGTCGAACTACCGATCGTCCAGTCCGTCGTACCGGTCACGGAACCGGTGGAGGATTGTTAATGTCAAAAACGTTCTTTGATTGAAAAATCAAAGAACGTTTTTTGTTGGTTTCATCTGCAAAACGGGAATTAACTACTATCAAACAGAAAGGAAGTGAGGAGATGCGGCGAAGCAGATGGCCATGTTAAGTCCGACGATCACTCATTCTTTGGATCCTGATCGAAGCCAGTAGTTCGTTCATTCCAGCTTATGTGATTGAACGCTTTTACTGGGAAGACCGGGGGATGAGCATTGCCGACGTCGTCATCGCAGAAATCGTCTTTGCTTGGGTCATGTTGATTGGTGAGATCCCGTTCGGTTTGTTATCCGACCGGTGGGGTAGAAAGCCGTTCATTCTGGCTGGTTTCGTATGTGAGTGGTTATCGTTTACGGTGTTGCTTGAAGCCTACTCATTACCTGCTTTCCTCTTGGCGATGGCCCTTGCTGGCATCGGTGGCGCAGCACTTAGTGGAGCGCTTGAAGCCCAAGTCTATGAAACATTGCGAATGCATAGGAGAGAAGAGCGATTCGAGACGATCTGGCGAGTGATTTCAATCGGTGGTTTGTTGACGTCTGGACTTGCGGCACTCGTCGGGAGTTACGCCGTGCGATCGGTAGACTTGATCTGGCACTATCACGTGTCTTGGTGGGTTTTGCTCGGAACAGTACTCCTGACGTTTTTCTTAAAGGAAGCATCGCGAGAACAAGACGGAGAGACGAGTTCGTTAAAGACATTGCTAAACGGTTTTTCGTTTCGACGCGTCTACGTCCGAATTCTTTGTCTTGTCTTGTTATACGGGGCGACGATTGATTTCGTTGATGAGTTTTGGCAACTCTATCTACGGGATCAAACGATACCGATGGTCCATTTCGGATTCGTCTTCGTGTTATTCCAAATCATGCAGGCGATTGGTGCGTCCTTATCTCGGTTCCGATCGCCCGTCGGATGGGCGATGATCTATATCGTGTGTCTTGCCGGATTGTCGGTTGCCTCTCCGCTCGTCAGTATCGGTTTACTCGGGACGCTGTACTTGTGCTATGGCTGGGCTGAGCCTTATGTGACCACTGTCATCCAAGATGTTGCACCGTCAAATGGACGCGCAACATTTACGTCTCTGATCTCGGTCATTGAACGTTTAACTGTGCTTGGAACCGGTACCCTATTCGTCTTCGTCGAACGTGTCTTTTCGCTTCAGATGACCTATGCCGCGCTTAGTCTCGTCTCACTTATGTTGCTTCTGTTGTATAGTGTGACGCGAACGCGTCAGAACTGAATCAAAAAAAGGACAAAGGTGCATTGACCTTTGTCCTTTTGACTGTCATTTATTACGACACGTGTCGTTGCTCCTGAGAGGAACTTGCCCATACCTGGCGAGCCGGTTGCCACATCAACAAGGAGAGGGCTCCTGCGAGCGCATAGACAAGCTCGATCGCAAACACATCGGCAAGCCATCCGAACAATAGACTGCCGAGGCAGAAACAGAGTGCATAAACGGTTTGTTGTACGCTATAGACATACGGTAACCGTTCGAGTGGTGTCGTCGTTTGCAACAACGTATTCAGCTCAATCGCTCGGACTTGACTTGCAAACCCTTGGATCAGACAAGCGATCACGGCAAGTGTGACGATTGGAGCGAAAGCAAACAAGAAGGTCGCAACAATCGAAAAGCCGATACTACGATAAAGTAACGAACGCGTTCCACGACGACGTAACATCATGTAACTACCGGCAATCATGCTCAGCAGATAGAAGGCATTTAGAATGCCCCACCAGCGTTCCGATAGCTGGAAATGTGTATCGATGTAGACGAGGAACAGAGCAGAAATCCAAGCCGTACTGACGAACGCATCGATTCCGACGAGATACGTGTTGGCTTTCGCGAAAGGATGCGATCGCGTGTAGTGAATACTCGACCGGAAGGAGACGTCTTCCCCTTCCATCGAAGGGTCGGGTAGAGAGCGGACGCTTCGATAGAACAGATAGCTGATGAGACTGGCACCTAAAAACAGACTAGCCGAGACGGACAAGACGGAAAGAGGCGATAACCAGCTGACCAGAATGGCGCCGAGCGGCCACATGATGAGCTGAATCACTTGATTCGAACCTTGTACGAGACTATTAGCTTTCTGAACATCCTGACACAGTCGAGGGATGAAGGCACTTTCGATCGGACGAGCAAATCCGTCGAAGAAAGCGATACATCCAACGAGTGCGAGGATAAGTGGCAGTGGTAAATCAAATCCCCAGATGACGCCTAATAGAATCGTCTTGAGGAGTTGACTGCCGAACAACAAGGAGGCATGGGGAACACGTTGAGCGACTTGGGCGAATAAGAAGCCGCTTCCTGTCATGCCTGCTGTGACGAGAACAGGAAACAGGGCAGCGAGACTCGCTTGCCCTGTCGTTTGATAGATCATCGCGATCAGGGAGACGATATAGAGCGCATCTCCCGCATTCGCAATCCATTGACTGACCAATAAAAGCGTAAACCGGTTCATTCTGAATGACCTCCATATCGTACGTATTTAGTTAGGAGTGAGAATTCAGAATGACTTACATTGGACGCCCTCATTTCATGTTTTTTTCTAGTGTAAGAAGAAAAAAATGGATTGTCAATCAGAATCGTGACGGGAGTTCCGGGCAACGAGTGTAAAGGGATCGACCATCGACGTCGCAGCGGCTTCGTCTTGAGCACGAGATGCCGATAGCTTGATTGGTTTTAGTTGCTGGCGGAAGCGGAAAGCCCGTTCGAGTCGACTCATGAACAGATTGCTGAAAAAGACAATCAATGCTAGTCCAATCAGTGGAACGAGGAACATATGATTGAGCCACGACGTCGCTGAAAACTGATTGTAGTAATAACCGAACATTGAAGACCACTCAAAGATCGTTGGCATGACACCCTCATATAAATTGACTGTTCCGGCGAAGAAAATACCTAAGAGTGATAAATGGATCAGCAACATCAACGTTTGAATGAATTGTTGCATGAAGACAATCGTCAATGTCGGAACAAGGTGTGGCCAGATATGACGTCTAAACCGATACCACGGACTACCACCGAGTGTCTGGGCGACGATCATGAATTCTTGATTGAGCAATTGACGAGTCTCAGCAATTAGATAAAGCGACAAAGAGGGTATACCAAGGAGAATCAGGACGATCAACTCAAACGAGACGCGATCGAACAATGGTGGAACTACAGTCGAATCCATGAAGACAAGAGATGAAAATAAAAGCAGTAAAGAAACGAGAGAAAGTGGTAAAACTAAAAAACCATCAAGGATAAGTTTTAAGTATCGATTAACACGAGCATTTCGAAAAGCTAACGGAATCGCAACGACTAATGAGAGAGTCATTCGACTAATCGCAACAATCGTACATATACCAATCGTCCATTTAAAACCTTCAATCATCATTTGGAAAAGGTCATTACCGGACCGATCCGTACCTAGCCATTGATCACTTGACGGTTTTAGTGGTGACGTCGCAAGGAACGTACCATCTTCAGCATACCGGTTCGAAATCTGATCGACTTGACCATCGCGGAAAATCGTATTACCAAAGCTTAGCAATAGTAGACCGGTAAGTAGAATGAGGCAGAGCCAGAAAACTGGGTCTTTCATCAAGGTACGGCGCATCAAATCCCACCTTTCCAGGCGTTTGGAATCAACCATTCAGCCAGTAAATCAATGATGAAGATGGGTAGGTAGATTAAGAACAAGATGACCATCAAAATTGGCATTTGTCCAAAGTAAAGGGCGAAGCGAAACAGACCTTGGACCTGGAAAGTGTACTCAATGATTAACAAACTCGATAGTATCGTAATGATATTGGCTCGGAAAAATAGATAAAACCGATAGATCATCGTTGGCAGTAAATGTTTCCAGAAAAGGGCGGTCGGACGAATGCCTTTTGCGCGTGCGAGTTCGAGGAATGGTGCAGATTCTTGTTCGAGTACTTGTGTCGTCAGCCATTTAATAAAGAAAAATAATGTGGTCAGCGTTAAGGTGGCAATCGGTAAGAAACGAATAGAGTCAGCGTATGTACCTGCAATCTCGATGTTGCTATAACCTGTCATTTTAAATAAATAAATGACAAGGAATTGTGAAAGAATGATCCAAAACAAGTCTGGAACCATTTCAAGCGTGCGTGTCGTCTGTTTCAATAGTGTCCGTGTTCGTCTGCCACTTCGATAAAACAGATAGGCGTAAAGAATCGCACACACAACGGAGACTAACATAGCTGTCGTAAAGATGATTAACGTCTCTTGAATATAGGGCTGTAAAGAAGGGAGTAGTAGAACTTCTTTTTGAGCAGTCACGTTAAAATAAGTGATCTCATCAAGTTTCGTTAATTGAGCAAATTGTTGCTTCAGACCTTCCCAGTAGCTTGCTGGGTTGAATTTCATTTGCGCGACAAGCGCCGGAAGGGCGCTGATCGTAATCAAGACAAAAAATGCCACGATAAGCTGAATTGATTTTCGGGCGATAAACACCATGAGGCGAAAAACTCCTTTCTTTGGATCCTCAGCCGATGGCGAGGATCCGGTCATTGCCAATTTGGATCAACTGACTGTTTATATGTTTCCGGCGCAGTACGTAGCGTTCGAACTGTTGTGTCGCGATGAACGAATCACGCGTCGAGACCGTCGAAAGGGTCATCAGGACATGTTTTAATTGCGGTTGTCCTTCTTGTAACGAGAGATGTGTCATCCGGTTTGCTCCGTCGAGTCGATTCAAGAACAGTTCAATCTTACAGCCCTCCTTGATTAATTCACTGATCAGGAATGCCGCTTGTTCGATGAACGTCTCAAATTGTTGGTGGAGTCCGTAACCGCTCGGGGCAGATAAGTTCAAGGCAATCGTAAACGTATCTTGATTGCTCGTTTCGAATACTTTTGCCTGCAAGCGACCGGTCTTCGCCGTCGCATACCAATCGATCTCTTTTGACGGTTCCGCCGTATAGGGTTTTGCACCGAGTTGAACCAGTTTGTTCTTGAGCGGTGAGTAACGGTCCGGTCGATCACCGATCCGTAAACGCTGTAAAAGAAGCGGCGTCGCTTGCGCCGTCAAGGACGGTAAGACTGTAAACGACGGATATGTATCGAACGTAAAGAGATAAACGCCCATCTTCCAAGGCAGGCGAATCGTTAAGATGATCTCATCGAACTCGGCTGGTCCGCGGCGAACCGTCTGAATCGGGATCGTCACTGCGTCTTCAGAGTCAATCACTGCGTGAAACGTCGCCGGGTGTAGTGGATCCATCTCCGGGAAGATGACTCCGCCATCCGTGTGCAAACGAAGTGTCGCTTCGAGCCCAAGCTGACTCAAGGATTCGACGCCGAAGACTTGCAAATGGAGCGACGTCTTCTCCTGGTTGAACATCAATGATTCATAATGTTTCCATTCGATTGCGACATCCCGTCGTAACTGCTTTTCTGTTCGCCCGACGACGAAATGAATCGTCGCCAAAGCTGCGAACAGAAATCCGAGGACGGAAAGACGCGGAATGAAGAGGAAGATGAACGTCATCGTGACGTACAGTGGAAAAAGTCGGCGTTCAAGCCAAAACGGGACGGAACGTTCAATCTGCATGATTCGTCACCCCATCTCGACCGGAACCGGCACGTCGTCCAGAATATGCGTCAAAACAGCCGCTTTCGTCGTCTTGATTCCACCTTCGAGTGTCAGTGTCAGGCGATGGGATAGGACGTGTTTTGCAAGATATTTGATATCTTCCGGGATGATGAAGTCGCGTTGATTCAAGAACGCGTAGCTTTGCGAGGCGCGAAGTAATGCAATCGCTCCACGCGGACTGACACCGACTTCAATGAGTTCATGGTTTCGTGTCGCTTGAACGATGTGTAATAGATAATCAAGCACGTCTTGCGATGCATGGACGCGGCGTGCCTCTTCCTGCCAGGAAATCAAGTCGCCGCCTGACGCGATGCCGACAGCTGACCGACGGACGTTCGTCAGAATTTCAGACAATAAGCGCCGTTCGTTCTCAAAATCCGGATAACCGACTTCGATCGCGACCATAAACCGGTCGAGTTGGGCGTCCGGTAGTGGGAACGTTCCTGCCGATTCAATCGGGTTTTGCGTCGCGATGACGAAGAATGGGGCTGGCATCTGATAGGTCGTTCCACCAATCGAGACCTGACGCTCTTCCATCGCTTCAAGTAATGCCGATTGTGTCCGCGGAACGGCACGGTTAATCTCATCGATCAAGACGACGTTCGCGAACAGTGGACCGCGTTTATTCTCGAACTCCTGTGTCTTTAAATTGAAGAAGTCTGAACCGATGACGTCTGACGGGAGAAGATCCGCCGTGAACTGAATCCGCGAAAAGGCACTCTCGAAGCTCTGAGCGAGCGCTTTGGCGAGCATCGTTTTCCCTGTTCCCGGTACGTCTTCAAGGAGAATGTGTCCTTCAGCGATGAGTGCCGTCAGACAGAGATCGATGACGTCCGGTTTACCGAGATAGATCGAATTGAGTTGGTCTTTTAATTGTTGTAGTTTCATAGGAAATCCCTCCAAGGTTAAATGGTTGAGTAGCGTGCTAGTTGTTGTTCGAAGCGTAGAATCTCATCGTCCGTGACGATTGTTTCCGACATGTCACCGTAGCGGATATCCCGATATAACTGAAAATCGACAGCGACTTCAATCCGACGTAACCAGTCTTCAAGCGTTTCGTTCGGACGACGTTGCTGACTGCGCGGTAACTGTTGCTCAAAGCGGATGACGAGATCACGAACACGTGAAGACGAATACGATGCATACAGATAAGGCGATTTTCTTAAAGAAACAGGACGAAAGATTGATTGAGCGAATGGAACGTCATCCGTTACTTCTCCGTTAGACCTGCGCCGTTTTTTCACGCGACGCGACTGAACGAGTTTCCAGACCATGAAACTAAACAAACTGATTAAAATGACATATTGTAGATAAGAAAAGGGGGAGTCAGAGGCATCCGCTTTAAGGGATTTCCAGAGCTTTTTTGGACCAGGTCGTGGATCAATCGGTTCAAAAGGCATTTTGCCTTTTGTGTTAGTAGGTGAGTGACCGTTTTTAAAACTAATTTCGCCGTTCGCTTCAGTTTCTGCAATCGAAGGCTTTTTAAAAGGATCTGGCATGATGTAATGCGTATAGACGTACGTCGTGACGGTTTGAAACAAGAACAGACCAATCAGAATGACACCTAGCGACATGATAAAGCGTTGCCGTAACACAAGCGATCCTCCTTCCTGTTTTTAAGGAAAAAATATCCATATGTACTTAGGAAGATTTTAGCATACACGCTTAACAAATAAAAACAATTTTCTGAAAATAAAGACAAGGTGAGACGATTCATTTTCAAGTGGTAAGGGTATGATGGAATCAGTGGTTCTTGAAAGAGAAAGGGTGTTTTGTATGAAATTGATTATTTTTGGAGCGACGGGTCAAACGGGGCAAGAACTGGTCAAGCAAGCGATTGATCACGGGCATGAGGTCACAGCATTCGTCCGCAGTCCGCAAAAACTGACACTACGTGACGAACGGTTACACGTAGTTAAAGGCGACGTGCTCGATCAAGAAGCGGTGACGGCTGCTGTTGCCGGGCAAGAGGCTGTCCTGACGGCTCTTGGCACAGAGAGTCTTGCATACAGCGGCTTTTTAGAACGGAGTCTCGTCCGGATCGTGACAGCGATGAAAAAACAGGGGGTAGACCGGATCGGTTATGTTGCGTCTGCCGGTGTTGATGATGAATTACCGGGTGTACAAGGGATGCTCGCTCAGCGGATTCTGAAAAATCCACTGAAGGATCACCGCCAAGCGATCGCGCTTTTGCAACAAGCGGATTTGAACTATACGGTGGCCCGACCACTCCGTTTACTGAACGGTCCGTTGACGGGGCTTTATCGTCAAGCAGATACAGGTGTACCGGAAGATGCGAAACAGATCAATCGCGCAGATGTGGCGCATTTCCTCTTACAGGCAATCGAGACAGAAGATCATATCAAATCGAGTGTCGGTTTAGCAGAATGAAGAAAAAAAGACTCTCCCACATACGGAAGAGTCTTTTTTGATTGCTTATTGTTGACGATAGACGGAGACCGAACCACCGTTAACAAAGAATTGACCGTAACCATCTTGGTTGATCGTGACCGATGCTGTGTTGTTTCCAGTGATGTCTGTCCAGACTTCTCCTTTGTTCTGAAGCCCGACGTACATCCACTTGCTACCGCCAGGACCATCCGAAAGGATTGTCGCAAGACCTGATTTTGCCCGGTCTGAGACACCTTCACGTGTCCAACCGATGATGTCTTGGTTATCAAGGTAATCATTTTGTTTCCCGAACGCGAAGTCCTTCCGTGCTTTGAGTAACGGATCAATCTTCGAAGCGAGTGCTGGAATTTCGCGATTCGACGTACCCTTTGTACCATAGTAGTCACCATAGAAGACCGACGGATACCCTTGTTCACGTGTCAGGATCATCGCGTAAGCAAGCGGTTTGAACCATGACTGAACCGTTGATTCAAGCGATTGTCCAGGCTGCGAATCATGGTTCTCTACGAGTGTGACGGCTTGGACTGGATTGCTCTTGACGAGAGTACCATCAAAGATCGTCCGCATGTCGTAATACCCGCCGCCTTTACTTGCCTGTTCGAACTTATAATGAAGCGGCGCATCAAAGACGGATTGTTGATAATTCGTCCGGCTTAAGTAGTTTTGCAACGTGCCGAGATCGTTCTGCCAGTACTCTGCGACTGTAAACAATGGTTTGCCCGTCGTCTGACGAACATTCGCGAGCCAGTCCGCTAAGTAACCGTGTTTGATATGCTTGACGGCATCGAGACGGAACCCATCAAGACCAAGTTCGTTGACGTACCATTTACCCCAGTTCTTCATTTCTTGCTGGACTTCTGGATGATCGAAGTCGAGATCCGCATACATCAAGTAATCGTAGTTGCCATTTTCAGTTGAGACATCCGTATCCCACGCTTTACCGGTACCGCGGAACTTGTAGATGGCACTCTTAGAACGTGATTGATCCCAGTCCGTGCCGTCGAAGTGGTACCATTTCCACTTGAAGTTCGAGTAGAGGTTATTTCGTGCTGCAAAATTGAAACCCGTCCATGCCTGGATTTGATAATCGCCAGAGACTTCTTGATTACGGTTACCCGGGTTGACTTCGACTGCCGTGACGGCTTCCGTGAAATCGGCGCCACCTTTATGGTTCATGACGACATCACCATAGACATCGATTCCAGCGGTATGCAATTGTCCGATCGCCGTTTTTAATTGCGCCTTTGTGCCGTATTTCGTACGGACCGTTCCTTTTTGATTGAACTCACCTAAATCGTATAGATCGTAGGCGCCGTATCCGACATCATTTTGCGAGGTACCTTTGTAAGCAGGGGGAATCCAGACCGATGTGATTCCGAGCTGATCAAGCTTTGTTGCGTCACTCCCGAGACGGTTCCAATGGTTACCGTCATTTGGCACATACCATTCGAAATACTGCATCATCGTTCCGTTGTCTGCCGTTGCGCCGACTGCAATCGGTTGCGCAAGTGGCGCTAAAAAAGCAGCGGATGCGACGGTTGCTAAAATCCATCTTTTTTGTTTCACGTAAAGACCTCCTTATGATTTGTGAAAGCGCTTGCATTATTTATTATAGGGAAGCTTCAGACAGGAGGAATATCGTCCCGGATTCTTATTTGTAAGTCTCTTTTGTTCGTGACTTTTGACCCTAGAATATTTCTTCTGAAGAATTATTTTGATGAGATTGACGTCATGAATGAAAAAAATCAGGACCATCTAACCGTTGCCTTTCGATGAATATTCTGAACGACGACTCACCTTTAAAAAAGCAGGTCTATCGTCCATCTTCCACCAGGAATGGATTCGGTGTGAAAATGAGCGTGTAACACCAGCTCTCATACATACCATTTAAGGGGGAACACACATGAACTGGAAGTCAAAGGTCACAGGTGCGCTTGCCGCAACACTTGCACTCGGGTCAATCGTCTTTACACCGGTCACAGCAAAAACAGTTGATCCAAAACAAGTTTCAGCAGGTCCGCAGATGGTCACGTCACAATCGACGATCGATGCGTACTATCTACCAGCAGCGGGGAAGACAGGGGCAGCGTTGAAGGCATCGCTGCACGATATCATCGACAACCATACACAAGTGTCATACGACACGGTATGGACAGCACTGAAAGAAACGGATCAAGATCCAAATAATGCGAATAACGTCATCGAGTTATACACGGGGAAATCGATTGCGAAAAGTAACAACGGTGGGAATGTCGGTCAATGGAATCGTGAACATGTCTGGGCAAAGTCGCACGGTGACTTTGGTACGACGAACGGTCCTGGAACAGACTTGCATCACTTGCGTCCGGAAGACGTCGTCGTCAACAGTGCACGTGGGAATCTTGACTTCGACAATGGCGGTACGAAATACAGTGGTTGCGATTGCTACCGTGATGGCGATTCATGGGAACCACCAAACCGCGTCAAAGGTGACATCGCACGGATGATCTTCTACATGGCGGTTCGTTATGAAGGTGGCGGAGAAATCGATCTCGAAGCTTCAGAAAACGTCAATAATGGTACGAACCCGTTACACGGCAAATTGTCGACGCTGAAAGCATGGAATAAGCTTGACCCAGTTGATAGCTTCGAGAAACGTCGCAACGATGTCATCTTCGAGAAGTGGCAAAAAAACCGGAATCCGTTCATCGATCATCCGGAATACGTAACATCAATTTGGGGAAATTGATGACGAGTCAGTAAATAGGAAAGGGGCTGACTCAACAGTCAGTCTCTACAAAGATAGGGGTGGCAGAATGATGATCTGCCACCCCTATCTTGTAACAAAAAGAATGACGCGTTTCACGCAACTCCTACAGGGAAAAGCGCATCTTTGCGCTGACAGAGACAAATAAGACCCGCTTTCCTGCTTGAATAAAGCAGGAAAACTGGCTTGTGTCTCGCCTGAGGAAAGGGCGTGAAAAGACGCGTCATTCTTTT
>NZ_LMPR01000007.1:0-54411 GCF_001423925.1 Exiguobacterium sp. Leaf187 | reverse complement strand
TTTGACTTGCTCGTTGTTGTGACCGAAGTCACGATTGACGAAGCTTGCGCTTCATTCGTTTTTTGTATTCCGTAGAATACGATTTTTGCCTCATCGTTCAGTTTTCAAAGTCCAATATGTCATTTGACGACTTTTAAATCTTACAGTAAAGTAATATGTAATGTCAATTACTTTTTTGAAGTTTTTTTCGTCTGTGACGCTCGCGTTTGGCGTGTGCCTCAGCGACATGTATTAATATATCAACTCTTGTTTTTTTCGTCAACTGTTTTTCTAAAAAAACTTTAGAAAAAAGATAGACCCGCTTGAACCGGTAAAACACTACCCGTTCGCGGGTCTTTTTCGTTACGCCTGTTTTTGAGATTGTCCTTGAGAAGCGGGCTTTTCTTGCAAGCGATGCAGCATTAGAATCTGATACGCATTACAGATTAAAAGTGTCGCAAGCGCCGCCCATAACATCCGCTTATCTTGTGTTGCCTGCAAAGCAGGTACCCATTCGATCAACGTGATGACTGTCATGAGGAACAATGTCGGAATGAACGCTGTAAAGTTCGTTTCCCGTGCTTTCGTCCGCGCGACTAAGAACGCTATTAACAGCAAGACGACCATTTCACCAATATAAAGGCTCGTCTTATCAAAGCCATATGCTAATCCGCGTAGGTAGACACCATCAAATAGTGCAAATGCGATCAAGACGACCTGGACACGATTCCAAAGCTTTGCGCCGCGGAATAAATCGAGTCCGACGCGATGTAAGATCAAGTACGAGAAGAATCCCATCAAACTGATGGCTGTCCACGTACTACTGTAGGAGAAAGCCGTCACATATCCGCTAATCGATTGATTTCGGATATATCCAGGTTCCGCTACCAAGTTAAACACGAAGCCGGCGAGCGTTCCGATTAGGAGCGTCATCCAAAACAGCTTCAAAAATCCTTTAATCTTCATTCTTATCCCTCTACTTTTTCGATGACACGCGTGGCGAGTTCATTATAGTACGTCTCAAATGGATGTTCATCGCGATAGATCGATGGGGCGAAGTCCGCATCGTTCGCATATGGTTGTCCAAGTGGAATCTTAGCTAGAATATCGGTTTTTAACGCTTCTGACAACCTCTCTCCGCCACCACTACCGAAGACATATTCTTTTTCGCCTGTCACTTTGCTTTCAAAGTACGCCATGTTCTCGACGATTCCGAGGAGACGATGGTTCGTCTTGATCGCCATTGCTCCTGCTCGTGCTGCAACGAAAGCGGCTGTTGCGTGAGGTGTCGTGACGATGACTTCCTGACAACTTGGGAGCATCGAATGAATGTCGAGCGCGACATCCCCTGTCCCCGGCGGAAGATCAAGCAACAAGTAATCGAGATCGCCCCATTCGACGTCTGCGAAGAAGTTGTTGAGCATCTTCCCAAGCATTGGTCCCCGCCAGATGACTGGTGCATTATCTTCGACGAAGAAGCCCATTGAGATCACCTTAACGCCAAAGCGTTCTGGTGGAACGATTCGGTCGTTGACGACAGTCGGACGTGTTTCGATTCCCATCATGTCTGGAACACTAAAGCCGTAGATATCGGCATCAATCAACCCGACTTTCTTCCCTGCTCGCGCGAGGGCGACTGCTAAGTTAACGGAAACCGTTGATTTCCCGACGCCCCCTTTACCAGAAGCGATCGCGATGAACGTCGTACCAGATTCTGGTTTGAGGATCGACGGTGTCGTAGCTGCTTGAATCCCGTGATCACCAAGTGCTTCAAAACGAAGTCCCACCGTCTTGAATCCTTTTTCTTTTAGTTCCTTGACGATTTGCTGTTGGAGCACGAGTTGCTCCCCAGAACCAGATTGAGCTAAAGCAATTTTCAGACTGACATAATCACCTTTAATCCGGACGTCACGAATGCCGTTCGTATCTGCAAGCGGGCGGTCAATCGTCGGATCGACGAGCGTTCCGACTACCTCGCGAATTTCTTGTTCATTCAACATAGTGCCTTCCCCCTGAAAACGTTCGATTTAATCCTTATTAGTATAACAAAAATAAGAGAGCGCTTGCACATTTCGACACCGGAAAGGATGACTTTTCCATGTCCAGTGTCGGTTTTCATCATTTCTCTCGATCATTCACTCGTTTTAGAACATTCGGTTCCATGTACGAGGACCCACGACACCATCGACATCAAGTCCTTGACGTGTTTGATAGGCACGCACCTTCTGAGCCGTCTCTGCATCAAAGCGCCGAGTCACGGTTGCTTTGACTGCACGTTGGATCCGTTCGATATCCCGCGGATTCATATTGGCTGCACCTTGATACAACGGACGACCTGGATACGGAACGATATCACGAGAGCGATTCGGCGTTTCTTCAGACACTCCTAGTAATTCAAAGTGTGGATAGTCCTTAAAGCTCGTCCAGTCCCCACCCCAAGAAAAGCCACGTCGTTTCATCGCAGCAACAATCTTTTGAAAGCTTTGGTCGTTTCGAAACAGCGCTTGTGTACCGTCTTTGGAATATTGAAAGAGGTCGACGGCAATGCCGCGGTTATGATTCGATTGTCCCCCGCGTGCATTCGTTACGATTGGTCCCGGTAGTGTCCGTCCCTGTGCGTACAACCGATTCTGTTCTGCGATGGATCGGTACCCTTGTGCGACGCCGACATAAATCCCTTGCGCATGCATCTCCCGGATGACCTCTTGCGTCCGTTTGGCGACTTCTCGCGACAGTCCCGAAGCATTCAACTTCCGATTCGCTCGCTCGAGTAACCAGTTGATCGATAATGCCATCTATGCTCACTCCCTTTGTCTCCTGTTCCCGAAAACAAAATCCGCTATACTTATGGAATGCAGAATGATTTTAACTCATATCAAAAGGAGCATCCTATGAAAAAACGCTTTATTTGGACGCTTGGCGTCACCTGTCTCTTACACCTTGGCTTCATCCTGTATCTGACGCTGCAACCGACCGTAGCTACCAAGACGGAGTTACCGGACAATGCAACCGTCTTGAGTGAAGAAACCTCTTTTATGGGACATGTCGGTCAAGCGACGACACATACACCTACCCAATTCATACAATCTCTCTTTATTTGGAGCATCCCGCTGACGATCGTCATCCTCTATCTTCTTCTGACGATATTGCACCGATTACGCTCCACTCCGTCGTCTTGACTTGAATCGCTGTTCTGACACTTCGTCAGGAGAGCGATTTTTCAATGCACAAAAAAACCTCCCACCACAAGGGTGAGAGGGATTCGAAAAGAATTAACGTTTCGAGAATTGTGGTGCACGACGAGCTGCTTTAAGACCGTATTTTTTACGCTCTTTCATACGAGCATCACGAGTCAAGAAGCCTTTCGCTTTGAGTGCGCCGCGGAATTCTGGATCCGCTTGAAGAAGAGCACGTGAGATACCGTGACGGATAGCGCCTGCTTGACCAGTGAAGCCGCCGCCTTTGACCGTTACGATTACATCGTACTTGCCTTCTGTTTCTGTGATTACGAGTGGTTCTTTTGCAGTCATGATCAATGTCTCATAACCGAAGTATTCGCTGATATCGCGACCGTTAACTGTGACTTTACCGTCTCCAGCAACGAGGAAAACGCGCGCTGCCGCGTGTTTCCGGCGACCAGTGCCGTAGTAACGTACATCTGCCATCGTGTAGTTCCTCCTAAATTCGTATTAACCGCGAAGTTCGTAAACTTCTGGTTGTTGTGCTTCGTGCTTGTGTGCAGCTCCAGCGTAGACGTGGAGTTTGTTGAACATTTGACGACCGAGGCTACCTTTTGGAAGCATCCCTTTGATCGCGAGTTCAAGCATGCGCTCAGGTTTGTTAGCAAGCATATCGCGTGCAACAGTCTGCTTTAAGCCGCCTGGATGACCAGAGTGACGGTAGTAGACTTTTTTGTCGAGTTTGTTACCAGTTAAAACGATTTTCTCAACGTTGATGAGGATAACGTTATCCCCACAGTCAACGTGTGGTGTGAACGTAGGCTTGTGCTTACCACGGAGAAGTGATGAAACTTCGCTCGCAAGGCGACCGAGTGTTTTACCTTCAGCGTCGATAAGGAGCCATTTGCGTTCTACATCAGTAGCTTTCGCCATGAAAGTTGTGCGCATGTAAAATACCTCCTAAGGAATTAAAAGTTCTGTTTTTGATTTTTCATTTATTCACTAGGTGAATCTATCATAATCTTAGGTGTACGGGGCTAAGATTGTGGTTTCATAATAAATGAAATGCCAATAAACATTGTATGTTTTTTAATAGCCAATGTCAATTGCCTTTTTTCACTCCGGATAGAAAACTTCCCATAGATAGAGTCCATGAGGAGGCGCCGTCACGCCTGCGACGTTCCGGTCCTTTGCCAGCAACATTTTTTTAATGTCCTCTGGTGCAAAACGACCGCGTCCGACGTCAAGTAATGTCCCGACCATGATCCGGATTTGATTATAGAGAAACCCACTGCCCTGGAACCGAAAGACGAGTTCGTCACCGATCGTCATCAACTCTGCCTCGTAAATCGTCCGAACCCGGTTATCCGTTTCCGTCTTCGCAACACAGAACGAACTGAAGTCGTGCGTCCCGACGAGATGGGCCATCCCTTGACGGATGCGCTCGAGATCGAGCGGATACGGAATATGAACCGATAGATTCCGACGAAACGCATTTTCTTCGCGGCGGACGAAATAGCGGTATTCCTTCCCTACGACGTCGTAACGCGCTTCAAAGGTCGGTTCGACCTCCTCGCAGCTCCGGACACGAATATCCGCTGGTAAGAGCGTATTCAGTGCCTTGACGACGTTCTCCGGGGGAATCGCTAGTTCCGTATCAAAATGAATGACTTGCCCGTAGGCATGCACCCTCGCATCCGTCCGTCCCGACCCGATGATCTTGACGGGATGTTTGTGCATCCGCGCAAGCGTCGTTTCAATCACTTCTTGAATCGTCAATCCGTTTGGTTGCACCTGATACCCGGCGTAGCCGGTTCCGTCATATTGAATCGTACATTTTAAACGACGCATTAACCGATCCCTCGCAATCCTACTAAACTGATCGTTAGGAGGACGAGTAGGATCATCAGACCTGTATCCCGCATCGTCCACTTGGATTCCCGTAGGCGTGTCCGCCCCTCTCCTCCACGGTATCCCCGCGCTTCCATTGCTGTCGCAAGATCCTCTGCCCGCTTAAAGGCGGAGATGAACAACGGAATCAATAACGGAATGATCGCCCGTAAACGTTCCTTGATTGGTCCTGCCGATAAATCAACACCACGTGCTTGCTGTGCCTTCATGATTTTCTCCGTCTCCTCCGCTAAGGTTGGTAAGAACCGAAGCGAGATCGATAACATGAGCGCGATCTCATGCGTTGGAACACGGACGACCTTGAACGGCTTTAACAACAACTCAATCGCATCTGTCAATTCGATCGGTGAGGTCGTCAGCGTGACGAGTGTCGTGATCGAGACAAGATAGAAGAAACGCAATGAGACGATGATCGCGAGTCGCAGTCCTTCTTCATAGATCCGAAGCCAGCCGAACTCAAAGAGTACAGCCCCTTCGCGCGTGAAGAATAGCTGGATGACGAACGTAAAGACGATCAGGAATAAAATCGGTCGCAGTCCTTTTAGAACATAACGAAGCGGTAAGCGACTACTCATGAGTGCTAAGAACGTAAAGACAAGTAAAAAAATATTCGTTGCTGCGTTGTTCGCGAGAAAGACGAGCGGAATGAAGCAGAAAGCAAAGATGATCTTCGCGAGTGCCGACGACCGGTGCAAGTACGACTGACCGGGAATATGTTGTCCGACGATCATTCGCTCACCCCTTTCGTCATCAACCACTCGATCAACTCGGTCTCCGTCCGGATGTCCGGTCGTTGCAATCCACGCCGATCAGCAACTTGCCAAGCAAGCGATAAGACGTGCGGAAGATCGAGGTGGAATTGCTCGAGCAATGTCTCTTCTTTAAACAGGTCAAGCGGTAGCCCGTCAAACGCCACCTGAGCGTTTTCCATGACGATGACGCGCTCGGCATACTCAAGCACCTGATCCATGTCGTGCGTGATCAGGAGCAACGTCATACCGGTCTCTGCATGGAGCCGGGCAAATAGACTCAGCATATGCTTGCGTCCTTGCGGATCGAGTCCTGCCGTCGGCTCATCGACGATCAACACGTCTGGTTGACTAGCGAGTACGCCGGCAATTGCAACACGCCTCATTTGCCCACCAGACAGGTCAAACGGCGAACGACTCCAAAAGACTTCATCGAGTCCGACAGTCCGTAATGCCTCTTTCGCTAATTGCTCAGCCGTCGCGGCGTCATGACCGAAGTTCATAGGACCGAACATGACATCTTTTAAGACCGTCTCTTCGAACAATTGATATTCCGGATATTGAAAAACAAGCCCGACGCGACGTCTTAATGGCTTGAGATCTTGTTTTTTCTTCGGTTCGACGATGATGTCATCGACTTGTACCTTCCCCGCTGTCGGCTTGAGCAACCCATTGATGTGTTGCACGAGCGTCGATTTCCCGGATCCGGTGTGCCCTACAAACGCAACAAGCGCCCCTGACGGAATCTCAAGATTCACATCACGTAGCGCGACTCGTTCGAACGGACTATTGAGTTGATACGTATAATTTAATTCCTGGATTAAGATTGGCATAAACGGTTCACCAATTCTCTTTCATCTAGTATCGTCTCCTCGAGTGAGAGACCTTGCGCCCGTAAACGTTCTTGTACCCGAACAACGAATGGAACATCGAGTCCGATGTCTTCTAAGAACGATGCATGACGAAAGACTTCCTGAGGGGATCCTTCTAATACGATTTTCCCGGCATCCATGACGATGACACGACTAGCCCGTAATACTTCGTCTAATTCGTGTGTAATCGCGATGACCGCCATTGGGTGGGTCGCATGGAGTTCCTGAACGGTCGACATGACCTCTTGTCGTGCTAATGGATCAAGCATCGATGTGGCTTCATCGAGCACGAGAACATCAGGGCGCATCGCAAGCGCCGAAGCGATTGCGACACGCTGCTTCTGTCCGCCGGATAGTTGATGGGGTTCCCGATCAACAAAATCCGTAAGGCCAACGCGCGCTAGACTGTCGTCGATACGACGAACCATTTCCTCGCGTGGCACACCCCAGTTTTCTAGAGCAAATGCCACGTCGTCGCGCACGGTCGTGCCAACGAATTGATTGTCTGGATTTTGGAAGACGATGCCGATTGCTCGACGCATCTCCCACAGTTGTTCCGGATTCGCACTTGAAAAGCGTTCAGCAACCGTAACGGTCCCTGTCTCCGGTAACAACAGTCCATTAAACAATTTCGTCAGCGTTGATTTTCCAGAGCCGTTGTGACCAACGATGGCGACCCATTCACCTGAACGAATCGTCAGAGAGACTTCTTGTAGGGCTGCTTGCTCCTGTTCCGGATACCGATAGGTGACCTGTTCCAGTTCAATCAGCTTGTCCATGATCTCTCCTCCTTCATCAAATCAATACTTTCATTTTGTAGCAAAAGGGCAGAAGCGGGATACGCACTGCCCTTTTATGGCGAATCATTTAATGAGGATTAAACGAGTTCGATGATGACCATTTCTGCGCCGTCACCACGACGTGGTCCCATTTTCATGATGCGTGTGTAACCACCTTGACGCTCAGCAAAACGTGGAGCCACATCAGCGAATAATTTTTGGATCGCGTCTTGTGCTTTGCCCTCTGCGTTTTGACCAGCAGCTTCACGGCGAACGAACGATGCAACTTGACGACGAGCGTGGAGATCACCGCGTTTACCTAAAGTGATGAGTTTCTCTACGACTGGACGAAGTTCCTTCGCTTTTTGTTCTGTAGTTTGGATACGCTCATTGATGATGAGATCAGTCGCAAGGTCACGCAAAAGTGCCTTACGTTGTGAGCTTGTACGGCCTAATTTCGAGTATGCCATGGATGGATTCCCTCCTTCGTGCAATTAATAGTATTAGTCTTCTTTGCGCAAGCCTAGTCCGAGTTCGTCGAGTTTCGCTTGAACTTCCTCGAGTGATTTACGTCCGAGGTTACGGACTTTCATCATCTCGTCTTCGCTCTTGTTCGCGAGTTCTTGAACCGTGTTGATACCAGCGCGTTTCAAACAGTTGTACGAACGAACTGAGAGATCGAGTTCTTCGATCGTCATTTCGAGTACTTTTTCTTTTTGATCTTCTTCCTTTTCGACCATGATTTCAGCATGGAGCGCTTCGTCCGTAAGACCAACAAAGATGTTTAAGTGTTCTGTCATGATTTTCGCACCGAGTGACACTGCTTCTTCAGGGCGGATTGAACCGTCCGTCCAAACATCAAGCGTCAACTTATCGAAGCTCGCATCTTGACCGACACGTGTTTTTTCAACTTGATAATTTACACGTTGAATTGGCGTGTAAATCGAGTCGATTGGGATTACACCGATTGGCATATCGTCCCGTTTGTTATCTTCAGCCTGAACATACCCACGACCACGGCGTGCTGTCAGACGCATATGAAGTGATGCACCTTCTGCAAGCGTTGCGATGTGAAGTTCTGGGTTGAGGATTTCGACGTCGCTGTCATGCGTAATGTTCGCAGCAGTGACAACACCAGCGCCTTGAATATCGATCTCAAGCGTTTTCTCTTCTTCCGAGTACACTTTGAGGGCGAGTTTCTTAAGGTTCAAGATGATTTGGGTAACGTCTTCTACAACGCCATCAATCGTCGAGAACTCATGAAGAACGCCATCGATTTGGACTGCAGTGACTGCAGCACCCGGAAGTGAAGACAATAGGATACGACGCAATGAGTTACCAAGCGTTGTACCGAATCCACGCTCAAGCGGCTCAACTACGAATTTACCAAACGTAGCGTTCTCGCTTAACTCGATCGTTTCAATCTTCGGTTTTTCGATTTCGATCATCTGAACCCCTCCTTGAATATCGTCATGTTGGCCATCGCGTTCAATCGCCAACCGTCTTGTGTACGTTTCTACTGCCTTGCTTGGTCAAACGATCAACAAAAGTCTACTCGAATCCCCGCTCTGCAGTACAAGACGGGTTACACGCGACGACGTTTTGGAGGGCGGCAACCGTTGTGTGGTACTGGAGTAACGTCACGGATTGCAGTAACTTCGAGACCGATCGCTTGAAGAGCACGGATAGCTGCTTCACGACCTGCACCAGGACCTTTAACGTTAACTTCTACAGTACGCATACCGTTATCCATTGCTGTTTTAGCAGCTGTTTCAGATGCCATTTGTGCAGCGAAAGGAGTCGATTTACGTGAGCCTTTGAAGCCCATGTTACCTGCAGTTGCCCAAGAGATTGCATTCCCTTGCATATCAGTGATCGTAACGATCGTGTTGTTGAATGTTGAACGGATATGCACGATACCAGATTCAATATTCTTTTTGACTTTACGTTTACTACGAACGTTCTGTTTGCGTTTTGCCATCTTAGTTTACCCTCCCTTACTTCTTCTTGTTCGCTACTGTACGGCGTGGGCCTTTACGAGTACGCGAGTTGTTTTTAGTGTTTTGACCACGAACTGGAAGACCACGACGGTGACGAACACCACGGTAGCAACCGATTTCGATCAAACGTTTGATGTTGAGTGAGATTTCACGACGAAGGTCACCCTCAACTTTGATTTTGTCTAAACCATCACGAAGTTGGTTCAATTGTTCCTCAGTCAAGTCGCGAGTACGAGTATCTTCAGAGATACCAGTTTCTTTCAAGACTTTTTGAGCAGTCGTTTTACCAACACCATAGATGTAAGTGAGTGAGATGACGATGCGTTTCTCACGTGGAATATCTACACCAGCAATACGTGCCATGTGTGCACCTCCTTGTTTAATTACCCTTGTTTTTGTTTATGCTTAGGGTTTTCGCAAATAACCATTACTTTGCCTTTACGGCGGATAACTTTACATTTTTCACAGATCGGTTTAACCGAAGGTCTTACTTTCATTGTGAATACCTCCTCCTGAAAAAATCGGAGTTTTTATTTGAAACGGTATGTGATCCGTCCGCGAGTCAAGTCGTATGGTGACAACTCAACCGTTACTTTATCTCCTGGCAAGATCCGAATGAAGTGCATCCGAATTTTTCCTGAGACGTGCGCGAGGACCGTGTGGCCGTTTTCTAACTCCACCTTAAACATCGCGTTTGGAAGCGGCTCGATAACCGTACCTTCCACTTCGATTACATCTTGTTTCGCCATCAATTATACCCCTTTCTCTATAAAGTTGATTGGGAGCCCAGACGATTTGTAGCGCTAGGGGCTTTCTACAAGAGCCATTGAGAGATCATCGGTCACAAACACGAGTGGATACTGGCTTATAGAAAGGTGACACCAATAACGCGCACAGCTCACTCTGCATCGACCGTTAAGATCTCGTAGCCGTCGTCTGTGATGGCGATGGTGTGCTCAAAGTGGGCGCACATGCTACCGTCCACCGTCACTACCGTCCAATTGTCGGATAGTGTGCGAACATAGCGTTTCCCGACATTGACCATTGGCTCAATTGCCAGTGTCATGCCGGTTTTCAGGCGCGGCCCTTTCCCCGGTGGTCCATAATGTGGAATTTGCGGATCTTCATGCAAATTTTGTCCCACGCCGTGGCCCACATATTCGCGGACTACAGAAAAATTCGCAGCTTCAACATGTGACTGAATCGCATGCGAAATATCTGTCAGGTGCACGCCAGCTTTGGCGCGCTCCAATCCTTTATACAGAGATTCTTCAGTTACGTCAAGTAACCGCTTCGTCTCTTCAGAGATTGTACCTACCGGATATGTCCAGGCTGAATCTCCGTGATACCCATTGTACTCTGCTCCGATGTCAATCGAGATGATGTCACCGTCCTGAAGTACACGATCTCCCGGAATACCATGGACAAGCTCTTCGTTCACGGAAGCACAGATGCTACCCGTGAAACCATTATACCCTTTAAACGATGGTGTTGCCCCTTGACTTCGAATATAGCGTTCAGCGATCGCGTCGAGTTGCCCCGTCGTGATACCTGGGCGAATGTGAGCTTGAAGCTCCTTATGCGTCCGGGCGACGATTTGTCCTGCTTTACGCATGATGTCGATTTCACGCGGCGCTTTCGTGATGATCATTACTGATCACCAAGGAGTGCCTGAACATCGGAATATACATCGTTGATTGGACGATCACCGTCCAAATTACGAAGATACCCTTTTTCTGCGTAAAAGTCAATCAAAGGTTGCGCTTGAGCGACGTTGACTTCCAAGCGACGACGTACTGTCTCCTCTTGGTCATCTTCACGTTGTACAAGTGCTGATCCGTCGATATCACAGATCCCCTCCACTTTTGGTGGGTTGTAGAGAACATGATACGTTGCTCCGCAAGTTGGGCAAATCCGGCGACCTGTCAAACGAGGGACAAGTTTCTCCGGGTCTACACCGATGTGGATGACGTGATCAATTTGTTTGCCCAGATCTTCAAGTAATGCTTCAAGAGCATCTGCTTGTTTCACTGTGCGTGGGAAACCGTCAAGGAGAAAACCATTTGCACAGTCTTCTTTGGCGAGACGCTCACGTACGATGCCGATTGTGACTTCGTCCGGAACGAGTTCCCCTTTATCCATGTATGATTTCGCTTCTTGTCCGAGTGGCGTTGAATCTTTGATCGCCGCGCGGAACATGTCGCCTGTCGAGATGTGGGGGATCGCATAGTCTTCGATGATTTTCGCAGCCTGCGTTCCTTTACCAGCACCCGGCAAACCCATCAATACTAGATTCATGTCGGTAGCCTCCACTTCTATAGCTCTATAGACACAACAGAAAGGAAAGGGATGGTCCCCTTCCTCCCGCCTTATCGGATAAAGCCTTTGTAGTGTCGTTTAACCAATTGGCTTTCAATCTGTTTCATCGTCTCTAGTCCTACGCCGATGACGATCAACAAGCTCGTTCCACCAATCTGCACCGAGTTCGGTAAGCCAGCAAACTTAATGAAGAATGTCGGCGTCACCGCGATGACAGCGAGGAATAGTGAACCGAAGAATGTCAGACGGTATAGAATCTTCGTGATGTACTGCTCCGTTTGCTTACCAGGACGAATACCAGGAATGTATCCGCCTTGTTTTTGAAGGTTCTCTGCCATTTGTTCCGGGTTAACCTGAACGAATGTGTAGAAGTACGAGAACGCGATGATCAGTGCCACATAGATCGACATACCGATTGGACTCGTGTAGTCGAAGATGTCACGGATCTTCGTTGCCGTTTCCGGACTTGCAAAGAAACTCGCAATCGTTGGTGGCGTCACCATGAACGACACCGCGAAGATGACTGGAATAACACCGGCAGCGTTCAATTTGATCGGTAAGTGTGCCGATTGACCGCCAACTGGTGTCCGGTTCACCGTACGCTTAGCGTACTGAATCGGAATCTTACGTGCAGCTTGCTGTACATAGATGACTCCGACGATGACCGCGATGATGATTAAAAGCAAGAGTACGATATAAAGCACGTTTACAAACAAAGCATCCCCTGCATTTTGGAGCTTCGTTTCGTAAATCTGGCGGAATGCATTCGGGAAGCCCGCGACGATCCCAGCGAAGATGATCATTGATATCCCGTTACCAATGCCCTTCTCCGTGATGAGTTCACCGATGAACATCAAGAATGCTGTTCCCGCTGTCAATACGAGTGCAATCATAACGTATGTCCAGGTGCCGAACTGTTCGTCGACAAGACCTGGGTAGATACGGTTAAATCCAAGCGCGATTCCAAACGCTTGGACTAAGCCGAGTACGATCGTTCCATAGCGCGTTACCGTTGCTAACTTCTTACGGCCCGCCTCTCCTTGTTTTGCCCATTCGGCAAACTTTGGAACAACGTCCATCTGTAAGAGTTGGACAACGATCGAGGCCGTGATATACGGCATGATTCCCATCGCAAAGAGTGAGAAATTCTGCAAAGCATTCCCGCCGAACGAGTTCAAGAAACCAAGAATACCATTCTGGTCAATCTTGAACACTTCCGTGTTTACCATCGGCACCGGGATATGTGCTCCAATCCGGAACACGATAACCAATGCCAAGGTAAAGAGAATGCGCCGACGAATGTCAGCTACGCGCCACATATTGGAGATCGCTTGAAACATTAGATCACCTCAACCGTACCGCCGGCAGCTTCGATTGCTTGCTTCGCAGCGTCGGAGAACTTATGAGCTTTAACTGTTAGTTTCTTTTCGATCTTACCGTTAGAAAGGATCTTAACGCCGTCTTTCATGCCTTTGACTGTACGAGTCTCGACAAGAAGTTCTGGAGTGATTTCAGTTCCTTCTTCAAAACGGTTGAGTGTGTCAAGGTTAATGACCGCGAACTCTTTACGAGTTGGGTTGTTGAAGCCGCGTTTTGGTAAACGACGGTAAAGTGGGTTTTGTCCACCTTCGAAACCTGGACGAACACCACCGCCTGAACGAGCTTTTTGACCTTTGTGACCACGGCCAGAAGTCTTACCGTTACCAGAAGACATACCGCGACCTACACGGTTGCGTTCTGAACGTGAACCAGCAGCTGGTTTCAATTCATGGAGTTTCATAGTGGGGCACCTCCTCATAAAATTATATCGAACTATTACTCTTGAATTTCTTTAACTGTCACTAAGTGTGACACGTGGTTAATCATCCCACGCATAGCAGCGTTGTCAGGTACGACAACAGTCTGGTGCATCTTACGGAGACCAAGCGTACGAGTAGTAACGCGTTGGTTCTCCGGACGACCGATCATGCTGCGTGTGAGGGTAACTGCGAGTTTCGCCATCTGTTTTCCCTCCCTTTCTTAACCGCGAAGTTCTTCGACGGTTTTACCGCGGAGTTTCGCAACTTCTTCAGCACGTTTGAGTGATGTGAGACCTTCGACAGTCGCACGAACCATGTTGATTGGAGTGCTTGATCCAAGTGATTTTGAAAGAATGTCGTTGATTCCCGCTAATTCGAGAACCGCACGAACTGGACCACCAGCGATGACTCCAGTACCTTCAGAAGCAGGCTTCAAGAAGACGTGACCTGCACCGAATACACCGTTGACTTCGTGTGGAATTGTTGTGTTAACGATTGGAACGTTAACCATGTTTTTCTTAGCATCTTCGATTGCTTTACGGATCGCTTCAGGCACTTCCTGAGCTTTACCCGTACCGAAACCTACGTGACCATTCTTGTCACCAACGACGACGAGGGCAGCAAAACGGAAGCGACGGCCACCTTTTACTACTTTCGCGACGCGGTTTACGGTAACAACGCGTTCTTCGAGTTGATCCATGTTAATTTCTAACTGGCGCATGTAGAGGTTCCCTCCTTTTCTATTAGAATTTGAGACCAGCTTCACGAGCTGCTTCAGCTACAGCTTTGATACGTCCATGATAGAGATATCCTCCACGGTCGAAAACGACTGTTTCGATACCTTTTTCAAGAGCGCGCTCAGCTGCGAGCTTACCAACTGCTGCCGCAGCGTCAGTCGTGTTGCCTTTTTCAAGGTCGAGTGATGATGCAGATGCGAGTGTTGCATGTGTTGCATCGTCAATGACTTGTACGTAAATGTTCTTGTTCGAACGGAATACGTTCATACGTGGACGTGTTGCAGTCCCGATGATTGTACGACGGACACGACCATGACGTTTTTTACGCGTAGCGTTTTTATCTGCCTTTGAGATCATTTATGCCACTCCTTTCCGGTCAATTCGCATTCGCGAATTACTTACCTGTTTTACCTTCTTTACGACGAACGACTTCATCACTGTAACGAATACCTTTACCTTTGTACGGCTCAGGTTGACGGTACGAACGGATCAATGCAGCGACGTGACCAACACGTTCTTTGCTGATTCCGCGAACGATGAGTTGCGTATTCGTAGGAACTTCGACTTCGATGCCTTGTTCCGGAGTGTACTCGATTGGGTGTGAGTAACCGAGGTTGAGTACGATTTTGTTACCTTGCTTTTGTGCACGGTAACCAACACCTTGGATATCAAGTGTCTTAGCGAAACCGTTGCTAACACCTTCGACCATGTTCGCGATAAGCGCACGAGTCGTTCCGTGGATCGTACGGCTTGCTTTCTCGTCGTTCGGACGAGTGACAGTCAATTCATTACCTTCTACGTTGATCGCCATAGCTGGGCTGAACTCGCGTGAGAGTTCCCCTTTAGGACCTTTTACCGTAACCGTGTTGTTTTCAACTGTTACTGTAACGCCTGCTGGGATGACGACTGGCTTTTTACCAATACGTGACATTTAAGACACCTCCGTTCTTTTTATGCGTGTATTACCAGATGTATGCGATCACTTCGCCGCCGACTTTTTGTTGGCGAGCTTCTTTGTCAGTCATTACACCTTTAGATGTTGAAACGATAGCGATTCCGAGACCACCGAGTACTTTCGGGATTTCATCAGCTTTCGCGTAAACGCGAAGACCTGGTTTCGAGATACGTTTGAGTCCAGTGATAACGCGCTCGTTGCTTGCGCCGTATTTAAGGAATACGCGGAGCGTACCTTGTTTGCTGTCCTCGAGATATTCAACATCGCGGATGAAACCTTCACGTTTGAGGATTTCAGCGACTTCACGTTTGATTGTAGAAGCTGGCATTTCCAACTTCTCATGGCGAACCATGTTTGCATTACGAATGCGTGTAAGCATATCTGCAATCGGATCTGTCATAACCATGCGATGTACCTCCTTTCACAACTTTAATGAATTACCAGCTTGCTTTTTTAACACCAGGGATTTGACCTTTATGAGCAAGATCACGGAACTTAATACGGCTGATACCGAATTTACCAATGTAACCGTGTGGACGGCCAGTGATACTACAACGGTTGTGTAAACGAACCGCTGAAGAGTTACGTGGGAGTTTGCTCAAGCCGATGTAGTCGCCTTGTGCTTTCAATTCTGCGCGTTTTTCAGCGTAGCGCTCAACGAGTGCTTGACGTTTTACTTCACGTGCGATCATTGATTTCTTAGCCATGTTGTCGACCTCCCTTATTTTTGGAATGGCATGCCGAGTGCTGTGAGAAGCTCACGTGACTCTTCATCCGTGTTAGCAGTAGTTACGATAACGATGTCCATACCACGGACTTTCGATACGCGATCGTAGTCGATCTCTGGGAAGATCAATTGTTCCTTCACGCCTAGCGTGTAGTTACCACGGCCATCGAAAGATTTTTTCGATACGCCACGGAAGTCACGTACACGTGGAAGTGACACGTTGATCAACTTGTCGAGGAATTCGTACATGCGCTCGCCACGAAGTGTAACCTTCGCACCGATTGGCATACCTTCACGAAGTTTGAAACCAGCGATTGATTTCTTAGCTTTCGTGATGAGTGGCTTCTGACCAGTGAGGAGCTGAAGCTCTTCGACTGCCATGTCAAGTGCCTTAGAGTTCGTAACAGCGTCACCAACACCCATGTTGATTACGATTTTATCGACTTTCGGCGCTTGCATTACAGAACTGTAGTTGAATTTCTCCATCATTACTTTGACGATTTCGTCTTGGTATTTCGCTTTTAAACGGTTCATCAGAAAGTGGACCTCCTTTCTTTAAATCTTCTTATTTATCTAAAGCTTCGCCCGATTTTTTAGCGATACGTACTTTCTTGCCGTCAACCACAGTGAAACCAACGCGTGTTGGGTTACCTGTCTTAGGGTCGATGAGCATAACGTTCGATACGTGAATCGGTGCTTCTTTCTCGACAATTCCGCCTTGCGGGTTGAGTTGAGAAGGCTTTGAGTGTTTTTTGATCATGTTAACGCCTTCGACGATTACGCGATCTTTTTTAGGCATAGCTGTAAGGACAACGCCTTGTTTGCCTTTGTCTTTACCAGTCATAACCTGAACTTTATCACCTTTTTTGACATGCATCGTTAGAGCACCTCCTTGTAGGAATTCTTTGGAATTAAAGTACTTCCGGTGCCAACGAGACGATCTTCATGAAGTCTTTTTCACGAAGTTCGCGTGCGACTGGTCCGAAGATACGTGTGCCACGTGGGCTTTTGTCATCTTTGATGATGACTGCTGCGTTTTCGTCAAAACGGATGTACGAACCGTCTTTACGACGAACGCCACGTTTAGTACGAACGACTACTGCGCGTACAACTTCACCTTTTTTGACAACGCCACCTGGTGTTGCTTGTTTTACTGTACAAACAATAACGTCACCGATGTTAGCAGTTTTACGACCAGAACCACCGAGGACTTTGATCGTCAAGACTTCACGAGCTCCTGAGTTGTCTGCTACTTTTAAGCGAGATTCTTGTTGAATCATACGATTGTACCTCCCTCCGGATGTTTATTCACCCGAACTAATTAGAGTTTAGATGATTACTGCTTCTTCAATGACTTCTACGAGACGGAAACGTTTGTCCTTAGATAATGGACGTGTTTCTTGAATGCGTACAACATCACCGATTTTAGCTGTGTTGTTTTCATCATGCGCTTTGTACTTTTTAGAGTAGTTTACGCGTTTGCCGTAAAGCTTGTGCTTTACTTTTGTTTCAACTGTAACTACGATCGTTTTGTCCATTTTGTCAGAAACGACGCGTCCAGTTAACACTTTGCGGTTGTTAGTGCGTTCCATTGAGTGTTCCTCCTCTCAGAATCCGAGTGAATTATGCGTTGTTGATGCCGAGTTCGCGTTCACGAAGAACGGTTTTCGCGCGTGCAATCGACTTGCGCACTTCACGGATACGAGCAGGGTTCTCAAGCTGACCAGTCGCGAGTTGGAAACGAAGGTTGAACAACTCTTCTTTCCACGAACCGACTTTACCGTTAAGCTCTTCAGTTGTTTGCTGACGGAGATCAGTTGCTTTCATTCGTATCACCACCATTTTCTTCACGTTTTACGAACTTACATTTTACTGGAAGTTTGTGTGATGCAAGACGGAGAGCTTCGCGTGCGATCTCTTCCGATACTCCTGCGATTTCGAACATTACTTTACCCGGTTTGACGACTGCTACCCAGCCCTCCGGAGCACCTTTACCTGAACCCATTCGGACTTCAAGAGGTTTTTTAGTGTATGGCTTGTGTGGGAAGATCTTGATCCACACTTTACCACCACGTTTCATATAACGAGTCATCGCGATACGCGCTGATTCGATTTGACGGCTAGTGATCCAGCTAGCTTCTTGAGCTTGGATACCGAACTCGCCGAAGTGTACTGTAGTACCACGTTTCGCTTTACCACGCATGTTGCCGCGGTGAACACGACGATATTTTACACGTTTTGGTAACAACATGTTGTGTTGCCTCCTTCCCTAGACGGATGTGGATTATTCTTCGTTTGCTGCTGCTTTTTTCGTAGGAAGCACTTCACCGTGGTGGAGCCATACTTTTACGCCAATTTTGCCGTAAGTTGTATCAGCTTCTGCAGTACCGTAATCGATGTCTGCACGGAGTGTATGAAGTGGAACTGTTCCTTCCGAATACTTCTCAGAACGAGCGATATCAGCGCCACCAAGACGACCAGAAACTTCAGTCTTGATTCCTTTGATACCAGAACGCATTGAGCGTTGGATTGATTGCTTCATAGCACGACGGAACGATACGCGACCTTCAAGTTGGCGAGCGATGTTCTCAGCGACGAGCTTAGCAACTGCATCCGGGTTTTTCACTTCAACGACGTTAACGTGAACGCGTTTGCCTTTTGCAAGGTTAGTGATGTCTTTACGAAGTGTTTCGATTTCAGAACCGCCTTTACCGATAACCATACCAGGCTTAGCAGTGTGAAGTGAGATGTTCAAGCGGTTAGCTGCGCGCTCGATTTCTACTTTAGAGACACTAGCGTCTTTAAGACGTTTTTCGATATATTCACGAACTACGTAGTCTTCATGAAGGAGATCAGCATAGTCTTTATCTGCGAACCAACGTGATTCCCAGTCTTTGATGATACCTACGCGAAGACCAGTTGGGTTAATCTTCTGACCCACGGTAATCCCTCCTTATTTTTCAGATACCACGATGTGAACGTGGCTCGTACGTTTGTTGATGCGGCTTGCGCGACCCATTGCACGTGGGCGGAAACGTTTGAGCGTTGGACCTTCGTTTACGTAAGCCTCAGTGACTACGAGGTTTTCGATGTTCATGTCGAAGTTGTGCTCAGCGTTCGCGATTGCCGATTTCAATACTTTCTCAACGATTGGCGTTGCTGCCTTGTTCGTGTAAGCAAGAATCGAAAGTGCTTCGCCGATTTGCTTCCCGCGGATTAAGTCTACTACGAGACGTGCCTTACGAGGAGCAATGCGAACCATATTAGCCGATGCTTTTGATTGCATAATGAGTACCTCCCCTCAGATTAACGTTTCGTTTTCTTATCGTTTCCAGCATGTCCTTTGTAAGAACGTGTTGGAGCGAATTCACCAAGTTTGTGACCGACCATATCTTCTGTCACGTAAACCGGTACGTGTTTACGACCATCGTAGACAGCGATCGTGTGACCGATGAACTCTGGGAAGATTGTCGAGCGGCGTGACCAAGTTTTGATGACATGTTTGTCACCAGCTTCGTTGGCTTTATCAACCTTAGCGAGCAGATGGTGATCTGCGAATGGACCTTTTTTCAAGCTGCGACCCATAGTTGTACCTCCCTTTGGCATGATTCAGGAACGGTTCCTACGAACCGTCCAGAAATCATGTAATTATTTTTTAGAACGACGGACGATATATTTATCGCTCGCTTTGTTTTTCTTACGAGTTTTGTATCCGAGTGCCGGTTTACCCCAAGGAGTAAGTGGGCCCGAACGACCGATTGGAGCACGTCCTTCACCACCACCGTGTGGGTGATCGACTGGGTTCATGACAGAACCACGAACTGTAGGACGTTTTCCGAGCCAGCGTGAACGACCAGCTTTACCGATATTGACGAGCTCGTGCTCTTCATTACCGACAGCGCCGACTGTTGCACGGCAAGTAGCAAGGATCATACGAGTTTCGCCTGATTGAAGACGAACGATCGCGTATTTACCATCTTTACCGAGAAGCTGAGCAGAAGTACCAGCTGCGCGAACGAGCTGACCACCTTTACCTGGCTTAAGTTCGATGTTGTGGATCAACGTACCGACTGGGATGTTTGAAAGTGGAAGAGCATTACCGACTTTAATGTCAGCTTCTGGTCCAGCCATGACTTGCATGTCTACTTTCAAGCCTTTCGGTGCGAGGATGTAGCGTTTTTCACCATCGATGTAGTGGATCAATGCGATGTTAGCAGAGCGGTTTGGATCGTACTCAATTGTAGCGACACGACCAGCGATGCCATCCTTGTTCCGTTTGAAGTCGATGATACGATATTTACGTTTGTGTCCGCCACCTTGGTGACGTACTGTCAAGCGACCTTGGTTGTTACGTCCGCCCTTTTTCGAAAGCTTTTCAGTTAACGATTTTTCAGGACGTGAAGCCGTAATCTCAGCAAAGTCAAGTGCAGTCATATTACGACGACCGTTAGTGGTCGGTTTAAACTTTTTAATTCCCATCGAGAGTTCCCTCCTTTTCTACAGAGTTCCGATTAACCGAGGTAATCGAGTTCTTTGCTATCTGCAGTAAGCGTGACGACCGCTTTTTTGCGGCGTGCTGTGTAACCAGCGTGACGACCTACGCGTTTTGCTTTTGGTTTTGAGATCAATGTGTTGACTTTGTCAACTTTCACTCCGAAGATCGCTTCAACTGCATCTTTGATTTGAGTCTTAGATGCCTTCACGTCTACTTCGAATGTGTACTTTTTCTCAGCCATTTGGTTTACTGAACGTTCAGTAATGACAGGACGTTTGATAATGTCGTGTGTGTGTGCCATTATGCAAGCACCTCCTCTACTCTCGCAACAGCGTCCTTCGTAATGATGACTTTGTCATGAGCGACAAGATCAAGGACGTTTACACCTGCAGCGTCAACGACTGTGACACCTGGGATGTTGCGTGTTGAAAGAACGACTGACTCGTTGTAATCAGCAGTAACGACGAGAACTTTACGTTCGATTGAAAGAGCAGCGAATACTGCGATCATGTCCTTAGTTTTAGGAGCATCGATTGTCAATCCTTCAAGAACGATGAACTCGTTGTTAGCGACTTTCGAAGAAAGTGCTGAACGAAGTGCGAGACGACGAACCTTTTTAGGAAGTTTGTAAGCGTACGAACGTGGTGTTGGACCGAAGACTGTTCCACCGCCAACCCATTGTGGCGAACGGATCGAACCTTGGCGTGCACGACCAGTACCTTTTTGTTTCCATGGTTTACGGCCGCCACCGCGAACTTCCGAGCGACCTTTTGTATCATGTGTACCTTGGCGACGTGAAGCTTGTTGCATGACGATTGCATCGTATACGACTGCTTCATTTGGCTCGATTCCGAAAACGGCATCTGCGAGCTCGATGTCTCCAACTTGTGTACCTGTTTGGTTAAGCAAAGCTACTTTAGGCATTCGTTATTCCTCCTTTCCTTGCAAACGGATTAGTTGCCTTTAACCGCAGTTTTGATGACAACTTGGCTCTTACGTGCGCCTGGGATAGCACCCTTGACGAGGAGTAAGCCGCGTTCTGCATCAACTTTTACGATTTCAAGGTTTTGAACAGTGATTTGCTCTCCACCCATGCGTCCAGGGAGCAATTTCCCTTTGAATACACGGTTAGGAGCAACAGGACCCATTGAACCTGGGCGACGGTGGTAACGCGAACCGTGAGCCATTGGACCACGTGATTGGTTGTGACGCTTGATTGCACCAGCGAAACCTTTACCTTTCGACGTACCTGTTACATCAACCATTTCGCCTGCAGCGAAAGTATCTGCTTTAATCTCTTGACCGATTTCGAAATCTGCTACTGATGTACGGATTTCTTTAATGAAGCGCTTAGGTGTCGCGTTTGCTTTCGCAGCGTGACCTTTTTGCGGTTTGTTTTGACGACCTTCTTTGATATCACCAAAGCCGAGTTGAACTGCTTCGTAACCGTCAACTTCCGTTGTTTTCAATTGAAGAACAACGTTACCTTCGACTGAAACGACAGTAACAGGGACGACTTCGCCTGACTCGTTGAAGATTTGTGTCATACCGAGTTTAGTTCCTAAGATTCCTTTAGCCATGAGATACACCTCCTAATATTGAATGATTTTGATCTTCTGGCTAGTATCAACTATCTATAGAAGAAAAATTAAAGTTTGATTTCGATGTCAACGCCCGATGGAAGTTCGAGACGCATAAGCGCATCAACAGTTTTCGGTGTTGGGTTAACGATGTCGATCAAACGTTTGTGTGTACGCATTTCGAACTGCTCACGAGCATCTTTGTACTTGTGAACGGCACGAAGTACTGTGTAGACCGCTTTCTCCGTTGGGAGTGGGATCGGACCAGATACAGTAGCACCTGAACGTTTTGCTGTGTCGACAATTTTCTCAGCCGATTGATCAAGCACGCGGTGATCGTATGCTTTCAAACGGATCCGAATTTTTTCATTTGCCATGTTATTTCCCTCCTTTTCGCCTATTTTGTAAATAGACATTCTCCGCGGAAATTTCCACACTAGCCATGGCAATGCCGCCTGGTGTGTCATAACCTCCCGCTTCATCGCGTTGTGTTTGTGACCAACATATTCTATCATACTGAATCACCAGCAAGAATGCAAGCACTAATAAAATAGAATATGTATTCAAGTCTCTCACCACTCGCACAAACACTTTCCTCAGTATATAAGATGTCAGACCATGTTGCAAGACTGTTTTCAAAGAAATGAAAAAAGGTCTTCCGCCACGGGAGACGGAAGACCTTTGTCTTAAAAATTACTCAACGATTTCTGTAACTGATCCAGCGCCTACTGTACGGCCACCTTCACGGATTGAGAAACGAGTTTCTTTTTCAAGAGCGATTGGTGCGATGAGTTCAACAGTCATTTCGATGTTGTCCCCAGGCATAACCATTTCAGTACCTTCTGGAAGTTGAACCATACCAGTTACGTCAGTTGTACGGAAGTAGAACTGCGGGCGGTAGTTCGCGAAGAATGGCGTGTGACGGCCACCCTCTTCTTTAGAAAGAACGTAAACTTGCGCTTTGAACTTTTTGTGTGGTGTGATTGTGTTTGGTTTCGCGAGAACTTGTCCACGCTCGATGTCGTCACGTGATACACCACGGAGAAGAGCACCGATGTTGTCGCCAGCTTCAGCATAGTCAAGAAGCTTACGGAACATCTCTACACCAGTACATACTGATTTTTTAGTTTCTTCGTGAAGACCAACGATTTCGATCTCATCGTTGACTTTAAGAACTCCACGCTCAACGCGGCCAGTAGCAACTGTACCACGACCAGTGATTGAGAAGACATCCTCAACTGGCATCATGAAGTCTTTTTCAGTGTCACGAGTTGGTTCTGGGATGTACTCATCGACAGCTGCCATGAGTTCCATGATTTTTTCTTCCCATTTAGCTTCGCCGTTAAGCGCGCCAAGAGCAGAACCTTGGATAACTGGGAGGTCATCACCTGGGAAGTCGTACTCAGAAAGAAGCTCACGGATTTCCATTTCGACGAGCTCAAGAAGCTCTTCGTCGTCAACCATGTCAACTTTGTTCATGAATACTACGATGAAAGGAACACCTACTTGACGTGAAAGCAAGATGTGCTCACGTGTTTGTGGCATTGGACCATCTGTTGCAGAAACAACGAGGATCGCGCCGTCCATTTGTGCAGCACCAGTGATCATGTTTTTAACATAGTCAGCGTGACCTGGGCAGTCAACGTGTGCATAGTGGCGTTTTTCTGTTTCGTACTCGATGTGAGCTGTTGCGATTGTGATACCGCGCTCGCGCTCTTCTGGAGCACCATCGATTTGGTCAAACTTAGTTGCAGCTTTACCTTGTGCTTTTGCAAGTACAGCTGAGATAGCTGCTGTTAAAGTTGTTTTACCGTGGTCGACGTGGCCGATTGTACCAACGTTAACGTGCGGTTTAGAACGGTCGAATTTTTCCTTACCCATTCTGAATTCCTCCTCTATGTGTCTAATAATTTTTTATAACTAGGAAGGTGAGTCGTAAGATAACGTACACCTTCCTTAGCTTACACTAATCATAAAAGCGTGACAACCTGTGAAGGATTAGCCGTTCGCTTTTTTGATGATTTCTTCTGCAACTGATTTCGGTACTTCTTCGTAGTGATCGAAGTGCATCGAGTACGTTCCGCGACCTTGTGTGCGTGAACGAAGACCAGTAGCGTATCCGAACATTTCAGAAAGTGGAATCATTGAACGGACAACTTGAGCGTTACCGCGTGCTTCCATACCTTCTACGCGACCACGGCGTGATGTAACATCACCCATGATGTCTCCCATGTATTCGTCTGGGATGACGATTTCAACTTTCATCATTGGCTCAAGGATAACAGCGCCGCTCTTATCTTTGAGTTGTTTGACTGCCATTGAAGCCGCAACTTTAAATGCCATCTCGTTTGAGTCGACATCGTGGTACGATCCGAAGACGAGTGAAGCTTTTACGTCAACGACCGGGTAACCAGCAAGGATACCGTTTTGAAGTGCTTCTTCGATTCCGTGCTCAACCGCTGGGATGTATTCACGTGGAACAACACCACCGACGATTTTGTTGTTGAACTCGAAGCCAGCGCCTTCTTCGTTCGGCTCGAATTCTACGACGACGTGACCATACTGACCACGACCACCAGATTGACGAGCGAACTTCGAATCGATCTTCGCCGCTTGGCGGATCGTTTCACGGTAAGCTACTTGTGGAGCACCAACGTTTGCTTCGACTTTGAACTCGCGACGCATACGGTCAACGATGATGTCGAGGTGAAGCTCACCCATACCTGAGATGATCGTTTGACCAGTCTCTGGGTTTGTTTCAGTGCGGAACGTTGGATCCTCTTCAGCAAGCTTAGCGAGGGCTTGACCCATTTTATCTTGGTCAGCTTTCGTTTTTGGTTCGATAGCGACCGAGATAACTGGTTCTGGGAATGTCATTGATTCGAGAACGACGTTGTCTTTCTCTGCACAAAGCGTATCTCCAGTAGTTGTATCTTTCAAACCTACAGCTGCAGCGATGTCACCCGCGTATACCATCGGGATCTCTTCACGGCTGTTTGCGTGCATTTGAAGGATACGTCCAAGACGCTCACGTTTGCCTTTTGTTGAGTTTTTAACGTACGATCCTGCCGAAGCTGTACCAGAGTACACACGGAAGAATGTAAGTTTACCGACGTAAGGATCAGTCATGACTTTAAACGCGAGTGCAGAGAATGGTGCTTCGTCCGAAGACTCACGCACGATTTCTTCATCCGTATCCATGTCGATACCTGAGATCGCTTTAACGTCGATTGGTGATGGGAGGTAATCGAGAACTGCGTCAAGCATAAGCTGAACACCTTTGTTCTTGAATGCCGAACCTACGAGTACAGGATAGAAGTCAACTGTCAGAGTTGCTTTACGGATAGCCGCTTTCAACTCGTCGATTGTGATTTCTTCACCCTCGAGGTATTTCATCATCAATTCTTCTTCGTAATCCGCAACTGCTTCGATCAATGATCCACGGAGTTCTTCAGCTTGATCAGCGAGATCAGCTGGGAAACCGTCAGTCACTTCGATGTCAGTTCCGAGATCGTTGCCGTACATGTATGTTTTCTGTTCGACGAGGTCGATGATTCCTTTGAATTCATCTTCCGCACCGATTGGAATTTGGATCGCGTGTGCGTTCGCTTGGAGGCGTTCGCGAAGCGTTCCAACCGAGTACAAGAAGTCTGCACCGATTTTATCCATTTTGTTAACGAAAACGATACGTGGTACGCCATAAGTTGTAGCTTGGCGCCATACTGTCTCAGTTTGTGGCTCAACACCAGACTGAGCGTCAAGTACTGCTACCGCACCATCAAGTACGCGAAGTGAACGTTCAACCTCAACTGTGAAGTCTACGTGTCCAGGTGTATCGATGATGTTTACGCGGTTACCTTTCCATTGAGCAGTTGTTGCTGCTGATGTAATCGTGATCCCACGCTCTTGCTCTTGCTCCATCCAGTCCATTTGTGAAGCACCTTCGTGCGTTTCACCAATCTTGTGGATACGACCCGTGTAATACAGGATACGCTCAGTCGTTGTTGTTTTACCAGCATCGATGTGAGCCATGATCCCGATGTTACGAGTGTTCTTAAGGGAGAATTCTCTTGCCATCTTTAAACATTCTCCTTTCGCATTTTAGTTTAGTGGTCGTGTGTTGCCACACGTCATGACTATACCCGAAAGCCACCTCATAATTCCATAAAAAATGGCATGCATGAGGTGGTGATTTTCGGAATTACCAGCGGTAGTGAGCAAACGCTTTGTTCGCTTCCGCCATTTTGTGCATATCTTCGCGCTTCTTAACAGAAGCACCAGTGTTGTTTGCAGCGTCCATGATTTCGTTAGCAAGGCGCGCATCCATAGTTTTTTCGTTACGGAGACGTGAGTAGTTCACGAGGTAACGAAGTGCGAGTGTCGTACGACGCTCTGGGCGAACTTCGACAGGAACTTGATAGTTAGCTCCACCTACACGGCGTGCTTTAACTTCAAGAACTGGCATGATGTTGTTCATCGCTTCTTCAAAGACTTCCATTGCATCGCGACCTGAACGTTCAGCGATAGTTTCGAAAGCTTTGTATAAGATTTGTTGAGCAGTACCTTTTTTACCATCTAACATAAGACGGTTGATAAGGCGGGTAACGAGTTTAGAGTTGTAGATCGGATCAGCCATTACATCACGACGTTCTGCTTGACCTTTACGTGGCATTCCGAGTCCCTCCTTTCATATAGTGAGGTGATATCTTAAGATATCTAGATTATTTTTTAACTTTAGGACGTTTAGTACCGTATTTCGAACGACCTTGCATACGGCCGTCAACACCAGCTGTATCAAGCGCACCACGAACGATGTGGTAACGTACCCCTGGTAAGTCTTTTACGCGGCCGCCGCGGATAAGAACAACACTGTGCTCTTGAAGGTTGTGGCCGATACCTGGGATGTAAGCTGTTACTTCCATTGTGTTCGTCAAACGTACACGTGCGTATTTACGAAGAGCCGAGTTCGGTTTCTTCGGAGTCATTGTACCTACACGAGTACAAACACCACGTTTTTGTGGTGAGCTGATGTCAGTACGAGCTTTAATGAAGCTGTTGTACCCTTTGTTCAGCGCTGGCGAATCTGATTTCACAACTTTTGATTGACGTCCTTTACGGACTAATTGGTTGATAGTAGGCATCTTTGAGATCCTCCCTTCCTGAATTCATGACAAATTTCAAAACCACCGAGCCGGGTGGTTCATCGAAAGTCATAATGAAACGTTTTGCGTGGCTCAGGCATTCCATCGCCACACAAAACGCATTATCAAACTTTCTTAATGGCAACAGCGGTTGCTGCGACATCGATTCCACAAGCTTTTCCAAGCTCTTGCTTAGAAGGAACATTCACGACTGGAACGTTAGCTTGTTTCGCCGCATCGAGCAATGCTTGTTTTACGTGTTCATCTGCGTCATCCGCAATGATCACTTCCGACGCCTTGCCAGATCGCAATGCTTTGAGCGTTTGCTTTTGACCGACAAACTTCAAATCTGCGCCGACTACTTTTTTGTAAGACATGAAGATATCCTCCAAAATAACACAGCCGGTTGGCAACACTATATCATAGTAGCACCGCCATACCGGCGTGTCAAGGCGTTTTATTCTACCGGAGAATCGGCTTCTACAGGTGCTTCGCCAGCTACTTCGAGATCGATCTGACGGTAACGTGCCATCCCAGTACCAGCTGGAACCAACTTACCGATGATGACGTTCTCTTTCAAGCCGCGAAGGTAGTCGCTCTTCCCTTTAATCGCTGCATCCGTAAGGACACGAGTCGTTTCTTGGAACGACGCAGCCGATAGGAATGAATCTGTTTCAAGTGACGCTTTCGTGATACCGAGAAGAACTGGTTTCGCCGAAGCGAGGGCTTTCCCGTTACGGAGCGCTTCTTTACAAGCTTCCTTGAACGTGCTGATATCGACGAGCGAACCTGGTAAGAGTGAAGTCTCACCAGACTCGATGACACGTACGCGACGGATCATTTGGCGAACCATGACCTCGACGTGTTTGTCACCGATCTCAACCCCTTGCATCCGGTATACTTTTTGAACTTCTTGGAGCAAGTAGTTCTGAACGCCGGATACACCTTTAACGTTCAAGAGTTCTTTCGGATCGATCGAACCTTCCGTGAAGACTTGACCGGCTTTGACCTCGTCCCCGAGCTGAACACGTAGACGCGAACCGAATGGGATCGTGTATGTGCGTGTTTCGCTGAGTCCTTGGACCGTCAATTCACGTTTGTCACGCGATTCCGTGAAGTCGATGACTTGACCATCGATTTCCGAGATGACCGCTTGACCTTTCGGGTTACGCGCTTCGAACAACTCTTGGATACGCGGAAGACCTTGTGTGATATCGTCCCCGGCAACCCCACCTGTGTGGAAGGTACGCATCGTAAGCTGCGTTCCTGGCTCACCGATTGATTGTGCCGCGATGATACCGACAGCTTCGCCGACTTCGACGTCGTTGCCTGTTGCCAAGTTGCGTCCGTAACATTTCTTACAGACACCATGGCTTGTGTTACATGTGAAGGCAGTACGGATCTCAACGTTGTCGACACCAGCGTCCGTGATGGCACGCGCGAGGTCTTCATCGATGAGTTCGTTCGTTGAAACGAGGACTTCTCCTGTTTCAGGGTGAACGACGTTTTCGAATGCCGTACGGCCGACAAGGCGGTCGTAGAGGCTTTCAATCTCTTCCGTTCCTTCACGGAGTGCTGTGACGCGGATACCACGATCCGTTCCACAATCATCTTCACGGATGATGACGTCTTGAGCGACGTCAACGAGACGACGAGTCAGGTAACCTGAGTCAGCCGTTTTCAAGGCTGTATCGGCAAGACCTTTACGCGCACCGTGTGTTGAGATGAAGTATTCCTGTACCGTTAGACCCTCACGGAACGATGATTTGATCGGGAGCTCGATGATCCGTCCACTTGGAGCGGCCATGAGTCCACGCATACCAGCGAGCTGCGTGAAGTTCGACGCGTTACCACGGGCACCGGAGTCACTCATCATGAAGATCGGGTTGAGACGGTTGAGGGATTTCATCAGACGAGACTGAATTTCATCCTTCGCATCATTCCACGATTTAACGACGCGCTCATAGCGCTCGTCTTCTGTGATGAGACCACGACGGTACGATTTCATGACGCGGTCGACATTGTCCTGCGCTTCAACAAGAATTTCTTGTTTATCCGGAAGAACGATGATGTCCGCGATCCCTACCGTGATACCGGCACGAGTCGAGTGTTTGAATCCGAGGTTTTTCATGCGGTCGAGCATGCGGCTTGTTTCTGTTGTCTCAAACCGTTTGAAGACTTCCGCGATGACATTTCCAAGGAATCCTTTTTTGAACGGGTCGATGATCGGACGGTTCTTCAGTTCTGCCGCGACATCTGTTCCTTTTTCAAGGAAGTACTTGTCTGGCGTCGCTTCTTGAAGGTTCGTCATCGTTGGTTCGTTCAAGTAAGGGAACGTCGTTGGGAGGATCTCGTTGAAGATCAACTTACCGACTGTTGTAATCAATAATTTCTCGTTTTGCTCTTCCGTGAATGTCGGGTTTTTCAGAACGCCGGCTGGAATCGCAACACGTGTATGGAAGTGCGCATAACCATTTTGGTAAGCGATGAGCGCTTCGTTCACTGTCGAGAAGATTTTACCTTCGCCGATCGCGTTTTCGCGCTCGAGCGTGAGGTAGTAGTTACCGAGGACCATATCCTGCGATGGTGTAACAACAGGTTTACCGTCTTTCGGGTTCAAGATGTTTTGTGCAGCGAGCATGAGAAGACGCGCTTCTGCTTGTGCTTCTGCCGAAAGTGGTACGTGAACCGCCATTTGGTCACCATCGAAATCGGCGTTGTATGCCGTACATACGAGTGGGTGAAGGCGAATCGCGCGTCCTTCGACGAGCGTTGGTTCGAACGCCTGGATACCGAGACGGTGAAGTGTCGGTGCACGGTTCAAGAGAACCGGATGCTCACGGATGACTTCTTCGAGGACATCCCAGATTTCAGGTTGAACGCGCTCGATTTTCCGTTTCGCACTCTTGATGTTCGGTGCGATGCCACGAGAGACGAGTTCTTTCATGACGAACGGTTTGAAGAGCTCAAGGGCCATTTCTTTTGGAAGACCACATTGATACATCTTCAGGTTTGGACCAACGACGATAACCGAACGACCAGAGTAGTCGACACGTTTACCGAGCAAGTTTTGACGGAAACGTCCTTGTTTCCCTTTCAACATGTGTGAAAGTGATTTAAGTGGACGGTTACCTGGTCCAGTGACTGGACGACCGCGACGACCGTTATCGATCAAAGCATCAACTGCTTCTTGAAGCATCCGTTTTTCATTCTGAACGATGATGTTCGGAGCGCCAAGGTCAAGAAGACGCTTGAGACGGTTGTTACGGTTGATGACGCGGCGGTACAAGTCGTTCAAGTCAGACGTTGCGAAACGTCCGCCATCGAGTTGAACCATCGGACGAAGTTCCGGTGGGATGACTGGAAGTACTTCAAGCACCATCCATTCTGGATTGTTGCCTGAGTTACGGAACGCATCGAGGACTTCAAGGCGTTTGATCGCACGCGTACGACGTTGTCCTTGAATCATACGAAGCTCTTCACGTAATGCAGCGACTTCTTTATCGAGTTCTACGTCACGGAGCAATTTACGAACTGCTTCCGCACCCATTTCAGCAGTGAACGAACGACCGAACTTCTCACGATAGGCACGGTATTCTTTCTCTGAAAGGAGTTGTTTCTTCTCAAGTGTCGATTCGCCTGGATCTGTGACGACGTACGACGCGAAGTAGATGATCTCTTCTAACGCACGCGGTGACATGTCGAGGACGAGTCCCATACGGCTAGGAATTCCTTTGAAGTACCAGATGTGCGAAACCGGTGCTGCGAGCTCGATGTGACCCATGCGCTCACGACGGACTTTCGACTTCGTGACTTCAACGCCACAGCGGTCACAAATGATTCCTTTATAGCGGATCCGTTTGTATTTACCACAGTAACATTCCCAGTCTTTTGTTGGACCAAAGATACGTTCACAGAACAAACCGTCTTTCTCCGGTTTGAGTGTACGATAGTTGATCGTCTCCGGCTTTTTCACTTCCCCGAAAGACCATGAACGGATCTTTTCGGGGGAAGCGAGGCCGATTTGCATATATTCAAATCTATTAACATCTACCAAGGGGTGGACCTCCCTTTCGCTTATTCCTCTTCAGTAACAACTGGTGCGACAGGCGCTTGAACTTCTTCGAGTGCTGGAGTCGCGTTCGGGATATTGTCCTCGTCTTCGTCGCGCATTTCGATTTCTTCATCATCAGCAGACATCATCTTGACGTCCATACCAAGGGATTGAAGCTCTTTAATGAGGACTCGGAACGATTCCGGTACGCCCGGTTGTGGTACATTCTCACCTTTAACGATTGCTTCGTACGCTTTAACACGACCGATCGTGTCATCCGACTTGATTGTAAGGATCTCTTGGAGCGTGTAGGCTGCGCCGTATGCTTCAAGTGCCCATACTTCCATCTCACCGAAACGCTGACCACCGAACTGGGCTTTACCACCGAGCGGTTGTTGTGTGACGAGTGAGTATGGTCCTGTCGAACGTGCGTGAAGTTTATCATCGACCATGTGAGCAAGTTTAATCATATACATGACACCGACAGAGATGCGGTTGTCGAACGCTTCACCCGAACGACCATCATAAAGGACAGTCTTCGCGTCGCGATCCATACCTGCTTCTTCAATCGTTGCCCAAACATCTTCCTCACGCGCACCATCGAATACCGGTGATGCGACTTTGATGCCGAGTTGACGTGCTGCCATCCCGAGGTGAAGCTCGAGCAACTGCCCGATGTTCATCCGTGATGGAACCCCAAGTGGGTTCAACATGATGTCAATTGGCGTACCGTCTGGCATGTACGGCATGTCTTCTTCTGGAAGGATACGCGAGATAACACCTTTGTTACCGTGACGACCCGCCATTTTGTCACCCTCGTGAATCTTACGCTTCTGAACGATATAAGCACGGATCAACTGGTTGACACCAGGTGAGAGCTCGTCCCCATTATCGCGATCGAAGATTTTGACGTCGAGGATGATTCCATCACCACCGTGTGGTACACGGAGAGATGTATCACGGACTTCACGTGCTTTTTCACCGAAGATTGCATGAAGAAGACGTTCTTCCGCTGTCAATTCCGTTACACCCTTCGGCGTAACTTTACCGACGAGGATATCGCCGTCCTTGACTTCCGCACCGACGCGGATGATTCCGCGATCGTCGAGGTTTTTCAAGGCATCATCACCGACGTTCGGAATATCACGTGTGATTTCTTCCGGTCCGAGTTTCGTATCACGCGACTCACATTCGTATTCTTCGATGTGGATCGATGTGTAGACGTCATCTTTGACAAGACGCTCACTCATGATGACAGCATCCTCATAGTTGTAACCATCCCATGTCATGAAACCGACGAGTACGTTGCGACCAAGCGCAAGTTCCCCACCGTCCATCGATGGACCATCTGCAAGGATCTCGCCTTTATCGACTGGGTCGCCTGCTTTGATGATTGGTTTTTGGTTATAACACGTTCCTTGGTTAGAACGGATGAATTTTTGAATCTTGTAACGGTCGAGTTCACCTTCAACGATGTTGCCATCGACTTCCGTCGTACGACGGACAAGGATTTCACGCGCCGTGACACGCTCAGCGATCCCTGCGTGCTTCGCAACGACAGCGGCTCCTGAGTCTTTCGCAGACACGTACTCCATTCCTGTACCGACAATCGGAGATTCCGGGTTCAGAAGTGGGACGGCCTGACGTTGCATGTTCGCTCCCATGAGGGCACGGTTCGAGTCATCGTTCTCAAGGAACGGGATACAAGCCGTTGCGGCAGATACAACCTGCTTCGGCGAAACGTCCATGTAATCGACACGTGCTGGTTCGACAGACAAGTTTTGTCCACGGAAACGTGAAAGGACGTGTGAATCTTGGAACGTCTTCTCTTCCGTCAACAACATGTTTGCCTGTGCGACGACGTAGAGATCCTCTTCGTCAGCAGTCATGTAGTGGATTTCATCCGTGACGACGCCCGTTTCTGGATCGACACGACGATATGGCGCTTCGATGAAGCCGTACTCATTGACCTTCGCGTACGAAGACAACGAGTTGATCAAACCGATGTTTGGTCCCTCTGGCGTTTCGATCGGACACATACGGGAATAGTGCGAGTAGTGTACGTCACGAACTTCGAAACCAGCGCGCTCACGTGTCAAACCACCAGGTCCGAGTGCTGAAAGACGACGTTTGTGCGTCAATTCCGCAAGCGGGTTCGTTTGATCCATGAACTGAGACAACTGCGAGCTACCGAAGAACTCTTTAATCGATGCGATAACTGGACGAATGTTGATCAATGCCTGTGGCGTGATCGCATTCTGATCCTGAATCGACATCCGTTCCTTAACGACACGTTCCATCCGTGAGAGACCGATCCGGAATTGGTTCTGGAGCAGCTCACCGACTGAACGAAGACGACGGTTACCAAGGTGGTCGATATCGTCTGTCGTACCGACTTCATGCAACAAGTTGAAGAAGTAGTTGATGGCAGCAATCATGTCAGCAGGCGTGATGTGCTTGATGTCACGATCGATGTTACCGTTACCGATGATATTGATGATGCGTTCACCTTCAGCATCGTCCGGTGCGAACACCTTGATTGACTGTAAGTTGAAAGCCTCACCCTGCGTCACGCCGCCTGTAGGCGTCGCTTCGATGTAACCAACGGATCCTTCAAGGAATGGAAGGACTTTATCGAGCATACGACGATCAAGGACCGTTCCTGCTTCCGCGATGACTTCACCTGTCTCAGGATCAACAAGCGTTTCCGCAAGTTTTTGACCGAAGAGACGGTTCTTAAGATGAAGCTTTTTATTGATTTTATAACGACCAACGTTTGCCAAATCATAACGTTTCGGGTCAAAGAAGCGCGACACGAGCAACGCTTTTGCGTTTTCGACTGTCGGCGGCTCTCCCGGACGTAGACGCTCATAAATCTCGATGAGGGCTTTTTCCGTTGATTCCGTATTATCTTTTTCAAGTGAATTCCGGAGGTACTCATCATCACCGAGAAGATCGATGATTTCCTGATCCGTACCGAAACCAAGAGCACGTAAAAGAACCGTTACTGGAATCTTACGCGTGCGATCAATGCGAACATAAACGATGTCTTTCGCGTCTGTCTCGAGCTCGAGCCATGCACCACGGTTTGGGATGACTGTCGCGGAGAATCCACGCTTACCGTTCTTATCTAACTTATTGTTGTAATAAACACTTGGCGAACGAACAAGCTGCGAAACGATTACGCGCTCCGCTCCATTGATGATGAATGTTCCCGACTCCGTCATAAGCGGGAAGTCACCCATGAAGACTTCTTGTTCTTTCAATTCACCCGTCTCTTTATTTTGAAGACGGACTTTAACGCGTAGTGGTGCCGAATAGGTCACGTCGCGCTCTTTCGATTCATCGATCGAATACTTCGGCTCTCCGAGCGAGTAGTCGATGAATTCTAATACGAGATTCCCTGTGAAATCGGAAATCGGCGAAATGTCATGAAACATCTCACGAAGACCTTCCCGCAGGAACCACTCATACGAATTCGTTTGAATCTCGATTAAGTTTGGAAGTTCCAATACTTCGCTGATACGTGCATAGCTTCTTCTCTGACGGTGACGACCGTACTGAACAAGTTGACCAGTCAACTGATTCACCTCTCAGACCCACTTCTTCTTATAGAGAAGGACGGGTGTAATATCGAACATTGAAGCCATTTTTTGATTGATAAGCGCAAAAAAGCGACGTCTTGTCTACTCAATCATCTGTAGTCGAGAACGCCAGCTGCTTTCAAACATCTTATCCAAAAATCACTCCAATGGCATTTTATAATACTATCATAGACACAACATGCGGTCAACGACAAATCCTTCGATTTGTCAAGACCGAATTGATTTAAATATTGAGTACCCTTTATCGCGGGTAACTGTCTCACACATACCGAATACGTCTTCCATCAATTTCTTCGCTGATGGTCCACCTTGTTTCTTTTGAATGACGACCCAAAGCTCGCCGCCGACGACAAGGTGATCATATGCTTCCCGGAGAATACGATGAACGACCGTTTTTCCTGCCCGAATCGGTGGATTCGTCACGATCGCTGCGAATGTCGATTCGCCTACCCCATCATACCCGTCACTCACACCGGTCGTCACGGAAACACCGTTCGCGCGCGCATTGTCTGCCGCTAGTTCGAGCGCCCGTTCATTGACATCGATCAAGTGTGCCGGACGACCAGTCGACTTCGAAAGCGCAATACCCATCGGTCCGTATCCGCAACCGACATCCAAGATGTCTCCCGCTACAGCCGGTTCCGTGAATGCCTCGATCAACAGACGGGAACCAAAATCGATTCCGTTCTTCGAAAAGACACCATGATCCGATGTAAAGCGGAGCGTCTGACCACGCAGAACATATTCCCACGTCTTCGGATCTCGTTTCGATGAAGGGTCATTCGTATAATAATGATCCGCCATGCTTCCTTCCCCTCTCATGTAAAAGATGAAAACAAAAGAAGCTCGCAATGCGAGCTTCTTTTGTTTCTACGGAAGAAGAAAATTACTTAACTTCTACAGTAGCGCCAGCTTCTTCAAGCTTAGCTTTCATTGCTTCAGCGTCTTCTTTCGAAACGCCTTCTTTAACTGGTGCTGGAGTTCCGTCTACGAGAGCTTTCGCTTCTTTAAGACCGAGACCAGTCAATTCGCGAACTGCTTTGATGACGTTGATTTTACCAGATCCAGCGTTAGTAAGGATAACGTCGAATTCAGTTTGCTCTTCAGCTGCTGCGCCTGCGCCAGCACCTGCAACTGCTACTGGAGCTGCTGCTGATACGCCGAATTCTTCTTCGATTGTTTTTACGAGTTCGTTAAGTTCAAGAACAGTCATGCCCTTGAGGTCTTCGATAAATTGCTCTTTGTTGAAAGCCATTATGGTTTTCCTCCTTTGATTTAGCCCACGTTGGGGTGTGAAAATTGTGTTAGTTGCCTATCCCGCTAAGCAGAAATTAAGCAGATTGTTCTTCTTTTTTCTCTGCGATTGCGTTCGTTGCCACCGCGAGTCCACGGATTGGCGCTTGAAGCACGCTGAGGAGCATCGAAAGGAGACCTTCGCGTGATGGAAGTTCCGCAAGGGCTTTGACATCTTCTACTGAAGTGACTTTGCCTTCGATGATACCACCTTTAAGTTCGAGAGCCTTGTGCGTTTTAGCGAAGTCGTTCAAGATCTTAGCTGGCGCGATAACGTCTTCATTGCTGAAGGCGATCGCACTAGGACCTGTGAAGACTTCATCAAGACCTTCGAGGTTGCTTTGAACTGCCGCGCGGCGGAGGAGACCGTTTTTGTAAACTTTGAATTCAACGCCCGCTTCGCGGAGTTGTTTACGAAGTTCAGTGACTTCTTCTACTGTGAGACCACGGTAGTCGACGACAACTGTTCCTGCGCTCGCTTGGAGTTTCTCAGCGATCTCAGATACGAGATCCGCTTTGACAGCGATAACTTTTTCGTTTGCCATTTCTGTTGCACCTCCTGGTAGATGAAATGTACCGGTGCGAGGGGCTGCTCGATTTCAAATAAAAAGCCTCCGTCTGCAGAGCAGAGGAGGCGTAATCGTCAAAAAGGATACCTGAACAAACAGGCTCTCTGAGCAAGAACACCTCGGAAGGATTTATGCCCATGTGAGCACCTTCTGTCTACGGTATGTCGAAATATATCAACGTTTTATACTGTAACAGCGTTCTTAGAACGTTGTCAAGTTCGTTTTAGACGAAATTATTTCGCGAAGTCAGCTGAAGATACTTTTACACCAGGACCCATTGTAGAAGCGATCGCGATGTTCTTAAGGTATACACCTTTAGCAGTAGCAGGCTTAACTTTTACGAGAGTTTCGATAACTGTGTTGATGTTCTCAACGAGTTTCTCGTTATCGAATGATTTTTTACCGACAGGAACGTGGATGTTACCTGATTTGTCGACACGGTACTCAACTTTACCAGCTTTGATATCGTTGATTGCTTTTGTGACGTCAAATGTAACTGTACCTGTTTTCGGGTTTGGCATGAGGCCTTTTGGTCCGAGAACGCGACCAAGTTTACCAACTTCACCCATCATGTCTGGTGTCGCGACGATAACGTCGAAATCGAACCATCCTTGTTGGATTTTGTTGATGTACTCAGCATCACCAGCGTAATCTGCTCCAGCAGCTTCCGCTTCTTTTAATTTCTCACCTTTCGCGAAGACGAGAACTTTTTGTGTTTTACCAGTACCGTGCGGCAATACGACTGCTCCACGGATTTGTTGGTCTGCTTTCTTCGGATCTACTCCGAGACGAACAGCCAATTCGATAGTCTCATCGAATTTCGCAGTTGCAGATTTTTTAGTCAAATCTACAGCTTCTGCGAGTTCGTATGAAACCGTACGATCGATAAGCTTAGCAGCTTCTTTGTACTTCTTACCCATTTTAGGTTCCTCCTTTGTGGTTGTGCGGAAAATCCTCCCACATAATGAAAGGGTAGCAGGCTTCAAGAAACTATCCGCCTGCGACCCTCATCGTTGTTCATGGTAATCAAAAAGACATTAGTCTTCGATTACGATACCCATAGAACGTGCAGTACCTTCAACCATCAACATTGCTGTTTCAACAGATGATGCGTTAAGGTCTGGCATTTTTGTTTCAGCGATTTCACGAACTTTGTCACGTTTGACAGTCGCTACTTTCTTACGGTTCGGTTCACCTGAACCACTCTCGATTCCAGCTGCTTTCTTCAAGAGAACTGCTGCTGGAGGAGTTTTAGTGATGAATGTGAATGAACGATCTTCAAAAACCGTGATGACTACAGGGATAATCAAGCCGGCTTGGTCTTGTGTACGAGCGTTGAACTCTTTACAGAAGCCCATGATGTTCACACCTGCTTGACCGAGTGCCGGTCCAACTGGTGGAGCTGGGTTTGCTTTGCCCGCAGGAATTTGAAGTTTTACGAGTTTCATAACCTTCTTCGCCACGAGACACACCTCCTTAATTCTTTAATGTGGTTTAATTGGACGTTGCGCGTCCTCCCACTCATTCTATTCGACGAGTTATTTATCGAAATAAGCACAACATCAAACACGAAAAATTGTATCATTAAAACAAAACATTCGCAATAGGAAACTTAATCGATTTTATCGACCTGTGCGAAATCAAGCTCGACCTTCGTTTCGCGACCGAACATATCAACAGAGACTTTCATTTTCTCAGCATCTGTATCAAGCTCCTCGATCGTACCTTCGAGATTTTCAAAAGCTCCTTCTTTGATTCGGACGATTTGTCCGAGTGAGAAGTCGTAACGGCTCTTCAGATCGACGAGACCCATTGATCCAAGGATGTTTTCTGCTTCTTCCGGAAGGAGTGGTGTCGGTTTTGAACCGCCGCCGACTGATCCGAGGAAGCCCGTGACGTTCGGAGTATTCCGGACGACATACCAAGAATCATCCGTCATGACCATCTCGACGAGGACATACCCCGGGAAGATCTTGACTTCACGTTCCTTGATTTTCGTTTCTCCCTTTTTGTTCGTTACTTCTTCTTGTACTGTTTCAATCGGAACGAGTACACGGAAGATTTTTTCGTCCATGTTCATGGATTCAATCCGACGTTCAAGGTTCGCCTTGACGTTGTTTTCGAATCCGGAATACGTTTGGACGACAAACCATTGTTTCTCCATGGTAGGCCACCTCTTCTTTTTACTTAATCAACCAGCTCATCAATGCGCTAAGCCCTGAATCGACGCCGAAGATGAAGACACCCATGAAGATCACCATACCGATGACCGTCAATGTGTATTTCGTCAGCTCTTTCCGTTTTGGCCAGCTCGTCTTTTTCAATTCATTCCATACGTCACGCAAAAATTTCATCGTACTTTCCCTCCAGGATGTAATAAATCGGGACAGATGAAGCCTTATTTCGCTTCTTTATGAATCGTATGCGCGTTACAACGACGGCAGAATTTCTTCAATTCCAAGCGGACAGTGACGTCCTCTTTTTTCATCGTCGTATAGTCGCGGGCACCGCAATTATCACAAGCAAGGCCTACTTTCTTCGCCATCTCAAAGCCCTCCTTCTTTGCCACTCTTCTCTTCTGTTGTGTTACTTTCCTTCCCAAAAAAGAGCGTAAAAAAAAACGCCTATGAGCGGCGTCTCGCTAGTAAGGCGCTAGTTATACAGTAGCATAGGAAGGGATTACGGTCAATCTACCTCTCTGTTAGACCGTCATCTTTCGTGCTTCGAGGTAACGTTCAAGCTTCCGCTTGACGCGTTGCAAGGCATTATCGATCGATTTGACATGACGATCAAGGTCGTCGGAGATTTCCTGATACGTCCGTCCGTCAAGATAGAGCGCGAGGACTTTTCGTTCGAGATCACTCAGAATCTCCTCCATCTTTGATTCGATGTCTGCGTATTCTTCCCGGTTGACGATCAAGATTTGTGGATCAGAAGGTGCTGTCGACGTGATGATATCCAGTAACGTCCGCTCTGATTCATCGTCATAGATCGGTTTATCGAGCGAGATGTACGAGTTTAATGGGATATGTTTCTGACGTGTTGCTGTCTTAATCGCAGTGATCATCTGTCGCGTGATGCATAATTCGGCAAATCCTTTAAACGAGGCGAGCTTATCCGTTCGGTAATCTCGTACCGCTTTATAGAGACCAATCATTCCTTCTTGAATGATATCTTCTCGGTCTGCCCCAATCAAAAAATAAGAACGGGCTTTGGCGCGTACGAAATTTCGATACCGCTCGATCAAAAATTCGAGCGCATCGCTGTTATCGAACTCTTTCGCTTGTTCTACAAGCGCTTCATCGGTCATGCACTCAAACTGGTCGAACGAAACCAAACTCATCCTGTATCCCTCCAAGCATCATTGACGAATAGTTCAATTGTTTTTAATTATACAATAATTACCTGTCGCACGACAATGAAAATTGGCATGACCTCTTTTGTTGTATCCAAAATGTATCTTTTCTATAAAAAACCACCGTTCTTCCGAATAAAGGAGAACGGTGGATCGCTCATGCGAATGGTTCATATCATGTATCTGAATTCTTTCGGCGACGAATCGCTTCGAGACGTGCGAGGACGTCTTCCGGTAAATCAATCTTCGAGCGCGGTTGAGCCGCTGTCTTCGCGGACGTCGTCTGTTGTTTGATGACGGCAACTGCCGCTTTCCATTCACGCCGGAGTTCCTGCGCCGATATACGGAGTGCGCCAAGCGTGAAGATGACCCACTGCTCCGTGTAATCATTCGTCGCTACTGTTAGCTTGACCCGAATATCCTGTAACCAATCAGCAGCTGTCTTTTCAATCCATTCATCTGCCGTTTCGTTCTCCCGTGTATAGACGATCTCGATTCCACTTTTTTGCATCCGAGACTCACGGCCCGGTTGCAGATAGGCATCAAAGACGATCGTAACGCTGATCCCTGTGACGGCTTGGTACTCCGCCATCGCATGAATCAACCGTTCCCGTGCTAATTCAAAGTCTTGCTCCCGCAACGTCCTAAATTCTGGCCATGCGCCAATGATATTGTAGCCATCTACGATGAGACGATCATATTTCATCGCGCATACGGCTTTCTAGTCCGGTAGACTTCATATAATAATAGCGAAGCCGCCACCGATGCGTTGAGCGACGTGACATGTCCTGCCATCGGGAGGTGGACGAGGAAGTCACATTTCTCACGGACGAGCCGGCTCATTCCTTTTCCTTCACTTCCAATGACGATTCCGAGCGGCATCGTCCCATCGAGTGTCCGGTAGTCGTCACTTTCACGTGCATCCGTTCCCACGAACCAGATGCCTTGTTTCTTTAGATCCTCCATCGTCCGAGCGAGGTTCGTCACGCGAACGACCGGGATATGTTCAATCGCGCCTGTTGATGCTTTCGCAACGACTTGTGTCAATCCGACTGAGCGACGCTTCGGAATAATGATCCCGTGTGCCCCGACAGCATCTGCCGTCCGCAAGATTGATCCGAGATTGTGTGGATCTTCGAGCTCATCAAGCATGATCAAGAGCGGTGTTTCATCCTTTTGACGTGCAAGCTCGAAGATATCTTCCATCTCGGCATACTCATACGCAGCAACCGCTGCGACGACACCTTGGTGATTTTCCGTTCCAGCTAAACCGGTTAACCGCGAACGCGGGACGAGCTGGATTTGAATGCCCGCTTCCTGCGCCATCGCATGGATGACGGCAAGCGGTCCTTTTTGTTGTCCTTCCTGCAAGAACAGCTTGTTCATCTCTCGTCCACTCCGCAATGCCTCTAGGACCGGATTACGACCTGACAAGAAATCTTGTCCTTCTTCGAGTGGTTCGATCACGACGGGCTGTTCCTTGACTGGAGCGGCTTTTCGTTTCTCTTGTGCTGGGCGCTGTGCCTTCGTTTTCGGCTTCGCACCGGTAGCCTTAGGATTCGTCTGTTTTTTCGGCTTCGAGTAGTTCGAACGCTTGTCCGATGAGTTCTTCAAGGCGATCCCCTCCTTCTGAAAGATAAATATAACCGAGCAATGCTTCAAATGCTGTCGCGTAGCGATACGTGTGGACGTCCGTGCTCTTCGGGACAGAACCGGATTTCGCGTTCTTTCCGCGCCGAACGACCGCTGCTTCTTCTTCCGTCAGCGCATCCGTGTTCAACCAGTGCGTCACGACCGTCGCTTGTGCTTGAGCCCGAACGTACCGGACAGCTACTTTATGCAACTCGCCCGGCTTCACATAACCTTGTTCGAGCAATCGCTCCCGCACACGAATCTCATAGACGACATCGCCCATGTACGCTAACGCGAGTGCATTCAGTTGTTTGTAGTTCTTCATCCGCGCTTCCACCGCATCCCTTGCGCTGTGTCTTCCAGCAAGATGCCTTGATCACGCAGCTGATCGCGGATTGCGTCCGCTCGTGCGAAGTCACGATTTTGACGGGCTGTGTTCCGCTCTTCGATCAACTGTTCGACTTCTTCATCGAGTAAGCCTTTGTCGACTGTCAACGTGACACCGAGGACATCTGATAATTCCGAGAAGAGTGCGAGGAACTGTTCGAGCACCTGTTTCGACACATGTGCTTCTCCGAGGTACAAGTTGGCTTCTTTCGAAAGATCGAATAAATCCGTCACAGCGTTCGCTGTATTAAAATCATCATCCATCGATGTGATGAAATGTTCCTTGATCGCCGCTAGACGATTCAACCACTTCTCGTCACCTGTTCCGAGATCAGCCGTCATGTCAAGGCGGTGTTCGATGTTTGCGACCGATTCCCGAATCCGTGCGAGACCATTCGCTGCTTGATCGATCAGTTCACGACTGTAGTTGATCGGGTGACGATACTGAACCGATAACATGAAGAAACGTAACACCATCGGATCAACCGCTTGGATCGCTTCATGGACCGTCAAGAAGTTACCGAGCGACTTCGACATCTTCTCGTTTTCGATGTTCAAGAACCCGTTATGCATCCAGTAGTTCGCGAATTTCTGTGAGTTGCATGCTTCAGACTGGGCGATCTCATTCTCATGATGCGGGAATTTCAAGTCTTGTCCACCAGCATGAATGTCGATCGTCTCCCCGAGATATTTCTTCGCCATCGCCGAGCACTCGATGTGCCAGCCTGGTCGCCCTTCGCCCCATGGACTTGTCCATGCCGGCTCTCCTGGTTTTGCTGCTTTCCAGAGCACGAAATCAAGCGGATCTTCTTTTTTCTCTCCGACTTCGATTCGTGCGCCTGCGCGCAATTCATCGATCGACTGTTGGCTCAATTGACCATAATCCTTGAAACTACGCGTCCGGAAGTAGACATCCCCGCTTGATGCGTAGGCATTGCCTTTTTCGACGAGGACTTCGATGAAGGCGATGATATCGTCCATCGTTTCCGTGACGAGTGGATGGATATCCGCTTTTTGGACATTCAAGGCGCCCGTATCCGCGTGATACGCCTCGATGAAACGTTTCGTCAACGCATGATAGTCTTCTCCGAGTTCGTTCGCTGTCCGGATGATCTTATCATCGACGTCCGTGAAGTTCGAGACATATTTAACTTCGTATCCGCGGTATGTGAAGTAGCGACGGACCGTATCGAAAACGATGGCTGGACGCGCGTTCCCGATATGAATGTAGTTGTAAACCGTCGGGCCACAGACATACATCTTGACCTTTCCTTCTTCTAATGGTTTAAATGGTTCCTTTTTTCCGGTCATGCTGTTGTACAGTTGAATCATGACGTCGCCCTCCTTTAATCCGTTCAATTTCTTGTTTTAATACTTCTAGTTCCATTTCAATCCGCTCTTGGCATTCGCTGACCGGATCCGGGAAACGATGATCAAGTGGTGCTTCGACCTTCATGCCGTCTTGAATGACGACACGTCCCGGAATGCCTACGACAGTCGCATTGGGAGGAACGTGTTTTAAGACGACGGAACTAGCACCGATTTTTGAGTATGCCCCAATCGTGATATCACCAAGGACACGGGCACCGGCAGAGACAAGTACGCCGTCTTCAATCGTCGGATGACGCTTTCCTGTTTCTTTCCCCGTTCCGCCGAGTGTCACGCCTTGAAACAACGTGACATCATCCCCAATGATCGTCGTCTCACCAATGACGACACCCATCCCGTGGTCAATAAAGAATCGGCGTCCAATCGTCGCTCCTGGATGAATCTCGATGCCTGTCAAAAAGCGACTGAACTGCGAAATTAATCGACCGAGTAAGCGAAACTTTGCGTTCCAGAGTCGATGGGCCAGGCGATGCATCCAAATCGCATGTAAGCCCGGGTATGTCAAAATGACTTCTAACGTGCTGCGGGCAGCTGGATCTTGCTCAAACACATTGCGGATATCTTCTCGTATCCGTGTCATATACGTTCTCCTCTCCATAAGAAAAAGCGCCTCTATGCATTGCTGCACAGAGACGCTAACGAAGCGCGGTCCCACTCTGTTTGGACGATTGACTCGTCCCTCTCGACGTCCGTTAACGCCGGAGATACGTCTGCGCCTACTCTCACGGATTTCGGGCAGCACTCAGAGGGGCATTTCATGATTCGCTTCTTCAAGCCCTCGCACCATTCGAGCTTGTCTCTGGAGAAGAAGACGCATCGTTACTTTCCTCGTCTACGCTTTCGTTATTCTGCTTCAAGCCGTGCAAGCACACGGTCTTTTCCTAGTAATTGAATCGTGTTCGGGAGTTCTGGACCATGCGTCTGTCCTGTCGTCGCGACACGAATTGGCATGAATAAATTCTTTCCTTTTTGACCAGTCGCTTTTTGCGTCGCTTTGATCGATGCTTTAATTGCTTCTGGTGTCCACTCTTCGAGAGCGCGTAACTGGTTCGCGAATTCTGCAAGTACAGTCGGAACCGTCTCGCCACTCAAGACAGTGTTTGCCTCTTCATCATACACCACTTCGTCCTCAAAGAACATCTCTGAAAGCTTGACGATTTCCGCGCCATGCGTCATCTGTTCGCGGTATAACGCAACGAGATCACGTGCCCAAGCGAGCTCTTCTTCTGAAGGTGACGCTTCGACGCGACCTGCTTCTTGTAAGAACGGAAGACTGGCTTCGAATACTTCTTCGAACGATTGATGTTTCATGTACTGGCTGTTGATCCAAGCCAATTTGTTTTGGTCAAAGACAGCTGGACTCTTCGACAGACGATCCGCGTCAAAGATTTCGATGAACTCTTCTTTCGTGAAGATTTCTTGTTCACCGACTGGTGACCAACCGAGAAGCGTGATGAAGTTGAGCAATGCTTCCGGGAGATAACCGAGCTCTTTATACTGCTCGATATACTGAATGATCGAGTGATCACGCTTCGAAAGTTTCTTGTGTGATTCGTTGACGATCAATGTCATGTGACCGAACGTCGGGTATTCCCAACCGAACGCATCATAGATCATCATCTGTTTCGGTGTGTTCGAAATATGATCATCCCCACGAAGAACATGGCTGATCGCCATTAAATGATCGTCGATGACGACGGCAAAGTTGTACGTCGGAATGCCATCTTTTTTGACGATGACCCAGTCACCGAAGTCTTTTGATTCGAATGAGACGTCGTCTTTAACGATATCATTCCATGTATACGTGACATCTTCCGGTACACGAATCCGAATCGACGGCGTGCGACCTTCTGCGCGGAACGCTTCTTCTTGTTCTGCTGTCAGGTTACGGTGCGCTCCTGAATAACGTGGTGCTTCTCCGCGTGCGATTTGTGCTTCGCGTTCTGCTTCGAGCTCTTCCGATGTCATGTAGCAACGGTAAGCAAGTCCTTTTTCAAGTAACTCGTCCGTGTACTTTTGGTAGATATCGAGACGCTCCATTTGTGAATAAGGACCGTACTCGCCACCGCGACCTGGACCTTCGTCCCAATCGACACCGAGCCACTCGAGGTTCTTCATTTGACTCTCGACACCACCTGCGATGTTCCGCTTTTGGTCCGTATCCTCGATTCGTAATACCATCTTACCGCCTAAGTGGCGCGCAAACAGATAGTTAAATAATGCAGTCCGGGCATTCCCGATATGCAAGTGTCCTGTTGGACTTGGGGCATAACGTACTCGTACTTCTGCCATTGCCAATCACTCCTTCGACTAAAATTCGCTTATCTAGTATACCTTATTCTTCGATTCGTTTCAGTAGAATCACTGCTTGACAAGCGATTCCCTCTTCTCGTCCCGTAAAACCTAACCATTCCGTCGTCGTTGCCTTGACATTGATCTGTTCAATGTCCGCTTCAAGTAATTCCGCGATCCGCGCACGCATCGTGTCGATGTACGGACGAAGCTTTGGTGCCTGTGCGATGACTGTCGCATCTAGGTTGCCAAGCTCATACCCTTGTTGTTTAACGAGCGCGTAGACATGCTGCAGCAATTTTGCTGAATCGGCATCCTTGAATTCCGGATCCGTATCCGGAAAATGTTTTCCGATATCCCCTGCTGCGATTGCACCAAGTGCCGCGTCGGCAATCGTATGTAACAAGACGTCTGCATCCGAGTGACCGAGCAATCCTTTCGTGTGCGGAATCTCGATGCCGCCTAAAATCAATTTCCGATCCTCTGCAAAGGCATGTACATCAAAACCTTGTCCAATTCGAATCATCGTCATTTCCCTCGTTTCATTAGAATCGCTTCACCGAACCACAAATCGTCCGGTGTCGTCATCTTGATATTTTCGTAGTGACCGTGGACGATCGTTACTTTTCCTCCGTCCCATTCTATCAAACTTGCATCATCGGTTCCTAGGTATTTCGTTGCCGCTTTTTCGTGAACCGTGCGAATCGTCGCAAGATCAAACGCTTGTGGTGTCTGGGCTGCCATCAGGTGTTCCCGCGGGACGGTCTCGCTGATATGGTTCGCTTCAATCCGTTTGACCGTGTCTTTAATCGGCACGGCAAGAATCGCTGCCTGATCTAGGACTGCCGCCTGGACGACTGCATGAATCGCTGCTTGTGAAATGAACGGTCGGGCACCATCATGGATCAGAACGATTCCTTCGCCTTCTAACGCTTCAAGACCACGGAGAACACTTTCCTGACGTTCGGCACCACCCGCGACAAGTCTAATCGATGTCTTATAAGACGCGATAATACTTGTAAACCATTCCTGTTCTAATGGATTGATCGCAAGGACAATTTCCGTACATGCTGGATCTGCCTCGAAGACATCTAGTGTCCAAGCGATGATTGGACGTTCTCTTAGTTCAAGCATCAATTTATTACGATCTGCGCCCATCCGCTTACCGGCACCGGCAGCGGGGATGACGACGCGATATGTGGCTGTAGACATCCCATTCCCTCTTTTCTTTCTCACTGATCATCGTGATCCATTCCATCACACCGAAAACGGACTCGATCATGAAATCGAATCCGTTGCGGGGTCTATCCGAATGCCTCTCGATGTCTCTCTAGGCATAGTGTCTCATTTTTCTTGTGGTTTCGCAAAAATCATTCGTCCAGCTGACGTCTGCAAGACACTTGTGACGACAACGCCAATCGTTTTCGAAATCAGATGTTTTCCGCCTTCGACGACGACCATCGTCCCATCTTCGAGATAGGCAATGCCCTGTTTTTGTTCTTTTCCTTCCTTGATGACAAGAACGGTCATCTCTTCTCCTGGAATGACGACTTGTTTGACGGCATTCGCCAGGTCATTGATGTTAAGAACAGGAACATGTCGGACTTCACAGACTTTGTTCAAGTTATAGTCGTTCGTGACGACGATCCCTTTGACGAGTTCCGCGAGTTTGATCAGTTTAATATCGACTTCCGGTACATCCTCGAAATCGCCATCATAAATTTCGACTTCGACTCCAGGAATCTCTTGTAACTCTTTTAAAACATCGAGTCCACGACGTCCACGGTTTCGTTTCAACGTATCCGAAGAATCGGCGATGTACTGCAACTCACCGATGACGAATTGCGGGACGATCAGTTTTCCTTCGACAAAACCGGTCTTCGTGATATCCGTAATTCGTCCGTCGATGATGACGCTCGTATCGAGTACCTTGCTGTTTGATTTAACTGGGACGACGACTTCTGGCGTCGCCTTTTTCTCACTTTGGTTACTACGTAAGAAGATTTTCGTCAATTCATGACGTTTACGATACCCGACCGTAAAGCCAAGATATCCGAACAACGCGGTCACGAAGATCGTTAAGACGTTACTGAGGACAGGAATACCTACTAAATCAATCAATGTACTGACGAGGAAGGCTAGTACCAACCCAATCAACAAACCAAATGTTCCAAAAAAGAGATCTGCTACTGGGGCTTTGACGAGTCGTTCTTCTAAAAATCGGAGAAGTCGAATTACCGAATCCGTAATGAATAATCCAATTAATAAGAATATGAGTGCACCAATCGTTCCAGTTACGTATTCGCTCATCAACCATGCAGGGAATGTCGTATTCGTTGCCGTTTCAATTAATTGGAAGAACTGAGGAAGCAACAAAATCCCGAGGGCAAGTCCGAGTAATGCAAAAAATACCCGAATGACGATTTTCAATCTTCTCACCTCCTTTGCTTATTTTAAGTTCATTGTAACATGTACTGATTTGAACTACCTACGCCGGAAGGAGGGGAAACTGTTTACATATCCATTACAGTTCCCCCATTTTTTGCGTCATTCCAGCTTAAAACGGAATCGTTTCACGTAATGCTTCGTCCACACTCTCGACACCGACGACCGTAATTCCGTCTGGATACGTCCAACCACCTAAGTTGTTTTTCGGAATGATCGCCCGCGTGAAACCGAGTTTAGCTGCTTCTGCTACACGTTGTTCAATCCGCGATACACGGCGAACCTCACCTGTCAATCCGACCTCACCAATCACGACATCCGTCGGACGCGTCGGCTTGTCACGGAAACTAGAAGCAATTGCCACACAAACCGCCAAGTCAATCGCTGGTTCATCAAGCTTCACACCCCCGGCTGCCTTGAGGTACGCATCTTGTGTCTGAAGGAGAAGACCCGACCGTTTCTCAAGAACAGCCATCAATAAGGCCACCTTATTTTGATCGATTCCGGTCGCCATCCGTCTTGGATTCCCGAATGATGTCGGTGAAATCAGTGCTTGCAGTTCGACAAGGACGGTCCGTGTCCCTTCCATGGAAGCGACAATCGTCGAACCGGATACACCGGATGTCCGCTCTTCGAGGAAAATTTCTGACGGATTCAAGACCTCTTCAAGACCAGACTCCCGCATCTCAAAAATTCCGATCTCATTCGTTGAACCAAATCGGTTTTTGACGGCACGCAGAATCCGGAACGTATGATGACGTTCGCCTTCGAAATACAAGACGGCATCCACCATGTGCTCTAGTAAACGTGGTCCAGCAATCGAACCCTGTTTCGTGACGTGACCGACGATGAAGATCGCAATACCGCGACTCTTCGCAATTTTCATCAGCATCGCCGTACATTCACGTACCTGTGTCACGCTCCCGGGTGCGGACTGGATTTCATCGATGTAGACGGTTTGAATCGAGTCGATGATTAAAAAACGTGGCTGTTCTTCATCGACGACACGTTCAATCATGTTCATATCCGTCTCACTCAGGACGAACAAATCCTGTGTCGGTAAGCCAAGCCGTTCCGCCCGCAATTTTGTTTGTTTGAGCGATTCTTCTCCTGAGATGTAGAGCACTTTTTCGCCACGTTGGGCAAGACGTGCGCTCGTCTGCAGTAAAATCGTCGACTTCCCGATCCCCGGATCTCCTCCAACAAGCACCATCGAACCTGGAACGATACCGCCTCCGAGGACACGGTCGAATTCACCACTTCCGGTAAAGACGCGACTCTCTTCTTGCGAGACGATGTTCGCGAGGCGCTCTGGCTTCAATTGTTTTGTTGTCGTATGAACGAAAGCGGCACCGCGCCGCCCTTTTTTCTCTTCGACGACTTCTTCGACCATCGTGTTCCATTCTCCGCATCCTGAACAACGTCCCATCCATTTCGGTGATTCGGTCCCACAGCTTTGACAAACGAATTTTGTTTTTAACTTAGCCAATCGATTCATCCTTTCTGTTTCAAAAAAAGAACCAGCTTCGCTCAGAAAGTGCGAAAGCTGGCCCTGTGCTCAGTGCTTATTCCGTTGCTGCAGAACTCACGTGATTCCGGCGAACGATGAATTCGTTCTCTTCGACATCAAGCGCAACACGTTCTCCTTTTTGGATATCGCCTGCGAGCAATGCTTCTGACAACCGGTCTTCCGCTTCCCGTTGAAGGGCACGACGGATTGGACGTGCACCGTACTCTGGATCGTATCCGATATCGGCAATCTTCGAGAGGGCAGCTGGTGTCAATTCGAAATGAATTTCCTGTTCAGCCAAACGTTTTTCAAGGGTTTTCGCCATCAACTTCACAATCTCTTCGATGTGTTGTTTCTCGAGTGAGTGGAAGACGATCGTTTCATCAATTCGGTTCAAGAACTCTGGACGGAACGCCCGTTTAAGTTCTTCCATGACTTTATCTTTCATGTCTTTGTATTCGCGATCCGTATCTTCAGAAACAGCAAATCCGACATATTTATTACGTTTAAGGGCACTTGCACCGACGTTCGATGTCATGACGATGATCGTGTTACGGAAATCAACCGTCCGACCTTTCGAGTCTGTTAAGCGTCCATCATCAAGTACTTGCAAGAGAATGTTGAAGACTTCCGGGTGCGCCTTCTCGATTTCATCAAGTAAGATGACCGAGTATGGTTTCCGGCGAACTTTTTCAGTCAATTGACCGCCTTCTTCGTAACCGACATATCCTGGAGGTGAACCGACGAGACGGCTCGTTGCATGTTTCTCCATGTACTCTGACATGTCGATCCGGATGATTGCATCCTCATCTCCGAACATCGCTTCGGCAACCGCACGGGCGAGTTCTGTTTTACCAACCCCAGTAGGACCGAGGAAGATAAACGAACCGATCGGACGTTTTGGATCTTTCAGTCCAGCACGTGCGCGACGGATGGCTTTTGAAATCGATTTAACGGCTTCATTTTGTCCGATGACACGATTGTGAAGGATTTCTTCGAGGCGAAGGAGACGATCCGTCTCTTCTTCCGCGATCTTCGTGACCGGTACACCTGTCCAGTTGGCAACAACTTGTGCGATGTCATCTTTTGTGACTTCAAGTTTTTCGTTGCCTTGTTTATTCTGCCATTCCTCTTTCAAACGCTCAAGCTCATCGCGTAATTTTTGTTCCGTATCACGGAGGCTTGCTGCTTTTTCGAACTCTTGGCTTTGGACCGCTTCGTCCTTGTCCTTGCGGATGCCTTCAAGTTTCGCTTCGACTTCTTTTAAGTTCGGTGGTGCTGTGTATGAACGCAACCGAACTTTCGATGCCGCTTCGTCGATCAAATCGATCGCTTTATCCGGAAGGAAACGATCCGAAATGTATCGATCTGACAATGTGACGGCTTCTTGAATCGCTTCGTCTGTGATCGTCACACGGTGGTGTGCTTCATAACGATCGCGAAGACCAAATAGGATTTGTGTTGCTTCATCCGTTGTTGGCTCTGCGACTTGGATCGGTTGGAAACGACGTTCGAGTGCCGCGTCTTTCTCGATGTATTTCCGGTACTCATCAAGAGTCGTTGCTCCGATACACTGGAGTTCGCCTCGTGCGAGCGATGGTTTAAGGATGTTCGATGCATCGATCGCACCTTCTGCTCCACCCGCTCCGATCAATGTATGCAACTCATCAATGAAGAGAATGATGTTCCCCGCTTGACGAATCTCATCCATGACCTTTTTCAAACGATCTTCGAATTCACCACGGTATTTCGTACCAGCGACAAGTGTCCCCATGTCGAGTACCATAACACGTTTATTGCGTAACGTCTCCGGTACTTCATTGTTGATGATTTGTTGAGCGAGACCTTCGACGACAGCCGTTTTACCGACCCCTGGTTCCCCGATCAAGACCGGGTTATTTTTCGTCCGGCGGCTCAAGACTTCGATGACACGTTGAATTTCTTTCGCACGACCGATAACTGGATCAAGACGTGTTTCGCGCGCTTGTTGTGTCAAATCACGAGCAAGACCATCAAGTGTTGGTGTTGCGACACCTGAACCTGCTTGCGACGCGTTTGCTGTCGTTTCGCTGTTCCCGAGCAACTGGAGTACTTGCTGACGGGCTTTTGAAAGACTGATGCCCAAGTTATTCAAGACACGAGCAGCAACGCCCTCTCCTTCTCGAATCAATCCGAGCAAGAGGTGTTCTGTTCCAACGTAAGAGTGACCTAGTTTACGTGCCTCATCCATTGATAACTCGATGACTTTTTTCGCACGTGGTGTATAGTGAATCGTCGTTGCACCATCTTGTCCGCGACCGATTAATGCTTCGACTTCCATCTGAATTTTATCTGAACTGAGACCGAGTGCTGTTAAGGCTTTCGCAGCGATTCCGTCTCCTTCACGTACAAGTCCGAGTAAAATGTGTTCTGTTCCGATATTGTGGTGCCCCAACCGTACTGCCTCTTCTTGAGCAAGTGCCAATACACGTTGTGCACGTTCTGTGAATCGTCCAAACATCATTATGCAAAACCTCCTTGTGTGTGATCCCTGTTTGTCTGTTCGGTTAACATCGTCCGGATTCGTTTCGCCCGTTCGATGTCCCGTTCTCTAGATGTTAATTGTTTCCCGAAATGCTTTTGTAGAAAACCTGTTTGTAATGAAACGAGCAGTTGATGAAAAAGATTTGGAGGAAGAATGACCTCTAGTCCCAGACTGTCTGCTAAGCGAACATCCGATAGTCGTTCCGTTGCTTCCCGCGCTGTAATCAGTCGAGCTGATGTCAGGATACCGTAGGAACGATATAGTCTGTCCTCTAGTTCTTCTTGATACATCTCCAATAATCCTTTTCGTGCTGCCTGTTCTGCTTCAATTAATGCTTCGACGGCAAATTGATAGTCCGTGATCAGCATATCCTCACTTGCCCCAAGCGTCCGTTGGTTCGAAAGTTGGAACATGCGACCAGAGGCATCGCTTCCCTCGCCGTAACGCCCACGAATCGCGAATCCGAGCTGTCGTAAGTGTTTGATATAGCCTTGAATCTGATTCGTCAGGACCAGTCCCGGTAAGTGCAACATCACGGAAGCACGAAGACCTGTTCCGACGTTACTCGGACACGTCGTTAAATAACCGAGCGTGTCATCAAAAGCAATTTTAAATCGTTCACTGATCAAGCGATCGACTTGTTTTGCGATCCGAAACGCTTCTTCAAGTTGAAGTCCCGGTAATAACGTCTGGATTCGGAAATGATCCTCTTCGTTTACCATGACACTGATCTGCTCATCCTCACTAATGAAGAGTCCTGTCCGCGGATGACTCGCTAACGCTGGACTGATTAGATGCTTTTCTACTAAAGCGGTTCGCGTCAGGACATCTGCTTGATCGACGCGACCAAACCGGAACCCTTTCATCCCGTTTAGTTGGCGTTCTGTCTCTTCAATGAGTGCATTGGCTTGTGCTTCTGACAACATCGTTGAGAACGGGTAACGTGTCGTATTACGCGCCAATCGGATCCGTGTCGAAACGACGATGTCGTCAAAAGGAGAAGATTGATTCATCGATTCGCTTAAAGGGTGTTGGAGCAACTCTTCAAACATGACGCAAATCCTCCTCGACACTCTCAATCTGTTGTTTTATGACTTCTGCTTCTTCATAATCTTCTGCTAAGATTTTGCGGTTGAGCTGTTCTTTGAGTCGACTGAGTTGCTGGTTCAATCGTTTTTCAACGGATTCCTCATCAGGTCGTGAGCCATAATGTTGCGTATGACCGTGTTGGAACTGACGAACCATACCGTCGACTTCGTCTTTAAAAAATGAATAACAAGTCGGGCAACCGACTTTACGAAGATGAAGCAATTGTTGACGGGTCATACCGCAAGACGGACACGCCGTCCCTTGATATTCACGTGCTAACTCCCGCACACAAACCGAGCATAAGAATTTTTCATCGGTTTCCGATTCTTGTGGAAGTTTGACACGGACGATTGCTTCTCGTTCGCCACATCGTTGACAACGCATCGTGCATTCCTCCAATGTCCGACGACTAGAGTCGCTTCATGGTTTGAAGAAGCGTCCGCATCAAGTGGGCACGCATCCGGTGTTGATCTTCGACCGCCATTGGCAAACTCTCTTTTTGCAACAGCGATTGAATCAAAATAGCTTCCCGCCGCGTCAGTAATTGTTCGTTCATCAAACGAATCAAATAATCTTCTGCAGCTTGTTCCGTCAAATGATCACCGATCCATGAACTGACTTCGTCTAATAGATCGTGACTATCGAGCACAACGATTTTTTGAATCCGAATGTATCCGCCGCCACCCCGTTTACTTTCAACGAAATAACCCTTTTCGACCGTAAAACGAGTATTAATGACGTAGTTGATTTGTGATGGAACACAGTCAAAACGTTGTGCAATTTCTTGACGTTTGATTTCAATCGTCTTTTCGTCGTGTAAAATTTGCTTTAAATAGGCTTCGATGATATCTGTGATGTTTTGCATTGGCACCACCTCTCTGACCATCTTTGACTATTGTTTGATTTAATAGTAATCATCTAAAAAAAGAAATGCAACTGATAAGACTTTTTAGAAAACACAAAAAGACCGATCTGCAATCTACAGATCGGTCAAGTGCCTGGCAACGTCCTATCCTCACAGGGGGAAGCCCCCAACTACTTTCGG
>NZ_LMPR01000006.1:0-4556 GCF_001423925.1 Exiguobacterium sp. Leaf187 | reverse complement strand
AAAAAAATGACGTAAAAGGTTATCAGATCCACAATCAAAGAGAACGAGAAAGTAAGACCAATCCCGACATCAACGCTTCTCTATCTCACCTCAATCTAGACTATATCAACGCCCAACACATCAGCTACATGGAAAAATGGAAAGAAACATTCGAATCTCAAAATGAAAGTAAACGTGCCCTAAGAAAAGATGCGGTCTATTTCAATGAGTTCGTGGTGGGTTCTGATCGTGATTTCTTCAAGGACATGGATCAGTCAGAAAAAGAACGGTTCTTCAAGGTCTCCACTGATTTCTTCAAAGAGCGATATGGAGAACAAAATGTCCTCTATTCCGTTGCCCATTTCGATGAATTGAAGGGTGCTGGGGCTCATGCTCATATCGCGATTGTACCCATGCGAGACGGCAAACTTCAGAGCAAGAACGTGTTTGACCGGAATGAACTCAAGGCATTGCAATCAGAACTCCCGAATTACCTTCAAAAGCATGGGTTTGATATCGAGCGAGGGAAAGAGGGGTCTAAGGCTCAACACATCGATACGGCCACGTACAAGGTTCTCAAGGCACAAGAAGCGGTCTTGGATGCGGAACAGCAACGAGAGGCGATCCAGAGTGATACGAAGCTACTCGAAGCCAAACGAGAGGGCTTGAAAGAGTTGTTTGAGAAGGTCGAACGGCTCGATAGCTTGGAATATGAAGAACAGAAGACGATGTTTGGTAAAGAAACAGGAAAAATTGTCATCGATCGAGAGGATTTCGAAGAAATGCGCAACCTCGCGATGATGAAAGTACCCGATATGGAATTCAAGAACGAAGAATTACGACGAGAAATCACTGTTTTGCAGTCCAAGATCGAGCAAAAAGACGACAAGATCAGCAATCTTCAGAAGAAATACGAGATTGCTTCAGCACAAGCAGAACGTTATAAATCAGGATTGGACGACGTGGTAGAAGAACGAGTTTCGGAACGCTTAGAAGAGACAGTGAAGGAACTGAAGGAGCGTCATGGAGTCGAGCTGACGAAACAAATGTTAAATGCTAATCGCTACTTCGAAGAAGTGGAACAAATGGAGCGGAAATTGGACATCGTAAAAGGGAACTTCAACGTCTTAGAAAGCGAAAAACGTTGGCTTCAGAAAGAAAATGATGAGCTGCAGGCGACTAATGAAGAATTGACCAAAGAAAATAAAGGGCTATATGAACAGCTTCAAAAGGCACACGAGACGGTGAAAGCATGGAAAGAACGATTTGATCAGGCTGTCCAAAAAAAGGTCTCTGATATGGCGAATGTTATAAGGGCTTCTGTTCATAGAGCGACGAGAGAATGGTTGATTGAGAAGTTACCTGATAATCAAAAAATCGGACTGGATCATATGACAGATCACAGAAGAATTAATAAGCGAGCCAATGAAATGCTTCCAGAAATCGTTGAAGAAAGAGAGGCAATGATCAAAAAACGTGAGCGAGATCGTGGCATGGATTTAGAGCGATAAGCCATACCCTATGACTTAGAAGTCACAGCTATATCGGAAGTGAGTCTTCCATTGACTCAAAATGAACTAATGGGTGATACCAACGAAAAATCGATGAATTTAAATGATAGAGGGGGTATGACTTAAAAGTCACACCCCCTCTTATTTTCGTAAAATGCCTTGCAAACGCATTTTACTTTGAGTCATCTTCTGATTGCATACTATCGTCATAGTAGTTCAAGAGAAGACTTTTTTTGTGTTCCGAACCTTTCATCATGATGTTAGGAGATACCTGCCATACACCATTTTGAACTTTGATGATGAAATGATTTTCTTGGAGTTTTTTCATGATTTTAGCGATTGTCGGTTCTGAAACGTTAGCTTCTTTAGCAATTTTTTTATACGTTCCTACAAATGTATTATTGGCTTGTTCTGTATTCTGCAATATGTAGATCAGAACATCAATTTGCTTAGAATCAGCTAGACCTAAAATGTGAAGGAAATCCATCAAGTAAATCTTCCAAAATTGCTTCTGACCATATGCTCTTTTAGTGATTTGCTCTGCGTAGATTTTTTCACCAGTTTCAGTGTCGATATAAACCTTTTCTTTCTTCCCTAACAAGGTTTGGGTATCAGACTGGAACTCCATATTTGCATCCATTTAATGTCACCTCCCGTCAATTTACTTAATTCTAATTTAAGTAAAAGATAAAAGCAACATTAATTAGCACTTAAAAATAGCTTAGTGCCCACTAACGTATTGTTAAGTGCCTAAAAATGAAAAAATGTTGATATATAAGGCTTTATACCACTTTTATAAAAAAAACACTCTCTTCTATATCAATGTCTTATCTTTTTTCCCTACGATATACCTGGAATTAACAAAAAAGAACTGAACGCACTCATTCCGGCTTTTAAGCCTTCATTTCGTTTGTCGGACTGTTAGATCGCCGAACGTGTTCTCGCTACGCTCGCCCCCATTCACCGATCTCCCAGTACACATGAGCCAGTCGGATATCCTCATTTTCAATCGTCACGAGGAGGTTGGGGCGTCTTTTGGCTCTCTAGGAGCGATTTTAAGGGTATTTACGCCTTGAGTCGTAAATTACCCTATCAAGACGTGGCGAAGGGGCTTAAAATCGAAATATGAGCGATTTAGACACAATCAGGAGGTAATTCCATGAAAGTAGATTTGAATCCAGCAAACTACGATCCGGAAAGATGGGCTGTAATTGAACGATTGAAATATCTTCAGCTTGTCGAGGGTCTTACGATGAATGTAGAAACTTTGAGTGTAGATCAAGAAGGATTTGTTTTGCTTGATCCAGATAATCCATCGCATCGAGAGTGGTTTGAATCAGAGTAACAAGTTTTTTTCAAGATTTTACTTAAAAACTGAGAATTTGTTTGAATAGAAGTCGTTAAGGCTGTTCGTTCTTCATTGCGAACAGTATAATTAATAAATAATGTAGACGCTTGTCAACCTTGTTATTTTCGATAAGCGTATTACACTATTGTTAAGGCTGAATCAGAACTCACAACACTACCGTTCTTTAGAAAGGTGGTGATGCGAGCATGAAAATAATCTTCGAGTTATCGATTGATCCGATGACGATTTTTGTAATGTGGAGTTTCTTAACGACCGGAAGCCTTCCACCAACAAAAAAGCCCTAACCAATATGGTTAAGACTTTAGCCAAAAAAACTGTTCTGATTCAAGACTCAAACGTTGCAGCGTTTGGGTCTTTTGCCTTTTTAATCGTAGCAAAAGATAAGCTAGATAGTGTTAGAAAGGTAACAATATCTGTTGTAGAAAATATACCACTTGTTATGCGTAAATGCATCAATCATATACATACAAAAAGGATGATATTCTTCTGAAAGGTATAAAAATGTATCGATATTGGATGACTTTCTTATTGCATGAGGAGATATGGATCAACTATATGAGAGTCAACGGTAGCGGAACGAGCATAGCGAAGTGAGCATAAGGAGTTGACTCTCTCAATGCCCCAATACCCTCTCGGTGCTGTTCTGCCGTTCCCAACGGCGGAACCTGCCAACCGGCGAGGGAGCCCCTCAAGATTTGAGGGGTTGGGGAGTTGAGTTCTTGACCTTTCGATGCTTGCAGCGACCGTCGATCCGACGGCAATCTTTACCCTCGGAGAGCGCACCTTTACGAAGTAAAGTATAGTGCGCTATACTATACCAAATTCAAGAGCGAAAAACAGGGGGGCTTTCTATGGATTTATCTTTGGTTATTGATTGGGTTATTGATCATTTTAAAAAATTATCAGCAACTACTATCTTGTCTATTGTGTCTACGATTTTAAGTATTATTTCAACTTTCATTGCACGTACGGTTTTTCAGTTCACGAAAAAAATGTCTTATTCAAAATTATCTGTTTCGCCAATGACTTATACATACGATCAATCGCCTGACTTATCTTCTTTGGATAGTACATATCATTTACGAAGATTAACTTGGATTGGTAAATTACGTGGTTTACCAATAACTGTGCTCGATAGAAGAACTGACGAAACTGATAGAGGGGTACTTCCTGATTCAAGATTTAAGCCTCAAATGTTGACTGTTAAACTTAGAAACAATGGTGAATTAGCATCTACAAATATCAAGGTTGTACTTGTATTTAAAGCTTATGGTTCAAAGATAAAGTACGTTAAAAACCAAAAAGATATCTTGAACTATAAGTCTGCTAATAGAAAGCTTTTTTCAAAGAAAAAAATTGTGATAAAAGTACCTTACATTGGTGCTGACGATTATGCTGAATTTCAGATCGCGGACTTAAATGCACAATTTAGAGAAACAGAATTAATTTTATGCAAAATCAAAGCGAATGGTCATACCTATTTCAAAGAAAAATTATTATCAAAAATGTTTAACAGAGTAGTCATCAATCACTATACCCACCCGTTTTTAGGTGGGGCGGCTGACGGATCAGATATAAATAAGCTAATTGGACTTGCGTATGAAGAGAAAAAATGGATCGATCCTTATAAAAGTGAACGGATTGGAGGTAAACTATGGCTTCGAAACTTGTTTGTCGGATGGCGAAAGTGAAAAAAA
>NZ_LMPR01000005.1:0-1058 GCF_001423925.1 Exiguobacterium sp. Leaf187 | reverse complement strand
GACGAATTGTAATATTAAGTGCAACACCTAGCTGAAAACACAAAAAAAACCCATAACGACCTCGTGTAGAATAGAGTTACCACACCAAATTCAACGGAGGATTCGTTATGAGCTATGTTCATCTTACCACATCAGAAAGAGTCAAAATAGAAACTTATCTAGAGCTTGGATTTTCAATGCGAAAGATCGCTCAGCATCTCGGACGACAGCCGTCCACGATTTCACATGAGCTCAAACGGAATCCTTCCTACAATGCGATCAACGCCGGACTGCGTTATGAGATGCAAAAAAAGAATTGTGGAGCACGCACGCTGTTCAGCACTTCGCTTGGCTCATGTATCCTTTCGAAACTGCGAGAGACATGGTCTCCCGAACAGATCGCCGGACGGCTCTTTCACGAACAGGGACCATCGTACAGTACAATCTATCGATGGATATATAAAGGATTCATCAAGAGCGATTTAGGCGTTTTACGACAAAAAGGAAAGCGCCAAAAGCCACGTGAGACAAGAGGTCGCTTCAACATCGGGCTTCCGATCAGTAAACGTCCGTCGGACGTCCGGGGTCGAGAAACGTTCGGGCATTGGGAGTTGGATACTGTCGTATCGGGACGAGGGCAGACAAAGGCGTGTGTTGCGACATTCATCGAACGTAAAAGTCGGTTCTATATCGTACTACCGATGGTCGATCGTTCTTCTCACTCGATGGAACATGCCATCCAAACACTTTACTCTTCTTTCCCATCGGGAACGTTTCAAACCATGACGACGGATCGCGGTAAGGAGTTCAGCTGTCACGAACGGATACAGGACTCTCTTGGTATCCCAATGTACTTTGCGGATCCCTATTCTTCATGGCAACGTGGCAGCAATGAGAATGCAAATGGTCTTCTCCGTGAGTTCTTCCCAAAGGGAACCAACTTCGGAATGATCAACAAGACAGAATTAGATTACGCACTTTCTAGAATCAACAATCGACCAAGAAAGTGTTTGGATTGGAAAACTGCATACGAGGTCTTTTCCGAAGAAGTGTTGCGCTTAATTTGACAAACCGTCATA
>NZ_LMPR01000004.1:102882-223701 GCF_001423925.1 Exiguobacterium sp. Leaf187 | reverse complement strand
TACGATTTTTGCCTCATCGTTCAGTTTTCAAAGTTCGTCGTGTCGTTTTCAGCGACTTTAATAAGATATCACGGAATAACTTAAGCGTCAATCCCTTTTTGAAATCTTTTTTCTTTCTCGTCACCGTCCAGTGCGTGTTGCCCTGTCGACATGTATTAATATACTATCTCGGTATAATACCGTCAATAGTTTTTCTAAAAAAACTTTTGAAATCTTTTTCCTTCTATATATAGCCAAAACAACACATAGAAAAAAATAAAGCCGATCGTCATACGACCGGCTCATACGTTACGAGTTCGACCCCTGCTCCTTTAGTTGTTTGATACGAAATCCTGATCAGACCTTTTCGCATAAAGAAATCAATCAGACTACTTAAATCCACTTTGACTTCTTGTAGTCGCTCTTCTTCCATCAATTCATACATTGTCCAAGGACTTGTCCGCTCACGCATGATTTCAAATAAATAGCGTCCTCCCGATAAGACCTTCGACTGCAGAAGATGCTCAAGTCCAATCAAGGCGAGGTGAATACGTTGATCTAATGTCTCTTCACTCATCAATAATTGTTCATATAGTTTATAGACATCCGGATCATCGAGTCGCGCTTGTTCCCAGACGACTGTTTCGGGATGTTTTCCTTTTTCCAGAACAGATAATCGCGCGAGATGATGTAATGCGTGATGGACGTGTGTATAGGCATCATAATGATGTCCGCGACTGAACAAGTTCCTTCCGTCTTGGAAACGACGCAAAAGTTTAGCGAACGAAATCGTCATCTGTAAACATCTTTCCTCATCAGGAAAGTTTAATAGCTGCCGTTTTAAATCAACCAAGTAATCATTTCGTTCAAAAACGATCGTTCCTTCTGCAATCCAGTGAATCGCGCGTCGATTCGCATTTAACAAAATCCAGCGTGATAACACATCTTCATGTACGAGGTGTAATGATACCTTTAGTGTATTCAGTCGATAATGTTTGATCGTCCACTCGACTTCTGGGTCTCTCGTGATGACGACAAGAAGTGTATCAAATTGATCCGTCAGGGAATCCCGTGGTTGCCGTTTCTCAACAGCAATGATCCCTTGTGTTTCGCGATAAGCCGCGTACTCCGAATAAATCGTTCGTGTTGCTTGTTCCATGTACTTCTCACCCTTCTATACGAACTCGTCGTTACCATTTTCGACAAAAAAACAAGCTTTCCTTCTTCAGACAATCCCACTTCTTATGCTAGACTGACAACAGGGGGAATTCACTTGAAAAAACAACGTAAAAATAAAATAAACCGCGCGAGAAACTTAGCTATGTTTCTTGTGTTCGGTGGGATGCTCGTCATGTATGGCGGTCTATTACTCAAACAATTTGAAATCATCATGGTCTTACTCATGCTTCTCGGTTTCGTCATGGTTCTCGCCAGTACGGCACTCTATTTCTTGATTGGTCTGACATCAACGAAGGCAGCTGTCGTCACTTGTCCGAACTGCGGAAAAGAAACAAAAGTCCTTGGTCGCGTCGACTTATGTATGCATTGCGATGAACCACTGACGATGGATCCGTCTCTTGAAGGAAAAGAATTCGATGAAAAATATAATAAACATAATAAACGAGCTCCCCGCTAAGGCAGCTCGTTTTTTTATTGGACATTCGATTGACAGTCCGGACAAGTTCCGTACACTTCTAATCGGTGACGATCGACTTTAAAGCCCGTTAAGTGCGCCGCAACCGTCTCAACATCATCGAGCACAGGATAGTTGAAATCAACGATCTTTCCACAGTTCTCACAGATCATGTGGTAATGGCGTGTCGTAACGAAATCGAAGCGACTTGAAGCGTCTCCGTAATTCATTTCCTCAACGATTCCCTTTTCTCGAAACACGCGTAAGTTATTATATACAGTCGCCACACTCATGTTTGGAAAACGATGTTCGAGTGCACGATAAATCTCATCCGCTGTCGGATGCGTGTGTCCCGTCGTTAAATATTCCAAAATCGCGTGACGTTGTGGTGTCATTCGAACGCCTGATTCCCGAAGTGACTTCACGGCGTCATCCAGCATTTCGTTAGCCACGTCCATCCCCTCATTTCTATCTTTCATTGATTATCAGATTGTAATCTTTATAATTAGTCTACCTACAAATAGGCATTCCGTCAACGGCTCTGCACCGGATTTGACGTCCATGATACAATCATATCGTGATATTTTTCACGAATCATCGATTGGAGGAATCCTCATGTCTACTCACACTACACGTCCTACTTCAGAGGCGTTATATGAAATCGCACAAGAGTGTATCGTCGGTGGCGTCAACAGCCCATCGCGTTCATTCAAAGCCGTCGGAGGTGGCGCACCTATCTATATGGAACGCGGAGAAGGTGCTTACTTTTATGATGTCGATGGCAATCGTTATATTGATTACTTAGCAGCCTATGGTCCGATCATCACTGGACATGGTCACCCTCACATTACGGAAGCGATCACCCATGCTGCCCAAAATGGTCTTCTTTACGGCACACCACACCGTCTAGAAATCGACTTTGCACATAAACTACAAAAAGCGATTCCTTCGCTTGAAAAAGTACGCTTTACGAACTCGGGAACCGAAGCTGTCATGACGACGATTCGCGTCGCACGTGCGTATACGGGTCGTGAGCTCGTCGTGAAGTTCAGTGGATGTTACCACGGTCACTCGGATTTGATGCTGATTGCAGCAGGAAGCGGACCAGCGACACTTGGTTCTCCCGATTCAGCTGGTGTCACGAAAGCGACGGCAAAAGAAGTCATTACGACACCATTCAATGATATCGAATCGTACCGTCAAATCATGGAACAATGGGGCGATCAAGTCGCTTGTGTACTCGTTGAACCGATCGTCGGAAACTTCGGTATCGTCGAACCGCAACCTGGATTCCTTGCTGCGGTCAACGAAATCACGCATGCACACGGCGCACTCGTCATCTATGATGAAGTCATCACAGCCTTCCGCTTCACGTACGGCAGTGCACAAGAGTTACTCGATATCCGTCCTGATATGACGGCACTCGGCAAAATCATCGGTGGTGGTTTACCGATCGGCGCTTATGGCGGTCGCAAAGAAATCATGGAACACGTCGCGCCACTCGGTCCGGCTTACCAAGCAGGTACGATGGCAGGTAACCCAGCATCCATGGCTGCGGGTATCGCTTGTCTTGAATTACTTGAGAAGCCTGGTGTCTATGAACAACTCGATCACCTTGGCGCCTTACTCGAACAAGGTGTGCTAGAAGCAGCAAAACGTCATGACGTCACGATTACGATCAACCGTCTAAAAGGTGCCATGACGGTCTACTTCACGGATGAAACAGTCATCGATTACGATGGTGCAGAACGTGCAGATAGCGAGATGTTCGGACGTTTCTTCAAATTGATGCTAGAAGAAGGCGTCAACCTTGCCCCTTCGAAATACGAAGCGTGGTTCTTGACGACGGAACATACGGAAGCCGACATCACAGAGACAATCGCAGCAGTCGATCGTGCCTTTGCTCGACTCTAAGTCCCCCCACTAAAAAAGCAGCGACCTCGCAAAGGTCGCTGCTTTTGTGTTATTCGACGAGTTCCAGATTTTGAATGGCATACAGTTCGAAATAAGCGCCTCGTTTTTGCATGAGGACTTCGTGTGTTCCGATTTCCGTAATTTGACCATTTTCGATGACGACGATCTTATCGGCATCGGTAATCGTTGATAAACGGTGCGCGACAGTAAACGTCGTCCGTCCTTTCGCGAGACGCGCTAACGAATCTTGAATCATCGCTTCGCTCTCTAAATCGAGCGCACTCGTCGCCTCATCCAAAATCAGAATCGGCGGGTTCTTCAAGAAGACCCGAGCGATGGCTAGACGTTGCTTTTGACCACCCGATAACTTGACGCCTCGTTCACCGACCGGCGTATGATAGCCGTTCGGTAACCGTTCGATGAATTCGTGGGCATTCGCTGCTTTTGCCGCTGCGACGACTTCCTCATCCGTCGCCTCCGGATTCCCCATCTTAATGTTCATCTGAACCGACTCACTGAAGAGAATCGACTCCTGCATGACCATCCCGATCTGATCGCGAAGACCACGCAACTTCAAGTCACGAATATCAACGCCGTCAAGCGTGATCCGACCGGCAGACACATCATAGAAGCGTGGAATTAAACTGACGAGCGTCGATTTCCCACCACCTGACATCCCGACGAAAGCAATCCGTTCACCTGCCTGAACGTCAAGCGTTAAGCGATCAATCGCTAGCTCGCCGCCTTCTTCGTAAGCGAAACTGATGTTTTCGAACTGAACGTTTCCGCGGACATCTTTTGGATCGCGTGCATTCGGTTTTTCCGTGATGTCATACGGCTCATCTAAAAACTCGAACATCCGGTCCATCGAAGCGATCGACTGTGTCAACGTCGTTGAGGAGTTAACGAGACGACCGAGCGGCGCATACAGACGGTCGATATAACCAATGAACGCAACCATCGTCCCGAGTGTCACTTGTCCGTTCAAGACGAAGAACGCCGCTGTCCCGAAAATAAGGATTGGTGCGAAGTCCGTAATCGTCGAGACGACGACGTACGTCCGCGCATTCCAGTTCGTTTGACGCAGCGCCGCTTTTAAGAACCCATCATTTTGATGTTTGAACGCTTTGTTCTCGTGCGGTTCGAGTGCAAAACTACGAATGACTGCCATGCCGTTGACCCGTTCCGTCAAATGACCTTGTAGTTCCGCAAGTGCTGCCGAACGTTCCCGTGTCAATCCGCGTAAGCGACCGTAAAAGAACTTAACGGCGAGGGCGTAGAATGGTAACGGAATAATGGCGACGAGCGTCAACTTCGGATCAATCGTCCACATGATAGCGATCGCAATGAAAATCGTAATCATATCAAGCCATAAGTTCATTAATCCCGTGACGACGAAGTCTTTCGTCTGCTCGACATCATTGATGATTCGCGAGATGACTTCTCCGGTTTTCGTATTCGAATAAAAACGAAGCGATAATTTCTGAACATGATCAAACAATCGATTACGAACGTCAAATAAAATCTTCGACGCTGACCATTGCGCGAGGTATTGACGGACGTATTCAAGCGGTGGCTTGACGATCAGGAAGATGAAGACACCCGCTCCGATCAAATACGCCAATTGTTTACTTTTTTCCGCCATCGGCATCGTGTTTCCAGTTAGGATATTGTCGATGATGTACTTATACAACAACGGAAGTCCAAGTGGGATCGAGAACTTGATGATCCCGACGAAAACCGTCAGGAGAATCTGTTTTTGATACGGCTTGACGAACGCCATATAGCGGCGGATCGAACCTTGTTTCTTACGTTTTGCTTGTGTTGCCACGTGTTTCACTTCCTTCAATTAAAAAAAGACGATGGCGAACCATCATCTCCGATATCTTGTTTCATATTCACGATACCACATATCCACGAAAGCCGGGTTAAATGGACCCTTGCGACTGCGGATCCATTGAATCAGGATTTGGACATTGTCTTTCAAAATACGATCGATCGCCTTCGGATAGTTCATCTCGCGGCGATGCTTCTCATACTCGTCCTCATCGAGGATCATGTAGGACATGTCCGGATACACTTTGATATCTAAATCGTAATCAATGTACTTGACTGCTCGATCTTTCTCATCGAACGTAGAAGGTGATCCAAGATTGCAGTAATAGTAAATGCCATCCTCCCGAATCATACAAATGACATTGAACCAGAGTTCTGTTGAAAAGTAACAGATTGCAGGCTCTCGTGTTCGCCACTGACGACCATCCGATTCACTGACCATGATGCGGTCATTGAACCCAATCAATTCTTCTTCCGTCGATTTCAGCACGAGCGTTTCTTCCCAAACTCTGTGTAAGCTCCCGTTATGTTTGAAACTTTGAATCTCAATCTTGCTACTTTCTTTTGGGAATCGACTCATGTGCTACTCCTTTCTAAAGCGTTTTTCTTCCATTCTGTTATACTCTCGTGCTTATTATACCCATTTTCAGAACGCATGAAAAACGAAAGGGTATTTTTTCAGAAAAATGACGGAATTCAGGCTTGAAAGTGATTCAAAATCGCATTTTTTCGTTGTTTGAACATCGGTTTCAAGATGAATGCTTCAATGACGAAGGCTGGCAAGAAGGATGCGTACGTCACTTCATCCACGAAATAGACGCCAGATTCACGTTCTTCGACTCGGTGCACGTGGCACCATGCCCGGAATGGATACGGCACTTTTGTACCGACATCGACGAAGACATATTCTTCTACGAAAGGAATCCAAGACGTCCACGAGACAAATAGTGGAGGAACACCAACGCGCAGACGAATCGTATTTCCTGCTCGCGTCCGCGTATCACCCGACGTCTTCACTTGCGGAAATACTGTCAATCGACTTAAGGCCTTGGCGTCACTTAAAAAATCCCACGCTTGCTCCTTTGATGTATCGACACGTGTCTCAAAACGAAAAGTATGCATTAGATTTCCCCCTTTAATAGTCGATCAATCTTCATTTGCGCGACAGATACTGGATGCGTCGCATACGTTTCCTGATCAACTAGTACCGTCTGGTCCGGCTGTTCCGTCACGCGATAGACGGCAATTTCCCAAATCCGGTGTGAGAAGATATGTCGAACGTGCCCGACAAGCGTCCCATTACGATCTTCTTCTGCTTCTCGAAGTGGGTATTGCCACATCCCTGCGAGCAAACCTGTTTCTGCTCGTTGTTCAATTGCGATTTTTCCGTTCGTTTCATAGACGAGAGCATCATACGGAATAATTTGCGTCTTCCCTTTCTTCGTCTTCACAGGTAGTTCTTCCTGTGCATTTCGATCATATGCAAAACAAACGTCTTGAACAGGACAGAGTCCACACATCGGAGACTTTGGTGTACAGACCATCGCACCGAGTTCCATCAAACCTTGATTGAAGCTGGACGGGTCAGCCGGATCAATCAATTGATGTACCGCCGCCTCAAACAATTTCCGTGTCTTCGGTGCAGCAATGTCTTCATAAATCCCAAGTACACGCGAGAGGACGCGCATCACATTTCCGTCTACAGCTGGTTCTGCTTGCCCATAAGCAATCGATAGAACCGCTCCTGTCGTATACGGACCGACGCCCTTCAGCTGACTGAACAATTCCTTTTCGTCCGGAACGATTCCATCATATTTTTCAACAACTTCCTGAACCGCGATTTGAAGATTCTTGACACGGGAATAGTACCCTAAGCCCTCCCAGTGCTTCAGAACTTCACTTTGATCCGCTTCTGCCAAATCATGCGGTGTCGGAAAACGTTTCGTAAAGCGCTCGTAATACGGAATGACTGTATCGACGCGCGTTTGTTGAAGCATGATCTCACTAATCCAGATATGATATGGGTTTTTGGTTCTTCGCCACGGGAGATCCCGCTGTTCACGAAGGAACCAGGCAATCAGTTCTGTGGTAAATTGTGTTTTATTAAAGTTTGTGAAATATTCTTGAACGACAGTCAAAAGGTTACCTCTTTTCTCTTGGATACGATATATTTATTAAAAATTACTCGGCAGAACCTCGATGGATTCACCATCACGATTTTATAGAAGGAGCGAATTCGCATTGGATACTGGTACGCATATCGGCATGGGACTTTGTCTCGCCGCCATCTCGACGCTACACCCTGACGTCGCAGCGAGCACGACGATGTTTGCTGCCGTGACGACGACGGCGCTCGTCGGTTCACACGCACCGGACTTCGATACTGTCTTTAAGTTTAAAGGAAACAGCGCCTACTTGCGTCAACACCGCGGAAAATCGCACGGGTTGATCGCTTTGCTCGCCTGGCCGTTATTACTTTCAATCGTCATCGGCACGTTATTCGGTGTACCTCCGACTTCATTATGGCTGATGGCGCAGATCGCTGTCGCTCTTCATGTCTTCGTCGATCTGTTTAACGCTTACGGAACACAAGCCTTACACCCGTTCAAAAAATCCTGGATCGGTTGGGGTGTCATCAATACATTTGATCCATATCTGTTCACGATGTATTATGCCGCGTTCGGGATTTGGCTACTAACGAGAGCGACGATCGTCATCTTCCCGATTTTAATCGCCATCGTCATTATCTACTACGCTGTTCAATTCAAGTTACGAAACGATGCCCTCGCGACCGCAGCCCGCTATTATCGCGGCGCGCATAAACTGTTCATCTCCCCTGGCATGAAATGGGATGAGTGGCATGTCGCGGCACGGTTACGCGATGAGTATTCCGTCGTTAAGATCAATAGTGGAACCGTCGTCGAATGCGGAAACTTCCGGATCAAGGACGAACCACACGGTGACGCCTTGTACGAAATCGTCAAACAAAACGCGGACTTGCAAGCGTTTCTTGAGTTTTCGAAGATTCATACGTATACGGTCTCACGAAAGGATGGCATTGTCGAATACCGCTTTACGAACTTACGTTACTTCACGAAGGAAGTCTATCCATTCGTTGCCGTCGTCAGAATCGACGCTGCCACACAAGAGATCGTCAGCTCCTATACCGGCTGGGTGTTCAGCGAACGGACCTTGCAGAAAAAACTGTTCATCCCTGCATTATAAAGACAAAGCTCCGCGCAACGGAAATCCCGATGTGCGGAGCTTTTTTTTCATTCGACGTTTCGACCTGTCATCAAATGTTTGAATTTTTCGTTCGTCGTATTAAATCGGTGTAACATTGCCCCGTGCTGTTTGATCTGTTGCTCGACGAAATGAACCGCGACGGCTTCACCTTGATATTTCTCACCTGCGCGCGCGAGTGTCGCTTCGAAATCTTCCCACAGCACTTCGACCCACGTCAGTGCTTCTTCCGGGGTTAATACTTCATTCACTTGCAATAATTCTTCAGCCAGTTGCTGAAGGGCTTGTTCTCGATTCGTCATGTCTGTTCTCCCTCTCCTGTGAATAACGCGAGCGGAATCGCGACTTCCTGAGCGGTTCCTTCAAAATGTCCCCAGCCCATGACGCCATTGACGAAGTGTAACTCAAATCGTGCCTCTTCTCCTTCGATTCGGTAAAAGGCTCCCCGTTCGAATCGTGCCGGATCGATCAAATAACTTTTCGCAATGGCGATTTTTCGCGTCACGACTTCCACTTCACTGACGTTCCCGTGTTGCTCCGCTTTTCGTTTTTGTTCACTTAATTTCGTGATCAACATCTCAAGCTCGTATTTCGATAATTGACTCATCCGTGTCTCCATTACAAAAACTCCCCCTCTTCGTTTTTCAGTATAAACGAAAAGGAGGAGAAACTGGATGGATTAGCTTGATTTCAATTCAAGATTCCGTTTACTTTGTAACGCATACATTTTCGCATAAATCCCGGACGTTGCAAGGAGCACATCATGGGATCCTCGCTCGACGATCCGACCATGATCGAGAACAAGAATCTCATCCGCATCCTTGATCGTCGACAAGCGGTGGGCGATGATGAACGTCGTCCGCCCTTTCGTTAACGTCAGCAAAGCATCCTGAATGACCGCTTCCGTTTCCGAGTCAACGCTCGCTGTCGCTTCGTCAAGAACTAGGATCGCAGGGTCGAACGCTAGCGCACGGGCAAAACTGATCAACTGCCGTTCCCCCGCTGATAACGTGGCACCTTTTTCGATGACTGGTTCATCGAGCCCGTTCGGTAAACGATCAATGAACCGATCCGCACCGACAGCTTCAATCGCTTGTCGTACTCGTTCTTCGGAAATATCAGGATTGCCGAGTGTGATGTTCGAGCGAATCGTTCCTGTGAAGAGGAACGGATCCTGTAGGACGATCCCCATATGCTCACGGACCGCTTGTTTCGGTAAAGTCGTCACGTCCTGTCCGTCAATCAACAACTGTCCTTTTGACGGATCATAGAAACGCATCAGCAAGTTCATGATCGAACTTTTCCCACTGCCCGTGTGTCCGACGAGGGCAATCGTCGCGCCAGGACGAGCATCAATTTGAATCTCACGTAATACGGGATTTCCCGCTTCATAACTAAATTCGACGTCCTTGAAGGACACCGCCCCTTTAAACCGAGCAACACGACCTTGTTCGACCGGCTCTCCCTTTTCGTCGAGCAACTGGAACATTCGGTCCGCTGACACGAGTGCTTGTTGTAGCGGTGACAGCTGATTCATGATTTGGGTGACCGGTTCGAATAAACGGGACACGTAATCGATATACGCATATAAGATCCCGAGCGATAAAAACGAGCCGTTCGTCAGACTTTTCCCACCGACGACCCAAATCAACAAGGCGAGCGTCAAGTTTTTCAAAAAGTAGGATAAGTTGTGGGACATCAGGGCATCAAGTCGTAACAACTTTGCCCGTGTCTGATAGTTCTCTTCGTTCTTTTGTTCGAATTCGGCAAGAACTTCCTTCTCACGTGCATAAGCCTGAATGATCGGCATCGTCTGGATGTTCTCATTCAGTTGACCATTCATGTCGGCAACGAGGGAGCGGACTTTGAAGTTGTTCTTCGTCGCGAGTTTCTGGAATAGCTGAATCCAGAAATAGACGATCGGAATGATGATTAGTGAGACTAGTCCTAAGCGATAATCGAGGAAGAACATCGCGACCAGAATCCCCGCCATCGTGATGATCCCCGAGAAGACCCGGGCGAGCACACCGAGATATAGATCGCGAATCGTTTCCGTATCATTCGTGACGCGACTGACGATTTTCCCGATCGGTGTCTGGTCGAAATAACGAACCGGTAACCGTTGCAGATGCGTAAAGACATCAAGACGCATCCGTTTAATGATTTTATGAGCAGATCGCTGGAGCAAGATTTGCTGAATCCAGTTCAAACCAGCTGCTACTAGCAGCAAAAGGACGTAGATCAAGGACAACCAGCCGATTGCTTTTAAGTCTTTTGAATAAAAATCATAGACCTGTCCTTGTGTCAGTTTTTGAATATTATCATACGTGTAGACGTCGTCTCCACGCGTGACCGTCATCGTATTTCCACTGATTTTCCGCTCTCCTCCACTGACGACTTGTTTCGGTACGAAAAAGTAGCCGTTGGTCGTTTGAACGATCGAGACGGACTGAACGATCTGACTTTTCGAGACGTCTTGTGCTTTGGCGAACTGACGACCGTCATATGTGACCGCTCCGTCCGCTTTAACTTCGACCCAGTCCTTCTCAATTGCCACGATATGTTCATCAATGATGACTTTGGCAATATACGGACCTGTCAATTCCGCTCCGACTGCCAGTACGAGTAGAAACAACCCTAATAAAATCGCTTGTTTCTCATGCATCGCATAGCGGATCAACGAACGGATCGTCGTCTTCCGACGTGCCGGATCGAGTTGGTATAATTCTAATTCATTCATGCAGAGGCACCTCCTTACATCTCTTCACTTTGTCGCTCGAATTGTTGAGCGTACCAGCCATTTTGTGCCATCAGGCTGTCATGTGTTCCTCGTTCAGAAATCATTCCGTCTTGCAAGACGATGATTTCGTCCGCATGTGCTACTGCCGATAAACGATGGGCAACAATCAATGTCGTGGATTGGTGGCGATTCGATCGAATCGAATCAATGATATGTGATTCCGTTTTCGCGTCTACCGCTGATAGTGAATCATCAAGCAACAGCAACTCTGGTTTTTTTAACATCGCCCGCGCGATCGAGAGACGTTGCTTTTGTCCTCCCGACAACGTGACGCCACGTTCACCAACCATCGTCTCAAGTCCTTGTTCCAGCGTTTCGATATCTTTTTCAAACGATGCGAGACGAATCGCTTCCTGCAATTCTTCTTCTGTCGCTTTACCTGCACCGAATAGAATATTGTCCCGAACGGATTTTGAGAATAATAAATGTTCTTGTGAGACGTAACCGGTCCATCCGCGAACCGTCTCTAGCGCAACATCTTCATACGGTACGCCGTTGACCGTCAGCATATCCCGTCCGATTGGATACTCACGTAAGAATTGACGCAAGAACGTCGTTTTCCCGGATCCTGTTGGTCCGACGATACCGATCGTTGTTCCTTGTTCGATCGTCATATTCAAATCTCGTAAGACCGGATGGGCTGTCTCTGGATACGTAAACGTCAAATCGTTCATCTCGATCCGTTCAGGGCGATCGACGTGTTCCCGCGGTGTCGAAGCAATCAACGGTTTGACTCGCATCGTTGCTTCTAAGCGGTCAAGACTCGCTGTTCCGCGCTGGATGACATTGATCAATTCACCAAAGGCGTACATCGGCCAGATCAGCATCCCGAGATAGATGTTAAAGGCGACCAATTGTCCGAGCGTGATGTCGTTCGTAAAGACGAGATATGTCCCGAACGATAAGCCGATCAAGTAACTGAAGCCAACGAGCAGCTTGATGATCGGTTCAAATAAGACGTCGATTTTTGCGACGTGCATATTTTTCTCAAAGACATCCGTCGTGACATCGTCGAACCGTTTAACATCGACTGGTTCTTGTACGAACGAGCGGATGACACGCAGTCCGGAAATCGACTCGACGACCTGGTCATTCATCGTTCCAAATGAATCCTGGGCAGTGATGAAACGTCCGTGAATTTGACTTCCGAGCTTATTCATCGCGTAGGCGAGAAGGGGCATCGGTAACAAGGCAGCAAGCGTCAACTTCCAATCGATCGCCACCCCCATGACGACGAGCGTGATTGCCGTCATGTTCAACGAGTCGACGAGCGTCAAGACACCAAATCCGGCTGTCCGCTCGACCGCCTTCAAGTCGTTCGTCGCGAGCGCCATCAAGTCTCCCGTCCGATTCTTTTGGTAGAACGTCGGCGTCAGTTTCAATAAGTGCGTAAAGAAGCGACTCCGAAGTGTCCGTTCTAATAAAAATGCCGTTCCGAATAATTTCGCTAACCACAGATACGTCAAGATGAAGGAAACGATGGAAATGACTGTTAATCCGATGACGTATTGCAAGAGCGTCGCCTGGTCCATCGATCCCGACCGCAATCCGTCGATGACCTTACCGATCAGCCATGGCGGCGTTAAATCGATGAAGCCGGTGATGATCAATAAGACGACTGCTACGAGATACGATGATTTGTGTTCTTTTAGAAACCAACTCAATTGCCGAAATAAACGCATGAGGGTCCCCCCTTTACTGTGAAATGAAGTACTTTTTCCGAGCACGCAAAAAGGCATACGGATTTCCGGATGCAGTCCGAGAATCAGTATGCCTTGAAATGGGCATGATGCATTCTTGTTCGTCTGCGCGCTCGGGAGACGAATCCCCTTGCTCGCACATGAAATGAATTACTTATACGTGCTCAAGAGTCTCCGTCGTATTCAGCTGTTGGATATGAGTGAAACCAATTGGCTTTTTCATAGGACGGTTCCTCCTTTTCTTAGTCTGTGCGTAGAATAGCACAATTGTCGGATAATTGTCAATTTTTCGTCTTGCTTTTATTGTTCCGCCTCTTCTTCTTTGACTTGTTCGAGGACTTGAGCCGCTAGACCGTATGGAAATCCTTTTCGGACGAGCGCTTGTTTCACTTTCTGTTCGCGTTCGAACGGTTCAAGTTGCCGGTATTTCGGATAATACTTGCGCGCTTGATAAAGGGCCGCTTGTTCTTCTTCGTCACCTTCTTCAGCTCGAAAGACCTCTTCAATGCCCGCTTTAATCAAATCGGACGAAAACCCACGCTGCATGAGCGTTAACTGCAACTTTTGTGTCAGTTCCCGTACGGAACGCCGTTGCAGCTCTTTTTGCTTTTGCCGCAAAAACTTCAGGACTTTTTCGTATTCCTCTTCATCCGTAAACGTCACGATCGCTTCATCAATCGCTGTCTTCGGTATCTTCAATGCCTCAAGGTCGCGGCGAATCCGTCCCGGACCTTGAGGTGTCGTCGCTTTTTTCGTTGCCGTATAAGCAAGTGCGAACTGTTGATCATCCAAATAGCGTTGCTCCGTCAATCGATCGATTGCATGTTTGATCGCATGCTCCGGTGTCTCTTTCTCTGTTAAATAGGCGACGACTTCACTCGTCGCCCGCATGCGGTACGATAAATGATTCAACGAGAGACGATACGCTTTTTGCTGTTCTTCAGCCGTCAACACTTCCTTGACGAAATCGTCATCGAGTTCCTTATCGCGTTGTAGATTGTATTTAATTAAGATATCGACGTCTACGGCAAAGGCATATTCCTCTTTGCCATCACGCTCGACATAGATGTTGAATCGTTCGCTGTTCTTTTTCTGCGTCGAGATCCGTTTGATCTTCATGTCGTTCCCTCCCCTAACCTGATTCGGTAGTTCTACGATATCATGAACAGGCAGGTCTATGTTTGAGTGAAACCATGGAACGGGAACAAATGGAAAGAAGCTACTTTTACTTATTTCAGGGAGGATGGATTACATGAACATTGCGATTACCGGTGGAACCGGTATGATTGGTCAAGCCTTGACGAAGCGTTTACTCGAGCAAGGACATCATATCTTTATCTTAACGCGTCATCCGAAAGCAAATGACGCGCATGTCACATATATCAAGTGGATGACAGAAGACGCAAAACCGGAACAGCACTTAGAGGGCGTTGATGCATTCATTCATCTGGCTGGTGCTTCGATCAACGACGGACGTTGGACGGATGAACGCAAACGCGTCATTCTCGACAGTCGCGTCAGCACGACGAAGGAGCTCGTTCGAATCGTTGAAGCACTCGATCAAAAGCCAAATGTCGTATTGTCTGCTTCTGCGGTTGGCATTTACGGACAAGATCGGCATCAAACCTTCTCTGAAGATCACCCCCTTCCACCGACCGCTGACTTCTTAAGTCATGTCTGTGTCGCGTGGGAAGATCTTGCCCGTCCGATTGCCGACGCTGGCATTCGACTCGTCCATCCACGAATCGGTGTCGTCTTAACGAAAGCCGGTGGCGCTTATCCGTTAATGCGCCTGCCTTATGTCTTGTTTGGTGGTGGGACGATGGGCGACGGAAAACAGTGGGTCTCCTGGGTCCACATCGATGATTTAGTCGATTTATTCCTATTCGCACTTGAGACCCCGACAGTCGAAGGACCACTGAACATCACTGCGCCTCACCCGGAGACGATGCGCCGTTTTGGACAGACGATCGGAAAAGTCTTACATCGCCCACACTGGCTCCCGGCGCCACGCTTCGCGTTAGAGCTCGCACTCGGTGAAAAGAGTACGATTGTACTAGAAGGAGCTCGTGTCATCCCGAAAAAAGCGCTCGAAAACGGATACAAGTTTCGGTATGCTGAACTAAAGGATGCATTGCGAGCAATCGAGCATTCAAACTAGTACAGGGGTGGACGATACTTGGATATCTTAATTCGAAATGCACATATCTATCCGATTACTTCGGACAGTTTTTACGGGGACATCCGTATTCGTGATGGAAAAATCATTGAAATCGGTGAATTACTGGATCATTTAGACAACGATCAAGTCATTGAAGCAGAAGGTCACTTTTTATTGCCCGGTTTCATCGATGCCCATACACATCTCGGATTATATGACGAAGGTACCGGAACCGTCGGAAATGATGCGAATGAGACGATTTTCGCGATGACTCCTCATCTGCGTGCCATTGATGGCGTCTATCCGCTGGATGAAGGCTTTAAGGAAGCCGTCGAACACGGGATCACGACCGTTCAAGTCATGCCTGGTAGCATGAACATCATTGGCGGCGTCACGAGTGTCATCAAGACGCACGGACGGTTCATCGATGATATGATTCTTCGAAAGTATGCGGGTCTGAAGGTGGCGCTCGGTGAAAACCCGAAGCGTGTCCATAGTGCTGGTCGCGCCGGTGAACTGACACGGATGGGCATCATGGGGATGTTGCGCGAAGCCTTTCTTGAAGTTCGGACACAACGAGTTTCCGAAACGTTCGCCCATCAGATGATCAAACGGGTCCTTGATCATAAAATGCCGCTTCGTGTACATGCGCACCGAGCAGATGATATCCTTTCCGCCATTCGTTTTGCGGAAGAGTTCGATCTCGATTTACGTATCGAACATTGTACGGAAGGTCATCTCGTCGCAAAAGAGATGGAACAATTACCGATTGAAAAAGTGACGGTCGGACCCACCTTCACGCGAAAGTCTAAAATCGAACTGAAGAATAAGACATGGGAAACGTATCGAATTCTTCATGAGCATGGTCTTGAAATCTCCATTACGACCGATCATCCGTACACCCCTGTCCAGTACTTGAATCTCTGTGCCGGTCTAGCTGCACGAGAAGGTCTACCGGTCGATGTCGCCTTGCGCGCGATCACGATTCATCCAGCCCGCTCGCTCGGTGTGGACGATCGCGTCGGATCGATCGAGGTCGGAAAAGACGCGGATCTCGTCCTATGGAGTCACTTCCCACTCGACTATTTAGCGAAGCCGCTCATGACGATGATTGACGGAAAAATCATTTTTGAACACGCTCAACTGAACTTGACTTAACCCCACCCCCGCCAGGTGTTTTTTGCACCTTTCGGGGGTTTTAGACGCTTACGGAAAACATCTTGTTTTTGTATCTTTTTTCACAAAAATTATTTTCTTGCAATTTTAAAAAAAGAAGGTAATATTATCTTATCCGACAACTGAAGAAGGCATACCATGCGCGGTTCAAACGAGTCAGACAGGTAGCTTTCGACAATCATTCTTGCGGTCCTAAAAGGAGGAATGGAAGTATGCTCAAGCAACGGGAGCTGAGCGACTGCGCTGATTTGTTCGAACTGATGCAGCATCAAGACGTATATCCGTACGTCCGCCAAAAAACACGGTACTTTGATGAATTTCTGTTTACTACAAAGCAGGCAATCGAAGAGGAAGAACGTGGTGAAATCGTATCACGTACCATCCTAGATGAATTCGATCAACCGATTGGTACGATTAGTTTACTCGATATCGAAGGACAATATGGGTTTCTCGGTACATGGTTAGGTAAACCGTATCATGGTAAAGGATACAATCATTTAGCGAAAGAAGCCTTCTTCTCTGAGCTGTTCTTTGAGCTTGGATATGAGAGTGTCTTCATGAAAATTCGCAAAAGCAATATTCGGTCACAAAAAGCAGCTGAAAAATTGCCGTATGCGTTCTGTGCGGATGAGTTGCGTCCTGCGCTTCTTGAGCAATTGAATGCCGGCGAGACACAGTTCACGCTATATGAAGTCTCAAAATCTAGTTTCCACATGTACATTCATGGTCGGGAGCTCGAAACACTATACGATCACCAACAACTCGAAGCATGAGAGCCTTGTCTCTCATGCTTTTTTGTGTCCACGCATGCGCTTCTAAAGTTTGAAATGGTATGATAAATAAGAAAACTCATCTTTATGGAAGAAACACTTTCTTCTACAGGAAATGGAGCGAAGACTAATGCCAGAATCGTTTAACATTCTCGTAGTAGATGATGAAGCACAAATGCGTGATCTTCTCGTCTCGAATCTTGAAAAAGAACACTACACGACGATGACAGCTTCTAACGGACAAGAAGCGATCCATCTCATTCAACAAAATACATTCCATCTCGTTCTACTCGATGTCATGATGCCGGAAATGGACGGCTTGACAGCATGTATGCGCATCCGTGAGTTCTCAAACGTTCCGATCATCATGCTGACGGCACGTTCGGATGAACTCGATCGCATTCACGGGCTGAAAATCGGAGCTGATGACTATATTACAAAACCATTCAGCCCTCGAGAACTGCTTGCTCGCATCGAAGCGACGCTTCGTCGTTCTCATCGCTTTACAGTTGATCAATCGGCTACCCTGACGCTCGGCATGCTTGAACTCGACACTGAAAGTCGGAGTGTCCACGTCAATGGCAAGCCGGTCAGCCTGACACGTAAGGAATTTGATTTGCTGCACCTGTTCGCTCAAAATAATGATAAGGTCTTTTCTCGTGAACAGTTACTCGATCAAATCTGGGGTGCGGATTATATCGGGAACTTACGGACGGTCGATACACACATCAAAACACTTCGCTTAAAGCTCGGGGAAGCTGGTGGCTCGATTCAAACGGTCTGGGGCATCGGTTATAAATTCGAGGAAGTATGATTAAGCGCTATACGATCCGGCGCCGGATTTGGATCACGATTTGGTTCACAAGCGTTTTTTCCGCTATTTTATTCGTCCTGCTGACGTTCTATCTCTACGACCGGTTCTATCTTCAGACGCAGGAAGATATCTTATTGAACCGAGGCGAAAAGCTGATCAACATTTATGAATCTGAAGGATTATCTGGTGCTTTTTACGATGGAATGACTTATACGAATGAGTTGACGGAATCGAAAGTCTTCTTTATCGATTTCCTGAAGAAAAATCCAGCTGGACTGCGCTTTTTGACGAATGCGGATATCGAAGAACTTCGAAACGGTGAAACCGTCGTCTCCAGTCGGACCCATCCGATTGAAGGAACGGACATTTTGATGACCGGATTTCCGATCATCGAAAACAATCGACTGGTCGGTACATTGATTTTATATCTAGAACTCGGTCAAATCAGTGAACCATTCCGCCCACTCCGCCTGATGATCTTCTTCATGATCGGACTGATCGTCTTGAATCTCGTCATCTTCGGACGACAAATCATCGATACGATCATCCGTCCGTTGATCGACATGAAGCGCGCCTCGACTGTTTATGCACAAGGTGACTTTGATTATCGGATTCCGATTCAATCGGACGATGAGATCGGGGAACTCGCAGAAACATTAAATAAGATGGCGGAATCGCTCGGAGAAGTCGACGAGCAGCGGAAGGAGTTCCTCGCGAACGTCAGTCATGAATTGCGGACACCACTCTCCTACATCCGTGGCTATACGGAGATGATGCAGGATGATTCGCTCGAGGAAGAAAAGCGTGCGCAGTATTACCAAATCATCGAGCGGGAAACGGAACGTCTGCAACGTCTCGTCAATGATCTACTCGATCTCGCTCAACTTGAACGCGATTCCTATCCGATGTCGAAACAACCACTTGTCTTCAGTCAAGTACTTGAAGATGTCATTTACCGGATGGAACCCATCGCCCAGTCAAAAGGAGTCACGTTCGTCATGAATCTCGACCCGGATCAAATTGTCTTAGGCGATACGGACCGCCTTGAGCAAGTCTTCGGCAATTTACTCGATAACGCCTTACGGTACACACCGCCTGGTAAACAGATTTTCTTATCGACTGAAACGATCGGCGACCGGACGCATTGTCTTATCCGGGACGAAGGAGAAGGCATTCCGGGAGAGCACCTTGATCGACTGACAAAACGTTTTTACCGTGTCGATAAATCACGGACGCGTAAAGATGGCGGAACCGGTCTTGGTCTTGCGATCACAAAACACATCATCGATCGTCATGATGGAACGATCCGGTTCGACTCCGTTCTTGGAGAAGGAACGACTGTCCACATCGAGTTACCGCTTCTTCCGGATGAAGAGGATGGATTCGAATGATGGAACATCATGTCATCCAAACCTTTGAACTCTTCGGACCGTTCGCTCCGTTCGTTAGTATCTTATTCGGCGTCGTCGTCAGTGTACTTGGTGTCCTACCGAGTACGTTCGTCACCGCTGCGAATCTCGTCTATTTCGGTCTATGGATGGGCACATTGCTCTCTTTCATCGGTGAAGTCCTAGGTGCGGTTTGTGCGTTTCTACTTTACCGAAAAGGACTGCGGTATGCCCTTCGTCGCCCACTTCCGGATCGATTCGCTCGTTTGCAACAAAAACTACAAGCACAACGAGGACGCGAAGCTTTTTTGACGATCATCTTGCTGCGGCTGTTACCGTTCGTCCCGTCTGGCATCGTCAACATCGTCAGTGCTGCTAGTGGTATTTCGATTCTACTTTTCCTGACTGCCAGTACGATTGGAAAAATTCCAGCCATGTTAGTCGAAGTGCTTGCCGTCCATCAGTTCATGCAATCCTCATCCATCGTTCAATGGTCGATTGCAGGCGTGGCACTCGTTGGTTATCTGATCTATCGTATTCAACAAAAACGAGCATCATCGATATAAAACTACAGATGTCTGAAAGGAAGTATCGTTCATGGAGTTAAGACGTTTTGGAACATCCGACCTACTCGTATCCCCGCTTGGGTTCGGAGCCGGTCACATCGGTGCAGAACAGATGACGGACCGCGAAGCAGTCTATTTGCTCGAACAAGCACGTGATCTCGGCATCAATCTGATCGACACAGCACGCGGCTATGGCTTATCGGAGCAACGCGTCGGACAATTTCTAAAGAATCGTCGGCACGACGTCATTCTGTCGACGAAAGTCGGCTATGATGTGCCCGGTGCGCAGGACTGGACCTTTGAAGCGGTCCATGGTGGCATCGATCAAGCCTTACAAACGATGCAAACGGATTATCTCGACATCGTACACCTCCACTCTTGTAGTCGAGAAGTTCTCGCCCAGGGAGATGTCATCGAAGCGCTTGAACAAGCAAAACAAGCTGGAAAAGTCCGCGTCATCGCTTATTCCGGTGATCGGGAAGACTTAACATATGCTATCGAAACGAATCGCTTCGACAGTTTCCAAACGTCATTCAATCTATTTGATCAACATGTCGATGAAGTCCTGCCCACCCTTCTAGATCACGGTGTCATCGCCAAGCGTCCAATCGGTAACGCCCCGTGGCGCTTCACGGAGCGTCCGGTCGGACAGTACGTCGAACCCTACTGGGAACGTGCGCAACAACTCGCTTATCCACTCGAGGAATCCAGTTGGCTTGAAACTGCCCTTCGTTTCACGGTCTTTGAGCCAGGGATCACGACAGCCATCATCGGTACGTCTCGACCAGAACACCTCGCGTTGAATCAGCAACTGATCGAGCGCGGTCCACTTCCTGTTGATCGTGTTGCTCGGTTGAAGGAACGCTTCGCTGAGTGTGACGCGACGTTCGGTTATCTTTCGCAAACATGATAAAAAGCCCGTATGTCCACTCGTTCAAAGAGTGCATACGGGCTTGTTACTTAGAACTTTTTCTTTTTCTTTTTTTCGAGCACGACGATTGCTTCGACGTGCGCTGTTTGTGGGAACATATCGTACGGTTGAATGTACGATACCTTGTATCCCGCTTTCATCAAGTGATCGCAATCGCGTGCAAGCGTCTGCGGGTTACACGAGACATAGATGATTTTTTTCGCTTTAGACGAGATCATCGCGTTCAACAATTGTGTATCGCAACCTGAGCGTGGTGGGTCGACGATGAAGACATCCGGAATCCAGCCTTCTTTGACCCAACGCGGAATCCACGCTTCTGCCTTACCGACGACGTAGTGGGCATGGTCGAATCCGTATTGCTTCATGTGCGCATTGGCATCTTCGACAGCTTCTTCAATGATTTCCATACCGCGGACTTCTTTTGCTCCTTTAGCGATCCAAAGTCCGATTGAACCAACACCTGCGTATGCATCAACGACACGTTCTTCGCCTGTCAAAGCAGCAGCACGCGCAATTTCTTCATACATCCGCTCTGCTTGTTCCGGATTCAATTGGAAGAAGGCACGCGGAGACAATTGATACGTGAATTCCCCCATCTCTTCCTCGATCCGTTCCACGCCACGCAAGACTTCCGTCTCTTCTCCGAAGACACGTGATGTCAACTTATCATTGATGTTCAGTGCAACCGAGACGACACCTGGAATGTCCATGATATCGCGCGATAAGCCCTCTAGATCACGGAAGCCGTCTTTAAAGGCAACGAGCACGACTTGAATTTCGCCCGTTTTGATTCCTGTCCGGACGACGATATGGCGCATGACACCATCTTGTTTTGATGCATGGTAAACGGGTACTTTATAGTCGTTGAGTAATTTCGTAACAGCTTGGTTGACGCGAAGCGTATCCTTATTTTGGACGACACAATCATCGATTGCGACCAAACGATTCGAATTCGCAGAATAGAGACCGCTAACGATTTCATTGCCTTGTTTCCCGACGACGAATTGCGACTTGTTGCGGTATCCCCACTCCTTCGAACCAATCGTCGGGCGGATATCGGCTTTTTCGACATTCAACTTCGTTGATTTCAAGAAAGCGTTGCGAAGCATTTCTTCCTTATAACGCAATTGTCCATCGTAACTCATGTGTTGTAATTGACAGCCGCCACAGACACTATAGACCGGGCAAAGTGGAGTAACACGGTCCGGTGAACGATCGTCACGCTTTAAGATTTTTGCATTCGCATAGTTCGCATGAATTTCCGTGATCTCGATTTGTGCCGTTTCCCCAACGAGCAGTCCTGGGATGAAGACGATTTGTCGCTCGAGTGTTGCAATCCCTTCACCGTTGATCCCCATCCGAAGACACGTGACCGAACGGACCTCACCTGTCTTTAATTTGATTTTTGTTGCCATTGATTTCATCCTTTCCGTTTGTGCAAATGAAAAAGCGGTCTCAATCTACCGCTTTTTTCGTTTCTTCTTGTTCTTTCATATCCTTCGCATATCGAACGACCTTCGCCTTGAGTTGATCCAGTGATACGATCAGTCGTTCCAAATCTTCGATATCTGATGATTCATCGAGTGAATCGATTGTATGACAGAGAAGCTGCATTCTTGATTTTAGCACATTCATTTGACCAAGTTTATCAGTTCTTGCTTTTCCCATTATTCAGACTTCCTTTCTTCCGCTGGATTCCGACGTTATTTTAGCATACGATACGAAGTGGAGCACTAAAAAGGAGGAGTATCTATGTCACATTCATCACCCATCACGATTGCGAACGATCCATGGGAAGCTTATCGCGACATTGAACAATACGGCACCGTCCGTTTGACGAACATTGAAGTCACGACAACAAAACTGTGTAACATGCGCTGCGAACATTGCGCCGTCGGTTACATGTTATCCAGTAGCGAGTCACCTGAAATCCCAGTCGAGCTACTTATTCAACGTCTGGATGAAATCGAACATCTGCGTGCCTTCTCAATCACCGGCGGCGAACCGATGCTTTCAATGAAATCCGTCAAGGAGTATGTTGTCCCTTTACTTAAGTATGCCCACGAACGTGGTGCTAAAACCCAAATCAACTCAAATTTAACACTTCCGTTATCTCGCTACGAATTAATCATTCCTTATTTAGATGTCTTGCATATCTCACATAACTGGGGAACAGCTGATGATTTCATCGATGGTGGCTTTGCGATGATGGAACGAAAACCGTCACGTGAAGCACGGACGAAACTTTTCGAGACGATGAAAGAGAATGCCCGTGTTCTAAATGCACGTGGTGTCATCGTTTCTGCAGAGACGATGATCAATAAACGGACATTACCACACCTTGAAGCGATTCATAAGGAAATCGTCGACATGGGGTGTGTCCGCCACGAGGTGCATCCGATGTACCCCGCTGACTTCGCGTCGATGATCGAAGCAGCTAGTTTATCTGAAATTCGCGACGGGATTCATCGTTTGCTTGACGTCCGGGATCCGAACGTCTGGATGTTATTCGGAACACTTCCTTTCTACGCATGTTCGATGGAAGAGGCAGATTTAGAATTGCACCGTCGCTTGCGTCAAGAAAAAAACGTATCGGTTCGCAATGACCCTGATGGACGTTCCCGTCTCAACGTCAACATCTTTGATGGCGAGATCATCGTAACGGATTTCGGTGACGAACTTGCTTCGCTAGGTACGATTCATGAGACATCCTTCAATGATGCGTATGCCGAGTGGCAAGAGACAGAACTGAATAAAAGCTTGTCATGTCACTGCCCTGCGGTGCAATGCCTTGGACCGAACGCGCTTGTGAAAAACGCATATTACCCTGAGATTGATTTCACAAAACAATCGAGTCGGCTTTAAGAATCAAAAATAGGTTTTGAACGATGGCATCCCGGGAAAAATGTCACAAAGTAGACACATTCTGTTTTTCTAAAAGGGGTGACCGGGATGGAATGGCTCGTAGGTATTGTCGCAATCATCGGTACGTTCAGTATGGTCTTGTTCGTCATGATGGTTGGTATTCGCGCTTCACACAGCATCGAACATGATGAAGTGTTCGATCAGACAGACTGGGACGAACATCTTCTGCATATGCCGCGTCCGACACGTTTTGAACAAGAAAATAAATGAAGCACGCCCCGGTCTCCCGTTTCAGAGACCGGGGCGTGTTATGCTAAAAGAAAAAAGAAAGGTCGTCGTTACTTGTGTCACGTCGTTTTACTCTTATCTTATCGATCGTCTTCATTTCCGGATTCACGCAAGGTCTGCTGATTCCACTGTTATCTATTTTACTTGAACGCCAAGGAACCCCCGCTTTCATCAACGGTCTCAGCGCTGCCGTTCTCTATATCGGTGTCATCGTCGCCGCCCCTCTCATGGAAGGTCCACTACGACGACGTGGTTATATTCCGGTCATCTCGTTTGGACTCGCTCTTGTTGCAGTAGCGGTTTTCTTATTTCCACTTCTTCCAAGCGTCATTGCTTGGATGATTTTACGGTTCCTCGTCGGATTTGGTGATCAGACGTTACACTATGGATCACAGGTTTGGGTGACGTCCATTACCCCAAATGAACGGTTAGGACGAACGATGTCACTATACGGGATGGCATTCGGTCTCGGTTTTGCTCTCGGTCCTCTTGCGGCACCTCTCGTCGATGTCATCAACTGGCTACCATTCGTGTTGACTGGTACATTGACTGTCATCGTCCTGATCTTATTATCGCGTATGCCTAACGAAAAACCGTCATCCGTCATGCCGGAGGAGCTGCAAAGCGCCGCCTCACGGTATAAACTTGTCCTATCAACTGCTTGGTTCACGTTACTTCCTGGCTTTACATATGGTTTTCTCGAAGCCACACTGAATGCCAGTTTTCCCGTTTTTGCGACGCGTAACGGGTACGGTCTATCTGAGACGAGTACCTTGATCACGACATTCGTCGTCAGCTCGTTGATCATGCAACTTCCACTTGGACGACTTGCGGATCACTTCGGAAAACGTCGGACGTTAGTAACCGTTCTTTCGATTGGCTCCGTTTCTTTCCTCATCGCTTGCTTCGTCTTCGAGCGATATGGTTGGTTATTCGCGATTTTTGCTATTAGCGGGATGGCACTTGGCTCGACGTACTCGCTCGGTGTCGCCTATATGACGGAACAGTTACCGCGACACCTTCTTCCGACGGGCAACTTGCTTGCAGGGATTGCCTTTAGTCTTGGTTCGATCCTTGGACCGATTGCTGGCAGCTTGTTCGTTCTGCTTCCAGCTATGCTTTATTTCAGTCTATTCGTTCTGGTTCTAGCGACACTTGCGTTTCTCTTACGATACGCGAAACGTCACGAATCATCCCGGATCTAAAACAAAGGATCTTGCGCTAATGATGCGCAAGATCCTTTGTTTTATTTCACGATTCCTTCTTGCCGAAAACTCCGCCAGAGCTTATCGTCGATCGCATACGGCTGTTCTTTTGCACGCTTCAGCTCTTCTGTCTCGAGCAGCACGACGACCTCTCGACCGTTGATTGACCACACTGAATCGTAACCTCTCTCCGCCTCGATGATTTCCACATCCACATCTCCATGGGTTTCCTTCAATTGTTGACTGACGCACGTTACGACGAACCGGGCAAACTCATCACGTGGACGACGAGTGGCAATGATCTTTCGAACGATCTCATTCCGTTCCATTCGTTTTCATCTCCTTTCGTTTTATAGTCGCACTAGCCTTTCAGACAAGGCCGAATCGGTCTTCACTTGACCGTACAGAAAAAAGCCGAACGGGTCGGCTTGAGCAACGAACGATTGGGAGTTACTTTGATTGAAACTATTCTTGCACGATTCTGAATCTTCGTCAACCTCGCTTTTGAAACCATACAGGAAGGTACGTCGAGACTAAGATACCACTGACGACGAAGAGTAACCCAAGCAACGCTTGCGGTGGAATCGTCTCGCCGAGAATCAAGGCCGATAAACTGACACCATAGATCGGTACGAAGAACATGAACAACGACACTTTACTGACTGGATTATATTTCATTAGTAAGTTCCAAAGCGTAAATCCAGTCGCTGATAAGAAGGCAAGATACACGAGCATCCAAGCACTTGTCGTTGAAAAGGTGAATGGTGCGACGTGACCATCGAGAATGACTCCTGCGATAAAGAGACCGATTGATCCAATGACCATCGCCCATCCAGTCATCGGTGCCACCGGATAACGTGCCGAGTATTCTTTGGCAATCAAGTTACCGAACGCCCCGGAAACCATTGCTGCGATCAATAATCCTTCCCCTACTCCAAACGAGACACCTTGCCCACCTTGTGGCCAGTTGGCCAAGATGACACCTGTGAATCCAAGGAATAAGGCGAGTCCTTTAAATCGATTCAGTCGATCGTCTTCATATCGAAAATGTGCCAGCAACATCTGAAAGAACGAAGTCGATCCGGCAATGATTGATCCTTGTACGCCAGTTGATAAAGATAGACCGATATAAAAGAAGACATACTGCAAGAACGTCAAAAAGAAGCCGAGACGACTATAGGCGTAGGTCCGCTCCTTCAGTGTGATCGTCTGTTTGAAGACGAAGACACTGACGACAAGTAATAACACACCTGCTAAAAAGAAACGATAGCTCGCAAACAGTAATTGCTCTCCGTATTCGGAAGATGTGATCTGTAATAAGTCATAACTTTTTTTAATGAAGGGAAACGCACTTCCCCACAAAAAAGTCGTCAGTAACGCAAAGACGACGAGTCCAATCCGATGGGTTAAAATTTTTTGCATCTTTCTAGTTCCTTTCCTGTTCCTTTTCACTGAAGCATGGTATAGTAATTCTACAGATAATAATAATTATAATCTAGAGACAATGAAACTCATTATCAATCAGTTAAACTCATTGATATATCACATTCTCATTCTCTTTCTATAATGATTTCATTTCTCATTTACATTTTGAAAGGAGTTTTAATATGACGACTTCCACTACTACCGATGTTCAACAGCGTTCCGTATTCCGTCATGCTTGGGATGAGCATCACGAATTGATTCTAGCATTGTTTAGCGGAATATTGATTTTAGTTGCTTACGGACTCGAAAAATTCAATACGGCGTCTGCCGTTTATGTCACATTGTACTTATCGGCTTATGTAATCGGAGGATATGCGAAAGCGAAGGAAGGATTGACGGAGACGTATCAAGAAAAAACGTTGAACGTCGAATTGTTGATGATTTTAGCTGCCATCGGTGCGGCTGCTATCGGATACTGGATGGAAGGTGCGATCCTCATCTTCATCTTTGCGTTATCCGGTGCCCTTGAGACATACACGATGAATAAGAACGAACGTGCCTTGCAAAGCTTGATGTCTTTACAGCCAGAGGAAGCAACACGTCTGAATGCAAACGGTCAACTCGAAGTCGTCGGAATCGAACAATTAGCGATCGGTAACCTCGTCTATGTTCGTCCTGGGGAGCGGATTCCAGTCGATGGTGTCATCGTTCGCGGTCAAGCCGCGATCGAAGAAGCATCGATTACAGGAGAATCGATTCCGGTTGAAAAACAAACAGGTGATACCGTTTATAACTCGACTGTCAACATGAATGGTGTCTTGACGATTGAGATGACGAAAGCTGCTGACGAATCGTTGTTCCAAAAAATCATTCATATGGTCCAAAACGCACAAAGTGAACAGTCTCCATCTGCTCAGTTCATCGAACGTTTCGAAAGCCGTTATGTCAAAATCGTCCTCCTCGTCGTTGCACTAATGATGGTCCTCCCTCATTACGTCGTTGGCTGGACATTTGAGACAAGTATTTATCGCGCGATGATTCTTCTCGTCGTCGCCTCACCTTGTGCCCTTGTTGCGTCGATTACACCTGCTGCCTTATCTGCAATTGCCGCATCTGCGAAAAATGGCGTTCTTTTTAAAGGAGGCGCCCACATCGAAACGCTCGGTCAAGTCGATACGATCGTCTTCGATAAAACGGGAACACTGACAACAGGGAAACCCGTCGTCACTGAAAGTCGTTACGCGGAAGGCATGGACGTCCGCGCAGTCCAACAAGCGGTTGCTTCCATCGAAGCGCAGTCGAACCATCCACTCGCCCAAGCAATCGTCGATCACTTAAAAACCGATGTCCGCGAACCATCAACGTTTAAGGATGTGACAGGATACGGGATTGAAGCAACTGTCGATGGTGTCACGTATCGTATCGGTAAACGGGCATTCCATGATGGTTTAGACGATCCATTCGTCGCGATCGAACAGTCATTGAAAGAGCAAGGGCATACGATCGTTTATGTCAGCAATGGAGCACAGATCGTAGCGCTTTATGCGTTACGTGATACGATTCGTCCGGAAGCCAAAACAGCGATTGCTGCCTTAAATGATCTCGGCATCGCAACGATCATGTTAACTGGTGACAATCCGGTCACGGCAGCTGCTATCTCACGTGAGGCGGGATTGACGGACTTCGTCGCTGAGTGCCTACCGGAAGATAAAGTCCGCTACATCAAACAATACCAAACAGAAGGTCGGACCGTCGCGATGGTCGGTGACGGCATTAACGATGCCCCAGCCCTTGCATTAGCACATGTCGGGATTGCGATGGGTGAAGGAACGGACGCTGCGCTTGAGACCGCTGACGTCGTCTTGATGAAAAATGATTTAGGTCGTCTTGCCTATGCTGTGCACAAAGCCCGGAAGATGAACCGGATCGTCAAACAAAACATCACGCTTGCGATCGGTGTCATCCTCCTATTGATCGCATCGAATTTGTCCCAGTTCCTCATCATGCCGTTCGCCGTCGTCGGACACGAAGGATCAACGATTCTCGTCATCTTGAACGGTTTACGTCTTCTTCAACAGGATGCTTTACCAAGTCTTCCACAGCGTTCATCTGAAAAACGATTAGCTGCTTAACACGAAAAAACGTCTGATTGCCGGAAGGCAGTCAGACGTTTTTTCGTATCTTCATCCGAACGTATTCGTCGGAATGGCATCAAGTTCAGCTTGTTCCTTCAAGCGCTTTTCTTCCATTTTCTTCGGATCCGCTTTTTTCATGAATCGTTCCCATGATGCGTTCAATTCAGAACCGAGTAAGATGATCAGCCCTGTGAAGTAGAGCCATAATAACAAGATGACGACACTACCGAGCGAACCGTACGTTTGATTGTAATTCGAGAAGTTCGAGACGTAAAATCCGAATCCAACCGATAATAATTGCCAGACGATGACACCAAAAACGGCTCCTGGAATTGCTTCTTTGAATGTAATCGGACGCTTTGGTGCGACGCGGTAAAAGATCGACAGGATACCGATCAATAGAATCGTCGACACGACATACCGTAAGACCGTCAGTAAGACTTTTTGCCCCATATCGATCGGAAGCACGAAATTGGCAAGATACGTGATGATCGGACCACCGAGAACATTCAAGACGATCAGCAGCAACATCCCGATTCCGAGTACAATCGTGAGCAATAAGGCAATCCCACGTGCTGCGACGAAACCACGTGGCGAGAAGTCACCATAGGCATGGTTTGCTGTCGTGATCAAACGATCGACCCCTTTGGAAGCGGACCAGACGGCAAGAATCGCACCGATCGATAACAATCCACCTTGTGGTTCCTTGATAGCTTGGAAAATCGTATCGGTGAATGTGTTGACGGCTCCACCTGGCGCTAAGTCGCGAATTTGTGATTCGAGCGTCTGACGATCGATGTCAAAGAAAGATAAGACGGAAATGACGAAAATGATACCTGGGAAAATGGATAAAAACCAGTAATAAGCGAGTGTCCCTGCATAATCCGTGATGTTATGATCGGACATTCGTTGCTTTAAGTTCAGGGCAAGCCCTTTTGGATCGCGTGAATGCGCCATCGTCATCTCTCCTTCATGAAAAAGAGGCAGTCAACGACCACCTCATTGTTTTAATATACTTTTCCCATTTTATTTCAACTAAAACCTCATTCGTTTTCAGAAAGGATCAATTCATAGAATGGTTCTGTCATTTCTGCCAGCTGTTTAGCAAGTGACGGTGGACGAACCGGTAACGAAGGTAGCTCCGAACGCTTGATCCAGACCGGTGTATAACCCGATCCTTCCTCTTCGAATTCTTCACCCGTACCCGTGCCAAACCGACCACCAATTGTTTTCGCCCAAAAATAAGGATTATCAAATCCATTAAAACGGACGATGGCGGCAATACCGGTCAACTCCACGTCGATTCCAAGTTCTTCATGTGCTTCACGAATCGCTGTTTCTTCTAACGATTCTCCATCATCTTTCCCACCGCCTGGAAAGACATAATACGTTTCGTTCAGTTTATCCCGACGAATCAACGCAATTTGATCCTGTTCGTTTCGTAAAATGATTGCACTTCGTTGAATCGGCATGACGCCACCTCCCTTTTATCATTTCGACTTATTGAAGAGCATCCAGCATTTCAGGAACGAGTCCATTCTCTGTCGAAGCGATGACTTCTGCTGCAACCTTCATACCAAGCTTCAATGCCTCTTCTGCTGACTTTTCTTGTGTCAATTCAGACAAGACAGCAGAGAAAAATGAGTCGCCTGCTCCCGTCGAGTCGACGACTTTTACTTTTTTCGTTCCGACATGACCTGATGTCGCTGTACGACGATCAACGTAGACCGCCCCGAGTTCACTCATCGTCACGACCGTGAACGGAGCTCCTTTTTTTGCTAACTCGTTTGCTACATGAATCGCATCTTCTACCGTCACGATCGATAAATCAGACAGAATTTCTGCTTCTTCTCGACTACAAATGAATCCAGTGAATCCTTGTAACAGATGACGATTTCGTTCGATGACGCTCAAGTGACCACAAACACCAAACAATGGTAACTCCATTTTGCGGCATAAATGAATCAAACGTTCGAGCACAGTAACAGACAAATCAAGATCGATCGCAACGGCATCGACTCCATCGAGCGCATAGATTGATTGACGTAAGATCGCTTCTTCGAGCAACTTGGCATCTGGTTGTTTTGAGATCGATGTTTGCAAATCGCCTTCATTATCCATGACAGCTAGCCACATGCCCATTCCATGATCTTCTAACATTTCGACGTGATCCACATTTGCACCGTAAGATTTCAGCTCATCGAGCACTCCCACGCCAATCTGATCATTCGTAACCGTCGAGATAAAGCGAACTTCATTCCCGAGGACGGCTAGATTTTGTGCTACGTTGCGTCCTGTTCCTCCATTTGAAAACGTGATGTCTCCTACGTTTTTCGCATCCTTATGCAAAGGAGCGAACGAAGTTCCTTTTATGTCGACGAATACTTTTCCGATTACCGCGATTTTATTCATTTCAGTTCCACCTCTAACCATATTTCCTGATTTCCGACCTTGTTTGATCTTTCAGGCACATTGCTTCAATTATAGTAAAATTTTAAATCAGTGACAACCGAAGTAGTTTTTTTCTAACTGTTCGCTATCTTCAAGTTAAAAAAGCAGCAAGCGGATCGCCTGCTGCTTTGATTAAAGATTAGATATTCGCGATCACGAGACTGATTGCGAGTAAGAGTCCGAAAATCGTGTTCACTTTACCGGTCTGTGCCATGCCAGGCATCAGCTTTTCCGGTGGTAAGTCTTCCCAGAAGAGACGTACTGCTTTGATCATGAGCGGAATACTCAATAACGCGAGTAACGCAAACCATGAAACGTCAAATGCGAGTACAGCAATAATGAGAGACAGGATAGCTGCCGCAAAAAATCCGATCAAGACGTACACGGCACGGCGATGTCCGACGAGACAGGCAATCGTTTTTCGTCCGTTGACCTTATCATTATCCAAGTCCCGAATGTTATTCGCAAGTAGGATTGAACCAATCAAGATGGCGACTGGTACCGAAATCGCAACGGCTTCTGTCGGAACATAACCAATTTGCAAGTACGCCGAAATCGCGATGATAATATACCCCATGAAAAAGCCTGCAACGACTTCTCCAAACGGTGTATAGGCAATCGGAAGCGGTCCTCCTGTATAGATATATCCGACGAACATCGAAATGAGTCCTACGACAAGTAACCACCACGATGTCTCGATGCACAGATACACACCGAGTAATGCCGAGATGCCATACAATGTAAGTGCGAACGCTAGGATCGTTCCCGGCTTGAATCCGTCACGAACGATCGATCCACCGATTCCGACCGACTCCTCCGTATCTAAACCACGTTTGTAATCGTAGTATTCATTGAACAGATTCGTTGCGATTTGAATCAACATCGATGCGATCAACATCGCCACAAACAAATCCAAGCGTATCGATTCCACGCGTGGTGCGACAACTGCCGTACCGACGACGACCGGAACAAAACTTGCTGTTAATGTATGCGGTCGTGTCATTCGCCAATAGACAGCGATTGATTTATTCATATAATAACCCCTTTCCTGTCTAAGTGTATCGGGTTTCGTTTTTTGCTGTCAATGTTCAATCCGAGATAGCTTATTCCTTCTTTTTTGTCCGCAAAAAGTTTACACTTAAATTAAGTGAAACATATCACAGTATCTATAGACTAGGGGGCAATGAGCGGTATGGCTTACGCTCAACAAGAGCTAAAACAGTGTATCGAACAGGCCGTCAGTCAGGCGAACGCCTCACAACGACCTATACTCGCTTCGTATTCATGGGAAATCGAAGCAACTGACATGCGTTCCCTCGAACAGGGTATCGAGGAACGATTTTATTTCGCGACACCTGATCGCTCGATGCGGGCCATCGGGTTTGGCATCGTACAACAACTTCAGGCTTCAGGAACGGATCGTTTTTTACGAATTCAATCGCAATGGGCAAACTTGAATCGCGATCATGTCGGTCATGATTTATTTGCGTTCAACGGATTTTCGTTTACCGAACTTAAACAACCGGATTATCGTTGGTCTTCCTTCGGAGACGCTTCGATGACGATTCCGAAGTTTTTATTTCTAGAACAAGATGGCAAGACACGTGTGACGATTTTTGCTCGCGTCGAGCCAATGGATCAAGTCGATTCTATCTTAAATGAACTCGCACTCGATTTCGCCAAAGTCAATCAACCGCAATCATCGACTGCCGCAGGCGTCACGCGCTTACGACTATCGCGAGATGGGAATGAAGCCTTTGAAGCTTCGTTCCATCAAGCGATGCACTACTTGGAGACGACACTTGAAAAAATCGTCCTGGCGCGCGAAGTCGTCTATGAGCTGGATCGTCCACTCGACGTAGCCGCTGTCGTCGCTGAACTCGAAGATACGCAGCCCGGCAGCTACGTCTTCTGTTTCCAACCAAATCCGGAAGAAGCCTTTATCGGCGCTACACCGGAACGACTCGTCTTAAAACGTGGACGTCGTCTTGAAACGGCAGCCGTCGCTGGTTCTGCACCACGCCACGCAACGGATGAGATGGACGAAGCACTCGGTCAATCGTTATTACAAGATCAAAAGAACCGGGTAGAGCACGGAATCGTCGCGGATTCGATTGAACGGACATTATCTGTATTTTCAGAGGAACTGGATTGTCCGGATACGCCGATTCTCTTGAAGAATCGCCATATTCAACATCTTTATACACCGATCACAGCTCATTTAAAAGAAGATGTGACGTTATTCCAATTAATCGAAAAACTGCATCCGACACCTGCACTTGGGGGCGAACCTAAGCAGTTAGCAGTCGATGCCATCCAAGAAATCGAAACGTTCGAACGAGGATGGTACGGTTCACCTGTTGGTTGGATGAACGGACAGGATGACGGGGAATTCATCGTTGCCATTCGATCTGGATTGTTTACAGAACGGGCGGTCATTCTTTACGCCGGTTGCGGTCTCGTCGAAGGCTCTCATCTCGATAGTGAACTGGCAGAGACGGAAACTAAACTATCACCGATGGTACAAGCACTTGGACACGTCGGTTCGATTGAAAAGGATGATATTTATGTTGACTAAGTGGATGCACACGTTAATCGATACGCTCGTCGCTTCTGGTGTCCGGGACTTCGTCATCAGTCCCGGCTCCCGTTCGACACCACTTGCCATTGCTGCTTTTCTGCATCCTTCTAGCCGTACCCACGTCCTTGTTGACGAACGGTCGGCTAGTTTTTTTGCTTTAGGTCTAACACGGACGGAAGAACGCGTTCGTCCCGTTGCGTTGATTTGTACAAGCGGTACCGCTGCGACGAACTATTATTCAGCAGTGACCGAAGCGAATATTTTTGAACTTCCGCTGATAGTCTTGACCGCCGATCGACCACATGAATTACGGAATGTCGGTGCGCCACAAGCTATTGATCAGGTTGGTCTGTACGGGAAGCAGGTTCGGCATGCGTTTGATCTTCCGTTAGCAGAAGAAGCGAGCCTTCCTTACGTCGCTCATGTTGCACAACGCGCAACCCTACTCTCTCTAACGGAACCAGCTGGTCCGGTTCAAATCAATGTTCCGTTACGTGAACCACTCGTGCCGGAACTCGATCTCTTACGGACAGGACGCCCGGTCGGTGTTTTACCTGAACCGACACCGGGCGTAAACGACGCTTTAGCGACCGCACTTCAAGAAGAGCGTCTTCTTTTTGTACTTGGACCACAACTTACTGCGGCGGACAGTCAGGTTGTCATCTCGTATGCGAAACAAGCAGGGATTCCGGTATTGGCGGATCCACTCAGTCAAGGACGACAATCGCATGATGCTCACGTTTTTGCCTATTACGATACATGGCTCAAACATCCAGCTACCGCTCAGTACGTCCGACCAGACCGAATCATTCGTTTCGGTGCCATGCCGACGTCAAAACCTTATCTGCTTTGGTCTCGGGATATTCCGACGACGGTCGTCGGTCATCCAGGAAACTGGCGTGACCCTCAACTCCATTCGGATTTCGTAATTGGTCACGCGCGACAACTCGCGCATTATATATCTGTTCCGCATGATCCTGCGTATCTGACACTGTTGCAACAGGCGGAGCGACGCGTCGCCGCTGCTTTTGCGACAATCGATCAAGAGGAGATGACGGAGTATAACGTCGTCCGTGCGTTGACGACGTTACAGGACGGAAGTCTCTTTGTTTCGAACAGTATGCCGATACGGGATGTCGATACGTTCCTACCGACAGGAACACCGCTTCGTCTACTCGCGAACCGAGGTGCGAACGGAATTGACGGCATTCTCTCAAGCGCTCTAGGAGCAACGTTTGACGCCACACACCGCTATTTACTCGTCGGCGACTTAGCGTTCATTCATGATATCAACGGTCTGATGACAGCACGGACGCTTCCGTTAACGATCATTCTCGTCAACAATGCGGGTGGTGGCATATTTAGCTTTTTACCACAACAGCAACTCGAGCAAGAGGTGTTCGAACCACTTTTCGGTACACCGCAGCATCTCGACTTCGCTTCTCTCGCTTCCGGATATGGCGTAACCTATCAGGCGATCGATTCCATCGCCGCGTTACGTCAAGCACTTGCGGAAGAGACGAACGTCACTCGGATTCTTGAAGTCAAGACGACACGAACAGAAAACGTACAGATGCACCGTTCGATCTGGGACGTGACGAATCATGCGTTAGCCGAGGTGTTCCAATGATTTTGCGTGGGCATACGTATCATGTGAAAATCGAGGGATCGGGTCCACCGCTCCTATTGCTTCATGGTTTTACAGGCTCGCTCTCGACGTGGGACATGCTAAGTGAGCATTTATCGCCTCACTTCACCGTCTATCGCCTTGATTTGATGGGGCATGGAAAAACGACACCGGCGTCTGAGCAACGAATGCGTTTGACGCAACAGGTCAAGGATCTCGAGGCACTGCTCGCTATGCGATCCGAGCCATGGATCGTCCTCGGATATTCGATGGGTGGACGAATCGCTTTAATGCTGAGCGTCGTCTCTGAGCAAATCGCTCGGACGATCGCTGTTAGTACGACACCGGGTATCCAGACGGCAATCGAGCGAAAAGTACGTCGTACATCCGATCGAGTGCTTGCGGAGCGACTCGAAAAAGGCGGACTCGAAGCTTTCATCGATCACTGGGAGACACTTGGACTATTTAAACCCCAAGCCCTTCTGCCGGAATCGCAACGTACGCGACTGCGTCAGGAGCGCCTGTCCCAAACGGTGGAAGGTCTGAGTGCTTCGTTACGTGCACAAGGTACAGGAAGCATGCCATCCCTATGGTCATGCCTTCCGAAAGAGATTGATTGGATCGTCGGGGCAGAGGATGAAAAATTCCGTGCCATCGCTTCACGAGCGGCATCACCTGAAAAAATTCACGTGATTTTGCACGCTTCGCACGCCCCACATATCGACCAACCGCAAAAGTTTGTTACAATGGTAGAGAATCTACTTATTCATCACTAACATATTGGGGGAATTCACATGAAATATGCTCCGGAATGGGTATCAGCCCGCAGCTATGAAGACATCAAATATGAACAATGGAACGGGATCGCGAAAATCACGATCAACCGTCCTGAAGTTCGCAATGCGTTCCGACCACACACGGTCCACGAACTCATCGACGCATTTTCACGTGCACGTGACGATCAAAATGTCGGCGTCATCATCTTAACAGGTGAAGGCGATCTCGCATTCTGTTCTGGCGGAGATCAAAAGGTACGCGGACATGGTGGATATGTCGGTGACGACGAAATTCCACGCTTGAACGTTCTTGATCTTCAACGTTTGATTCGTGTCATCCCAAAACCAGTCATCGCTATGGTCGCAGGTTATGCGATTGGCGGCGGACACGTCCTTCACCTCGTGTGTGACTTGACGATCGCTGCAGACAACGCTCGCTTCGGACAAACTGGTCCAAAAGTTGGTTCATTCGATGCTGGATATGGCTCTGGTTACCTCGCACGCGTTGTTGGACACAAGAAAGCGCGTGAAATCTGGTACCTCTGCCGTCAATATGACGCACAGCAAGCACTTGATATGGGACTCGTCAACACGGTCGTCCCACTCGCAGATCTCGAGCAAGAAACGATTCAATGGTGCGCTGAAATCCTTCAACATTCGCCAACGGCTCTTCGTTTTCTCAAAGCGGCATTCAATGCTGATTCAGATGGTCTTGCAGGGATTCAGCAACTCGCAGGAGATGCAACGTTGTTGTACTACACAACGGACGAAGCAAAAGAAGGACGCGATGCGTTCAAAGAAAAACGCAACCCGGACTTCGGACAGTTCCCACGTTTCCCATAATGAAAAAAAGGTTCAATCGTCTTACGACATTGAACCTTTTTCGTATATTCATCTCAAAAGGAAGTGACTATTTTGTATCCTTGGATCTATACACGGGCAAAAGAACAGCCGGATGACATCGCACTCATTACGGAAACAGAGCGTTGGTCGTGGTCCGAACTATATACACGCGCACATCGCTTAGCAAGTACTTGGGCGACGATCGTGACACGCGGAGACCGGATCGCCCTTTACGGTCCATCGAGTGCGCGCTACATCGTCGCTCTTCACGCAGCTCAATTGCTTGAATTGACCGTCGTCCCGATCAACACACGTTTGACGCAGACAGAAGTGTTACGTCAATTCAAACAGGCAGATGTACGACTCATCGTGACGGACCGGACACTTGATACAAAGATCCCGTGCGTGGCTTTCTCTTATGAAAAAGAAGCACCTGACCTGTTAATACGCCATATGCCCAAGCAATACGTCCAATCGATGCTCTTTACGAGTGGTACGACCGGACATCCGAAAGCCGTCGAACAAACGATGTTGAATCATTTCTCGAGTGCGACGAACGCCGCGCGTCATATCGGATCACTGCCAGAGGATCGTTTTTTGATCGTCACGCCGCTGTTCCACATGAGTGGATTAGCTGTCGTCTACCGGGCAGTCATCTATGGAGTACCAATCATTCTTGAGCCACATTTTTCGCCAGAACGCGCCTTACACTGGATTACGACGGAAAAAATCACCCATGTCTCACTCGTCTCGGTCATGCTTGATCGGCTGCTCGAAGCCGGGCTACGTCGCCACGCACTTCGCGTCGTACTGACAGGAGGCGGTCCTGTACCATTACCGATTCTGACGCGTGCACTCGACCGCAATATCCCGGTCATGCAGACATACGGGATGACGGAAACCGCTTCTCAAATCGCAACCCTCTTGCCTGAGGATGCCTTACGAAAGATTGGATCGGCCGGACAAGCGATTCATCCGACACAAATTCGCATTACACGTCATCAAGAAATCGAAGTCAAAGGACCGACGATCATGAAAGGCTATTTTCATGAGGAAGAGAAAACGGCAGACGCCTTTACGGCAGATGGTTTTTTCAAGACTGGTGACTTAGGACGTCTGGACGCCGATGGATACCTCTATGTCCTCGATCGTCGAAGCGACCTCATCATCTCAGGTGGGGAAAACATTTATCCAGCTGAAGTCGAATCAGCACTTCTCTCGATTGATGGAATTCAAGAAGCAGGTGTCGTCGGACGATTTGATGCTAAATGGGGACAAGTTCCGGTCGCCTTCATTGTCAGTACACTCGATGAAGTCATCGTCCGAACGGAAATCAGTCAATTGCTCGCTAAATATAAATGTCCGGTTGATTATATCTATCGTAGCGCGCTGCCACGCAATGCGAACGGTAAACTATTGCGGAAGCAACTGAAGGAGTCATTATGAGTATCACTCTCCGGTCTGCCGAACTGTTCGATGTTCCGCTCGTCTTTCGTCGTCCGATGCAAACCGCCCACTCGACGCTGACAGTACGCCGGACGACGATTTTGCGTCTGACCGATTCGGAAGGACGAGTGGGTTACGGGGAAGGTGTCGCGTTCGATACACCGTGGTATACATCGGAAACACAACACTCCCTCCAAGGAATTGCTCCACTGCTGTATCGGTTACTTGAACAACCGCTCCATCATCCAGCAGACGTTACGAATCGTTTCCGCATCGTGCAAGGTAATCCGATGGCAAAGGCGATGTTCGAAGGAGCGATCTATGAATTATTTGCAGCAGCTACCGGTCAATCGCTCGCCACGTATCTCGGAGGTGATGAATCATCTCTCGTACCTTGCGGGAAAGCACTCGGACGGGCTTCTGCAGCACAGACCGTCGAAGCCGTCGGACAAGCGATCGCTTCCGGATATGGACGGATCAAGCTGAAGCTCGCTCCGACGGATACCGTCGTTCTTGAGCAAGTACGTGCCGCTTTCCCTGATGCGCCCTTGATGTTTGACGCTAACGGCAGCTTCACTGAAGCAGACTTCCCTCTATTACAGCAGTGGGATTCATTCGGTCTCGTTATGATGGAACAGCCGCTCGCAGCGTCGGATTGGTCCGGACATCAACGTCTCGCTATACTCTTACAGACACCGATTTGTCTGGATGAATCCATCGTCGCTCCAGTGGATGCCGAGTTGATGAAGACGCTCCAAGCTGGTCAGATTCTGAACATCAAGCCGGCACGCGTCGGTGGACTGACGAACGCTTTGTCCCTTCGAACAAAAGCACCCTACTGGCTCGGTGGGATGTTCGAGAGCGGTATCGGGCGTCGTCAGACCCTTGCTTTTGCAACACTTCCTGGACTCGCTTATCCGATTGATATGGCAAGTACTGCCGATTATTTCGAAGAAGATTTGCTTGAGACCCCGTATCATGTCGAACACGGACACATTCGTTATTCCGCTCCAGCCGTATCCGAGTCACAGTTAAACAAATTGGCAACGTCCCGGATATCCTTATAATAGAAGCACTACGACGAAAAAGGAGGCTGACTCAAAAAAGAATGACGCGTCTTTTCACGCCCTTTCCTCAGGCAAGACACAACACAAGCCAGCTTTCCTGCCTTATTCAAGCAGGAAAGCGGGTCTTGTTTGTCTCTGACAGCGCAAAGATGCGCTTTTTCCTGTAGGAGTTGCGTGAAACGCGTCATTCTTTTTGTTATGAGATAAGGGTGGCAGATTATCATTCTGCCACCCTTACCTTTGTGGAAACTGACTTTTGAGTCAGCCCCCTTCTCGTATTTTACTATATGAGCTTTTCTTAGAACGATTCTTTGCCTTCGACTTTCGTCAAAATCTCATACCCGTCTTTTAAGACGACGACCGTGTGCTCGAATTGTGAGACGAGACTCCGGTTCGGTGTGTATAACGTCCAACCGTCCCGCTCATCTTCGATACAGAACTCATCTCCTGTTGAAATGAACGTCTCGACAGCGATGACTTGCCCTTCCTTCAACAAATCATTCTCTTCACGATTGAAGTAGTTCGAGATGGATTCTGGCTCACCATGGAGTGTCTTACCGAGACCATGTCCCGCTAAGTTACGGATGACCGTGAAACCGCTCTTACGTGTTTCGGCATAGATTGCTTTTCCGATCTGGTTGACCTTCGTTCCGGCTTTGACTTTTTCAAGTCCTTTCTCAAGCGCCGTCAATGACACTTCAACGAGTCGGACATCTTCCGGACGTTTTGCTTCTCCTGCGATGACCGTCTTCCCTGTGTCTGAGTAGTAGCCGTTCTTCACAGCCGAGACATCGACATTGACGATATCACCTTCTTGAATGACATACTTCCCTGGGATACCGTGTGCTGCGATATCGTTGACACTGATACATGTCGCTCCTGGGAAATCGTACATGACGATTGGAGCAGACTCTGCTCCCTGTTCCTTCAGGATGCGTGCTCCGATGTCATCGAGTTCCTTTGTCGTGATTCCCGGTTTGACGGCATCCGCCATCTCATCGCGTGCCATGGCGACGATTCGTCCAATTTCTCGTAATGCCTCGTAATCATAATCTAACACTTTCATTTCCTCCTCATTCACTCAATCGTTCTTGATATAGATAATCTGCAGAGATATCCGCAAATAAGAACATCCCATTACTGAGCGGCATACTAAATGTCCGCGTTTGTTCACTCGAGCTGAAGTCGACGTACCGTTCGGATAAATATCCACTATGTCGTCGTTCCATCGCTACCGTCGTCCGGATGAAGTAAGGACGGAAACTCCAGTTGTACCCTTTGTAGAAGGAATACAGCTTCCACTCCCCACTCTTTTTACTGACGTTTGAAGATTGTTGGAATCCATTCGCATCCGTGATATAAAACCGGATGAATTCCGGCTCCATCTTCCGGGCGAGCGTCAGCAACCATTGATCGAGATCTTGCTCCGGCTTCAAGGACTGACAATCTTCATTAAATCGAACCGTCCAGTCTTGCTCTAGCTGAAACAAGCGATTCATCTGCTCGCGATCATATTTATAAAACATCGGGACTTCATGGATCAACACTTCCATACCAGGACAGGTCATGACCCATTCAGGTGATGCTTCTCCAAGTAGATTCCCCATGTAGTAACGTCCTCCGTGTTGCCACGCATACCGAAGTTGACCGAGATGACTGATATTCTTATACAAAAGTGGCGCTCCAAGCTGGTCGCAAAGATGCTCCATCGTCTGTAAGAGATGTGGATACGACGCTGAGACGGTCTTTTTTTCAATCATGGAGGATAAATCGACGATCAACATATCCGGCGACATCGAAAAGACACGTTCAAGACTCGTTGCTTCCGCACGGTCCAGCGCTACCTTCAGTCCAGAGTTCTGGTAATACGCGACGATCCGACCCAGACGGTCAAAATCATCGACTTGGACATCCGTCAAAGTAACGTACATCCGCTCTTTTGGAAACGACGAGTCGACCGTCCGTAAGACATGCAAGAAGTCCTCCCCACCGTTTTCAAACAGCCAAGCTGGACGACAACGGATCAGAATAAACGCTTGTGCATCGGAGGGTACTTTTTGGAATGCTTGACGGACGACATGCCCCATGACTTCGAGTTGATACTCGATTGGAACATCATCTTCCTGAAAAAATGGTTTTAACGGTTCTCCACGAAAATGGGACTGGATTTCATACCCTTCCACCTTAAAAGGGGCAGCGCCTACGATCGGTTGAAACCATGCCTCTATCTCTTCGGGATGAACGATGACATCTAATGCATCCATTCTATTCCCCCCTTGTACTCTTGTTCTATCTTAACAAAAAAAGAGCCTCTCTGTAACGAGAGAGCCCCTGTTTTACGATAACGTCGTATCTTTCCGCAATGCGATATACAAGTACACACCGAATGTCGCCGTCAAGTAGATGATACTCAGGACACCGTATTGGATTCCGACGGCTCCTCCCTTACCGATGGCTAGCACAAGAAAGATGATGCCGCCAAATAATAAGGTCGCCAACGGAATATAACGAAAATGTCCTTTTGTCGTCCGCTCACAAATCTTTTTCGTCGCGACGATCAGTGCAACGAGACAGACGGATGCTGCTACATAAATGGTATACACGAATGATTCAGCCCTCTCCCTATCGTTCATGGCTCATTTTATCATGACCGCTCAGATAAATCATAAAAAAGAACCGACTTGTCTGTGACAAATCGGTTCGAATCGTTTACTTTTCAAAACGTGGTTTACGTCCACCACGGTTACGATCGCTTTCGCTACGGTTGCTACGTCCAGCATAACCGCCTTCACGACGATCTGATGAAGAAGATGAACGACCACCTTCACGACGCTCGCCACCGCGTGGGTTGTTTCCACGGTATCCGCCACTGCGGTTGCCGCTTCCACTTCCACCTTTGTTTCCGTAAGGACGACGGTTTCCACCACCGTTGCTACCGAAACGTTTCACGCGGATTGGTTCGATTGAAGAGATTTGGACTGGTGTTGCATCCGGCTCTTTCGTCAATCCTTTAAGTGCTGCTGAAAGAAGTTCCACTGCTTCGTACTCTTCTAAGAGTTCTTGTGCAAGTGTCGTATATTCTTTTGAGTCTTTTGCTTCAACGCGTTTAATGAGTTCTTGTGCAGCAAGCTTCAAGTTGCCTTCTAAGATTTCATCAAGTGTTGGTGCATGACGACGTGACATTTTTTTGTTCGTGACACGTTCGATTGTTTTGATTTGACCGAATTCACGTGGTGTAACGAATGTGACAGCCGATCCTGTTTTACCAGCACGACCCGTACGACCGATCCGGTGAACATAGCTCTCTGGATCTTGTGGGACGTCGAAGTTGTAGACGTGTGTGACACCAGAGATGTCAAGACCACGTGCTGCAACGTCTGTCGCGACGAGGATATCAATCGTTCCTTTTTTGAAACGACGGATGACTTGGTCACGTTTTGCTTGTGTTAAGTCACCGTGTAAACCGTCAGCTGTGTATCCACGTTGGATCAAACCTTCAGTCATTTCGTCAACACGTTTTTTCGTACGACCGAAGATGATTGAGAGTTCCGGAGAATCCGTGTCGATCAAACGGCAAAGAACGTCGAATTTTTGGCTTTCTTTCAATTCGATGAATGACTGGTCGATGTTTTCAACTGTCATTTCTTTTGCTTTGACTTTGATGTGTGTCGGAGTCGTCATGAAACGATCTGCGATTTTACGAATTTGTGGTGGCATCGTTGCTGAGAATAAGAGTGTTTGACGTGTTTCAGGAAGTGCACCGAGGATTTTCTCGATGTCTTCGACGAATCCCATGTTCAACATCTCATCTGCTTCGTCAAGGATGACCGTTTGAACGTGATCGAGGTTCAACGTCTTACGGTTCATGTGGTCCATCAAACGTCCTGGTGTCGCAACGACGATTTGTGGATTTTTGCGAAGTGCGCGGATTTGACGATCGATTTGCTGACCGCCGTAAACAGGAAGTGCATGAACGCGTTTTACTTCACCGATCCGGTTCAATTCTTCTGCTACTTGGATTGCGAGCTCACGTGTTGGAGCAAGAATCAACGCTTGGATGTTGCGTGATTTTGCGTCAAGACGCTCGATTGTTGGGATACCGAATGCTGCAGTTTTACCAGTACCTGTTTGTGCTTGACCAATTAAGTCAACGCCGCTGAGTCCGACTGGAATTGTTTCTGCTTGGATTGGTGTTGCTTCTTCGAAGCCCATTTTTAGGACACCTTTGATAAGTGCCTCACTAAGATTTAATTCACGAAATGTTGTCAATGCTAAATACTCTCCTTTGTCATATGAAAAGCGTCTGCCACTAAACAGACGCTACCGTAACGAATACAATCGACTACCTATTATAACAGAATCTATCACATAAAGATAGAGTGGTTTCTCTTATAATAATGTTTAGGGAAGTCACCATCATAATCGTTGCCATAAGGGCGAGGGAAAGGCGAAGTGCCCGGACCGTGCGATGTACGTCATCGCGTGCCCCCACTAGTGATGGGGTATATTCAATAAATGGTCGCCGGTAATCAAACCAGCCGCAACCACCAAAATGATGAATTCCTTACTATCTATTCGAAACGCAGGCTTACTCGGTCCGATTATTTCGTCAACCGAATACCCGTTTCATTTTTTTCTATTTTTTTATCTTTCAACAGGCGACCGAGCGCTCGTTTGAATGCTGCCTTGCTGAGACCGAATACTTCATCGATCGTCTCGGGAGCTGTCTTATCACCATACGGCATCTGACCATCATGTTCAAGTAGATGGTTCAGAATCAACTCCGCGTCTGTATCAATGGCTTCAAAGGCACGTGGTCGTGCTGAAAGTAATACTGTACCATCTGGTTTTACATTTGTCACTCGTAATTTCAAGACTTCTCCAAGACGCGGCCAACGTTCCATCTCACGTTCATGCAAGAATCCGATCGATTGATCGTTGACCCAGACGTTAACGCCTGGTTCACGTTGTGAGAAGACGAGACCTTCGACGTCCATGTTGTTCCACTCCTCTGGAGCTGGCTTCGCACGTAAGTTGAAGTATGCATAAGGTGCAGGGTCTCCGAGTAACCGAAGCTTCTGATCATGTTTCAGACGAATGAAGAGTTGATCGCCTTCTTCTGGCCAGAACATCCGGCGCTGCGGCAAATCGTCGAGTGAGACGAGAACGTCTTTTTGAATACCGATGTTCGCGAACACTCCTGTGTTATAGCGTGTTCCATTAATCGTCGTCTTGACATAGTCTTCAAATGAAGCTTCTGGAATCGTCATCGATGATGCTAGACGCCCTTCATTATCTTGATACAAGAAGACTTCTACCTCTTCATCGAGGGCTACTTTCCGTGTTTGTTCATTGTTATGCAACAACACGTCTTCATTTCCATCTGTCAGAAACACTCCGAACTCTGCTTCGCGTTCTACTTTTAATGTGACAACCTGTCCTGCGCGTAATCCCATTTCGGGTCATCTCCTCTCTGTATTTGAATCGATTCCAGTTCTTGTGAATCGTTCTGCTGTTCTTTCCCTACCATACTATACTCTTTTTCCATTCATCTCTGATATCGACACAATGGTGACAGTTGTGACATATTTGTGAACGGAACACATTTGCGTGATTTTTTTGAAAAAAAGATATATGATTAAATAACAGGAAAAAGAAGGTTTAGTTTAGGTAAATATGGGGGATAAAAATGTTTCATAACATTCAATCGCGTTCGTTCGCACGACGCTTCACGAAAACATTGGTTTTTGCATTTTTTGCGTTCCTTGCTACGATTGGAATTGTCTTCGCAGAAGGATCGAACAGTACGGATATGACACCGAAGACACCAGCGCTTCAGCAAATCGATCGCCCTTAAAATCTACACCTTCCGTGTGGATTTTTTATTTTTTCCGGACATTTACAGGACGATAAAGGAAAATTGCGTTTGACCTCGAATTAAATGAACATGCCATCATTTTAATTTTTGAGGAGGAAACGGACGTGCTCTTCTACTTATTTACGACGATTACGGGTCTCATCACTACATACTTAAGTTTTGTTACCGGTTATTATACGAGTTCGATCGGTGTGTTCGTCTTTACACTAGCGATTTGTCTGTCACTATCATCGATCCGCCAGTTGATCCGTACGTCCTATCTGACTTACATTGAATACATTCAACACCGTCGTGTCAAAAAACAGTACGAACGGATGAAGAAACGAGAACAATCTTATCAAATCGGCTATCCTCATCGAGATTCGAGTACACCACTTGCATTCTCCGCGACAGACCAGCATGATAAGTAAAGAACACGATTTCATCACCTAGGAGGAACAGATTCATTATGAACGAAATCCCTTTATCAAACGGTTGGACACTTCGCTACTCTCCTGTCATCGATTTATGGTTGAAGGAAGATGGCGTACTGCTCGTAGATCACGAAGATAAGGTCCGCTTGACTCTCATTTTGGATGAGGAAACGATGGAAATCAAACAGATCGACAATACGAACGCCACGTTCTCTGTTGATCCGACGACACGTCGCCTCACCTTTGAACTTGGAGAAAGCGAAGAGGAATCTGAGCCTCGTTACTGGGAATAATCACGCAGACTGGGTGCGACGCCCGGTCTTTTTTTGTACAATAACATCAGCAATGAAAAAAGGAGCTGTCACTTCACCATGATCCGTACTGTCATTTGGTTCATTTATTTTGGACTTGTCTTACCCTGTACCTTACCGTTTTTACCAAGCGCAAAACGTCGAACGCATCTCGCGCGCTATGCATTCGTTCAGCGTGTAGCGAGCGTCTGGGCAAACTCTCTTCTCCGACTCGCTGGCGTTCGTGTCAACGTGACGGGTCGTGAGCATATCCCGGCAAACGAACCCGTCGTCTTCATCTCGAATCACCAAGGGAACTTCGATGTCCCGATTCTACTTGGAACAATCGATAAACCGAAAGCATTCATCTCAAAAATCGAAGTGAATAAAATTCCGATCGTCAATGTTTGGATGAATCTGATGGGGTGTGTCATGATTGATCGAAAAGATCGACGTCAATCGCTGAAAGCAATCCGTTCTGGTGTCGACACGATCAAGGACGGACAATCGATGATCATCTTCCCGGAAGGAACACGCTCTAAAGGCGGTCCAATGGCGGAGTTCAAAGCGGGAAGCTTCACACTCGCGACATCAAGTGGTGCTCGTGTCGTACCCGTCGCAATTTCGGGGAGCTATCGCGTTATGGAGGAAACGGGTAAAATTCGCCCTGCCACGGTCGACGTTACGATTTTACCGTCGATTGATCCGAGTACGATGACACAGAAAGAACTCGTCCAGACAGTCGAACAGCAAATCAAACAGATTGTAGAAGGTGTCTAATATGTTAATGAAAGCAGAAAATCTCAAAAAAGAATTTGCCGATAAAATCGTCTTCGAAGATGTGACATTCTCCGTCTCACCTGGCGACCGGATTGGTATCATCGGCGTCAATGGTACCGGTAAGTCGACTCTCCTGCATATCTTGGCAGGTAAAGAGACGGCAGACGCTGGTACGATGCATCACCCGAATGATTATCGGATCCGCTTGCTATCGCAAACGACCGATTATCCGGAAGACCAAACGGTCATGGAAGTACTATTGTCTGGTGATACACCAACGATTAACGCCTTACGTCACTATGAAACGGCGCGTCTAGCACTCGAACAAGATCCGACGAGTGAAACGTTACTCAATCGCTTCATCATTGCTCAGACAGAAGTCGATGCTGCGCAAGCTTGGGACACGGAATCACGCTTAAAGATGATTTTAAACAAACTCGGTATCCTCGACTTGAACGCGTTGATCGGCTCGCTTTCCGGAGGACAACGCAAACGTGTCGGACTCGCTGAAGCTTTACTCGATGAAGCCGATCTTCTCCTGCTCGATGAGCCGACGAACGAACTGGATGCCGAAACGATCAGCTGGCTTGAAACTCAAATCAAGGAATACCGTGGTGCGATTCTACTGATCACCCACGATCGCTATTTCTTGAATCGTGTGACGAATCATATGATGGAGATCGCGAACGGTACAGCTTATTTCTATGTCGGAAACTATGAATCATTTCTTGAAAAACGTGCCGAACGTCGTGAACGGACAGCTTCTATGGAAGAAAAACGTCAAAACATCCTCCGTCGCGAACTCGCCTGGTTGCGTCGCGGAGCAAAGGCGCGGACGACGAAACAAAAAGCTCGGATCCAGCGCGTGGATGCTTTACAAGACCTCTCGTACGAGGAAGAAGAATCAACACTCGAAGTACAGGTCGGTTCGACCCGTCTTGGTAAAAAAGTCATCGAAGCGCATGACGTCTCCCATCGATTTGGTGAACGGACCCTTTTTGAATCGTTTAACGCTCTGATTGGACGGAAAGAACGGTATGGCATCGTAGGGCGAAACGGGAGTGGAAAATCAACACTTCTTTCAATACTTGCGCAACGCTTAGAACCAACAACCGGTGAAATCATTCACGGCGAAACGGTGAAGATCGGCTTTTATGGGCAATTTGCCGAGTTCACGCATCCCGAACGCCGTGTCATCGATGAGGTCGAACGGATCGCAAAAGTCATCACGACACTCGCTGGTGAGGAGATCACGGCAAGTCAGATGCTCGAACAGTTTCTCTTTAAACCGGAAGCCCAATATAAACAAATCGGTAAGCTTTCCGGCGGCGAAAAACGACGTCTGAAATTGTTGACGATTTTGATGGAAGAACCAAACGTCCTCTTCCTTGATGAGCCGACGAACGACTTGGATACTGAGACGTTATCCGTCCTCGAAGATTATTTAGAATCATTCCCAGGCACCGTCATCACGGTCAGCCACGATCGCTACTTCCTCGACCGGGTCGTCAATCGCTTGATTGCATTTGAAGACGGGAATGTCGTCTTTTATTATGGACAATATACAGACTATCTTGAGCAAATGACAGCACCCGTTCCATCAATCGTTGTTGAAAAGACGGTTGAGGTTGCTACAGCACCAAAGATAGAGACGCCAAAAAAACTAAGTTATCAGGAACAACAAGATTGGGCAATCATTGAACAACAAATCGAAGAAAGTGAGACAGAACTGGAGCAATTAGAAGCCGAACTTGCTTCGGCAGGAAGCGATCTTGGTAAAGTCAATGAACTGTATCAAGCCATTGAAAAAACGAAAGCGATGCTTGATGAACGGATGGAGTATTGGACGTACCTTTCTGAAAAAATCGAGGCATTTGAAAACTATCGTCAATCTAATCAATAATTTCGATAAGCGGAGTTCTTCCTTAAAGAAGAACCCCGCTTTTTTCATGAAATGGGAATCACCTCTTATTTTCATTTTAAATCTGAAAATAAATGTGAATTCAAACTAAATATCGGGTAATGTTATAGCATATTTCGTTTTTATGGAAGGCTTGCGAAAGGAGGAGTTCCGGTGAAACGGATCGTTCAAAACATCTACCCTACCGTCGCATTCTACTTAGTTGTCACGTACACCCTGCTCTGGCTATTACCACAAGATCGCTCGTTACAACTTTCAGCGATCATTAGTCTAGTCGGTTCTTTCGTCATTTTCCTACTTAGTCAATCGAAGGCTTTCAAACAATCTTCCATTCCATATAAATGGTTATCGGTCGCCTTTTTCTCGTATTTTCTAGGCGATTTCCTCAATATGATTGGTCGTCTTTTTCAATGGAACGCTGTTAACCTGAACGTCTTACTGGATTTGCCTTACACGGTTCATTTAACGATGATAGTCATCTTCTTATTTCGGCAGTTGGATTTGACTTTGTTTCAAAAACAAAAATTATTGATTCTTGATTCTTTAACATTGTTCACTGTATCGATGATTGCTGGATACATCGCTATTTTCCGCTTTGTCCCCTCTTATACGCGAACGGTGCTCGAGCAAATCAGTTGGACCTTCTATGCCTTCTTGACGATTCTGTTGACGCTGTTCTTTTTCTTACTTTATGCTTCTGGACTAAAGCGAAACGTATCGAGATTAGGATTCCTCTTTCTCGTACTCGGAACGTTCGTGCTCGGTATGACGAACTTTATTTTTTATACGTTGTTATTGAACGGTGAACCGCGAATAGCTGGTTTATTGCTTCCGCTATACCCACTCAGCGGACTCTTCATCCTTGCCTTCATGAATACTCGCGCTCTTCCCATCAGTCATGAACAACAAGCAACTCTTATTCGGGTCGAAACACTTACGCGTTCCTTGATGTCGTACATCTTATTATCTGTACTGATTCTCTATATTACATTCTTCCCTGTCTCCCAAACCTTTTTCTCACTTTCCGTCGGCATTACGTTTTTATTATTTTTAACACGACAGCTTTTTTCATATCAGGAAAATCTGCGGTTGTTACAGGAAACAACAGCATTGCAAACGAATCTAGAAGACATCGTCCATCAAAAGACAGCACTCTTACAGTTACGTGAAAAAGAACTAACGTCGCTTTTTCTATCTTATCCAGAAGTTGTTCTTGAAATCGATGCTACGTATCAGATTCGATCTGTCAATCCAGCTGCTGTCGAAGCTGGATGGAGCGATTTACCGCTCGGACCGAGCCAACGGCTACAACTCGATCGACTCATTCCATTGCTTCAACAAGCGCAGCTGATTTATCCCTCTCATTTGCTACATGTACCGGCCACGGAGGAACATCCGGAAATCTTTTTGAATACGACAATCATCGATATCCCGGATCAACAACGCTATTTCGTCATCTTGGCGGATATCACGGAAGATTATCAACAGGAAGTATGGCTAGAACGTATGGGGTACCATGATTCGCTCACGCATTTGCCAAACCGACGTTACTTCGAGGAACAACTTTATCTAACTCTGCCGACGTTAGAATACGGCTCCTTACTATTCATTGATTTAGACGGTTTCAAACAAATCAATGACACTTATGGGCATGATGTTGGTGACCTCGTGTTACAAGAGACGGCGAGCCGCCTTCAATCGATGACGACGTCAACTGATCTCGTTGCACGTCTTGGAGGAGATGAGTTCTTGATCTTCATTCAGGCATCTGCTTCGGAAACACGTCAGTTTGCCGAACACGTTCTCGAAGTTCTAAATCATCCGTTCTATATTCAGACACATACGCTTCAAGTCACACCATCAATCGGAATTTCCTTATACCCTGAAGATGGTAAAAGCTCAGAACAATTATTGATTCGAGCAGATGAAGCCATGTACCATATTAAGAAGACCGAAAAAAACAATTTTTTGTTCGCTACTCAAATTAAACGTTAGGAGGGAGTCCATGCTTAAATCGAACTATTTCATCCGTTGGTTTCCTGCCATGCTCGTCATGTCTTTTGCTCTAATGATCCTTGCCACATGGACCCCTTCCATCTCTAATCGGATCGTTGAACAAGTACTACAGTATGCCTCTCTTGGATTGATTGCTTATTTTATTCTTACTGCTTATCGTAAGGAACAAGCATTAGTCGTACCAAGACGAAAATTCTGGCTGATCGCTTTAGGATCACTAGTTTTATCCTGTATCGGTTCCGTTCTTGAGACATTACATTTCTTCAATCCAGACTTTCCAGTTCCATCTATTTATAGCCTAATTTTATTTTCAATATCCCATTACGTATTCTTATACGCGATTTTTTACCGAATCATCACAAAACGGACACTCGGACAACACGTACTCGCTTTCGTCGATGCCGCGATCATCGTCGTTTTCATTGGACTTGTCGCGTTTCACGTCCTCAATGAATTGACGAATCCTGGACTGCAAACTGTTCCTTATGCCATCATCGTCATCACGAATACATCACTCGGTTTATTCGTTTTCTTCTATTTCACGTTCATCCAAGAAACCCATTGGGTATCAAGGATGGCATTGTTCTTATTGTTTTTATCCATTTTTATTCGCGGTATCTACGAAGTCTCAAGTGTTTATTTCCCGGACTTCTCAGCGAATTATCTATTGTTTTTCCCGATCTTGATCCGTTTGGTGCAAAGTGCAGCTATTCTATGGCATATTGATCATATCGAAGAAGGAACCACTCGAACGACGGTCATTCCCCGCTCCTGGCTCCCTCTACTGGCCGTTCCTTTATTCATTCATTACATGGTGGAACGAGAAGGCGGAAAGCTCGATATCTTTATCATTTTAGTTTTACTAATCATTCGACAAATCTTGATTGCTCGTCAGCATGGGTTGATCGTCGCACAATTACACGAACGGAATGAACAACTCGCTTCACGCATCGAACATCGAAAACAACAAATTAAAGATAGCGAACAGCAAGTCATCCCACTCTTTCTCGGTCACCCTGATCCGATGATTCGACTCGATCAATCCGGAACGGCACTATACGCGAACTTAGCTGCCCAACGTCTGTTTCATTTACCCGACATGACGATTGAACATATTCCTCGTACGATGCGTCACCTATTAGAAACACTTGAGACAGATATCGATGAGTATGAAGATGAACAACATAGACGATATGAGATCATTGATATTCCGATTCAAATTGCTGCCACCTCGATGGGACGTTTCACGATTTTACATGACGTCACTGAACGAAAGCTCCGGCAAAAACGGATCGAATACCACGCCTACCATGACGCCTTGACAAGTATCGGAAACCGTCGTTCGTTAGAGCGAGATTTTTCGAACCATCTCCTCGAGATGAATTATCTTGCGGTAGTCGATTTAGACGGTTTTAAGCAAGTCAATGATACGTATGGTCATGAAGCAGGTGATTACGTATTGATCGAGGTCGCGAAACGATTGAGCGAGCATACGAATTCTTTAGAACAGGTGTATCGACTGGGTGGAGATGAGTTCGCGATCCTCTTACACGCCGATGATGAACTGTCCTTACGTCGAAAATGTAAATCCTTCTTACACTTTTTAAGACGTCCTTACGTCTATAAAGGACAATCCTTATTCGTTTCTGCAAGCATCGGTGTGACCGCGTGTCATAAAGCTGATCTTGAAACATGCTTAAAGCAAGCCGACCTTGCCATGTATCGCGTGAAACATCGGGATAAAAACGATGTCGCCCTATATCGAGCAGATTCTTGAAAAAAAACCTAGAACACATTGATCATAATCGGTCATGTGTCCTAGGTTTTTTCGATTATTCTTCTGGTCTCGGCGCAATGTTGCCTTCTTCGATATCGAGGAGTAAGTCGATCAATTCCGCACAAAACTCAGGGTACTGGCGAAGCAACGCGTCTTCTCCTACTTCATCCACGAAATCTGTCAACAAGGCGAGGACTTCTGGTACCAGTGCGCGCGCTACTTTCATGTAGGCAATCGCAAAGCGCCATTTCCCAGAAATGTAGAGCAGTTTTCCAATCAACAAATCACCTGGTTCGACTTCAATCTCAGACAAATCCGTTTGATACGTCTGTTTTGACATCAAATCAACGACACCATCCGCCTCGACTTGAAACAGCGAGGGCATCGGGTCCGCTAATCCACGCAAGGCACGATAGAGGCTAGGCGATAACTCTTCTTTGACCTGCTCAAGAAAACGACCGTGCGGCGTTTTTCCTTGATCATCCGTCTCATAGAAGATGGCCCAATCTACGAATAAGTCCCGGAACAACTCAGCATCTTTTAAATACCAACGTCCCTCCGTTGCAATCTCTTCTATGAAAGCGACCCAATCCGTACTACGTGCTGTCGCTGCTTCTTGATACATCTTCTTCAAGGCTGCATTCATTTCCGCTTCAGAAACCGTCGTCGGAAACGGAATTACTTTTCGATCGTTCTTCATTTCGATCGCCCTTTCCGGTGAGGAGTAGCCGGTCGTTTAATCGTCTGAGGTGCTGTGAATTCACGTTTTGGAATGACTTCCCCACGGTAAATTTCCATTGCTTCCATCTCGACGCCCATTTGCTTCGCAAGTGTTTTTAAGTGTTTTAAGTCTTGATCCGTAACAAGAGCAAGTACCATTCCGTTCGCATTTCCACGTCCCGTCCGACCTGAACGGTGTACGAAATCGTCAAGCGACTCCGGTAAATCGTAATGGACGACATGCGTGACTGCTTCGATATCTAGACCACGTGCCGCAAGACCTGTCGTGACGAGTAAAGGAAACTCTCCTTTTTTGTAAGAACGTAATGTCTCCATTCGCTCTCGTTTTCCTTTTTCAGCATCCAAAATCCGATATTTCAATGAGAATTTACTCAACTCACCATTTAATGGTCCGAGGAAGGAGCGGTTGTTGATGAATGTCAGCACTTTTGATCCTTGCATGTTCGCCAGGCGACGTAACAATTCCGGCTTCTGACGACGTGAAGTCTCCAAATAACCGAATGTCACTTGTGTGCTGACGGCACGCTCAACCCGAATCGTCTCAGGGTTGTTTGCAAGCGTCCGTCCCCATTCTGCTGTCCGTTCCGGCAATGTCGCGGAGACGAATGCTAACTGACGATCGCGTAGTGCACTGTTTGCGATTCGCGTCGCCGAGTCACTCATACCACTCTCATAGATTTGATCCGCTTCGTCCAAGACGATCAATTTCACCTTATGCATCTTTAGCTTCTTCGAATCGATCAACTCAACGAGACGCCCTGGCGTTCCGACGATGATTTGTGGTTTTTTCTTCAATCGTTCATATTGTCGTTTTAATTCAACACCACCAATGAATGCACCGGATTTGATACCACTTCCTTGAGCAAACAATTGAATGACTTGATGAATTTGCATGACGAGTTCCCGTGTTGGTGCCGTGATCACGACTTGCACGTGTGGTTCTTCTACTTCAATCTTTTCTAAAGCTGGAATGACATAAGCAAGCGTCTTCCCTGTTCCTGTTGGCGCTTCAGCCAGGACATCTTTTCCTTCGCGCAACAACGGAATCGCTTGTTCTTGAACAGGCATCAACTCGGTAAAGCGCGCCCGTTCCCATGCTTCCTGTAAAAATGGTTTTGTAAAGTTCATAACGATTTCTCCTACTCTCTTAATTCCATCATGCCGTTACGTATTCGACATGATCTCCTGATGCATCACGGTATCCCCGTAATGTCTGTGTATATTCATTTCCTGCGTCGAGCAATCGAATGTGGAATCGAATCTCGCTTTCACCGGCTTCTTCTTCTAAAATCTCGAATCCTTGGATGACACGATCCTGTAATTCTGCAGCGAGTGCCGGGTACTCCGCAAGACTCGCATACGTCGCTTTTACGTCAACCGGACGACGAACAAGCGCAATCCAATACGATTCATCATAGCCGATAAAGTCTTCATAATCAAAATCATCTTCAAATCGAATCCAGAATCCATCATTTTCGAATTCCGTGATCATTCCCGTTCGCGTTGAACCGTCCGATCCGATTTTCAGCGAGACCCAGTCTCCCGACTGATACTCTCCTTGTTGTGTTAATGATACATACTCCATTTGGCACACCTCCACGTTCTATATTCCCTTTTTCATTGTCAACGATACGTCTTAAAAATACAAGGCACCGTAGCGTGACATTCCTCACAGTTTCAACTGTTCTAGTGAATCTTTTTCAAATCAACTCATACAGTTTCCAAAAAACCTTGAATTAGCAATCTAAAACTGTTTTTTTAAAACTATTTTCATATGAATACAGAAATAAAGAAAGCCCGTCATATCAACGTTTGTCCACTTGTTAAAACATTCACATGAACGTAAAGGGAATCACCCCTTCCTTTTGTTACACTATTCACATAAGGAACTGATGATTAGCTCAATATTAAAGGAGTGGTATCCATGTTATTAGAAAAAACGAGTGCTTGGACGAACTTTACGTCTGGTGAATGGGTAAAGACGATCGATGTCGCAGACTTCATTCGACTCAATCGCACGGAATATACAGGAGATGATCACTTTTTAGTCGGTCCGACGCAAGCAACGGAACGTCTCTGGCAACAAATTCTACAGCTGACGAATGAAGAACGACAACGTGGTGGTGTATATGCCGTCGATGCTAAAACACCATCAACGATCCTCTCGCATGATGCAGGGTATCTGAATCGCTCACTTGAAAAAATCGTCGGTTTACAGACAGACGAACCGTTTAAACGTTCGATTCATCCGAACGGTGGGATTCGGATGGTGAATGATGCCCTAGCTGCGTATGGCTTTGAAGCAGACGAGACCGTCACGAAAACTTTCAGCGAGTACCGGAAGACACATAACCAAGGGGTTTTCGATGCCTATACCCCTGAAATGCGCGCTGCACGTAAAGCCGGTATTATCACCGGATTACCTGATGCTTATGGTCGCGGACGGATCATCGGTGACTATCGTCGTGTTGCTTTGTACGGAACGGCACGCTTGATCGAAGAACGTAAGAAGGATTTAAAGGCACGTGGCGGGTTCTTATCTGAATCGATGATTCGCGACCGTGAAGAGATGAATGAACAGTTGCGCGCATTAACGGAATTGACCGAGCTTGGAGCTCGCTATGGTTTCGATCTCTCCCGCCCTGCAGAAACAGCACAAGAAGCATTCCAGTGGGTCTATCTTGCCTATCTTGCTGCCATCAAAGAGCAAAACGGGGCAGCCATGTCACTCGGTCGAGTCTCGACGTTCCTTGATATTTATGTCGAACGTGATCTTGCGGCTGGTCGCTTGACGGAAGAGACTGCACAAGAACTCGTCGATCATTTCGTCATGAAGCTTCGGATCGTTAAGTTCTTACGGACACCAGACTACAACGATCTATTCTCGGGTGATCCGACGTGGGTAACGGAATCAATCGGTGGAATGAGTGAAGATGGACGATCAAACGTCACGAAAAGTTCATTCCGCTTCTTACACACTCTCTCGACACTTGGTCCGGCACCGGAACCGAATCTAACCGTTCTCTGGTCTACTCAGCTTCCACGAGGATTCAAGGAATTCTGTGCGAAGATGTCGATCGTTTCAAGCTCGATTCAATATGAAAACGATGATTTGATGTTACCGGTTTATGGAGATGATTACGGCATCGCTTGTTGTGTCTCCGCGATGAAGATCGGGAAACAGATGCAGTTCTTCGGTGCGCGAGCAAACCTGGCAAAAGCATTACTTTATACGATCAATGGCGGAATGGACGAGAAGCTCAAAATCCAAGTCGCCCCAGCAAGTCCATTGATGCTTGATGAAGTACTCGATTACGAAACCGTCATGGCGGCTTATGATCGTCAACTCGATTGGCTCGCAGAACTGTACGTCAACACACTGAATGTCATCCACTACATGCATGATAAGTACAGCTACGAACGGATTGAGATGGCTTTACATGATCCAGAAATCTTACGGACGATGGCATGCGGTATCGCTGGTTTATCGGTCGTCGCTGACAGTCTATCTGCCATCCGTTACGCAACAGTTCGTCCAATCCGAGATGCGGATGGGATTGCAGTTGATTTCAAGATCGAAGGCGAGTTTCCGAAGTTCGGGAATAACGATGAACGGGTCGATCAGATGGCGGTCGATCTCGTCACACTGTTCATGGAGAAAATCCGTAAACATCCAACGTATCGCAATGCCCTTCCGACGCAGTCTGTCCTGACGATCACTTCAAACGTCGTCTACGGTAAAAAGACAGGAAATACACCCGACGGACGCCGTGCGGGTGAACCATTCGCACCGGGTGCTAACCCGATGCATGGACGTGATACCCGTGGTGCTGTCGCCGCCTTGACGTCTGTCGGAAAATTACCATATGAACATGCGCTCGACGGGATTTCCTACACGTTCTCGATCGTGCCAAAAGCACTTGGTAAGGATGAAGCCACACGCATTCGCAATACAGTCGGATTACTTGACGGATATATGGGTGGTACGACTTCAAAAGGACACCATTTGAATGTCAACGTCTTTGACCGTGAGACGTTACTCGATGCCATGGAGCATCCAGAACAATATCCACAGTTAACGATTCGGGTATCCGGTTATGCAGTCAACTTCATTAAACTGACGCGTGAACAACAGATCGATGTCATCAATCGAACGTTCCACGGTTCTCTCTAAAATGATGTGTAGTATGTGAAAGGAAGTGAGCAGGATGACCTATGGTATGATCCATTCCGTTGAATCATGTGGAACAGTCGATGGTCCTGGCATTCGATTCATCGTCTTTACGCAAGGATGTCCACTACGGTGTCAATACTGTCATAACGTGGATACATGGGAGTTCGGTTGCGGACGGCGTGTCTCAGCAGACGAAGTCGTAAAAGAAGCGATCAGCTATCGCTCCTTTTTCGAGGCCACGGGTGGTGGAATCACCTTCTCTGGAGGTGAACCACTCGCTCAGCCAGAATTCTTGGAGGCTGCTTTAACAGAAGCAAAACGCCATGGACTGCATACGGTCATCGATACCGCGGGATCCGTCGTCCCAAAAAACATCGATGCGATTCTCGATGCGACGGATTTGGTACTACTCGATATCAAACATATCGACGATGCCGCTTGTCGCGTCTTGACTGGACGGAGTAACGCCAATACACTCGCCTTCGCAAAACGCCTAGCCGAGCGAAACATTCCCGTCTGGATTCGCCACGTTCTCGTTCCAGGTATTACGATGTCGGAACATTTCCTCCGTCAGACCGGCGAGTTCATCCGGACGCTCGGAAACGTCGAGCGCGTTGAAGTACTCCCGTATCATCAACTCGGTGTCTATAAGTGGGAAAACCTCGGTCTCGCATATCCGTTAACTGATGTGCTTCCCCCTTCATCAGAAGAAACGGATACTGCGCAAACCTTACTTGAATCGTACTTGTGTTAACGTTTCCAGTTTGTTACAATGACGGCATAGACTATGAACAGGAGGTACAACACCGAAATGAAGCAATCACTCGTACACGTCGCTTGATGAATGAAATCATCTCTTTCGCAATGCAGTTGCGGATGTCTGACGCTACGAGTCTGCTCTATTTCGGTGTGACCAACCTCTGGCCAGCACCTTCTTTGAGTTACACTCCGGCACACCATCCGCTCGCTTCGGATGGTGTGTTTTTCATTTCATCTTATCGGAAATGAACACTAAAGGAGCTGCTTTTATGCCTACTGAAACACTTACGATCCAACACCTATCGATGGACTACGACGAACGACGTCTTTTCTCGGACGTTTCTTTTCATATTCATACCGGTGAACATGTCGCCTTAATCGGTCCGAACGGCATCGGAAAAACGACACTGTTACACTTGATCGCTGACCAACTTCAGCCGACTGACGGTTCGATCAAGCGTCATTACAAAAAACTCGGTCTACTATCACAACACTTCGTAGCGGGCGATCACACCGTTCTTGATGTCGTCGAAAGAGCGGATGCGGTTCGTTATCAACTTCGCGCTAATGCCATGAATGGTGACTTGACGATCTATCAACAAGCACTCGATCAGGACGCCTTCTCGCTTGAAGCAGATGCAGCACGCGTCTTAAAAGAAGTCAAATTAGAGGAAGCACTCTGGACACACAAAGCATCCAGTTTAAGCGGTGGTGAACAGACGCGCCTCCAACTTGCCTGCCTGCTTCTGTCACGACCTGATTTCATCATTCTCGATGAACCGACGAATCATCTGGATCAAGAGACGCTCGAGTGGCTCACGGAATGGGTCAACATGTCACGGACCTCGATTCTCTACGTCTCACACGAACGATTCTTCATCGACGCAACAGCTGATGCCGTCATTGAATTATCTGAATCAGGGGCAACGCGATACAACGGAAACTATCAGTCCTATAAAGAACAAAAGGAACATCAAGCTCTGTCGCAACAACGAGCGTACGAAAAACAAGAACGCACCCGCAAAGAGCTGACACGCATGATTCAAGGATACCGGCAATGGCATCAAAAAGCCTCGAATCAAGCGAGTGAACGGGATCCGTATGCGAAAAAGAAGGCTGCTAAACATGCGACGAAGGTCAAGGCAAAAGAGCAGCAACTCGAGCGTCTACTCGAGGATCGTGTACAAAAACCACAAGTTGCACCGACTGTTCACGTCGCATTCGAACATGAAGCGATTCGTGCGAAACGACTGATTTCGTTCGAACGTGTCTCGTTTAGGCATGAGACGAAACCGATCCTAAAGGATGTTTCGTTTACGGTAGAACGTGGCGACCGAATTGCTGTCATCGGACCGAATGGAAGCGGGAAAACGACCTTACTGCGTCTCATTGAGGGCGAATATGCTCCTCATCAAGGGAACATAATCCGTCATCCTCGATTGAAGACCGGCTATTTTTCACAAGCCCTTTCCCACTTACCGACATCAGGTACGTTGTTAGAGGCATTACTTGAGTACGGCACGATGAGTGAGACGGACGCCCGGACGTTGCTCGCCTGTTTTTTATTCCGTCGCGATGATGTTTACCGGTCGATTTCCGACGCCAGTATGGGTGAGAAATGTCGGATTGCTTTCTTACGCCTGTATTTTTCTGGTGCTCACTTGCTTATTCTCGATGAACCAACGAACTATTTGGACCTTGCGACTCGTGAACAAATCGAAGCCGCCCTCGATGTTTTCCCTGGTGAGCTCCTCTTCGTCTCCCACGATCGTTATTTTACTGATCGGCTGTCGAATCGGACGTTTGATTTAACGACTGGATTCAACGATCATCCGGTCGGAACGGCCACGGTACGAAACGCGCGCCGAAGTGACCCTGAAGCGATTCAATCCGACTTACATCGTCTTGATGCGTTGACGGGTAACGTGCCGTTCCATACAGAACCAAATGAATTCCTTTCAAAAGAATAACGAGAAAAAAGCATCTGCATAGAAAAAGAGACTCCTTTTTCCGTTGCAGATGCTTTTCATATTTCAGTCGTATTATCGCTTTTGATACTTCACTTTCGTATGCGCTTGGGCCTGCTTGTGGATTTTTTTCCACTTTTCTTTCTCCGCCGCCTGCAACGCCACATTTTGCTTGCGTTCCGCATAAGCGATTTCTCGTTTTAGCTTGACGAAGCTATTCCAGCGTTCAGCAGTTAGTGTGCCATCTTCTAAAGCTGTCCGAACGGCACAGCCCGGTTCCTTATCATGTTCACAGTCTCGGAAACGACAGTTTTCAGCAAGCTCCTCAATATCGGAAAACGTCGACGATAAACCGTCACTGCCATCCCATAAGGCCAATTCTCGCATCCCCGGTGTATCAACAAGCAATAGACCGTTCGATAGTCGTTTCAGTTCGCGATGTGTCGTCGTGTGACGTCCACGTTCATCGTCTTCTCGTACGCCACCCGTCTCCATTAACTGTTCTCCAGCTAAAGCATTGACGAGCGTCGACTTCCCGACGCCGGACGACCCAACTAACACGATTGTCTGCTTGATTTGTAACTGTTCACGCAACTCCTCTAATCCGTCACCAGTTAAAGAATCAACGGCAAGGATTGGTGTTCCGAACGCAATCGCTTCGACAGCCTGTATTTCCGTTTCAATCGACGGCATCAAAGTTTTTTTCGTCAGGACGATGATTGGTGTCACCCCTGCATCCCAAGCAACCGTTAAATAACGTTCCAGTCGACGGACGTTGAAGTCATGTCCAAAAGCCATGACGAGCAAGGCGACGTCAACATTCGCGCAGATGATTTGTTCCTCGGTTTCCGTTCCTGCCGCTTTTCGGGAAAATTGAGAAGATCGTGGCAAGACACGTTCGATCCGTCCTTTGCCTGGCTCTCGCTCTGTTTGGATGATCCAGTCACCAACCGCTGGCAATTCAGCTTTCGTTCCCGATTGAAAACGCAATTTACCAGACAGTTCGCTCAGCGATTCTCCTGTTTCCGTCATGACGCGATAATGTGTTTGATAGACGGCTATGATCCGTCCTAATCGTTCTGTTCCTGTCGTTTCGTAGACAGGTGGTGTACCCCATTCGTTCAAATGGTTTCCTCCTCTGATTTAAGGGAGGGAAACCCCTCCCTGGTTTCCGACACATGTTACTTGGTTTACGTTGATTGTTGCACTCATCAACATCACTCCTCTCGATTCGATTCCCTTATAGAGTATCACATGAATCATTGGTGCTGATAGCGCTTCCCTTAAAGTCAGACCTTCTCTCCGCCTTAAGCCCGAGAGCAAATACGGTCCAAAGAGTGTCGTAGGAATAGAAGGACTCCCGTATCATAAAGGTATCAACACAAGGGAGGCTTCCTCATGAAGCAATCGAAAGGAAAACAACTGGTGATGATTCTCGCCGGACTGGCGTTACTTGCCGTCGTCATCGGAACATTACCGCATATGATCGGACTTGGTTTAGGGGCGTTACTCGCGTTCTATTCGATCAGTAAGTTCATGCAGTCGAACAAATGGCCAGCGAAACTCGGCTTCGGATTCCTAGCAGCCATCGGAATCGGGCTTGCCCTCTCGAACATCTGGGCAGTCATCGGAATCGCAGCAGCCATCGCATTGTACGTCGGTTACATGCGTATGAAACTACAACGTGTCAATGTTCAAGATCTCTTTAACCGTCGCCGTACATCAACGACACATTTCGAAGCAGACTGGAAAGACCTAGACGAAAAACGTTTCTAATCAAAATGTGTGACCCGATATCATTCGCCACTTCCAAGGAGGAATTTTTTCATGAAAAACGTATTTGATCAACTCAACGATTTTGCGACACAAATGATGACAGAAGTCAAAAAAGCTGCTGAACAGGGCGAAGTACCTGCTAAGAAACTTGTTCGTCATATCCGATCAACAGAAGCTGATTTAAAAGAGATTGATCGACTACTCGAGCGTCAACGGACATTGCTGCTGGAACTGACACAAAAACAGGAAGAAGCGAAGGATTTAGCCGATAAACGCTTCAAGCAAGTCGAAATCGCGAACGAAGCCGGTGAACAACAACTGGCTGAGCGTGCAGCCATCGAATCGAAGCATTACGGGGAGCAGTACCGGTTCTTTGAAGAACTCGTCGCTGAGACGAAACGCGAGCTGAACGAATTGGAACGTGAAGCCCTCGAATTGAAGTTAAAGCTCGAAGATCTACAAAACAAACGGTACGAATGGATGATGCGCGAAAACGTCTCGAACTTAAAAAACAAGATGAACCAGGTGCTAGATCGCGAACCAAATGCTACTATAAAAGAAGAAGCACATCCGTTCACGGCAGAAGAGCCTGAAGCAAAACAACCAGCCGTTGATGAAGATGATATCGATGCGCGTATCGCTGAACTCGAACGCCGCATTCACCAATAAGCAGTCAATGATGAAGGAGGCGTATGCCTCCCTTTGTCATGTTAGAAAGGAGATTGATCGTGCGACGATTAAGTACGAAACAACTGGTCGGTTACGTATCGATCCTGTTCGCCCTCGGTCTGTTCTATGACCTATTGTCCGGTGCAGGAAATGTATTGTTTGGTGTCTTATTTCCGTTCCTGCTGTATTATGTCGGGATTCATTTCCGGCGACGCAATCATGAAAAATTAGCAATCCTCTTCTACATCGTCGGTACGATCATTCTTGCTGGCGTCGTCCTTAGTTCGGCTGCCATCGGTTTTGTCATTGCTGGTATCTTGCTCTACCTTGGGATCATTCTCGTGACACGACATTCTGTCCGCGAATTTTTATTTTCACGGATTGCTCCGCATCAATATGAAGAGGAAGGGATCAAGATTCAACCCGCTTATTCCTTCTCGACTCAAGCCGATGTACCGTACGTCTTACAGGATTTGAGCGAACAGTTCATCGTCAAGGATTTAGAAATCGATTTGACGCACGCCTATGTTCCAGAAGGCGAGACCTTGATCGTCGTCAGTGGTGTCGTCGGGGACGTCCGAATTCTTTTACCGTCCGGCTACGACTATACACTCGACACGTCAATCGGCTTCGGAAGCGTCAAGACAGATATCCGCCGGATTCCGACCTTCTTTAATCGACGCATTCAATTCCGGGCACCGGAATACGGCGAAGCGACGCGGAAGGTTCGCATTCATGTCATGCTCGGTATTGGCAACGTGGAGGTGTCTTCGATATGAAGCGTGATCAATTCCCGCTTGGTGTCATTGCACTCCAAGTCATGACGGGCTTTTTGACTGCCGTCATGACGACGTTGTTATTCTTAAGTACACGACAAGTCGATTGGCATGTCCTATTCGTCCGTCAACAAGATTTCCCTGTCCTTCTACTCGTCATCGGACTCTCGTTATTACTACCGCTTGCCATCGGTAGCATGCATTACTTTTTCTTGCGACGTGACTTCAAACGTGTCACGACTGCCATCATTGAACTGGAACAAGGAAAAGATGTGACGATCGTTCCGGGTCCCTACTTTCATACGTTGACGCGCTTGTCGCGGATTGGAAAACGTATCGACGAACAAGTCGAGACCGTCCAAAAAATCAGTACACGTCCGCAACACGTTGAACAAGTAAGAGTTCAAGCCGTCACGGAGGAACGAAAGCGACTCGCACGTGATTTACACGACTCCGTTTCGCAACAGCTCTATGCCATCTCCATGATGACGACAGCAGCTAAACAGACGATTCTGTCTCAACCTGAAGCTGCAGCCAAACAGATCGAGATGGTCGAGACGATGGCGCAAACGGCGCAGTCTGAAATGCGCTCCCTCTTACTTCAGCTTCGCCCTGTCGAACTAGAAGGGATGACGTTACAACAAGGACTTTCGCAACTGCTCGAAGAATTATCTAGAAAGCAGTCCACACAGTTGAGTTGGAAGTTAGAAGAGATGACACTTCCACGACAAATCGAAAACGAGTTGTTCCGGATCGTCCAAGAAGGATTGACGAATGCATTACGTCACGCGAAAGCGTCTCATATGGATATCGAGCTCCGACAATTCAACGAAACGATCATTCTGAGCATGAATGATGATGGTGTTGGATTCGTCGTTGATGAAAAAAAACTTGCCTCTTATGGCATTAATTCGATGCGGGAACGAACGGCTGAGATGGGCGGAACGATTCGTCTCGTCAGTGTTCCAGGACAAGGAACCCAAATCGAAGTCAAACTTAGAAAAGATCGGATGGTGCAAGTATGATACGCGTATTATTAGTAGATGATCACGAGATGGTCCGGGCCGGTGTGTCTGCTTTCCTTTCCACACAACCAGACATCGAGGTCGTCGCCGAAGCGTCGGATGGTCAAGCAGGAGCCTTGCTTGCGCTTGAACACCGACCGGATGTCATCTTGATGGATTTAGTGATGGAGCCAGTCGATGGCGTCGAAGGAACGCGACTGATTCGCAAAGACTGGCCGGAAGCAAAAATTCTCGTCGTGACGAGTTTTCTTGATGATGAGAAAGTTTATCCTGTCATTGAAGCCGGTGCGATGAGTTATGTCTTAAAAACGGCTAGCGCCTTTGACATCGCAGAAGCGATTCGCAAGACGGCAAACGGTCAATCTGTCATGGCAGCACAAGTGACCGGTAAAATGATGGAACGTCTTCGTCGTCCTACGACACACTTGCATGACGATTTGACGGAACGTGAGCAGGAAGTTCTTCAATTGATGGCTCGTGGTATGGCGAACCAAGAAATCGCAGACGAATTATTCATTTCCTTAAAAACCGTTAAGACACACGTCTCGAACATCTTATCGAAACTCGATGTCGTAGACCGTACACAAGCTGTCGTCTATGCCTTCAAGCATAATCTCGTCAAATAAGATTTAGCCCTTCATTACTTATTCCTTAAGCTCACGCAAATAAGGGGCTGACTCAAAAGTCAGTCTCTACAAAGATAAGGGAGGCAGATTGATGATCTGCCTCCCTTATCTCGTAATAAAAAGAATGACGCGTCACACGCAACTCCTACAGGAAAAGCGCATTTATGCGTTGTCAGAGACAAACAAGCCCCCCTTTCTTGCTTAAATGAAGTAGGAAAGGGGGGCTTTGTCTCGCCTGAGGAAAGGGCGTGAAATGACGCGTCATTCTTTTTTTGAGTCAGTCCCCTCTTCACTGTCTTACCAGAGTCTCCATCCGGGAGCTCCTGGAGGGGCATTTTCAATCATATGCCAAATCGGTACCGTGTACGCAAACGCAATCAAAGCGAACGTCACGAAAATCCATAGCTTCCAATTTTCAAAGAAGAGTGGCGTTGCCATCGCCTCTTCTTCCGTTTCAGCAATCGGAAATTCTTCCGTTCCTTTTGGCGCTCGGAAGGCCAGTTGGAACATCGCATAGAGGAATAGCAGAATCGAGATGAATAAAATCGTTCCGCCGATCGCCATTGCGACATGATATGGAATCCAGTCAGCGACGATTGAATCCTTGAAGTAGGTGGCTGGTCCCGTCCGTCGTGGATTACCGAGTAATCCTGAGATGTGCATCGCAGTCGACATGAAGAGCATTCCGATCGTCCAGGCAGCCGTTTGAATAAGTCCAAGACGATTCATTGCCGCTGTTAACGTCCGACCACGTAAGAGCGGGACAAGCCAGTAGGCTGTTCCGAAGAACGTTAGTGCGACAGCAGCACCGACCGTGATATGAAAGTGTCCCGTAACCCATAATGTGTTATGAACGATGATGTTCAGCTGATGCGATGCATTAATGACACCACCTGCACCTGCTGGAATGAAGAACAACATCCCGATGAACGGTGCAAGGAACCGGACATCCCGATATGGCATTTTCTTCACCCAACCAAATATGCCAGTTGCTCCCTTACGGCGACCTGCTAGCTCAAATGTCGCAAACATCGAGAAGGCAGTCATCAATGATGGAATGATGACGAGGAATGTCAAGACGACTTGGACATACTTCCAAAATGCAGAAATCCCTGGCTCTAACAATTGATGGTGAAAACCTACAGGGAATGAAAAGAGTAGGAATAACAAGAACGACATGCGTGCTAACGCGTCAGAAAAAATCTTCCCACCAACGATTTTCGGAATGACCGTATACCAGACGATGTAGGCAGGTAACAACCAGAAATAGACGAGCGGATGACCAAAGTACCAAAATAGCGTCCGAGATAGCTCGATCCCGACCTTATCCGTCCAACCAAGAGATAAAGGAAGAAGTTGAAAGAGAATCGTTGCCGCTACGCCGAGTGTCGCAACCACCCATAACAAGGCAGTCATAATGCTCATGTAGGCTTGAAGCGGTGGATGAACACCAGGGTGTTCCCGCTTATAATCAGCATACATTCGGAACATGGCACCAGACGCGATCCACGTTCCGACGACGAAGATGACGAGTCCGATATAAAAAACAGGATGTGCCTTGAGTGGTGCATAGAACGTATAGAGGACGGAAGCTTCACCTGCAAGCACCATCCACGTGACGAGGACGACACCAAGAATCATGAACCAGAACCCGACCCATCCGAGACGTCGCGGAAACTCTTCGAAGCGTCCGAACGATTGACCTAAAAATGAGAACAATAATCCGAAAATGAATAACGTCGTAAAGACGATTGCAAGCATCAATCCGTGGGCAGTCAGAAGCTCATAGTATCCGATTCCAGCGATTTCTGGAATGGCACCTGTCCGTACCATCGTTTGTAGTAATCCACATAGACCACCGATCAATAAGGCGACAAGTGAAAAACTAACATGTGCAAAGGCCAGTTTCGCTTCCTTGACTCCGATGACGGTAGCGGGTAGACCACGCTCCATCTCGAACTGTCTTAGTTTATTTGATATAGCATTCATCTTATTCCACCACCTTGATTTTCGTTGCCATCATATGATGGGCATTACCACAATATTCATTACAGACGATGAGATATTCGCCTGCTTCCTTGAACGTATACTCAATCGAATTAATATGTCCGGGAACGACCATCATATTGACGTTCGTCTTAACGATTTCAAATCCATGAACGACGTCCTTCGATGTCACGAGAAAATCGACTGTCGCCCCTTTAGGTATGACCATATCTTTGGGTGTAAACTGAAAAGCTTGTGAAACGATGACCGCTTCATATCGGTTGTCATCAATTTTCTTTAGTCCTGGCTTATCAAACGGTTTCGTCTGATCGACTTTCGTCGGATCAATCAATGTCGCATCGGATGGCGGTTGATTTCCGGATGCAAAAGCGGATATACCGATGATCGTCAAGAAGATCGCGAGCATCGCTACTCCGAAGATCAGCCAGATTTTTTCTAAACGATGAATGTGCATCGTGATTCCTCCTTAACGTGATATGAACAATAGAAAGATTGAACTCCACATCCCGATGATGACACCTGCTACGATCAGGACGGCAACGAATGTTCCTTTTAGGTTCGTTTCTGTCTTTTGACTCATCGTGATTACTCCTTTCCTACTCTGAACTTGTCTTTATTGTAAGAATTCAGCAAGTCTGGAAACTGTGATAAATATCACTTTAAATATGAAAATTCCGCACTTTTCATTTCGAAAACACACAGAAAGTTCACATCTAAACGAGCGTAGAAAAAAATTTTATACACAAAAATAACGCGAGACAGGAAAGTCCTGTTTCGCGTCGGGATGATTCGTACATCTTATTAAATTCGACAAACACCTGCTGGACACCCTTCACAATGACACAGATCCCGTAGATATTGCGGATCGTGAATGGTGATTTCTTTTGCTGTCATCGAAACGACCCCTTCTTTTTTCCACTGAGAAAACATACGATTAACGGTCTCACGTGGTGCACCAATCAATTGACCAAACTCACCGTCGGATGGTCGCTTCGCAAGACGATACGTTTCTCCCACTTGTTCCCCTTCCATCGCAATCAAGCGAAGTAACGTCGAAGCTAATGCCCCTGGTTTTCCAAACAGTAGTAAGTCACGTAATTTCGTTTCCGTTTGCTTCCGCATTAATGCTTGCCATCGCATGATCTCAAGCGCAAAGGCACCGTCTTTTTTCATAAGCTCTTCTAATTGGTTTTTCGATAAGAATCCGATGATGCTATCTTCCATCGTTTCAATACTGTAGGAACTCGGAAAAGCTTCTCCTACATCAAATTCGCCAAACAAATCTCCTTTGAAATATAAAAACATGAGTAATGGACTGCCTTTTTTCGTCAACTTCGATAGTTTGACGCCTCCTTGTTTCACATAAAACAACTTATCGTTCATTTCCCCTTCCCAACAGACAATGGAATCCTTTTTGAACGTCGTTTCTGTCATGAAGCTCTCAAGCAACGTTCGCGTTTCGGGTGATAAGACGAACGTATTGGCTTCAGTCGTTCCACAAGTTAGCATATCCATTTCTCCTCTCCTCTTCTTCTGCTTTTAGTATAGAACATCACAGTCGAAAAGAATGGATTTTCAAAAGATTGTCAAACTTTGTTCAATGTTTCACATTTGTTTTCGAAAATTTATCTGACGACCGCTTTCTAAAACTAAAGCAATCGTCAGATTGAGTATCATATATCTCCGTAATAATGATCAACGATGCGTTCCACTGCTTGACCAGGGGGATGATCATACCAACTCGTTTGAAATTCCTCCATGTGCTGACGGCACTCTTCTAGTATCGTCTCAGACATGATCCAATCCATCAATTGTTCCATTCGCTCCGTCTGTCGCACAGGCAATGGTTTCGGATACTGATCGACGAGACCTGGTAGTTGTCGATATGTATCGATATCCGGTGTGTACAGGAACGCCGGAATGTTGAGGAGACAGCTTTCAAATGGAATGGAGGAATAATCAGTTACGAGCACATCTGTGATCAGCAAGTAATCATTGATTGAATACGTATCGTCCACAAGATGGATATGGCTAGAACGATAGGTCGAAAGCGCTTGAATCGTCGGATGCAATTTAACGAGAATCGTCCATCCCGCTTGAGCAAGTTTTTCAAACTGTTGAATCGTATGATCTTCTGTTTCTTTGTATTCCCGGTATGTCGGTGCATACAATAAGATCCGACGATCAGTCTTTGCGTATTGTTTTCTTAATTCCACTGTTTTCTGTTTTCGTTGCTCCTCATCAAACCAATAGTCCGTTCGTGGCATGCCGAACGCTTTAAAGTGGGATCGTTCTAAATCGTGCGGCATCATGAATTGTTCAGCACACCGCATTCCTGGAACAATAAAATCTCCGTATTCTTGATAGACACGTCGAAATCGTTTCTGTGTCGACGTGGACATCGAACGAGTTTTCGATGAGGTCAGCCCAAACTGTTTTAACGTTCCAGCGGCATGCCACAATTGAATCCGCCTTGTATTTTTTCGAGTAGAGGAAACGCTGAATTCTCCAATATAATTATCTAAAAAAACATGACGAGAAGTAGCTAAATGATAAGAAATCGTAATCAATCGCATTGGATGATAAGCAATTTTGCGACTGACATTCCAACAATCTGTCGCCCGCATATAGCGTTCGTCGAAGATAAGAACTTGCTTTTGTTGGTTGTTTCGTTGATTTAAGCGAAGATGTATTGGCATAGCATTTTCACCATAGCTCATCCAAAATAACGTCTTTTCTTGAATGGGTAAAAAACAAAATAGTTGATAGACTATTCGAAAGATAAATAAATAGATCGAAATAATCATTGAACGCATATTTAGTGACTCCCTTAAAAAAGAGACCTCACTCCCGCGAGGTCTCTTCATCCATTAATTCGAGCCTAGCTCATTCTTAATTTGGCTAGTTGAAATTCCTTCAGTGCGCTCCAAGTAAACGACTTCACAATGGTCTTTTAAGAAGTCGAATTCACCTTTCCAGTCGTCACCCATAACGAATACATCAACATTATGTTTTTGAACGTCTTCTACTTTTTGTTCCCAGTTGTTCTCTGGAATGACTTCATCCACATAACGAATTGCTTCTAAGATTAATTTACGATTCTCATAGTTATGGTACGCTTGTTTATGCTTAAGACGATTGAATTCATCTGTCGAAATTGCCACGATGAGGTAATCTCCCATTTCTTTAGCGCGACGTAAAATATTGATATGTCCCCAATGTAACAAATCAAATGTACCGTACGTAATGACCTTCTTCATCTAAAAACACTCCCCGTTTATTTAATATTCTCTAAGATATCCAGCGCAGCTCTTTGTGCTGCGTGACCGTCATCCCATTCGCAATAATGACGACGAAATGCTTCACTTTTCAAATCGAATCGTCGCTCCCACGACTCGATCTGTCTGATTTCTTCAAAAAGAATTTGCTCTTCTTGAATCAACGGACCCGGTGCTTCTTCCTCAAAAGAAAAATAGAATCCTCTTAGATGATCACGATAATGTTTGAGATCATAGGTGTAGAATAGCATCGGACGTTTTAAGTGCGCATAATCGAACATCACTGAGGAATAATCCGTTATCAAGATATCTGCCGCTAAGTATAGCTCAGAAATTTCCGGATATCTAGAGGCATTCTTAATCGCTGAGACAGCACTCAAATCCAATTGATCGCCAACAAGATAATGGAGTCGTACAAGCATTGTATACTCATCTCCAAATTCTTCCTCAAATCGTTCAATGGAGAAAGGTAACGTAAATGAGTAGTTTCCTTGCTCAACGTAATCATCATCTCTCCATGTTGGAGCATATAAAATAATCTTTTTATCGGTTTCTATTTGATAATGTGCCTTTACCCGCTCAATAATACTTTCATGTTTTTCATTTTGGTACAGCACATCGTTTCTAGGATATCCGATTTCTAACATTTTTCCTTCGTATCCAAACGCTCTTTTAAAAATTTCACTCGAGTATGCGTTCGGAGAGAGAAGGACATCCCATTTTGCTGATTCTTTTACAAAATCTTTTTTATATTGATCAGTTGATGTGTTCGCCATTCGGACATCCACCATATCAAGCGCTAATTTTTTGAGTGGCGTTCCGTGCCATGTTTGATAATATAGAGTACCTTTTCGTTTTACTAGCCATGAAGGAAGGCGACTATTGGACACCCAAACGCGAGAAGTAGCTAATAAAAAAATCCATTTGATCGTCATCCTATTCACAGATGTCACCTGTTCATCCGTCATAGAAACACCGCGTTGTTTGCTGATGATCAATTCTAAGTCAACGTTCATCTTTTTCAACTCATCGTAGATGGCTTTAGGACTATCATTGTACTGTTTGCCCAAAAAGCTTTCAAACATGACACGATTTTTCCGTACCGGAAATAAGGTGAAGATTCGCATCATGACCCGAAGACTTCGCTCCACCATACCTGTTTTTTTCATGAGTCGAATTAATTTCTTCTTCACAATCAAAATCCCTCTCATACCACGTATTCAATACAGCTCATCATAACAAAAAGCGCATCCATTTGGAATTGCTATTTGTTCGCATGTAGCGGAAAGGTAAATCGAAAGTCGTCGTGTTTTTGACGATTCCTTTACGATGGCTGAACGTCTCGAAACTATACTTGCCATGATATCCACCCATGCCACTCGCCCCGACTCCACCAAATGGTAAGTGATGTTGTGCGACGTGCATCAATGTGTCATTGACACATCCACCACCGAATGAAATCCGTTCAAGGATACGATGTTCGACGGCTTTGTTCTCTGTGAACAGATAAAGTGCAAGCGGTTTGTCACGATTATTGACGAACGCGATGACCTCTTCGATTTCACGGTAGGTCAACACCGGCAGGATCGGTCCGAAGATTTCGTCTTGCATCACTGGAGCATCCACCGCTACATTCGTCATGACGGTCGGCGCCATCTTACGCGTTTCCGGATCGACTTGTCCACCGAATTCGATCGTCCCTTGCGACAAGTAACTGCTGAGGCGATTCAGATGATCGTCCGATACGATTTTGACGTAGGATGAGACGCCGACGCCATTCCCATACTGTTTGAAGGCTTCTTCTTCAATCAACTGCAAGAAACGTTCTTTAACGTCCTCATGAATCAATACGTAATCCGGGGCGATACATGTCTGTCCGGCATTCAGCCATTTTCCCCATGCGATCCGCTTCGCTGCTAGACGAAGATCCGCATCCTTGTGAACGATTGTCGGTGATTTACCACCCAGTTCAAGTGTGACCGGTGTCAAATGCTTCGCTGCAGCTTGATGCACGATTTTTCCGACGCGTGTGGAACCCGTAAAGAAGATATAATCAAAGCGTTCGTTTAATAAAGCGCTACTGACTTCAGCATCTCCTTCTATGACGATTCCGAATCGTTCATGGAATGCCGTTTCAAAAACTTCTCGTAATACACGAGAGACGTTCGGTGTCAGCTCGGATGGTTTAAGGACGACCGTATTCCCCGCTGCAATCGCACCAATGACCGGAGCAAGTGCCAGCTGGAAAGGATAGTTCCATGGCGCGATGACAAGAACGTTGCCATAGGGTTCATACTGGATTTCACTTTTTGAGCCGATATGCAGAAGCGGTGTTGCGACACGCTTCGGGCGTGCCAGTCGACGGAGTTGTCGCTCCATCCGTTGAATCTCCCCATAAACGAAACCGATTTCCGTCGTAAAAGCATCATGCTGTCCTTTATTGAGATCTTGTTTTAATGCCTCATAGATCTCCGCTTCATGCGTTTCAATCGCTTGGCGTAAGAATGTCAGCATGCTTAAGCGAAAAGCTAGACTACGTGTTGCACCTGTTTGGAAAAAGTGACGCTGTGTCTCAAGGCGCTCTGAAAGCACTGTCTCTGTCATCGTTGTCTCCATCCGAGAATCTCCCCTTTAACTGATCTATAACACTGCCTTTATCTTACCATATCTCTTTTCGACTATGAAAAAAGACGGAGAGGCTTCTCCGTCTTACTTCTTATAATTGAATCGCTGTTTCAAGCGCGACTTTCATCATATCGTTGAATGTCGTCTGGCGCTCTTCCGATGTCGTTTCTTCACCTGTCAACAGATGATCTGAAATCGTCAGGATCGTCAGTGCGTTTACTTTATGTTTTGCTGCAAGTGTGTAAAGACCTGCCGCTTCCATCTCGATTGCGAGACATCCGAAATCCGCCCATTTTTTGAAATGATGGAAATCATCTTGATAGAACTGATCCGTCGTGAAGATTTGACCGACTTTTGCATCGATACCTTGTTCTTTAGCTGCTGTATATGCTTTATGCAGCAGATCAAAAGAAGCTGTCGGTGCGTAGTCTAGTCCATTAAAACGGACACGGTTCTGTGCCATGTCATGCGAAGCACTCATCGCGATGACGACGTCACGAACTTTAACGTCTGGCGTGATCCCACCGGCAGTACCGACACGGATCAAGTTCTTCGCACCGTATGACTGAACGAGTTCGTTCGCATAGATCGACATCGATGGTACACCCATACCTGTTCCTTGAACCGAAACTTTTTTCCCTTTATAAGTACCTGTGAAGCCATACATGCCTCGAACCTCGTTATAAAGAACAACATCCTCTAAAAACGTCTCAGCGATGTATTTAGCACGTAACGGATCTCCTGGAAGTAAGACCGTTTCGGCGATTTGTCCTTCAGCTGCGTTAATGTGTACACTCATGTACGATTCCTCCTCGATAGTCGTTTAAATCGACAACAATTCACGAAACTCATTCGGTGTCATACCGAATTGTTTTTTGAACACTTTCCGAAAATACTTATCGTCCTGATATCCGACTTCAAGTGCGATTTCGTAAATGCGTGCTTCCGTCTCACTCAATAATTCCTTCGCCCGATTCAAGCGAATCGTTTGGATGTAATCAGATAAGTTAACAGAAAAACGCTGTTTGAAGCGTCGTGATATATACTCTCGGCTCAAGTAAAACCGTTCGCTCATGAATTGCAGTGTCAATTCTTCCGCATAATGCGTTTCGATGTATTTGGCGATTTGATCAATCGCTTCCCCTGATTCCACTACCGGATGGATACATTCCATCGCGCGGGACAAGGCATCATTGAGTACATCTGGATCAACCGGCTTCAATAAATAATCAAAGGATTGATGCAAAATGGCACGTCGCATATACGTATAATCATCATACCCTGTCAGCACGATCGTGACGACCTTTGGATGATGATTTTTTGTCCATTCTAGTAATGTTAATCCGTCGAGTCCAGGCATTTCGACATCTGTCAGCATTAAATCGATCGTTCCAGTATCCAGTAATCGTTTCGCTTCTTCCCCATGTTCCGCCTCGTAAATATGTGAGACCTGCCAACTGTCCCATTCCCCGAGCAATTTGACCGCTTCCCGTACATGTCGTTCATCGTCTACGATCAACACGTTCATGCCAAGTCCCCCTTCTCATATGGAATCCGAATCACGATTTTGAATCCGCCCTCTACAGCTGAAGAAGAGAGCGTCATATTTGCTTGTTCCCCGTAAAAAATCAAGAGCCGTTCATAAATATTATGGAGACCAATGCCGCTCGTCTCGAGATCCTCTGGGCTACGATGCATGCGCATTTTACGATCAATCTCTTCAAGTCGTCCTGTTTCGAGGACGGCACCGCTATTCTCGATTTGAATAATGAGGCGTCCGCCATCCGTCCGGACTTTGTAAGCAAGATAGTTCTCCGTCGCTGCTAATTGCTGTCGAAAGCCGTGTTTAAAGTAATTTTCAGCGAACGGTTGCAAGATCATCTTCGGCACTTCAATGTCATTGAGATGCCACGGGACGTCAACGATATAACGGAAACGTTCCGGAAAACGTTGCTGTTGCAAACGAATATACGCTTGAAGATGATCGACTTCTTGTTTTAACGTCACGATCGTCTGCTCATTATTCATCGAGTAGCGCATCATTTGTGATAATCCGGTGATGGAGCGGTACGCGATCTTCCGGTCTCCTTGTAACGTCGTCGTTCCGATCGATTGTAAGGCATTGAATAAGAAGTGCGGATTGAGCTGAGATTGTAATGCCCGTAGCTCATTCGTCCGGTTTTCGAGTGCCAGTCGATACTCCCGTTTGATTAAACGATCAATCCGTTGAATCATGCGTTGGAACTGACGGTTGAGTAATCCAATCTCGTCATTCGTCGTCGCAACGAATGGTGCTGATAAATCCCCTTGTTCGACTCGCCAGACGTTTGCTGTCAACTGTTTGATTGGCTTCGTGATCTGCATGGCAACGAGACTTGCGGCAATGATCATAACGAACAGTGAGACGAGACCAATCAAAACAAGAATCAATGCCGTTTCATTCGCCCCTTGGATGACTGACGCATACGGAATCCGTTTGACAAGTATGAGTGGAACGCCATTCGTCATCGTCTTTGAGTAGACGATGAACGATTTTCCGACACGTAAACTCCCACTCTGCCCAGTGAATCGATCGACCGGTAGTTCCATCTCTGCCCCAGTCTGTGCCAACACACGCTGTTCTGTCATCAACCATAACGACTCTTCCGGATCATTCTCGAACAGTTTTAACTGTTGTTCAAATACACGGACGGGAATATCCACCGAAAGGAAGCCGAGTGGCTCATCTGTTTCGACACGATCGATGCGATAACGAAAACTAACGACTTGTTTTTCATCAAGAATCATCGTGTGCACATTATATGGTTCAATCGTGTGCGCTTCGTCAATCAACCAGCCGCTTTTTTGTTTCATCAATCGAAAATAATCCGTTTCTTGCATCCAATCAAACTTTCCTCGACTCGTTGTTTTCATGTTATAGACCGAATACTCCGAATAACCATTTAAAATGACGAAATGTAACTGCTCGATATCCTGACGTGATAAAAACAGACCTAACATCGCCCGCGAAACGACTCCATCGGATTCGTCTAGTTCCTGATCTGCCCCGACGCGCATGATGTTCATCAACGAACGATTCGCGTACAGACTCGTCGATAGACGGCGGATATCCTCTATATAATGGGTCACCTGTGTATTTCCCCGCGTCAATACGTTCAGGCTAGAACGTTCTGCCTGTTCAATGTTTTGGTGCCGCACATACAGATAGGAAATCGATGTCGCGAGGGCAGTCGGAATCAAGATCGCCAGGACGACGAGACGAATCAAACGCGTCCGGATACTTTTCATGAAAGGCGCCCCCATCCTTTTTCTTGTAATCAATCGTATCATAACCTTGAATCCGCTTACATCATTTCCTGATATTCTCTTTCATGATTCCTATAAAAAATTCTTTTTTGTTTCGACTTGATTCCGAATGAATTTTACTATAATATCATCAATGTTCGTTTTTTAATCAATTTGTTATGAAGGTGGTCCTTTTACCCATGTTTAAACTTGCCGCACATCAAACAACCGTAAAACGTGAAATCCAAGCTGGATTCGTGACGTTCATTACGATGGCCTATATTCTGCTCGTCAACCCAACGATTTTAGCAGATGCCGGTATCCCCCAAGCCCAAGCTTTTTCTGCGACGATCATCGCGACATTGATCGGTACGCTTCTGATGGGGCTTTATGCGAATCTACCAATCGCAGTCGCACCTGGAATGGGACTCAATGCGTATTTTACTTATACACTTGTCGTTGGTGAGAAGATTCCATATCAGACAGCACTCTCAGTTGTCTTCGTCGCTGGTGTCATTTTCTTATTGTTATCACTCTCACCGATTCGTACGAAGCTGATTGAAATCATTCCGATGACATTAAAGCTTGCGATCACAGGTGGAATCGGTCTCTTCATTGCTTCACTCGGTCTCAAGATGTCAGGAATTTTAGTCGCTAGTGAAGATACACTCGTCACGATTGGCGCATTGACGTCACCAGAAGCATTGATCACACTCATCGGATTATTAGTTGCAGCGATCTTGACAATCAAACGTGTACCAGGTGCTATTTTATATGCCATGATCCTCTCTGGATTGATTGCATTCCTGACAGGTGAATTGAAGTTTTCCGATTCCTTCGTTGCGTTACCGACGTTACCAGAAGGATTGATCATCACGAATCCGTTCAACGCCATTCAAGACGTGTTCCAATACGGTCTATTCAGCGGTGTCCTCTCCTTCGTTCTCGTGACGATGTTTGATACGACAGGTACGATGGTCGCTGTCGGAGAACAGGCTGGATTGATTGAAAAAGATGGATCATTGAAAAACAGCGAACGTGCCCTATTATCTGATTCGACTGCGATGGTCGCTGGTTCATTATTCGGAACAAGTCCTACAACGGCTTACGTAGAATCTGCAGCGGGTGTCGCTGCTGGTGGACGGACTGGACTCACATCCGTGACGGTCGGGATTCTATTCGCATTATCTGCCGTCTTTGGACCGTTCGTTCAATCGATTTCGAGCGTCCCTGCGATTACTGCGCCCGCATTGATCTTAGTCGGTGTCTTCATGATTCAAAACATCAAGCAGATTCCATGGGATGACTTCAGCGAAGCTTTCACGGCTTTCCTCGTCATCTTGATCATGCCATTATCCGGTAGCATCGCAACCGGTATCGCATTCGGTTTCATCGTCTATCCGATCATGAAAGCTATCCAAAAAGAGCGTGTCCACCCACTCATCTATGTGTTCGCGCTTCTCTTCTTCATCCAATTATTCTTCTTATAATAAAAAACATGCCTGTTCCGTCAGTTAGTCGGAACAGGCATGTTTTTTAAATCACTTCTTATTTCTTCATTTTATCCCATGTTTTTGTGAAGTCCTGCAGCATCTCATCAGCTGTTTTTTGCTTACCAACGTATGCTTGCATGATCGCTCCGAACTCGTTTACAGCACCATCCGGATACTTGAACCAGTTCCATGAGATGGTTTTTCCATCTTTCGAGTACGCTTGAATATCATCTGCAAGCGGTCCTAAATCCTTCGCTTCGATTGATTTGAAGGCAGGGATGAATTTAAATTTATTGACCATGTAGTCTTTTCCTGTGTCAGACGTCGCCATCCACTCGAGGAATTTCTTCGCTTCTGCTTTGTTCTTCGAGTTCTTATTGACGACCCAGTTGTTTGGTACGCCGACAGGCAGACGATCCATTTTTTCTTTATCATCATTGATCGGCATCGGGATGAAGCCCATGTTGATGTCCGGATTGACATCCGTGATCAATTGTTGTGCCCAGTTCCCTTGTTGGATCATCGCTGTCTTACCTTCAGCAAACTGAGAGACTTGTGTATTATAGTCTGTCGTTAACGGATTTTTATTTCCATACTCAATCGTCAAATCAAATAGATTCATGAATTCCTTGAACTGTTTATTGTCCTCGAACTTCGCTTTTCCAGAGTTGAGATCTGCAATGAACTGATCTGGATCATCCTGTTGTGCGACCGGAATGTTTAAAAGGTGATTTCCAAGAACCCACCACTCCCCGTATCCGATCGAGAACGGTGTCACTCCATCTGCCTTCAGCTTCTTAGAAGCTTCCGTCAATTCCGTTAATGTTTTTGGAAGTTCCGTGATACCGGCTTTTTTGAAGATATCTTTATTGTAGATAAAGCCATATCCCTCAAGGTTCATTGGCATACCATACAATTTACCATCAATCGTCATTGGCTCTTTTGATAGATCCGTTAAATCACCGACCCACTTTTCATCTGACAAATCTTCTAACTTATCCTGCCATGTTTTTGCTTCCGTAAAGCCACCATTGTTAAAGACATCTGGTTCATTACCTGAAGCGAACTGTGATTTCAGAGCCGCGCCATAGTCCGATCCACCACCGACTGTTTGCACGACGACTTTCGTCCCAGTTTCTTTTTCATACGCTTTTGCCATCTTTTCCATGTCTTTTGCGATTTCAGCCTTGAATTGGAATACGTTGAGCGTCTTACCGTCTTTTGAACCACTATCTTTCGAGTCATCGCTATTCAATGTACCGCCACCACATGCTGCCAAAGCGACGACCATCGCCGTCGTGACGACAGGTAATGCTGCCCATCTTCTTTTACGCATTCGGATTCCCTCCCTGATTTCGTTTCATTTCGTGCTACATCTTCACAATAAATGAAAACGCTTGCAATGAAGAGAGAGAAAGTTGTCCGGTGTGGTGGAAAATATTGAACAATCGTTATCCGAGTCTTTTCATCGGAATTGTTGTATCATGAAACTAGAGATTCTTTTATGAATAGGAGTTTGATGCCATGTCCTTGCAACTCACGATTTTATTGATTGGTATATTGCTGTTTGCCGCCGTGTGGACGACGAAGTTATCAAGTCGTCTGAATATTCCTGCTCTACTGATTTTTATCGCTCTTGGTATGATTGCCGGAAGCGACATTACCGGGTTCATTCGTTTTGACGATGCGGAACTGGCTCAGCTTCTTGGAACTGTCGCCCTCATCATCATTTTATTCGAAGGTGGTCTACAAACGGTTTGGAAGGAAGTGCGTCATGAATTAGCCCCTTCCCTCTCGCTTGCGACGTTCGGGGTCTTCATCGCTACATCCATCGTTGCCGTTGCTTCCCATTATATTCTAGGGTTTAGTTGGGCGAATGCTTTTTTACTCGGGGCAATCGTTGGTTCGACGGATGCCGCTGCCATCTTTTCTGTCTTGAGTGGTCAGCCGATTCGACGAAAAGTCGGATCAACACTTGAAGTCGAGTCCGGTACGAATGACCCGATGGCCGTCTTTTTGACTGTCTTGTTCCTTGAGTTCGTGACGAACCCTGAAGAAGCATCGCTCTTATCGGGACTTGGATCACTCGTTTGGGAAATGGCGATGGGACTTCTAATTGGTTTGTTCATCGGATGGGCAGCTTCGACATTGATCAATCGGATCGATTTGTCCTCTTCTAGCTTTTATCCGATCATGCTCATGTCGTTTGCTTTCCTGTCTTTCGGTTTAGCTGATACGTTCCATGCAAGTGGATTTTTAGCCGTTTATGTCACAGCGATCTACATCAGTAATCATGAACTCGTCTATCGACAGACACTCGTTCGTTTTACGATGAGTATGGCGCATCTTGCTCAAATCGGAATGTTCATCGTGCTCGGTCTGCTTGTCTTTCCGAAACAATTGCTCGATGTCCAGGTCATCCTATCTTCCATTGCGCTGGCGCTGATCTTAATTTTCATCGCTCGTCCTTTGTCAGTCTGGGTGAGTCTTCTTCCGTTTCGTTATTCGTGGCAAGAGAAGGTCTTCATTTCCTTTGCTGGCCTAAAAGGAGCGGTACCGATCATTCTCGCGACATACCCTCTCGTTGCGGATATCGAGAATGCATCGATGATCTTCAATATCGTGTTTTTCACAGTCTTACTATCTACGCTAATTCAAGGGAGTATGTTGACGTTTCTTTCCGAGCGATTACGACTGAACGAAACACAGACTTCTGCTATTCATACGGTCATTGAATTCATGTCGATTGGTAAACCGAACGCCGAAATTATTGAGTTAACGTTACCAATGTCCCATCCATTCATTGGAACGACGATCTCAGAGATTGATTTGCCACAAGAATTTTTGATCACTGCCATCATTCGTGATGATCAAATCATCACACCGCGTGGCGACACTGCCCTTGAAGGCAATGATCAACTGTTATTGCTGACACCAAAACATCGCATCAAAACACTGAAACGATTTTTGTTCCCACCCGCTTGAGCTTCATATAAAAAAGGGAGTAGATGCTTGCCATCTACTCCCTTTTTATATGTTCACTTATTCTATTATTTCGTCTTTGTGTCTTGCGTCTGTTCCTTCTGTTTTGCTTTAGAGCGACGATAAAGGATATACCCTCCAAGAATCACGACGATTCCACCTAAGATCCACCACAACTCTTGCTCTAATCCTTTTAGCATCGATTCCGCGCGTTCTACTCCAAACCGTTCACCAACCCAAATGTAGAAGAAGGAAACTGGGAAAAGTCCAATACTTGAAGCGAGTAGATAACGTTTGAATGATAAGCCGAACAAACCACATGGAATCGAGACGACCGAGCGCACGACTGGGAAGAAGCGTCCGAACAAAGCAGACCATGTGCCGTATTTCGCGACGATGCGCTCCCCTTGCTCAATTTCTTTTTCTTTAATCAGTAACCATTTGCCGTACCGGATAAGTATCGGACGACCAGCATAACGACCTAAAAGATAAAAGACCGTCGCGCCCATTAGACTTCCTAAAAAACCGACAAGAACAGCAACTGTCCAACTGACTGTTCCGTTCGATACATATAGACCAAGTAATGGTAAGCCGACTTCTGCTGGGATCAATTCCGTACCAAGACCAACGATCATAATTCCTAAAAACAGCCAGAGATTGGATTCTCCGGCTGAGAACAACCATTCCAACATACAAGTAACCCTCCGTTCATCCTCTCGCTGGACGGAGGAGATAATAGATGATGACGACTAGTGTCGTCCAGACGCCTGTGAAGATTCCGATGATCCCGACAATGAAGAAACCGAGTGCAACGATTGAGCCTGTCCGTTTATAATCCCGCCACATCGTTCGTAAGCCCTTAATGTTAAACCAAAGAAACGCAATGAACAAAATAGGGATGAGTATCCCAACAATTAATAGAGAAGACATGCTTTCACCTCTTTCTTATTTATTGTTATCCCCATTCTATCAGGAATCGACACGTCTTTCCTCCGCCTGAGGTCGTACGAACCTAAAAAAGGGCACGCTTCCGAATCGGAGCATGCCCTTTGCTTTATAAAACTTCCTGTTTTGACGCTTTCTTACTATATATATGTCAGAGCAAGTGGATGCCTTCCGCTTGAAGACTTTTACGCGTCTCTTCTGACCAGACAGAAGCTTGGACTTCGCCGATATGACGCTTCTTCAATAAGAACATCGCCATACGAGATTGACCGATTCCTCCACCCATCGTTAACGGTAGACGCTCTTCGAGTACACCTTGATGGAATGGGAATGCCAATTTATCTTCTTCTTGAGCAATCGCTGTCTGTTTCAACAACGCTTCACGATCAACGCGAATACCCATTGAAGACAATTCGAATGCTCCGATTTCTGGGTGGTGTACTAAAATGTCACCGTTGAGCGTCCAGTCATCGTAGTCAGCCGCTCGACCATCATGCTTCTCACCTGAAGCCAGTGCGCCACCGATTTGCATGAGGAAAACGGCACCATATGCTTTCGTGACTTCTGTTTCACGTTCTTTCGTCGAAAGTGTCGGATACGCATCCTCTAACTCTTGTGTTGTCATAAAATGAATCGTTTCCGGTAAGATTGCTGAAATACCATACTCCGCTTCTACTTCTTGTTCGACTTGGCGAATCGTTGCATAAATCGCTTGTACCGTTTCTTGTAAATAAGCACTCGTCCGTTGTTCTTTCGTGATGATCCGTTCCCAGTCCCACTGATCGACGTGAATGGAGTGTGTCGCATCCAGCATCTCATCGCGACGAATCGCATGCATCAACGTGTATAATCCTTCTCCCGCTTCAAATCCGTACGTATGAAGCGCTTGACGCTTCCACTTTGCAAGAGATTGTACGATTTCAAGATCTGCTGTGTGATCCAAAGCATCGAAACGAATGATTCGCTCTACGCCGTTGAGATGATCGTTGACACCGAGTGTACTTTCTACGAACAATGGTGCTTCGACACGTGTCAATCCGAGTGTTGTCGAAAAGCGTTCTTCAAAGCGTTTCTTTACGAGTGTGATCGCTTCCTGTGTGTGTTTCATCGATACGAGTGTTGTCATGGTGGTGTTCCTCCTCAATTGTGTTTTGAAAAAGAAGCCATAAAAAAGAGCCCTTCTTTCCCAAGAATATGGGACGAAAGACTCGGTTCCGCGGTACCACCCATGTTAGCAACGATGTTGCTCACTCAAAAGACGAATCACTTCATCTTCGGCCTTATGATAACGGACAGGCAACTCCGGCTACGCCTACTGACATTCGGGTTCGGGTAGCGACTCCGGGAGGTTCTTCGCATCTTGCTTCCGACTGGGCTCTCACCATCCCCAGCTCGCTATACGGTCGTACAAGGTGTTACTCTTCCCTTCAACGTCGTTGTTACAATTGAATTGAGAACATCGTACAACAGGTCGCAAGCATTTGAAAAGACTTTTTTTCAAAAAAAATAAAAGTTGTCAGATTAATCTGACGTGTGAATCATGAAAAAAGCGTTCTCGCAGAAGCGAGAACGCGCTTACAAAAATTATTTGATCGATCCACTCGTAATTCCTTGAATGATCTGTTTTTGCAAGGCAAAGAAGAACAACAATAACGGAATGATCCCGAGGACGAGTCCGGCAAGTGCTAAGTCCCACTGCTTCGTATATTGACCGAAGAAATAGAACGTCGCGAGTGGAATCGTCCGTAAATCGACGTCTCGTAACATCAGCGATGGCAGTAGGAAATCGTTCCAAATCCACAGCGTGTTCAAGATGATGATCGTGACCGTGATGGGCTTGAGTAATGGGAACACGATGCGCCAGAACACACCCCATTGTGAACAACCATCAATGATGGCCGCCTCCTCGATTTCTTCAGGAATCGACTTCATGAATCCATGGTATAAGAAGATTGATAATCCAGATCCAAAACCAAGATACATCAGAATCAATCCCCAATAACTGTTCTGCAATCCGAGATCACCAGACAATTTCGATAAGGGAATCATGATCGACTGGAATGGAATGATCATCGCCGCAACGAATAAGAAAAAGATGATCGTCGACAAGCGTGTTTTCGTCCGGACGAGTTTCCAGGCCGCCATCGAACAAAAGATGATGATGACCGCGTTAGCACCGACTGTAATGATGACGGAGTTTAAAAAGACTTTTCCGAAGTTCATGGCTTCCCATGCTTCTGAATAGTTGGACGTCATCCATTCCTTTGGTAGACCCGTTGTGTTCGTAAAGATATCGCCCTGCGTCTTGAAAGAATTCGAGACAACGTAATAAAACGGGATCATGTACAGTAGCCCCATCAATAAGGCTGCCAGTTCGACTGTTCCAAGACGGAGTGAATAACGACCTCTCGTCTTTTTAGAGCGCTTCGGTTTCTCCTCTTGCGGAGTGGGTAATGGTTGTGCTGTACTCATGCTTCCACCTCCCGTTTTTTCGTCAGATAGACTTGAGTGACTGTAATCGCTGCAACAACAACGAAGAAGATGATTGCCTTCGCTGATCCGAGTCCAAGATTATTATTCGTAAACGATTCTTTGTAAATGTTTAGAGCAAGCATCTCGGTCGATTTGAATGGTCCGCCATTCGTTAGGGATAAGTTCGTATCGAATAACTTGAAAGACCATGAAATCGTCAAGAAGAGACAGATTGTGACCGACGGCATGATCAGTGGCAACGTAATGTTCCGTAACGTCGATAGACGATTGGCACCATCGATTTTTGCCGCTTCAATCAGCTCTTGTGGCACGTTTTGCAGAGCCGCGATATAGATGACCATGATGTAACCGCCACCTTGCCAAATCGAAACAATGACGATACCCCAGAATCCTGTCCGGGCATCTCCTAACCATGGAAGTTCAAATATACTCCACCCTGTCAATTCACCGATCGATGCGAAGCCTTTGACATAGATGAACTGCCAAACGAAACCGAGGATCAACCCACCGATCAAGTTCGGCATGAAGAAAATCGTTCGTAAGAAATTACGTGTGCGAATATTTTGTGTCAATAAGAACGCCAAGATGAAACCGACGACATTCGTTAAGATGACGGCAACGACCGTATATTTCGTCGTCAACCAAAATGACTGCTGGAACTGCTCGTCACTCGTAAAGAGACGGACATAGTTATCAAAGCCGATCCAATTCAATTCTCCGGTTACACCGTTCCAATCCGTGAACGAATACATAACGCCATTGAAAAACGGTACAAGCACGATCACTGCGAATACAAGAAAGACCGGTCCGACGAAGAGCCAAAAATCAAGACCGCGTTTCCACTTCTTTTGTCCAGATGTCATTGTTTCATCCCTCCTCCACTCTACAGTACGTCTTTCTCTAACACTTGAACACGTCACCATTTGACCCATTGGGTGGAAAATATTGAACGTTTTCCTTTGGCGCGTTCGCACTAGATACGCTACTATTAGAAAAAAGAGAGATCCAATCAAAGAGGGAGTCGATACCATGGAAAAGACCATTCGTTCAGACTTAGAAATCGCACAACAAACCGTCTTACGCCCGATTCGAGAAATTGCGGACCGGATTGGTTTGCAAGAAGAGGATTTTGATACGTACGGAAAGTATAAAGCGAAGTTGACAGATGGACTGTTGAACCGATTGGCAACGAAATCTGACGGGAAATTGATCCTTGTCACAGCTATCAATCCGACAGCTGCCGGTGAAGGAAAATCAACCGTCACTGTCGGACTCGGACAGGCGTTGCATCGGGCAAACCATAAGACGATGATTTGTTTACGGGAACCCTCACTCGGTCCGACGATGGGCTTAAAAGGTGGCGCGTGTGGTGGTGGCTATAGCCAAGTTCTACCGATGGAAGAGATCAATCTGCATTTCACAGGCGATATGCATGCGATCACATCTGCTCATAATACAATCAGTGCCTTGCTCGACAATCACCTGCATCAAGGTAACATCCTTGGTATCGATCCGCGTCGTATCGTCTGGAAACGCGTTCTTGATTTGAATGACCGTGCCTTGCGCCAAGTTACGATTGGTCTTGGTGGTCCTGCGCATGGTGTGCCGCGTCAAGATGGATTCGACATCACGGTCGCTTCCGAAATCATGGCGGTCCTCTGTCTAGCAGACTCCATTTCGGATCTTGAACAGCGGTTGAGTCGCATCGTCGTCGCCTATACGTACGATCAACAGCCGGTTACAGTCAAAGATATTCAGGCATCAGGAGCTGCGACGTTACTCCTGAAAGATGCGTTCCGCCCGAACCTCGTTCAAACCGTCGAAGGAACACCAGCACTGATTCATGGTGGACCGTTCGCGAACATCGCACATGGCTGTAACTCTTTGATTGCAACGCAAACTGCACTGAAGCTAAGTGATTACGTTGTCACAGAAGCAGGATTCGGAGCCGATTTAGGTGCCGAAAAATTCTTCAACATCAAATCACGGATCGGCGGACTTCACCCGGATGCCGTCGTTATCGTCGCTACGGTTCGTGCCTTGAAGATGCACGGAGGTGTCGACAAAACGCAACTCAGCGAAGAAAATCTCGCCGCCTTAACAGATGGTCTTGCGTTACTTGAAAAACACGTCGAGACGATGAATCTGTTCGGTGTCCCTGCCGTTGTTGCCTTGAACCGTTTCTTCACCGACACGGAAGCAGAACGGAATATGATCTTGGAATGGTGTCAGGATCGTAATATTCGTGTCGCGGAAAGTGAAGTCTTCAGTAAAGGGGGAGCTGGCGGCGAAGCACTCGTCACGGAAGTCATGCAAGCTCTTGAGGAACCGAGCCAGTTCCGCCCTCTGTATCCTGACGTCTTACCGCTTCGTCAAAAGATCGAGCGTATCGCAAAGCGTGTCTACGGCGCAGCCGACGTTCATTTTGAAGACAAAGCGCTCCGCGAACTCGAACGGTGTACGGAGATGGGATTGAATGAGTTACCGATTTGTATGGCAAAAACACCCTTTTCTTTAACGGATGATCCTGCTCGTTATGGTCGTGTCGAAGACTTCACGATCACGGTCCGCGAAATCCGTCCATCGGTTGGTGCAGGGTTCATCGTTGCATTGACTGGGAATGTATTAACGATGCCAGGATTACCGGCAGTTCCTGCCGCCTTCCACATGGGCGTATCGGAAGACGGACAGGTATTTGGACTTTCTTAATGAGAGGATGAGTTACATGACGATTGATCATTCACATTGGATAGCCTCTGACGGCTATACTACGACATTGCATAGCCTCGAAGCCCACGACCCTAAAGGAGTCGTGATCGTCTTTCACGGGATGATGGAGCATGGCGCGCGGTATGAGGAATTCGCCGAATTCCTCTATGCGCATCATTACCACACGATCATCGCAGACTTACGCTGTTTCGGAACCCGAGCAGCACAGCTCGGAACACTTGGACACCTCGAGCCGAATCAAGGGTTTAAACAATTGATGCAGGATGCAGAAGAACTCGTCTCTGACATCAAAGAGCGTTATCCGACGCTACCGGTGTTCATCTTCGGTCATAGTTTTGGTTCGTTGATTGCTCGCCGAATCGGTCAAACACTCGGTCATACAGTAGCTGGAATCATCGCGAGCGGACCCCCGACAAGTACAGGTTTACTCGGTGATGTCAGCCAAAAACTCGTCGAACGTCAAATCCATCAGTTGTCAGCAATACACCCTGCTGAACGGTTTGGACAACTCGTGTTCGGACGGTATAACTTACGTTTTTTCCCAGCACTTTCTAAAAATGCTTGGCTCTCTTCGGATCCTCAATCCGTCATGCGCTATGATGCAGATCCATTGTCCGGTCAAACAGTCACGCTTGGGTTCTTCCACGAACTCTTACATGCAACGAAACTCGTCAACGCACTTGCTTCCATCTATCAGCATCCACGTCATTTACCTCTCTTATTGCTTGCTGGTGGAGATGACGCGGTCGCGTTCGACGGAAAAGGTATCCATCATTTGTTTGATATGTATAATCGTGTCCGTGTCGATGCTGTACAGCTGACGATTTATCGAGGGTTACGTCATGAGCTCTTCCATGAGTTCGAACGCATCCGCGTTTTTGCCGATATCGCGAGCTGGTTGAATAAACAAGTCAATCCTGCAGCTAAACAGTCATCTTCCCGTTCTTCTTAAGCTACATCGATCGATATAAAAAAAGGCAGCGAATCCTTGTGATCCGTTGCCTTTTGCACTTCTATCGTATCCTTCATTGAATCCAAGTCAGTGAAGAAATCATAGCTTCGATTTCTTCGATTTCAAGCGTCTCGCGTTCTGCAGAGTACGTCAATAAGACTAACCGTTCCCCGTCCGAATACGCGTAGATCCGTAAGAAGATATCTTCTTCTTTCCCATCTACTGCAAGCAACGCTTCTTTTGTTGAATTACGACGGACTTCAAGTGCTCCTGTTAGTTCGATGCCGAACTCTTCCACCAACAGATTGATTTCTTGTTCCGCCGCCTCATACGGTGTCAATTCTTCTGAATCGGACTCATAAATGGATAATTGGAGCGTTCCCATTGCATTTTCATCCGTCGAATAAAAACTGACATATGTCTCTTCTTCTTGATATTCGAATACCTTTGGATATTCTAGCGTGATCCAATGATCGACTGTGTACTGTTTCATTTGAATTCCTCCATTCGTTGTATCTCTTCAAAGCGGATACCCGTCACAGCCATACGCTCGAATTGTCGAGCGAGTTGAGCAGAGACGAACATGCGATGCGTGCGCTCATCTCGCATAAGATGATGCGGACAAATCGAATCGCTGATTCGTCGCTCTGTCAAAAAATAGACGCGTCGTCTCGGGACCGGACGGAATACATCCGTCGTATGTAGATGTTCGATCCGACTGACAGATAAGAGATTGAGAAGATAGTACGGAACCACTCCGTCCTTCGTCTCAAGATGTACCTTGAGACATTGTACAGAAAAAGGCGCGTATGCTGCAATGACGCGTTGCACACGTTCCGAGACGAGCGGCAGATCGAATGTGTTTGGAAGGACATCCGGTAGCAAATCCGCATCTTGATTGATGGAAAAAGCAAGTACACCTACGTTATGGAACCACTCTCCTATCAATAAGCGATGACGATCGAATTGATGGTGACAGATCGCCTTCCATCCTTTTCCCATCGGCTGTTCGCTCCAAACTCGCACTTCATTCACCAGACACTCTCTCCTCTACCCAACTTTACCCATATTGCAAATCAAGATTACCATTGGAAACGATTAACTAGTATTATTGTACACCGAATCTTAAAAGAAATTGCTTTTTTTCATAAAAGTTATGGAAATGCCCTCTTTGCTATGCTACTATATTTCATGTAGCCAATACGCGGGTGTAGTTTAATGGTAAAACCTCAGCCTTCCAAGCTGATGACGAGAGTTCGATTCTCTTCACCCGCTCCAATTATGACATAACATAGGTCTAGGACCATTTCCCTCTAGAGGGCAGGCGACTCGCGACGTGCGAGTCGTCTTTTTTATTGATTCTGCTGATGATTCCAACGAATTTATGGGTATACAACGATATAGATAGAGATTCGTAAAGGAGGATTCGTATGATTCAGATGAAAATGCCCGGCGTGACGATCTATCAAAGTACACTCATGAAAACGACTTCGACATTAATCGAGACGCCTGATTGTCTGATCGTCGTCGACCCTGGCTGGCTTCCCGATGAGATTGCAACGATTCGTCGAGACGTCGAAATCGTGCGTCGCGAACGACCATTATACGTCGTCTATACGCATGCCCATTTCGATCATATTTTAGGAGCCTATGCCTTTACGGATGCCATCGTCATCGCTTCTAAACCGTTCATCGATGTCGACCGACAAGAAGCGCTCCAAGCCGTACAAGATTTTAATGATGAATTCTATATCGATTCTCCCGTCCTTTTCCCAGACGTGACACATGTCATCCATGAGTCTGAGACGATTTTAACGATCGGACAAACGAAGTTAATCTTCTTTTTGACGCCCGGTCATGAAGCGACTCATCTTTCCTTCATCGTCATGCCACTTCACTTGTTAGTCTGCGGCGATTACGCTTCAGACGTTGAAATCCCCTTGATCGAACACGATTCCTCTGAGTATTTGACGACGCTCGAGTTACTCGAGTCGTTCATTTATGAATATGAAGTCAAACTCTTGATTCCCGGACACGGTCACATTTGTGATATCCGAACAGAGATGATCGAACGACTTCATCAGAGCTATGATTATATTCTTGCCCTCCGTGCCGGAAAAGAATCCGACTGGGCTCCATCTTGGCAAACGACTCCTTTTATGAAACGTCTGCATGAAAAAAATAAGCGACAAGTCAAAAAAGAACAAGAAGAACGATTAGCCCGACGCCATTATGATTAACTTCGCTCAACTAAAAGACTCGGTCGCCAAATTGGTGACCGAGTCTTTTAGGGTTATCCAAGTAATGTGACGAGCAACGCTTTTTGTGCGTGGAGGCGATTCTCAGCTTGATCGAAGATGACCGATTGCTTGCCATCGATGACGTCCGCCGTGACTTCCTCCCCGCGATGCGCCGGAAGGCAATGTAAGAAAATAGCTTTATCATTTGCTTGATTCATGATATTGGCATTAACCTGATATCCTTCAAATGCTTGCAGACGCATCGTCGCTTCTTCTTCTTGTCCCATACTCGCGAAGACATCCGTATATACGACGTCTGCACCACTCGCTGCTTCCTCAGGATCCGTCATGACGATGATGTTTCCACCCGTTTCCTTCGCAATGACTTGTGCCTCATGAACGATTTGTGGATCAGGAGCATACGCCTCCGGCGCACAGATGCGAACTTCCATTCCACTGAGCGCTCCACCAATCATCAGCGAATGGGCCATGTTATTTCCGTCCCCGATATATGTCAAAATCTTTCCAGATCGTGTTCCAAATGTCTCTTCGATTATCAGCAAGTCAGCAAGGACTTGGCACGGATGGTGTAGATCCGTCAATCCATTGATGATTGGAATCGTACCGTGTGCCGCAAGTGTGTCGACGATCTCATGACCGAACGTCCGAATCATCAGGGCATCGACGTAACGGCTCATGACTTGAATCGTATCTGAGAGCGGCTCCCCCCGCCCGATTTGCATATCTGCTCCACTTAGCACGATCGGATGTCCACCGAGTTCGACGACACCCACCTCAAACGATAGACGTGTTCGCGTCGATGCCTTTTCAAACAATAAGGCCACTTTTTTATGGCTTAATGCGTTTTGGTAGACACTCGGCTGATGCTTGATGTCTTTCGCGAGTGCCAATAGCTCCGTCAGTGCTTCCGGCGTCAGTTCCGCCATCGTCAAGAAATGCTTTAATTGTTGCATCGTCTTCATTTTACTTCCTCCTTGATCGGCTCTGTCCATGTATGAAGTGGCTTCACAGCATAAGAGGACTTTTCTATCGCTTGTAGATGATAATGCGCTAATTCAGGTTCTGTCAGGACTTGTACCCCGGCAGCAAGCGCTGCTTCGCGACTCGCTTTTTCTTCTATCACGTGCGAATAGAAAATCGCACATTGTGCCCAGTCAATCGTTTCATCTAATGCTACACCCGTTCCGAAAGCCTCTGTATCTGCTCCAGCAACGATGATGTCTCTCGTCGTCAAATGTCGTTTTGTCGTCTCGTCGAAAATGAAACGTTCCAGCGCCAGTCCGTCTGTCGTCCATTGCAGCGTTTCACCTGTCGAACGCATGACGGGACCTGTTTTCGGATCGACGCCTTGTAGTTTCAACGTTGAAAAAACAGGGGTCTTGACGGCATGGAAATCAAGTTTCGTCTGTTCCGTTGGTAGTGCGACCGCTTGACCGACCGCTGCTTGGACTGCCCACTGCAAGATCGGTTGACCGGTTACTTTGGCGACGATTGGTAACGTGCGGGAGGCACGTGGATTGATTTCTAGCACGTAGACTTGATCGTCGTGCAAGACGAATTGGATATTGTACGCTCCTTTATAATCCATTCGTTGCCCGATCATCTGTGCAAATCGCTCGATTTCGCTCTCAACGGTAGCGCTGAGCGATACAGGTGGCAGAATCATCGTTGAATCTCCAGAGTGAACCCCTGCCCGTTCCAATTGCTCCATCAAAATCGGAACGTACGTCGTTGTGCCGTCCGTAATACAGTCGACTTCGATTTCCTTTCCTTGGAGGTAGGCATCCACGAGGACAGGGAATGCTAATTCAGACACGATCGTCTCTAATTGCTCTTGATCGTGGATGATATGCATTCCCTTACCTCCGATGACATAGGAAGGACGAATCATAACCGGATAACCGATCGTTGTTGCAACTTCTGTCATTTGTTCATGCGTCGCCACTTCTTGTCCTGGAATACGATCGATACCGATATCATCTAAAAATTGATAGAACCGCTCACGGTCTTCCATTTGGTCAATGACATCTGCCGTCGTTCCGAGAAGATGATAACCGGCGTTCTCCAAACCAGACGCCAGCGCAATTCCCGTTTGTCCTCCGAACTGGACTAGGACGTCTTGGCAATCCTCTGCTTCTAGCACATGCATGACGTCTTCAAGTGTCAACGGCTCGACATACAGGCGATCTGCGACTTCGAAGTCGGTCGAGACGGTCTCTGGGTTATTGTTAATCATGATCGTTTCATAACCGGATGCTTGCAATGCACGTACCGCGTGAACGGAGCAATAATCAAATTCGATTCCTTGACCGATTCGAATGGGTCCCGCACCGATGACAGCAACTTTCTTTTTCGTCGATGCTGTGACTTCCGTTTGACCACTCCAGTTTCCGTAGAAATAAGGTGTCGCACTCTTGAACTCTCCTGCACATGTATCAATCATATGATAGACAGGGAGGATGCCTTTTTCTTTACGTAAGTGCTCGATCTCTACAGCACTAACACCTGTCAGAAGCGCAATTTGTTCGTCCGTGAAGCCCATCATTTTGGTTTGCTTTAGAGAACTTTCATTCGATACATCGATGTTTTGTTGCTGATCGACGAGGCGTTGAAGTACTTTGACGAATAAAGCTTGTACTTTCGTCTGTTCGACGAGTGATTCGACGGTCGTCTCCTTGCGATCGAGTAGCGCGAGCATCGCAAGCAAGCGACGATCCGTCGGCGCCATCACTTCCTTCCACAACGCATCCGATTCCGCTGTTTTCATCCATGTCGGATAAAGAGGCGATTGCTCGACTCCTGCACCGCGCCACGCCTTTTGTAACGCTTCTTCTAACGTCTTCCCCATCGCCATGCTCTCACCCGTCGCCTTCATTTGTGTTCCAAGCGTCCGGTTACTGCCAGTAAATAGATCGAATGGGAAACACGGCACTTTTGCCGTAATATAATCCATCGTTGGTTCAAAACTTGCCATCGTTTCTTTCGTGACAGGATTGATGCAATCGTCGAGTCGCTCACCGAGCGCAAGACGTGTCGCTAATTTTGCGATCGGATATCCCGTCGCCTTGGAAGCAAGTGCCGAAGAACGACTGACACGCGGATTGACTTCAATGACGAAATAGCGTTCTTCCGTCGGATGGATTGCGAATTGAATGTTGCATCCACCGATGACACCGAGATGCGATACGATTTTACGCGCTTCCGTACGCAATTGTTGATTCATTTGATCCGAAATCGACTGAATCGGTGCAAAGACGACCGAGTCTCCAGTGTGGACACCGACAGGATCGATGTTTTCCATGTTACAGACGATGATCGTCGTATCTGCGCTATCACGCATGACTTCATATTCGACTTCTTTATAGCCAGCGATACTCACTTCAACCAAACACTGTGAAATCGGACTTGCTTGTAGACCGTTCTGCGCCAACAGACGTGCCTCGTCCTTCGTTACTGCGATTCCGCCGCCCGTTCCACCGAGCGTAAAGGCTGGTCGGATGACGAGTGGTACCCCGTGTACTGCCATGAATTCCTCAAGCTCTGCTAACGATTCGATCGTTTGACTTTCCGGGAGCGGTTGCGCGAGTTCGATCATCTTTTGCTTGAATCGTTCACGATCTTCTCCGTCTCGGATCGTCTCAAGCGAAGTCCCTAGAAGTTCGACACCGTATTGTTCAAGTACGCCTGCTTCTTCGAGTGACATCGCAAGATTGAGTGCCGTTTGACCGCCGACCGTCGCTAGGAGATGGGATGGTCGATCTTGTTCGATGATGGCTGTTGCTTTTTCAAGAGTCATCGCCTCAATATAGACATGATCTGCCGTGCTCGGATCCGTCATGATAGTAGCCGGATTCGAATTCATTAAGATGACCTCGCATCCCGCTTCTCGAAGCGCCTGACAGGCTTGTGTGCCGGAATAATCAAATTCTGCTGCTTGCCCGATGACGATCGGACCCGAACCGATGACGAGTACTTTCTGTTTATCCCACATATGCTACCTCCTGATGTAATACGCTATTTACGAATTGATCGAAGACGACCATCGCCTCTGTCGGTCCTGGACTCGCTTCCGGGTGAAATTGGACTGTCATGATCGGTAGTACCGGATGAATCAATCCTTCAACGGATCCATCATTGATGTGTTCGTACGCAAGTTCCATCTCAGACGCTTCGATACTTTTTACATCAACGGCATAACCATGATTTTGAGACGTCATGAACACTTGTCCGGATGCTAGATGACGCACAGGATGATTCGCTCCTCGGTGTCCGTGATGTTGTTTTAATAAGGTACAGCCGAAGGCATGAGCGAGAACCTGATGTCCCATACAAATACCAAGTGTCGGATAGCTCGTCGCCAGTTCACGGATTCCTGAAAGGAACGGGTCTAATTGTGTTGGATCACCAGGTCCGTTGGAAAACAGTAGACCATCTGGAGCCAGCGCTTGAATCCGTTCCGGTGTCGTATCATATGGCACGACCGTTACACGCATATGGCGTTCAAGCAAAGCATCGATCATCGATTGTTTCACACCGTAATCGATACAGACGATGTGCCCCTGTTCGACTTCCGGTACGTATTCGATGTTTGAAGTCGTTGATACGGAAGCGATGTATGCTGTGTCGATTGACGCAGTGACGCTCATATCCACTTGCATCATGTCACCGAATTGATCGCCTTCCGTCCGTAATAGATGCACAAGAGAACGCGTATCGACTCCCGACAAAATCGGCACATTTGCTTCACCCAACCAACTCGCGAGCGATGTTCCTTCCCCGTCCTCAGCCAAAGTTTGGACGATGACACCAGCGACTTGAATCTGGTTGCTTTCTGACGCTTCCGCTTGAATACCGTATTGACCGATCAACGGGTATGTGAAGACAAGAATTTGTCCTTGATAAGATGGATCCGTCAAGACTTCCTGATATCCTGTCATTCCTGTAAAAAAGACGACCTCTCCTTTGACTGGAGCTGTTCCTTGCCACGAACCGGTAAACGTCGTTCCGTTCGCAAGCGTTAATTTTCCGGATTGTTTCATACGATGACCTCCTGTTGACAAACAAGTTGTATTTTTTCGATGGCGTGCATGAGTTCCTGTTCTGTCACGAATAATGATGGCAACAAGCGAATGACATGAGGACCAGCCGAGACGACGAGAAGACCATTCTCACGCAAAGCGTCAATCAGCGGTGCAACAGGCATCACACACTCGATACCAATCATCAAGCCACGTCCGCGAACAGAGCGAACGATGGATTTAGGTAGCTTTTGCTCTAATTGCTGTCTCAAAAATTCGCCTTTTCCTTGAACGTCTGCCATGACAGTGTCATTTAACAAAAGGTCAAGTGTGGCTTCCGCAGCTGTCATCGCGAGTGGATTTCCACCAAAGGTCGAACCATGCGATCCAGGTGTAAATACTTCTGCCGCTTCTGCCGTCGCGAGTAGCGCACCGACCGCAAGCCCACTTCCGAGCCCTTTCGCAAGAGTGATGATATCCGGTACGAGTGGTGTCTGCTCAAACGCAAAACGAGAGCCTGTTCGACCGATGCCAGTCTGTACTTCGTCGACGATGATTTTGACATCGTATTGTTGCGCTTTCTTCATCAACGCTTCGAGCCACGCATCGTCAGCAACGACGACCCCACCCTCTCCTTGAATGATTTCGAGCCATACGGCAGCAGTTTGTTCCGTAATCGCTGATAGGCTCTCCATCTCGTTAAACGATAGATGTTTGAAGCCATTCACCATCTCCCCGTATCCCGCTTTGATTTTCTCCTGTCCTGTTGCGCCCATCATCGCAAATGTCCGTCCGTGGAAAGATTGTTTAAATGTGACGACTTCCGTTTTCCCTGTCCATTTTCGAACGAGTTTGTACGCCGCCTCGTTTGCTTCCGCACCACTGTTACAAAAGAAGGCATGACTGAGATGACTGTCTTCCGTCAGTCGCTCGGCGACCCGCTCTTGTGCCGCGATTTGAAACAGATTCGACGTATGCCAAATTTGATTCAATTGTTCCTCTAGCCGTTGCTGAATATAAGGATGACGGTGTCCTGTGTTGCATACAGCGATTCCCATGATGAAATCAAGATACGTCTTGCCTGTCGCATCTTCTACGATCGACCCTTGTCCTTTGACCAATTCCACATCAGTACGTTGATAAGTGGGTAGTAGTGCACTCATGTAATTCCTCCTTGATTCGTGTCCCTGCAGCTAACGCATTTTTCCCAGACCGAATGACGACCTCTGGAATACCATGCTGAGTGGCCTGCATCATCGCTTCGACCTTCGGAATCATTCCTCCGTAGATTTCCCCCGACGCTATCGCAGCTTCGATGGCTGCAGACGTGATTTCTGATTGATAGTCACCGTTTACTTTTACACCCTCAACATCCGTCAACAATTCAAATCGGTCGACAGACCAAGCTTTCGCGACAGCAATCGCACACGCGTCCCCGTTACTGTTCAATACACCTTGCTCCCCTGTGACGAGAGAAGTGACGACAGGCACATAACCATTCGTACTCAACACCGTGAATAATCGTGGATGAATGTGCGTGATCTGACCGACTGCCCCGAGTCCTTTGATCGTTTTACCATGGACGCTTGCGCCGTCTAACCCGCTCATCCCGACGGCAGGAATCCCCGCTTGATTCAACTGCTGGACGATACCGGATTGGACTTCCCCTGCTAAGATTCGTCGCGCCCCGAGTAAGACACCATCCGTCGTTACACGGACACCGTTTCGAAACACGGGTTTGATTCCCTCTTGTTCACAGTAACTCGATAGAAGAGGACCACCTCCATGGACGATCAATAATTCGTTACCGGTTTCGACCCACGCTTTCCATTCCTCGAAATACCGCGCATCCAGTTGCTCCCACACACTACCACCTAGTTTGATGACTTTTCGTTTCGTCATGTCCGGTAACTCGCATTGATTTTGACGTAATCGTACGTCAGGTCACAGCCGTAAGCGTGTCCTTGTCCTACTCCATCATGCAAATCGATATGAATATGGACATCCTGCTTTGCCAGTTCCTGCGATGCAACTGCTTCATCGAATAAGACAGGCATGCTCTGTTGCAACACCCACTGCGAACCAATTTTGATGTCAACGTTTGATACATCGAGTGGCTCCTTAATACTTCCGACAGCAGCGATGATTCGTCCCCAGTTCGCATCTTCCCCAAAGATGGCTGTTTTGACGAGAGACGATCCGACGACTTGTTTGGCGATCATTCGTGCTACTTCATCGGTTTGTGTTCCCGCTACCGTCACCTCAATCAACTTCGTCGCGCCTTCCCCGTCCCGCGCAATCTGTTTCGCTAAATCTTGGCAAACCGTTTCGATCGCCTGTTCGAATGCCAACGCTTCGTCCGTTCCTTCAACGATCGTTGCGCCCCCTGCAGCTCCGCTCGCTAAAATCATGACCATGTCATTTGTCGAACTGTCTCCATCTACGGTAATGCAGTTGAACGTCCGATGAATCGTCCGACGCAACACCGTCTGTAAGACATCCGGTTCAATCGTTGCATCGGTCGTCAAGAAACCAAGCATCGTCGCCATGTTCGGATGAATCATCCCTGATCCTTTCGCCACGCCACATACTGAAATTTGGACATCCCCTTGCATGTATTGTTGACCAGCTGTTTTCGTACCAGTATCGGTCGTCAGGATCGCGTGAGCAAAATCATCCGCGGCATCCTTGTCATTTGTAGGCATCAGCTGTGGAATACCTGCCAGTAACGTATCAATGGCTAACGGTTGACCGATGATCCCTGTTGAAGCAATCGCGACTTGTTCTGGAGCAACATTTAAACTTTTCGCCATCGCTTGTTGCGACATATACGCATGGGATAACCCTAGTTCCCCTGTACACGCATTCGCGTTCCCGCTGTTAACGAGGACGGCATGAATACGACCTTGTGACGCCTGAATCGCTTGTTTCGTCACGGTGATTGGTGCTGCTTGCACCTGATTCGTCGTATAGACAGCTGCAGCGCTTGCTCCTACTTCACACCAGATTAGACCTAAATCCTTCCGCTTTCGTTTCAGACCCACATGTATTCCCGATGCTTGAAATCCCTTCGGTGTCGTGATCGTCAATGGGGTCTTTACTTGTACTTGCCACACAGGCGTTCCTCCTCTTTCTTTTTCTCTTGATTAAATGTAGATCGGCTGTTGCGTTAAACCGGATGTCTCATCAAAACCAGCTAGAATGTTGGCATTTTGAACGGCTTGTCCGGCAGCTCCTTTTTGCATGTTATCGATGACTGAAACGATGGTCACTCGCCCTGTCCGATCATCCTTATAAACGGTCAAATCACAGTGATTACTCCCGACGACGGATTTGATTTCCGGATCAGCCTGTTGGATTCGGACGAATGGTTCCGTTGCATACTGGTCCGTCAACCAAGATCGCCACTCCGTTTCCGATAAATCGATCAACGGCTGAACCGTCATAATCGCCATGATGCCTCGATTGATCGGTAGTAGTTGGGTCGAGAACGTAATCGGATGCGATGATCCGGTCCATTCGAAAAGCGCCTGCTCAATTTCCGGGATGTGCTGATGCTGATTCACTTTATACAAGCGAACGTTTTCGCTTGAATGGACATGATGCGTTTGTGCCGTCAACGTTTTCCCTGCTCCCGTCAGACCAGAAGAAGCCTGAATGATGATTTGAGATGGATCGATTTTTTTCTCTTTTAAGAATGGTGTTAGTCCAAGCAAAACTGCTGTCGCGTAACAGCCTGGATTCGCAATCCATTTGCTCGCAGTAACAGCTTGACGATTCCATTCTGGTAATCCATAAGTTGCTCTTTGTTGTAACTGGGCATCAATAGGTTCCTTGTCATACCACGTTGCATATGCTTCAGCTGGAAGTCTCAAATCGCCACTTAAATCAATGACGTAACCGGACCAGTTTTGAAGTTGTTCTAAGTAATGCTTTGAAATCCCACTCGGTGTCGCTAAGAACACCATGTCCGTCTCGGTTTCCATCAAATGATCCACCGAAAAGGAAGATAACGAAGAATATGTTTTTTTATTCATAAATGGGAATACGTCATGCATGGATTCCCCCGCCATCGAGTCACTCATCAAGCATATGATCTCAAATGAAGGATGTGATTCTAGTAGGCGAATCAGTTCAATTCCGGTGTATCCTGTTGCTCCGATGATGGTACATTTCATATCAGTACGCTCCCCTTCAAAGAATGTTATACCGATTTAAACATATGTATATTTATACTGTCAATTGAATTTTTATTAGTTTTTACACAAAAAAAGAAGCGTTGAAGCGATTGTCTTCTATAAGACAGTCCCTTCAACGCTTCTTTTACACGCATCTACTTAACGCTTTTCCGCACGTTGCGCTACGAGATGATCAATCCCAAATACGCCTGCACCCATGATCGCGACGACTACTACAAAAATCAATGTAAACATATGTATCCTCCTCATCGTTCACAAAAATGTCATTTGATACTTCTTATTGTGCAAGATTTGAACAAAAAAAGAAAGCGTTTACGACAAAAAATCGTCACATTTCTATTTTTTTATATTTTTTATCGACACTCTTATGGTTGACGTCCTCCATAATATTCGTTAGTATTACGTTTGTTCAATGCTTTTGTGCATAAAAGCGTGTTAGCAACAGAGCGTTATCATACTCTCATATTCATATAAGGAGGTGGAAGCATGCGCATGTCATTCCGTGAATCCGCAGCTATCCTAGGAATCAGTATCATCATCTTATTGTCCGCGTTATTCGGTGCTAAAGCCGAACCGCATCTTGCCATCTTGTCTAGTCTTATTTTCGTCTCAGGATATGCCGTTTACCGCGGTTTTAAGTTCGAGGACGTCGAACACCATATGATTCAAGGTATTCGGGAAGCGATTAAACCGATCTTGATCATGTTGCTCGTTGGTATGACAATCGCGGTCTGGATGATGAGTGGCGCAGTGCCGACCCTTCTCCATTTCGGGTTATCGACCCTTTCAGCGACTTGGTTCGCACCGAGCGCTCTTCTGATTGCGATGGTCGTCTCGACCTTTACAGGTAGTTCGTTTACAACGATCGGTACGGTCGGTGTTGCCTTGATGGGTATCGCAATCGCACTGGGCGTCAATCCTGCACTTGCAGCAGGCGCCATCATCAGTGGAGCTTGTTTCGGAGATAAGATGTCACCTTTATCAGATACGACGAATTTCGCGCCCGGAATCGTCAATGTGTCTGTGTTCGATCATATTCGTTTCATGATGGGAACGACGATTCCCGCTATCACGATCACATTCATCTTATTCTTCATTTTCGGACGTAGTAGTGGAAATGTTGATTCATCCGTTGTTCAAACGACACAGCAGGAGTTAGCTCGTTTGTTCGACTTGTCACCTTGGACGTTGCTTTCACCGTTGCTCGTCATGGTGTTAGCATTACGTAAGATGCCGGTCATCCCAACACTTGTTGCTGGTGTTTTAAGTGGATTGTTGTTAACAGGTCTTGTACAAGGAAACTGGAATATCTCGAACTGGATGGCAGTCATTCAGAACGGATTAAAACTAGAATCTTCTAGTGAGACGGTTACATCCATCATTAGTAAAGGTGGATTGCAATCGATGATGTGGTCCGTTTCACTCGTCATGCTCGCGCTCGCTTTCGGTGGCGTCTTGCGTGGTATCGGTGTCATCGATGTCGTCATTGAACGAACGGTTTCCCGATTGAAGCGCGATGGCAGCATCATTTCATCGGTTGCCTTATCATCGATCGGTGTTAACTTCATGGCTGGAGAGCAATACTTGTCCATCTTGCTTCCGGGTCAAGCATTCAAGAAAATCTTTGAAGAGCGTCAGATTGATCCGCGTTTCCTTTCTCGTTCACTCGAAGATGGAGGAACACTCGTCAACCCACTCATTCCGTGGGGAGTTTCTGGAGCATTCTTTGCTTCTACTCTTGGTGTCCCGGTAACTGAATACATCCCGTTCGCATTCTTTTTACTCCTTTCACCATTGTTTACGTTTTTACTCGCATTTCTTCGTCCAACGAAAATCGAAACAAAACAATCTCTCGCTTCTTGAGTCTATTTCATATTAAAGATCCGATATGTCCTATCGGGTCTTTTTTTCTTACCAGTATCTCCTTTATTTCCTGTTAAATACGTCAGATTTAAGACGAAAACGGCTTGGAATCACGTTTTTTTAAAGAATCATGTGTAAAGATGAAATGAACTGGGAATATACCAAACATAAGATTAAAAATTACAAAGAATGATAGAGAGAGAGTACGTTCCTGATCGACCAAGGGATGACTTCGATGTAATTTGTGGGAGGAGTTAATATGATCAAACGTGGTACGCTGGAGCGACTTGACGGCAAATATGCTGTCCTGCTATGGGAAAATGGTTCAAGTTTCATTCCACGACGTTATTTACCACCTGAAGCAAGGTTAGGCGATACGATTATTTTTGACGGTACAACCTATACGTTAGATGTCAGTAATTCATCACCCTCTTCCTTTCAAACATTTTCGTTTCGGCAAATGGGTTGATGATCGATAAAAAGCCATTCAGTACCATGAATTGACTATAGAGAAGGAGTTTCTCTCATCAGTCTTTCATGAAATGAATGGCTTTTTCGCTTTATCTACGCACATATAGGGAGTGACCATGACACGATGGGCAGGAAAAGTGATCGATATCGGATATTTCGATTCGCTCTAGTATCGTCTGATCATGTGGGCATTCGTAAAGTGGTTGAACGACATCTAGTTGTAAAAATAGGGCACACCAAAACCGATTCGAAAATCGGTGACAAGTCGGACAGTGGTATAAATCCAATTGATACGGTACCCAACCATCCGCTAATTCCTCCTGATAAAGCTGATAGTGCTGAATTAATCGAAATCGATTCCAGTCGTCTACATACGTCCGCTGTAAAATCGGTTCATGCATCGACGGAACGAACCAAAGCGGGAGACCTGTCATGAACGCTTCGACCCCTTGCGTCAAGACAGCAGGAAATGTCGGCCAACCATCTAGTTGACCGAGTTGGAATGTTTGTTGAAAGGAGCAGTTGTGGCATAGGAGTTCCATTGTCATCCTCCTGTTCGTTTCACCATCTCTTTTAACATCTGTTCCGTTACAGGACCGATGTGCTTCGAAAGAATCTTTCCTTTCCGGTCTAATACATAAGTCGCTGGCATTGCTACGAGACGATAAGCATCTTCTGACGTTCCCATTCGGTCATATAACACAGGATATTCAACAGGTGTCTGCTTCAGAAAATCGGCAACATCCGAAACACGTCGTTCTGATGTCGTGACATTGATCCCGTAAACGGGTACATCTGTATGTCGTGCAAAGGCATTTAGTTCTGGAATCTCTTGTTTACAAGGTGGACACCACGTTGCCCAAAAATTAATGACAAAGACATCATGATTGATTTCGTCTAGATCAATGGTTTTTCCTTCTTGACGCAAGGATAGGTTCGGGGCTTTCATCCCTACTTCGAGACCACCTTGTGATACTTGTTTTTGTTGTTGCTCCACTTTTTTTTGTTTTGCATCATATGTTTGATAACCTTGATAGGCAATGCCGATAATAGCAATCGCTAGGATCAGATAGATCAACGGTTTTTTCACATCTAACCCCCTCCTTCTTTGTTCAGTGTAGCAGACTTCCTCTTTTCGACTATCTACTTTTATCAACAAAAAAGCGAACTCTTCCGTCTTATACGCGGAAATGAGTTCGCTTCATTTTAGAGAATTCACGTTTTAACGAGACAAACAGTTAGTTAAAACGTGGTAATTGTTTTTTGACTTGACGGTTATCTTTAACGCTACCGACAGCTTCCGCTCCCCCTAAGGCCTCATTCAAGGAAGTCTTCCCTTCCTTGACTTCTAGACGTCGATTGAATACCGATCGATTATCGACAGAAGCAACGAGGATCGATGCGACATCCGTTTCCGAAATCGTCGCGTCCTTCGTGTCCTTCAAATCTTCATCGGCTTCAATCAAGCCACGCCCTTCACCTGTTGTGATGGCAACCGGACAAATGATCGTATACGTCAAACCACTATGTTCAATCTGTTCCTCTGCTGCATTCTTAGCAGCGTAGAACGGATAGACATCTTTCTTGAATTGCTCAGGTCGATCTGCACCATAAGCGCTCAGTAGCACGAAATGACGTACTCGCGCTTTTTTAGCTGCATCAATTGTTTTCAAAGCGACTGTTCGATCCAGCAGTTCTATTTCAGTTGCTTCGCCGTCTACTCCTGCGGTCGCCGCACAAATGACTGCATCCTGCCCTGCGACTCCGTGCTCAATGACTTTTTCGAGTTCTGTTTCGATATCGACGTAATGCGCCTTGACACCGAGTTTTTCGAATCGTTCCACCAGATGTTCATGACGAACGATGACCGTGACCTGATGACCCTTGGCAAGCGATTTGACGACGCGCGCTCCAATCGTACCGGATGCACCTACGACTAGTACTTTCATATGGGGGGTCCCTCCTCGATAAGTTAGTCACCTTCGTGGAATGTCATGATGTCATGTCCAAAAATCGTCGATTTCAGAGATAACCTAAAACAATCCACCAAAGGAGCAACGTACATCAATTTATACCCGCAATGAACGGAAGGAAACCCCTCCCCATTAGTTCTTCAATGTGCCATAAAACGTCGTATCGAGCTGATCACGTAGTTCTTGCAGTGCCTTCTCATTCGGTAAGTCATAGAAAATCCCGTTCAGTCGTTGGCTGACGGCTTCGATTTCATAATGTTTTCGTTCTGACATCAAGGCAATCGATAACCCTGCCGTCGCCATCTCGCGGACACTTAAATCAAGGTTCATCTCTTCTTTCATATACGTGTGCGCTGCTGGAATTTTCGACCATCCAGTCGGCTTCATCAAGTGTGTCGCGACGGCTTGGATGACTTCCGACTGACGATTCGCGCGCGCTCCGTCATTATCCGTTTTTCGATGTCTCGAATAGGCAAGTGCCATCGCGCCATCCATATGATATTCCTTCCCTTTTTGGAATGAATACTGATTTGCTTTCCCACTCGCATCCTGCTCGGAGAATGTTCCTGTCGAGACAAGGTCGATTCCGCCGATTTGATCCACTAATCCGATGAAACTATCGAAGGAGATGACGATCTTTCCATCGATCTCTTCATCGAGTAGACCCGAAACAGCATCTTGCGTACATTCTTCTCCACCGAAGGCAAAGGCATGTGTGATTTTATCCTTCATTCCATTCTCACAGGAAATCGGTGTATACGTATCTCGAGGAATCGACGTCAGTTGAATCGTTCGAGAAAGTGGAATGAATTGCATGACCGACAGGGAGTCTGAACGTGATCCACGCAACGACTCTCCAGGTCGTGCATCACTACCGATCAATAAGAACGTGAATGGTTGTGAAGCAAAAAGAACGAATGCGATGAGCAACAATAAAAATAGTCCAAGAAGCTTTCGTTTAAAACGACGTTTTTTCTTGATTTTTTTAGGATGAGCTTCGCGTGAAGAGACGTCAGGATTCTGCTGTACCGATTGCTCTGATCGCCCCGCCTTCCTCGGGCGTCTCGAGCGTTCCCGATTAGCAAACAACCGTGATCCGGCACCCCCGATCATCTGTGCGACCTGTTTAAGCATGCCGCTCCCGGAACGACGCGATGTACTTTTTCGATCTCGCGGTTGCTCTTCGACATATCGATGATACGTAGCCGGTTCTTGCTGCTTCTCAAAGGATTGTTGAGAAAATGATTCGTCCGGCGCGTACGCTTTCGAAAAAGCTTCTTCTTGCCTAGCCTGCTCTTCTTCTTGTCTAGCTTGCTCTTCTAACTGCATACGTCGTCGCTCCAAGCGAGAGCGGTGTGGTTGATGTTCTGCCATTCAGATACCTCCGTATCAATCTTTTGCGATCTGTTTCTCTTTCAAGAACTCGCGGAGATACGTCCGTTTCGGTTCGTGCATCGAGGCAGCCATCTGTTTGACCCACCCTTCTGTCCGTTGACCACCGGTCCGTTCTCCGTAATACGATGACGTTGACTCTTCGTATCCTGTCAGTAACTCACGCATCGTATCGTCATCAGTATACGTATTCCGGTGGAAGACCGCATCCATCGGAAGGCGGGGTTTTTTACCCGGTTGTTGATCCGGAAGACCGACCGCGACTCCGAATAATGGTACGACGTGATCTGGAAGTTGTAAGAGTTCGCTGACACGACGAGCATCATTTCGTAGTGAACCGATGTAGACCGTTCCGTAGCCGAGCGACTCGGCAGCTACGACTAAATTTTGAGCGGCAAGTCCCGCATCGACAGCCCCTACGACAAGCGCTTCCGTCGTCTCGATCGTCCGGCTCACGTCGCCTCCTGCTAGTTCTGCCGCTAACGTATGTTTGTGGTAATCCATACAAAAGACGAAGAAGTAACTGTTTTCTGCCACATATCGTTGACCACTTGCAACGTCGACTAATTGTCGTTTCAATCCTTCGTCTTCGACACCGATGATCGCATAGGCTTGCTGATAAGAGGATGTCGAGGCAGCTTGTGCAGCTTTTATGAGTGTTTCAATCGTCTCTTCGTCTAATTGATGTTGTTTGAATTTCCGGATTGACCGGTGGTTGAGTAAATGTTGAATGGTTTCATTCATGTGTAATCGTCCCCTTCTGTAATGAGTCTTCTTATTTAAGATAGTCGTCTCTGACTAAAAAGCGCAAATGAAGAGGTTCGGTTTATGAAAAAAGCGGGAATTGAATAGTGTTGTACTGTGCTTTTCTTGCGAAGGAGGGCGATCATGAGAATACGGAAACTGCGACTCTTACTAGAACAATATGGCGATACGACCCTTCGCGATATCATCGTCGAAATCTATCGTCAACTCCCGAGACAAGTCATCGAAGAGAAAGAGTTCGACGCCATGTTGACACAGTTCGTGAAGTATAAGGACTTGCAAAAAGAACAGGAACAACCGACCGTCGAACAGACGATTGCTCAGACGGAACGGTTTATTCAATTAGCATACGATCTCCAGTACCTTGAGCCAAATACGATCGTACCGCTTCGCGAACAAAAGAATTGGTATATCACCGCAAAACGCCTGTTGAAGCATTTACGCCATTACGCTCATCGTAAAAACGGAACCCGGATTGCCTTTGAGGAATTTTTCTTTCTTCTTTCGTCGGCTGCCGGGGAAGAACCTTTATTTTTAAGTAATGATCCGTTTCGATTATTGAAAGTCTCGCAAGTCGATTTTTTTCAAGAATTAGTCGGCTATTATAAAAATGATAGTCATGGTGTCGAGTGGATGGAACGCGCCCTCTATACAGCGTTGAAGGTTCCGATGGACGTCGATACCGAGCGCAGTGACCTTTTGCTTGCCGTACTTGCCCATTGCGAGAAACCCGAACATCAAGAAGCATATATCCATTGCTTGAATGCGCATGCTAAAAAACTACAGTCGCATGTTCGGATTGATGCAGACGCTTTATCCACCTATCAAGAAATTCGTTTCGCAGAGCTACATGCTCTCATTTCCCTACGCGCGTTAGATCGAGCTGAGACGATGCTTTTCACTGAATATATCCCATATTTTTCGCATCGCTCGACTCCGTTTCGCTATTACCTCGATCTCCTCGAACGAGCCGGACTCGAACAAGAACACGAACGAATGGCACGCGTTGGTCGAAAAAAACGAATTCATTTCTAAGAGTAGATTCTTCTTGATCACACATAGTAGACAATAAAAGGCAAGTGACGATGGATTCGTCACTTGCCTTTTATTAGTCAGATTCATTTCAATCGGAGGCATTGACGATGCCAAGTCCAACTGTTGCGAGTAATGCAATACAAGCGAATAGGAATGCCATGTCGTTCGGTGAATCGAATCCTTCATAGATCGGTTCTTTTCGATCGACGATAATATGACTTTGTGCTCCATAATCGCCGTATGTCGTAGACATACTGATATCAGGCTCGTCATAATCCTTTGCTTCTCCTACTGTCGCATCCGCGAGAAGTAAAAAGAGTGTTAATCCAATCACGCCCCAAAGATATTTCATAATCAATTAACCTCATTTTCTTAAATAATCCATCTACTTTCCGTTTCAAAAACAATATATAAATACCTTTAATTTACTGTAAAATAATAGGTGAATAAACTTCATATAATTAAAGGAGGACTATGATTTTGTCTATCGTACATTATAATCAACTGTCACGGAATCAAAAACGACATGTTCACCAACTATTACAACATAATCAATGGGCACACGACATTCCTTTTTTTCAATTACTTGAAGGTCATCAATTCGTTTATCTCAAACATGATCTAGTCTATGCGACTCTTGGTTATCGTATTTCAAATGAAATGACTTGTCTGATGAACGGTGCCTACTCAAATATCTCCGCATTTCACCTTCTTGCGAAACACTTACATGAGTATCTTGTTCGTCAAGGTGCCCAACAAATTAAAGTACAGGTCGTTCCGCCTCAAGATGGTGCGCTATCATCGGTTTGGAAAACACTCGGATATACACTTTCTGCTGAACAATTTCGCTTAATCGGAATTTCAAATGACCGTGTATCATCTTTACGCTTTCAACCTATACATGCCCGTAATCAAGAATTATACCTCACTCTTCGAAATCACTCTATAAAAGGATGTGATCATCTTTTTCCATATCATCAAGAACATTATGAACAATTCAGCCATTCAAACACATCACCTTATTTAATATACGACCAACAATTAGTGATCGGTACACTGCTCTATCAAAAATATGGTCGTACGATTCGTCTCCTTGAAATCACGTGTTTGCCCGAGTTGAAATATCAAGGTTACGGTCGGCGAATTTTAGATACCTTTCAAGCCAAATTGTGTAAAGCAAACATCAAGACGTTCGAAACCATTTTTCATTCCACAAACTTAGATGTGTTGAGACTATACCAAAAAAGTACATTTTGCGATATCCAACTTTTTTCTCATTGGCATACGTTTCAAGTTCAAAATAAATCGTTAACCACGTAATCGTTCAATCACTTCATCGTATTCAGGTAACACATACTCCGCATCCATTTCCCGAAAATCAACATGACCCGTTTTACGAAGCACTAGCCCCATCTCGTACAACTGTTCGATATAGGCATCTCCCCATGTCAAGGCAAGTCCAGGTTGGTGATTATGAAAAGCAAGCAAGGCATCTTCAATCATTTCAGAAGCAATGGACGCTTGCATCACACGGTTCAATAAAGATTGGAACAGTACGGTTTGTCGTCCGATCAGCGCATAAAACGGGAAATAATGTTTAGCATAAACAAACGTTGCTAGATAGGCATCCGCCTCAATCGTCTTTAGTAACAATGGTGAAGCGGGACGTTGTAATCGTTCTGCAAGTCCAACGGTCGCCTTGCATTCGCACAGCTGATCCAGCACTCGAACCGTCAACTCCTCTTCGATATCGAGCAATAAGACGAGATCAAGTAGATTCAATTCATGCGTCTCCATGAATTGATCACTGCGTTGAAGATGCATCGTATAAGTAAAGTCCAGCTTTTCAGCAACAAGTGCCCACAACTCGGAATGGCGCGCCGCATATAGACCTACCGGAAAGTGAAGGGGTTGGCGGACGATCGATCGATGCCCTTCAAGTGTATAGACTTGATTGACGTCTAGACCGTATGCTAGCAGCATTTCGAGTAACTGCTGACGATTTTGACACGTGACGAGTGTTTGAAACAGACGATCGACTTCGACGAGTGGTTGTTTCATTTCAAGCGCTATTTTTAAATGAGCAGGTGAATCCTGCTCTAGCGCCCGCTTAATGAATTGTAAGGCCTGTTGTTCCGCATCGTTCAGTTGGGCAACATGTGTCCAAAACATTTCGATGTCAAGTTCCCGGAAGGCTTGTAACGCCGGTGCAATTGATTGATTTTTTATAAAGGGTTTCCACATGATTCCCTCGACCTCCTCATTCCAGTATCTCTTCGTAGTGTACGCAATATCCTATCGTCTTGAAAGCAAAAAATGGAGAATCTTCCGTCGTTTCAGGAAGATCCTCCATTTTTTATTTTTTACCGACTTTTAAATGAGCGTTTCGAAAGACGGCATCTTGTTTTCCTGTCTTTTCAACACTTGTTCCGACAGACCCCAGGTATTCGATTTCATCCTTTGGCTGAATGAACTCATATGTGATGGCAGGTTCACCCCGAAGTCGAACGTGTATGATTTGTCGATGTCGTAAAGAGAATGATGCGCGCACTTCAAGAAAGGAGGAAGCTGATAAATCATGTTGCCGCTCTAAAATCGTCATCAACTCTTTTTCAGAGTCACGATAGTTCCCCTGCAATTGAGCATACGAAATACCGACTCCTAAAGATAGGATACCAATTAGACTAAGAGCGAAAATGACCAGCACTTTCTTCATGACTGATCCACCTCCGAAAAAGTTCATTCTACTTATTCATCGGTTCATCGATCGTCGACGTGAAGTCTTTTTTTGAATCCTTTGCGTGAAACTGCATGTCCACATGTGGAATATCATCTTCTAAATAAGGGTCGGATACGGTTTCGAAACCAAACGATCCGTAAAACCCTTCTAGGTGTGCTTGTGCCTGTAAGTAGATCGCAGCTTCTTTCTGCAAATGAACCATCGCTTTCTCCATCATTTGTCTCGCTAACCCAACCGACCGGTGTGCACGATGAACGGCTACCCGTCCAATCGCGACTCCTTTTGTCGGGTGATCGTACATCCGAAGACATCCGACGATTTGACCACTCTCACTCCGGACGATTAGGTGTGTCGCTTGTTGATCTTGATCATCTAGCTCCGGATACGCGCACTCCTGCTCGACGACGAAGATATCCGTCCGTAATTTCAAAAGTGCATATAAGGTATCAGGTGTCATGGAGTGAAAAGACGCGAAGTTAAATTCGTACATAAAAACTCTCCTCTTTAGTTACGACAAAGTCGTGATAGTTGTCCAGCGTAAATCGTGACAGGAATGCCTCTAAACACCGTATCTTTTTCCCAGTTCAGCCCGTTTACGCGAGCGACATTTTGCGAAGCATGATTATCGGGATGAATGATCGAGATGATTCGATCATGCCCTCGGTTGAACGCCTCCATCATTAGTTGTTTCGCTGCTTCACGACCATAACCGACTTTCCAGTGCTTCGGTTCGAGCCAATAACCGACTTCTAATTCTTCAATTCCATCCACTTCCTGCATCAATAATCCGGCGAAACCAATCGGTTCATTCGTTTCTTTTTTGAATAACAGCAAAAAACCAGTTTGTCGCTCATCCGAGTATCGCTCCAATTGCCGTTCGAACCACTCTCGTGCTTCATCTTCACTCAGGGCAGTACCTCCATTGATATAACGCATGACTTGCTCATTTTGGACAAGCGACTTATAAAAACTGAAATCCTCTTCTTCGAACGGTCGCATCCATAAACGTTCACTTTCCATCGTCATCGCCTCCTTCTATACTTCTCTTTTCCCGAGTTCTTTTCGCTTCATTCCTCTTCCTGACTCTGCTTTCCTTGTGACATTTTTCATTACTAATCGATGACATTCACTCCCTAGTGCTTGCAATTCCCGGCATAAGTCGGTATTTTGGGAACAGTATGTTGAACAACGACCGCACGATTAATGTTAAAATATATTTTGAGCGCATGAGCGCTGGTAGGAATTCATGAAAAGGACTGAGACCATAATGACTGAACAAGTAATGACGGGACTGTATGAAGGCATTTCAAAAGAGTCCGTACTAATCAATGAACCTTTAAAATATCATACGTATACAAAAATGGGAGGAATCGCGGATTTATTCATCATTCCAACCTCTTATGAAGAAACGGCTTTTGTCGTCCGATATGCTTACGAACAAGGTATTCCCTTGACGTTGCTTGGAAACGGATCGAATCTTGTCGTACGTGACGGCGGCATCCGCGGCATTGTCCTCTCCTTTGAGAAGTTAACCGATATCTCGGTTGAAGGACATGAACTCGTTGCTCAAAGTGGTGCAGCAATCATCGAAGCGTCTCGTGTAGCTTACGCGCATCAGCTCAGCGGTCTTGAATTCGCTTGTGGGATTCCAGGAACGATTGGTGGCGCATTGATCATGAATGCGGGAGCATACGGTGGTGAAGTCAAGGATTGCCTCCATAGCGCTACTGTATTGACACGACAAGGAGAACTGTTGAACATTTCGCATGATGAACTCGAACTGGGATACCGGACAAGTTGCTTCTCGAAGAAAGAATACATCATCCTCGAAGGTCGATTTGCCTTAACAGAGGGTGACCCAGCACTAATCAAGGAAGTCATGGATGATTTGACGCATAAGCGAGAAACGAAACAACCACTCGAGTACCCTTCTTGTGGTAGCGTCTTTAAACGTCCAGAAGGCTATTTTGCAGGGAAGCTGATTCAAGATAGCAACTTACAGGGAACACGCATCGGTGGCGCTGAAGTGTCCAAGAAACACGCTGGTTTCATCGTCAACGTCGAGAATGCCTCTGCATCCGACTATATCGCGCTCATTCGTCATGTCCAAGAAACGGTTCAAGAAAAATTCGGTATCTTACTTGAGACAGAAGTGAAAATTATCGGTGAAGAAGCATAACAAGAATCTTACAAGAAAAGGTGAGCTCCGTATTCGGACTCACCTTTTTGTTCGTTTAGATTGACCAGTTTCCGTCACGCATGACTGATTCACGCGTTCCGTCTGCAAGTTCTCCTTCAATCGATAGATCCGCTGATCCAATCATGAAGTCGACATGCGTCATCGAGTCGTTCGCGCCTTGTGCTTCTAGTTCTTCTGCTGAAAGGCTAGGACCATTTTCGAGACACGTCGAGTACGCACGACCAATCGCTAAGTGGCATGAAGCATTTTCATCAAACAATGTATTATAGAATAGGATACCCGAGTCAGAAATCGGCGAACGGTGTGGCACGAGCGCAACTTCTCCAAGATAACGTGCACCTTCATCAAGTGAAATCAAGTCATCTAATGCTTCTTGACCCTGTTTCGCTTCCGCTTTAACGATTTTTCCGTTCTCGAACCAGAGTGTGAACTCATCAATCAAGTTCCCACTATAGCTAAGCGGTTTTGTGCTCGAGACGTGTCCGTTGACTCCTGTCTTTTTCGGTAACGTGAACACTTCTTCTGTCGGCAGATTCGCGATGAAATCAACACCATCTGCATTCGGACCACCGCCACCTAACCAAACATGACGTTCTGGTAATTCGATTGATAATTCTGTTCCTGGAGCTGTGTAGTGCAATGTTTTGTATTTCTTCTCTGTCAGGAATTTTGCTTTTGAACGCAGATTCTGATCATGATCCGCCCATGCAGCGACCGGATCCGCTTGATCGGCACGTGTAGCCTTTAAAATAGCTGACCAGAGCTCTTCAACAGCATTCTCTGAATCAGGGAATACTTTCTTCGCCCAGCTTTCAGAAGGTGCTGCTACGACACACCAGCTGACATTGTCACTCATGACGAACTTCCGCCAATTAGCAAGAGCGACACCGGCTGCTTTATTCGCACGTGCGATTCGGCTCGAGTCCACGCCATTCAATAAATCTGGATCTTCACTGACGACCGATAAGAACGCTGTCTTTTCTTCTGCCAGTTGGTCGTAACGTGCTTTTAACCAATCCGGGAACGTATCAAACGACTCTTCCGGTGCATCGAAATAACGGATTTTCGTCATCTCATCATCTGACCATTGTACATATACTTGCGTAGCTCCTACTTCGTAGGCGACACGCGTGATTTCACGAACGAGCGGCAAATTTTCGATTCCTGCACGCACCTCGAGTTGTTGTCCTGGTTGTAGATTAATTCCCGTACGCACGGCTAAAGACGCGTATTGTTGTAATTCTGCTTGTGTCGGCATTATGTAATCCCCTTTCTTGTATCTTTATTTTCACGAAATAGTTGCAATTTTGCAAGAAATAAGGCGAAACTAGAAAGAGAAGAGAAGGAGGCATCACCATGGAATTCACACCCGGCGATTTTAAATCGGCTTATACGTATTTTCACCGACAGGCACTCGACCTCGTTGGTGATGAAAAAGCACAGCAAGAATTGTTAGTTCGAGCAGAAATCGGACTTGCGCACTTGACGCAAGATATCGCGTCTACAGAAAGCTCGGACATCGAACGCGAGGCAGAACTCGTCCTTTATTTTCAATTAAAACAACTGCTTGAAATGCTTCGTGCTCTCTATCAGAAAAAATTCGAAATGCATGCGGAGCAGGAACAATTGTTATTGACGGCCGTTCTGTACTTTACGTCTCCTGTTGACGCCTTACCGGACGATAACGTCCTCGGGCTCTTCGATGATGCACAAATCGTCGAGACGATTTACGAAGAACTGGCTGCAGACGTCGATCGCTTTCAACATATGGAATGAATGAAAAAAGCAGCTGTCGCGACAGCTGCTTTTTGATTATGCATTTTGTTTCGAAGCAATATGAACAGGTGTCGTGGATTGACGTGATTCATCTACTTCTAATTTTTCTTTATTCAGCCACGTATAGATCATTCCCATGAAGACTGCTCCACCAATGATGTTTCCAGCTAAAGCTGGCAACAGGTTATGCATCGCTCCGGCAAATGTGATCGTATCCGGATGTGGTACGACTAACGCAATGGAGAACAAGGCCATATTGGCGATGACGTGATCAAATCCAGATGCGAAGAAGACTGCGACCAGTACCATCATCATCATGATCTGCGCCAACTCATTCTTCATGTTCTTTGGAATGAAAATCGCTAAACAGACCATCCAGTTACAGAAGATAGCTCGTGTGAAGATTTCCCACGTCGTATGGTGGATCTTCGTTTCTGAGACAGAAAATAACCAGTTGTTCATACCAAGCTCTTGGATGATTCCTGTTTGAGAAAAGAGTAGCGCAAATGCTAATCCTCCAAGTCCATTTCCAATCAGACAGATCAACCAGACCTTCATCGTATCCATCTTCGTCGTATAGCCGCGCATCGTCGCCGTCGTGAAATACATCGTATTTCCTGTGAATAGCTCTGCCCCACCGTAAACGATCAGGACGAGTGCCACTCCGAAGGTCAGTCCACCAACAAGTGTCGCAACAGGTGACTCCGCCATATATAGACCGTTAATTGCTTTTAAGGTAAAAATAATTGCAAATCCAATGAAAATCCCTGCTAGCATGGCACGAACTAAGTACTCGAGAGGACGCATTTGTAGCATGCGCGTCGACTTGATTGCTTTATTCCGTAATCCTTCTAATGCTTCTACCTCGTTCATCGTAGAAACCTCTCTTTCTTTTGTTCAACACTTCACAATGTTTGTTCATTTATTATCATACTTCCATCTTAAAAGATGTTCAAGTATTGAATAGACCTGTTTTATCGTTTTTATAAAAGAACGAGATGTAAACGATATCATTGTGTCGAGATTGTGAAAAATGCCTTTTCTTGCTTTATACAACTAATTAGTTTGAATTCGTAGTCGTGATGCGAAGCGTTCAAAGAAAGTATTTCGCCTTGATGCATCGAGCACATAACCATCAATGACGACCCGATTAAAGCGTCTAGAAGAGGAAGTAGCTCGTTCAATATCGGTCGGAGTGTAGGCGTCGAATGTTTTCCGGTCCATCGTAAAATCTGCACCTGAATACGGATCCGTGTAGTAAATTTCGAGATCGGTCAAATCAGGAATCGTTGAAAATAAAACAAGTGTATGATGCATCAGCACTTTAGATAACCGAGCTTTCAAAAAATCCTGATTCACTTGTAGTGTTCCAGTATCGGTACCAATCCAGGCTTGTCGCTCTTTTCCTGTAACCTCATAAACAAGCCGCAACGATTCCCCTTCGACATCTACCTGTTTTAAATCTGATGAGAACGGAAGTTGTTCGGCTAATTGACGAACCGCTACCGTATTCATCATCGAAGCACCCACTTGTCTCGCTACGAGATCTCCATCATGCCAAATAGACGTTCGATTTTCTTCATCCGATGGTTGAAAAATGCGAATACCAATTAGTATTACTAAACAAATACAACCAATAAGCAAGAACGTTTTTTTCATTTTCATCACCTTCCTAAAAAAACGTACCCTTTTTCATCTTTTTTCATAAGAAGGGTTGAAATTTTATGCATATGGGCGTACTCTTGCAGGCAGATACTCACAGAAGGAGGAGCATGAGGTCACTCATCATATTGCCATGACTACAACACACCCACAGAAAAAGAGAGTTGAAAAAATTAGTTTTTTAATCATCGGTACATTGCTTTATTCCCTTTACATCAGTTTACTACTATCTCCAAATGATATCGGATCAGGCGGTATCATGGGGATCACACTCATCATCCAAGAGCTCTTCCACACGCCAATCGGTTTAACGCAATTGCTTTTAAACATCCCACTCTTCCTTTTAGGTTTTCGTTTTCTGCGTAAACGGTTCATGTTCTTATCCGGCATCATCGTCGTTGCTTCCTCTTTTTTAATCGACTGGATTCCGACTCAAATTGTTCCGGAATCTTTAAATGATCCGCTCGTCGCCTCCATCTTTGCCGGTCTAGTCTCTGGACTTGCGATGGCATTGATATTCTTCGGTGGTGCTTCAACTGGAGGGCTTGATATTCTTGGAAAATTTTTCTTCGCTCGTTTTCATAACTGGCCACTTCCTCGCATATTTCTGATGCAAGATCTTGTCATCTACATCCTTGTTTGGTGGGTGTTTGACTTAAAACACGTTATGTACGCGCTCATCATGAGCTTCGTTCGCGCCAAAGCCCTTCAGACGGTTTACAGTTTCTATTCTGCTTCTAAGCAATGTATCATCATTTGTGAGAAAGCAGATGAAATCAATGAAGTCATTACAAAAGAACTCGGTCGTGGTGTCACGATTCTCGATGCACGTGGAGGATATTCCAACCGAACGAAAAAAATGGTCTATGTCGTCGTTCAAAATAATGAAATCGTCCGTTTGCAAGAGATCGTCTCTTCCGTTGAGCCAAATGCATTCGTTACATTCTCAGAAATTCATACGGTTTTCGGAAACTATAAGGAACATTCCTATTCGTTTTAACCAAGCGCAGCCAAGCTGCGCTTTTTCTTCTACATAAAACAGCTTCTCGGATTGCACTAGCTTTCCTGCTTTTTTATTCAGAATACTGACTTCTTACTTTCCTATCCCTATTCAAAAAATAGACAGGCTTCACTTTTCTTGTAATAGTAGTTAAGCTAATGACATGTCTTTTTATTTAAAGGAATGATTGCATGCACTCACTATGGCGTCAGCGTGTTCTGCTGATTCTTTTGATCAGTTTATTTGCCTCTATACCAATCATTTATGCCTTATCTGGTTATCGGACAATTGCGGCGATGACAGCGCAGATGAAGGATCATGATATACCGTTAATTAATCAAGTCGATCAGTTGGTTGAACATAATCGAGATCGAGCAAACGCAGTCCGCGGCCTCTTATTGTACGAAGATAATCGTTATATTGAACAATATTATTTTTCGACTTCGAAAATTCATGACTTACGTAATAGTCTGAATCAATCTTCGACTACTCCAGGAACAATTAAAGATCTTCTTCGTCGCAACAATGTCTGGGAGTCAGAAATCGAACGGGTTTTCGTCGTATATGAACGCCAAAGTCCAGCAGCAGCAAAACGTCTCGCCAGACAATCGACTCAAACGACTCAGACGATCCTTGAAGACTTATCACGTGTAAAAGATGATTTATATCGAACGCTTCAGGCAAAATTACAACAATCGGATGCGTTAATTGCTACATATAAATGGATGTGCCTCGGCCTGTCAATTCTGTCCTTTTTGATGATTAGTGCAACGATTTTTTTCTTCCATCGCTTCGTTCCTGCCATATCAGAGAAATCAGCACAAGAATAAACAAAAAGGAGCTGACTCAAAAGTCAGTCTTTACAAAGATAAGGGTGGCAGATCATCATTCTGCCACCCTTATCTCGTAACAAAAAGAATGACGCGTCACACGCCACTTCTACAGGAACAAGCGCGATTTTGCGCTATCAGAGACGAACGAGACCTGCTTTTCTGCTGGAATGAAGCAAGAAAGCCAGCTTGTGTCTCGCCTGAGGAAAGGGTCTGAAAAGATGAGTTATTCTTTTTTCGAGTCAGCCTCTTCAGATTATAGAGGCGTCATCTTGATTGACAGGACGAGGTCGATGCTTGTCCTAGGAAAACGATCCGAGATGAACAAAAAAAGCGCAGCAATAGCTACGCTTTTCGTTATTCTAAAGAATCATTCACGTACTGCTTTTCCCTCATGCACATGTTCCATAGCCATATGCACAAGCGATGAGACATGATGATCATCCAGGGAATAATAGACGACTTTGCCTTCTTTTCGGAACTTGACGAGTCCTTGTTTCAACAAAGACCGAAGATGGTGAGACGCCGTCGCAATCGAACAGTCGACAGAGGCTGAGACATCACAAACGCATAGTTCTTCTTCAATCGTCAACGCATAAACGATTCGCAGTCGTGTCGCATCCGAAAGAATCTTAAATAGCTTTCCGATTTCAAGTGTTGGGATCGTATCCACGACTTGTCCGATTTCAGACGCACGTTGTTCGTCAATCGCAATCGTTTCACAACGGGGAATATCCATGTCCGTCACCTCGTTTTTACCTATATTGCACCATGGGAAAACAGAACATTGCAAGTTTAGCGCATGCGCCTACGAATGAGCCAAAATACGAACCATCCTCCAACATAATCTCCGATATCCCAGACGATTCGATTTTGATCGACAGCGCGTACGCCGATATCAATGATTTTCGTACTCTCTAATCGGTTCGAATAGCGCTGTCGTAGCCGAGTCGGAATCGGTAGACGAAGAAGTACCCGGTAATAGATGTCTAAATGAGTATGTCCCCAAATTTCCGTCGCAATCGAGCTCGTTTTAATATACAACGGACGTTTGTAGCGTCTTTCATACTTTTCTTTCAATAAAAGGGCCATCTCATAAGATATACGATTAGGACGCGGAAATAAGACTTTTCCTAGATGGTAGATCCCCTGATTATCGACTCGAATGATTTGTGGTTCTAACCGATATCGAATCCAATAGCCGCGAAAACGGATCGTCTGCCATTTCAATACAATCACCTCTGAACGGATTATACCCTGTTCTGAAGTGATTGATGCCATTCTCGCACAGCATCTGTCATTTGCTGCGCAGCGAGTTGCCGATCTTCTTTAGCGAAAATTTCTGAAATGACGGCGTACCCTTCTAGCGGGATGGGAAGGGTGGAGACATTTGTTGCTGTGATTCCACCAATACCGATTAGAGGTAATCGTACGGCTTCCCGAATCGCCTGAAGCATCGTATGCGACATGGAATCAGCGTCCGCTTTGGATGACGTCGCAAATAGAGATCCCACGCCTAAATAAGAGGCTCCGTCTCGTTCTGCTTCAATCGCTTGTGCAACAGTGGCTACCGACACACCAATTACAGCATCTGGTAAAAGGCGACGTGCTGCGGTTAAAGGAATGTCTTCTTGTCCGATATGCAAACCAGCTCCGACGAGTAACGCGATATCGATCCGGTCATTGATGATCAAAGGAATGTCGTGTCGATCCGTCAGTCTCTTCAACCGAACTGCCTGATCGTAGAATTCCTTTCCTTGTGCGGTTTTTTCTCGTAGTTGCACGATCGTCGCACCACCTAAAACAGCTTCCTCAACGACCGTCTCGATCGCGACGCCAGGATGGTAACGACGATCCGTCACTGCATAGATGGAGTAATCAATTGACACGTTCTGTCACCTCCACCAGTTCTTGCTCCGTCATGAGGCTGATCGCATTGAACAATTCTCGTTTAAAATCACCAAGACCTTGCGCAGAGACTGCTTGTTCTCCTGCTTTTCCCATGACGAATGTTCCGTGAACAGCCGCCTCAAACGCCGTATATCCTGCGCCGAGGAAGCTCGCAATCAAGGAAGCCGTCATACAGCCCGTACCCGTGATGTCTCCTAGACGAGGTGTTCCTACATGTAATTCCATTTCGCGCGTTCCATCCGTGATATAGTCGTTCGGACCTGTCACGACGAGGACAGATTTGTGTTTGCGAGCGAATGCACGAATACTTTCTCGATCCATCATTGCATCTCCCGCAGCATCGACTCCCTTAGTTCGTCCGTCTTCCCCAAGTAACGTCTTGATTTCAGAAGTATTTCCTTTGATGACCGTACACCCGAGATTAATGAGTTCTTTAGAAAAGGCAGTACGTAATGTCGTTGCCCCTGCTCCAACTGGATCAAGAACGATCGGGACATTCAAACGTCCCGCTTCACCGGCTGCAAGTCGTTGAGCTGCTTGCATGTCTGCATCGATCGTACCAATGTTTAAGACAAGGGCTTGCGCGAGTCTAACCATCTCTTCTACTTCGCGAATGTCTTCCGCCATGACGGGTGATGCTCCAACAGCGAGTGTGACGTTTGCGCAGTCGTTGATCGTTACCGTGTTCGTCAGATGGTGAATGAGTGGTTTGTGTTCAAGAATGGTCGTAAACATGTGTATCCCTCCAAAGTGAATGAAAATGATGTGTCGGTCCAATACCTTGTCCGAGAGCAAATCCATGACGAATCGCCTCCGTGACATAGCTCTTTGCTTGTCTTACACTATCTGTCAAATCTTCTCCAAGCGCCATCCGCGCCGCAATCGCCGCAGATAAGGTACAACCAGTTCCATGAGTATGTTGATTGTCTAACCGTTCCGATGTGAAGCGGTGTTCTACTTCCCCATCAAACAACAAATCCGTCGCAGCTCCTGAGAGATGTCCACCTTTTAGTAATACTGCCCCTGTCTGTGTAGCTAATTGATGCATCGCCAGTCGCATTTCATCTAGATTGGTGACCGATCGTCCTGTTAAACGCTCCGCTTCCGGTAAATTTGGTGTGACGAGTGTCGCAAGCGGTAAAAGCTCCGAAATCAATGCTTGTTCGGCTTCCGTCCGTAATAAGGCATGTCCCCCTTTAGCGACCATGACGGGATCTAATATGATCGGAACTGTCTGTTTGCGGAGATGTGTAGCAATGACACGAATCGTCTGCGCATTCGAGACCATTCCGATTTTGATCGCATCGACACGAATGTCTGAGAAAATCGACGTTAACTGGGCATCTACGATTTCTGGAGATAACTCTTCCACCGCTTGAACACCCAGTGTATTTTGCGCCGTGACAGCTGTCAGGACGCTCATTCCATAAACGCCTAAAGCCGAAAAGGTTTTTAAATCTGCTTGAATCCCAGCTCCACCACCGGAGTCGGATCCTGCAATCGTCAGTACATGTTTCATGTTCTTTTCACCTTCCCATCGAGCAATGTAAGGGAGTCGTGACCGACAAAAAAAGCGTCGACCGCTGTAAAAAAGCAGTCGACGCTATACGAAAGCGTTATACACGCATTCCGGTATCCGTTCGGCTCAACTTTCCTACGCTGGTATTATCCAGTTCAGGTAATAGGGTCGAAAACAGATTGGTTTTCCTCTCAGCCGGATTCCTC
>NZ_LMPR01000004.1:0-102866 GCF_001423925.1 Exiguobacterium sp. Leaf187 | reverse complement strand
AAAAAAAAAACGAGCCGAAGCCCGTTTTTTGATTACAGATATGCCAATGGATTCACTGCATTCAGAGGAGAAGAAGCACTATATTGATAACCTCCGACATGTAGTTCGAAATGTAAGTGTGGTCCTGTTGAATTTCCTGTACTACCAAGTGTTCCGACTTGCTGACCTTGAGAGACCGTTTGTCCTGCATGAACAGATAATGAGCTCATATGAGCGTAAACCGTCGTATAGACTTTTCCATCCAAGAAATGCGAAATCATGACGTGGTTTCCGTAAGGTCCACCACCTGATGCTGTAATGACGGTTCCGGCTGCTGCTGCGACGATCGGAGATCCGACGGGACCTTTGAAATCGACGCCATTATGGAATGTATAACCGTTTGCTCCACTAGCTGGTCCGAACCCTTGTGATACCCCACCAGAAGATGGTCGGACAAATTTCCCACCACCTGAAGCGATTGGTGTTGTATCTGAACTTGTTGATTCTGTATTCTTATTGGCTTGTTTTGCTGCTTGAGCACTTGCTTTAGCAGCTTTTTCAGCTGCCGCTTTCTCTGCTGCTGCTTTTTCAGCCGCTGCTTTAGCCGCTGCCTTCGCTGCCGCAATCGCACGTTCTTGCGCTTCGAGAGTCGCTTGCAGTTCTTTTGCGTCTAACAGTTCTGTCGTAAACTTCGTCTTCCCTTTTCGTAATTTTTTGAGTGTAGCACTACGCTCTTTCATTTGAGCTTTCAACGCTTTTTTTTGTTCAAGCAATACTTTCTTTTCTTGCATTTGCTCCGCTTTTTTCTCAACGAGTGCTTGTTTTGCTTCTGCTAATTTTTTTTGTGTCGCGATGTAATCTGAAATCATTTTATCATCTTGTTCAGCAATCTTTTTACCCGCCATGACTCGGCTGAATAAATCACCTAAATCCTTTGATCCAAAAATGACTTCTTCCCACTTAATCGAGTTTCCATCGTTTTCTTGGAAAACACGTAAACGATCACCGAGAAGTTCTTCCTGCTTCTGTAGCATCTCCTCGTAACGAACGATGTCTGCCTTTAACTCATCGATTCGATTGCTTAACTGTTTAATTTGTTTATTTTTTTCGGAAACTTGGAAAATCTTTTCGTTAATCGCTGCGTCGATTCGATTGATTTGACGTTGTTCTTTTGAAATTTTAGCTTCTTGCTTTTTAATCTCTTTTTCTAATTTACGTTGTTCAGCGGCATTTTCTGCCTTTTTTTCTTTAATCGTTGCTGCCGCGATCGGTTGTGTACCTGTTGTAAGTAATGCCCCTAAAACAATGGTAGAAATTAGTTTTTTTAGCATATATCGTTTTCCTCACTTATGTATTTTCATTTTTTATTATAGTATTCAAGTTTCTCTCATATCTGAAATAGATTATAGCACCCTAATCGTTTCAAAAAAATTTCATTTACATTTCAAGTGAAAACGTTTTTTTGTAATATATATATTTCTTATCAAATATAAAAAAAAGAATCGTTGCATATGCAACGATTCTTCACTGTTTAAAACATAGTCATTGGATTTACTGAGTTAGCTGGACCTGTTGCACTGTAGCTGTATCCACCAACGTGAATTTCGAAGTGCAAGTGTGGACCTGTTGAGTTTCCTGTGCTACCACGTGTACCGATTTGTTGACCTTGGCTGACGCGTTGACCTGCACTAGCGTTCAATGAACTCATATGTGCATAGACTGTCGTATATGTCTTCCCGTTCAATTGGTGAGCAATCATGATGTGATTTCCGTAAGGGCCGCCACCTGATGCTGTAATGACTGTACCAGTTGCAGCTGCAACGATCGGCGTGCCAACTGGACCACCGAAGTCAATCCCGTTATGGAACGTATAACCGTTTTCTCCGCCTGCAGAACCATACCCTTGTGTCACAGCACCAGCAGTTGGATGAATGAAGAGTCCGCCTGATGATGGTGACGGTTTAGGTGTCGCAGGAGCTGACGGTGCTGGCGCAGTTGGTGCTGGTGTAGATGGTTTTGGTGCCGATTGTTTCGTCGAACCAGAAGGTTTTGCTGATTGCGCTGCCTTCTCTTGTGCTGCTTGCTGAGCTGCTGCTTCTTTAGCGGCTTGTTGTTCCGCTTCTTTTTGAGCTGCTGCTTGAGCTGCTTCAGCTTCTGCTCGTGCTTTTGCTTCACGTGCCGCTTGAGCTTGACGTTCTTTTTCGATTCGTGCTTCACGTTCACGCGCTGCTTTTTCAGCTGCAATCGCTTTTTCTTGAGCGATCAAAATTTGCTGGACTTCTTTTGCATCCATCAATTGTGTTTCGAACTTTTCTTTTTTCTTACGTAGTTCTTTTAAGCGTTTGTTCCGCTCTTTTAATTGTGATTCAAGATCCGCTTGTTGACGTTTTAATTCTTTTTTCTCAACGACCAACTGCGCTTTCTTTTCTTTTACTTTTTGTTGCGCATCCGCTAATTGTTTTTGCGTATTTTGGTAATCCGTGATCATTTTATCATCTTGTTTTGAAATGGATTTCCCTGCCATGACACGGCTTACGAGGTCACCAACGTTTTTAGCGCCAAAGATGACTTCTTCCCATTTAATTGAGTTTCCATCATTCTCTTGCATGACACGAAGACGATCACCGAGTAGTTTTTCTTGGCGTTTTAGTTTCGCTTTATATTTCTCGATTTCTTTTCCAAGCTCAACGATTTCACGTTCTGTTGCTTTGATTTGACGATCTTTTGTTTCGACAGCAAAGATTTTTTCGTTCAACGCTTCGTCTAGTCGATTGACTTCTTGTTGTGTTTTAGAGATTTTTTTACCTTCTTGATTAACAGAAGACTCTAAGTTTTTTTGCTTTTTAGCATTGTCTTGTTGCTGTTGTTCGTTTTTGGCTTTCTGTTCACTTAAATCGTCTGCTGCTGCAAAATGAGGTGCTGATGAAAGAACCAGTGCGGAAACGATGAGCGACGCGAACGTTTTTTTCATGTAGTATTCCCTCTTTTTCTGTAGTATATGTTTTATGATTTATCGTAGAATATTTAAGTTAAATTTAAATTCTGTAATCTTTTTTCTTTTTTATAAGAACGTTTTTGATTATAGCATTCATTCCTCTTCCATAATATTTCAGTGATATTTCAATTTAAATAAATCTTTCCTCTTCTATGTAATAGAAACATTTGGAAGGTAACTCATCGTTGCAACTTTGGAGTGTTTTTGGGAAACTGAAGCGAACAGAAGGAGGATGTCATATGAAATTAGACCACACTGGAATTGCCGTTCGCGACATGCAGGAAGCCATTTCATTTTATACAAACGTACTTGGAGGAACCTTAACAAAAGAGTACTCGAATCCTGCGCCAGGTGTCGCTTCCAATATTGCGGTCATCGAGTTCGATGATGCGCACATCGAGTTGTTAACGCCAACAAGTCCGGATAGTCCAATCGCACGTTTTTTGAAACAACGCGGGAAAGGTGTCCATCACATTGCTTATCGTGTAGAGGATTTAGATCAAGCGATTGAAGAAGCAAAACAACAAGGATTAACATTTTTAGAAGATACGTATCGAACGACGCCGTTCGGGCGACGACTGATTTATATGAATCCCCGGCATTCACACGGCGTCATTACAGAACTCTGTGATTATCCAGAAAATCTATAAAAAATCAGCACTGCGATAGCGCAGTGCTGATTTTTCGTTTCATGGTATTAGCCGAGTTTAGCTACAATTTCCCGATTGAACGCAGGAATGTCATCTGGTTGACGACTTGAGACGAAATTATCGTCGACGATGACTTCTTCATCTGCAAAGTCCACACCAGCATTTTCTAAATCAATTCGAATTGATTTATAACCTGTCATTTTTCTTCCTTTGACGATTTTTGCATTAATCATCAATTGTGGTCCATGGCAGATCGAGAAAATTGGTTTTTTCGACATATCGAATTCTTCGACGAATGAGACAAAACGCTCGTCTTCTCGAAGTAAATCTGGTGAAAAACCGCCTGGAATCAGGAGAGCATCGTAGTCTGCTGCTGAAGTCTCATCAATCGAGAGATCAACATTTACTTTTGCCTCTTCCTGTTTGCCGACGAGTTCTGCACCTTTTTTAGCACCAATGACAGTGATCTCGTGCCCTGCTTCTTTTAATGCATCAACCGGTCCTGTGAATTCTACATCTTCAAAATGATCGGCGAGTACGACTGCTACTTTTTTAGACATGTGATTCATCCCCCAAGTTGTTTGATTTAAATCGGATCTTCTCCGCGATCTCGTGGAGAAACCGTATCATCTGGCATTTCGTCTTTTCCTTTTAGGATTTCCTTTTGTTGCTCCTCTGTCAGTTTCCGTTCTTTATCCGACAGACGATCCCGTTCATCTTCAAACTCTTCATTTGGACGATCGGTTTCTTTCGGTGCCATGGAAAACCCTCCTTATGATTCGTCGATTATGCTTATAGTGAATCGACGACTTTAACAGAAAGATCAACATCAATGTTGCCACGTGTCGCTTTTGAGTACGGGCAGAAATTGTGTGTCTTCTCTAGTAAGTCTTCGGCTTCTTCCTGCGATACGCCAACGACCTCGACGACGAGTTTCGCTGCAATTTTTACACCGTTATCCGCTTCATCCTGTAAGAGGCTGACTTCTGAATTCGTCCGCGTCTCGACTCGTTTTTTTGCTTGGCGCGCCATTAAGTTATAGGCACCATCAAAACAAGCGGCATATCCTGCTGCGAATAACTGTTCCGGGTTTGATGTCGGAATGTCTTCTTTGCCTTTTGTTCCTGGCATGACTAAATCGAGATTAATGACGTTATCGTCTGAAGCGACTTTCCCGTCGCGACCACCGACTGCAGATGCACGTGAAGTAAGAATGACGTTTGACATGATAGAAAACCCCTTTTCCTGTTGAATTAAAAAATGCTTTTTTTGCCACATAGACAGTAATACCCGTCACTGAGGGAGATAAACACAAGATGTGTCTATCACCTTAGCTAATCATTTTTTAAGTAGACAAAAAAAGACGATGAACTCGAAGTTCATCGTCTTGCACATTCTATTTCTTATCCAATCTCTTCTGTTGCAGTTTCTTCTTGATCAGGCAATTGAAGATAAATCGATTTCACTTGATGATTATCGACTTCCATGACTTTGATCGTGTATTCCTGATAGCGGAATTCTTGACCACTCGACACTTCCGTATCCTGTGCCATGACCCAGCCACCAATCGTATCGATGTCTTCTTCTTCGATTCCTAAGTTAAAGCGTTCATTTAGGTCATCAATCAAGACACGGCCTGAGATGCGGTATAATCGCTCATGAATTTGTTCGATATCTGCTTTCTCATCTTTATCGAATTCATCTCGGATTTCTCCGACGATTTCTTCCAAGATGTCTTCCATCGTGATGACACCAGCCGTACCACCGTATTCATCGATGACGAGTGCCATCGGTGTCCGTTCCACCTGCATTTTCAGCATGGCATCTTGAAGCGGCGAATATTCGGATACAATCGGCAAGTTGTGGATGTAATAGCTTAATGCTTTTCCTTTATTCGCCATATGATCCGTAAATAATTGTTTCGCATTGATGAAGCCAAGGATTTTATCCTTATCTCCTTCTTCCGCTACTGGGTAACGTGTGAACTGATACTCTTCAACGAGGCGAATGATGTCCTCCATCGATGCATCGTTCGAAATCGTGATTAAGTCCGTCCGCGGTAACATGATGTCTTTCGCGATCCGCTCATCGAACGAGAAGATGTTCTGCATGTAGGAAAGCTCAGTCTGGTTGATTTCTCCACTCTTATAACTCTGTGTCATGATGATTTTAATCTCTTCTTCAGAATGGACTTCTTCGTGTCCCGCTGGCTCGACGCCAAACAACCGAAGAATGATTCGTGCTGAACCGTTCAATGTCCAGATGAAAGGTTTCATGATTTTACCGAACCAATATAGTGGTGGCGCGAGTAACATCGTGATCGCTTCCGTTTTTTGAATCGCTAAAGATTTTGGAGCAAGTTCTCCAAGCACGACATGAAGAAACGTTACAATCGAGAATGCAAGAACGAACGAAATGATCGTCGAGACGGAGTTCGGAATGTCAATCTCTTCGAACAACATACCGAGAATCGCACCTACCGTTGATTCTCCTAACCACCCGAGACCAAGCGCTGTCACGGTAATTCCAAGTTGACAGGCCGATAAATAATAATCCAAATTCTCAAGTAGCCTCTTCGCCACTTTCGCAGTCTTGCTTCCTTCTGTAATCAACTGATCGATTCGAGACATTCGCATTTTGACGACCGAAAATTCGGCAGCTACAAAAAAAGCGGTTAAGACGATGAGTAGTGCAATGACGAGTAGCCGAATGATGATCGTCGTCGTGTCGAATGTCTCCATTGAGTGTGTACTGTCCAATCGTTTCCCCGAAGAAAGGGGATTCACCTCCATTAATATAAAGCCAGATGCCGAGGCATCTGGTGGTTTACAGCAAAAAGAAGCTTCAGACTTTCAAAGCTTCCCTACTTTTTCATATTCATACTATAACGGAACTTTCATAAAATGTGTACTTGAAGACATCATTTCAGACCGTCAGACGACATAGAGAATAAAGATTACGATCATGAGTAACATCGCGATTCCCTTTAATAAGGCACTTGATAAGATACCAAGGACTGTTCCGATCCCAACTGAAACCGAGGTTTGCCATGTTTTTTTACTAATGATTTTTTCCGTCAAGATGGCAAAGACAAACGGGAAAATTAATAATCCGATACCTGGCAAAATAAACGGTCCCGCAATCAATCCGACTGTCGTTGCAATCTTAGCCGCTTGTGAGCCTCCTCGTCGATCGACGGTGTAGGCGCTGACGAGATAATCGAGCGTAAATAAGAGAATGATGAAAATCGCTTGAATCACCCAAAAACTAATCGATAGTTCAGAGAACCCGAATCCGAATCCATAAATCAAAAAACCAACTACTAAAATCGGCGCACTTGGGATGATCGGATACACGAGACCTGCAAAAGCGACTAGAAAACAGACGACGATCAGACTCCATAACAAGATTGTCACTTTCTATTCCTCCCTTCTTTTGATTCTCTTGCCCTTTTTACGTCGAAGGGGAGACAAAAGTTTCATTCAACGCCCGATGGATTTGATTTTGTAAAAAATCACGATCCCAGTCGTTCATTGTTTCAAAATGTACTTCCGAATAGATGTATGGAATGAATCGTTGAATCGTTTCATAGTGAGCAGGTAAGGCTTGTCGCTTCATCGTTCCAAGCGACTCGAGCATCGTCGCGAGAACTGAAATATCCTCTGCTCCGTAATGTCGGAGTTGATAAAACGTCGTGTACAACAATTGTTGGTAGGTTTCCCTGACGACGATATGTTGCTGGTCCTTTCCAACAACTAGTACACCATCTGGTATTACGGCATACTGTCGCATTAAGTCACCAATGATCCGAACCGCATGTCTCGCTGTATTCGGATCATTGATTCCTGGAGAAATCGCACGTAAAGCAACTTCACTTAATTTTTCAAGAACAAATGCAAAATCCTGTTCTGAAGATTTCGTCGGTCCAATTAAGATACTTTCATTGATATCCCGGCAAGTCGCCCGTCCGATGGCTTCTCCCTCTGTTACGAATGAGCCGACCGTTCGATCAATATACACGCGGTCTTTCTGATCAAAAGCATCATAATCGACTGCTTGAATATATCCGGTTCGAGTTGCCTGAATAAGATGTGGATAATTTGTCGTCATCTTTCTTTCAGTAATCTTTTGTTCTCCCGATTCTAGATGTTCGACTTGCCGTTTCAATAATTCGTTCCCTTCTTCGTGTAATCGATCCAGTAATGTCGTCACGCGAATCGACTGGCTGACGATATGAATGAATGCGACGAATGCCACGATCGATATCAACACGACGAGAACCGCTACTGTTGAAGCGACGACACTCGTCTTCAAAGCCGGACGAAGGAAAAAGAGCATCGTCATCGAGTAACTGACCGCTCCAATGAATATGCCAAAGATGTGTTGCACCTGTCGATTCTCGATGAAATTAGGCAATGTCCGAGGTGAGAATTGTGATGAATAGGTCGTCAATACAACCAGGATGGTCGAGAACGTGAATGTCATCATGGCGAGCAGTCCGGTAAAGACCGAACTATGGATTGTCTGCGCTAAGCCAAGTGTCGTTTGCCACTCTTTTGGAAACCAGTCTGATATATACACATCTAACCACGTCACGATTCCCGTCAAACCAATCCCAATGAGACCATATAACAATGGCCACCACCAATTGATTTCTCGAGACAGGACTTTCAGCTTCTTCAAAATAAAATTCCTCCTTTTTATAGCACTATACTGATTGATTTCCTGATTTAAAGCGCTTTAAAACCCATCTGACTGACTGACTTTGAGCAATATATTTGGTCGAAGTGCACGGATGTGTTTTACTTCTTTTCATAACGTGAATAACTTAATTGTTATGAAAACGAATGGGAGATGAAATGATATGGCTCAACAAAACGAAGCTACATTGCATACAGATTTCACGAAAATTTATATTGACGGTCAGTGGCGCACAGGCGCAAGTGACAGCAACATGACGAACACGAATCCTTTCACGGGTGAAGAGCTCTTTACAATCTCTGCAGCGAATCAACAAGATTTAGATGACGCATATGAAGCGGCTCAAGTCGCTCAAAAAGACTGGGCGAAAGTTCCTGCCTTAAAACGCCAAGGCTTGATCGAAAACTTCTTGAAAGTCTTGTACGAGGAGAAAGAAACGATCATCGAATGGTTGATTAAAGAGTCAGGAAGTACACGTATTAAAGCGGAAGGCGAATTCCTTGCTTCTGTCTTGATCGTCAAGGAAGCTGCGACATTCCCACTTCGGATGCACGGTGAAATTCGTCCATCGGTCGTACCAGGTAAAGAAAACCGGATCTACCGTAAAGCACTTGGCGTCATCGGTGTCATCAGTCCATGGAACTTCCCGTTCCACTTAGCTGTACGGTCGATCGCTACTGCTATTGCCATCGGGAACGCAGTCGTTGTCAAACCAGCTACGGACACACCTGTTTCAGGCGGATTGATTTTTGCTAGTCTGTTTGAAAAAGCTGGATTGCCAAAAGGTGTCTTGAATGTCATCGTCGGTCGCGGTTCAGAAATCGGTGATGCTATCGTCGAACATCCTGTACCACGTTTGATTTCATTCACAGGATCAACTGAAGTAGGTCGTCATATCGGTGAACTTGCTGGTAAACATCTAAAGAAAACAGCGCTTGAACTTGGCGGAAACAACGTCTTCGTCGTACTTGATGATGCTGATCTCGATCGTGCGGTCGAATCTGCTGTCTACAGCAAGTTCTATCACCAAGGTCAAATTTGTATGTCGACGAACCGAATTCTCGTCGCTTCTTCGATACATGATGAATTCGTCGAAAAATACGTCGCTCGTGTAAAAGAGCTACAATACGGTGATCCATCACATGATCGGACACAAGTCGGACCACTCATCAACCAATCACAAGTTGAACGGATTCTTGAAGATCTCGAGAAAACAAAAGCTGCGGGTGCAACCGTTCGTGTCGGCGGCGAAGCAAAAGATAATGTCATCGCACCTACTGTCGTCACGGGTGTTACGAACGATATGCCACTTGCTAAAAATGAAATCTTTGGACCAGTTGCTGTCATCATCCCGTTCGATACGGATGAAGAGGCACTCGAAATCGCAAACTCACTTCCATACGGATTGAGTGGCGCTGTCCATGGTTCTTCTATCGAACGCGCGACTGCCTTTGCGCTTGAAGTCGAGACAGGTATGATTCACATCAACGACCAATCAGTCAATGATGAGCCGCATATGCCATTCGGCGGTGAAAAAGATTCAGGACTCGGTCGCTTTAACGGTGAATGGGTGCTTGAGGAATTCTCGACTGTCCAATGGTTGTCTGTCATGCACGATCGTCGTCAATACAAACCATTCTTTGAGTAATATAAGAGTAGGGTCTTCCCTACTCTACATACTTTTGTTAAGGAGTGATTTCATATGCCGTTATTACGATTCGACGTCATTGAAGGACGTTCAGAAGAAGAGTTAAAAACGTTACTCGACACCGCACACGATGCGATGGTCGAAGCATTTGATGTGCCGGAGCGCGATCGTTATCAAATCGTGCATACGCATAAAGCACATGAGATGGTCATTCAAGATACAGGACTTGGATTTGAACGGAGTAAAGATATCGTTCTTATTAGTGTGACGAGTAAAACGCGGACGGAAGAGAAAAAACAACGTCTCTACCACTTACTCGCCGAACGCTTACAAGCAAACTGCGGACTCGCACCGACTGATTTAATGGTGTCGATCGTCGAAAATGATGCAGCCGACTGGAGCTTCGGTCTTGGCGAAGCACAGTTTTTAACGGGTAAATTATGATCGTCTGTAAATAGAACAAAAAGGGACGTATGTTATCGGTAATATCCGGTAACACACTTCCCTTTTTTTATTCTTACTTCATTAAACAAAAGAGAACCTTCACATGACTTACTCCTTCGTTTCTTCCGCCTTCTCCTGCGGATTTTCCCGTTGCAGCGGTGCTTTCCAACTAAATTGATCAGGTTCTGGAACGAAATCGAGACCACCTGGATGAAACGGTTGGCACCGTAACAATCGACGCGTCGTCAAATAACTCCCTTTTACTGCACCATGACGTTCAATCGCCTCCATCCCGTAATGGGAGCATGTTGGATAAAATCGACATGTGGCTGGCTTCATGGGAGAGATGACTTTCTGATAAAAACGAATTCCTCCCATTAAGACACGTTTCATAACGTCCCTTCTTTCCTCTTTTTTTCTAGTGTAACGCATCTGTCCATCATTTTCAGATGTTCTGCCTTATACTAAAAGCAGATTTAAAAGAAGGATGTGTTGAGATGAAGGCATTAACTTTCCACGAATTTGGAGGTTCTGATGTATTACGCTTCGAAGACGTACCAACGCCAACAATCACTGAACAGGAAGTTCTGATTGAAATGAAAGCGATCGGTCTGAATTTTGCAGACATCTATCGCCGAAAAGGAAACTATCATTTAGAAGGTCAGCCTCCCTATATTTTAGGGTATGAAGGAGCTGGAATCATCACAGCGGTCGGTGCAGGCGTTTCAACATTCCATGTAGGTCAACGAGTTGCTTTTGCGGACGTTCCGCTTGCGAACGCTGAGTACGTCGCAGCACCCGTTGATAAATTGATTCCGCTTCCTGATGGTATCTCATACGAAACAGCAGCTTCTGTCTTATTACAAGGGTTAACAGCGCATTATTTAACTCGAGATAGCTATCATGTCCAACCGGGGGATACCGTCTTAGTTCATGCCGCTGCCGGTGGCGTTGGGCAGTTGTTGACACAGCTCATTCGGTTGCTTGGGGCAACTCCGATTGGATTAACGTCTTCTCCTGAGAAAGCACGGATTGCTAAAACTGCTGGCTGTGAATCTGTCTATTTATATTCAGAGAACTGGGTCGAGCACGTACTCGCACAAACTTCTGGTAAAGGGGTCGATGTCGTTTATGAGTCTATCGGTTCTACCTTAATGGATAGTTTCCATGTCACAAAAGTCCATGGAACAGTTGTCTTCTACGGTATGGCAGGCGGTGATCCTGCACCTGTTGATCCCCGCTTTTTGATGGATACGTCCAAAACATTGACGGGTGGTGATCTTTGGAACGTATTAACATCTTCTGAAGAACGCATCCGTAGATCCGGTGAATTATTTGATTGGATTCTATCTAATCATCTCACCCTGTCTTCGCCTACAACATTCAGATTATCTGATGGCAAAGCGGCACATGACTTTTTGGAAAGCCGACGCAGCACAGGAAAACTACTTTTGCTCCCTTAACTCGCTTTTTTCGAGACGACTCCCTGCGAGTCGTCTTTTTTATGTGAAATCAAGATTATCGATTGCTTTTTTTTAATGAAGAGAGTAAAGTAAACCTCATCAAAACCTAAAACTCAAATTAGTTTTGAGTTTTAGAAAGGGGATTTGTATTTATGTTTCGCTCAGAATGGAAGAAATTGAAGAGTCCGATGATGATCGTCGTCATTCTCGCCCTCATCCTCGTACCGTTTCTCTACAACTCCATCTTCTTATCTGCATTCTGGGACCCATACGGTCGTACAGAAGATATTAAGGTTGCTATCGTCAACGAAGACAAAGCAACGAAGTTTAAAGGAGAAAAAGTCGACATCGGGGATCAGTTCGTCGACAAACTCAAAAAAAATGATGATTTTGATTGGCAGTTCTTGTCTCAGGACAAAGCCGAAAAAGAACTACGCGACGGAAAAGTCTACATGACGGTTGTCATCCCGAAGAATTTCTCTAAAAATGCAACGACACTACTCGATGATCATCCAAAAAAGATTGAGTTGGAATATTACTTGAACCCAGCCAAAAACTACTCGGGCACACAAATTTCGAGTACGGCTGCCAAACAATTAAACGAAAAGATCCGTAAATCCGTGACAAAACAATACAGTAGTGCGATCTTCGGTGCGTTAAAGAAAATTGCAAACGGTATGGAAAAGGCATCGGACGGTTCTTCTAAACTAGAAGATGGCAACCACAAAACAGCGGATGGTGCTAAAACACTGGCTACGAACCTCGGAAAACTTGCGGATGGCAGTCTGACACTATCTGAAAAGCTCGGGGAAGCAAATCAAGGTTCAAAAAAACTCAGTGACGGTGTCACGACACTCGACGAAAAAACTGCTCTCTTCGCTCAAAAAACGGGTGAGTTGTCTTCTGGGTTGAACACGCTAGACGAAAATGGTGGTAAGTTGCAAGCCGGTGCCGCGCAACTAGAAGACGGAGCAACAAAACTCAGCGGTGGCTCGACACAAGTCCGTCAAGGGGCAGAGCAACTGGCTGCGGGTACGGCTCAGCTCAACGAAAAAATTCCTCAGTTGACGGACGGATTAAATCAACTGGACGAGAAAGCTCAGGCAGCTAATGCATTATTAAATCAATTGAATCAAGATGCTGCACAATCTAAACAAGATCTACGTGCGCGTCGAGAAGCGCTTGAAGCAAATGCCGCTCAACTAAAACAAGTTATTTCCGCTTCTGATCAATTATCAGATGAGGAGAAACAAACGTTACTTGGAACAATTGGAACGTTAGAAGAAAATATTAAAAGCCTCGCTGCGCAAGAAGGGGCAATCGATCAAAGTCTTGCTCAAGCAACCGAAGCGACGAAAAAAATCGGTCAACTTGCTGCTGGCGGTAAGCAAGTCGAGTCCGCCGTATCGCAACTGAACGCAGGTCAAGTAAAACTCGTCGACGGTGCGAAGCAAGTCGAATCTGGCGCACAACAATTAGCAAGCGGACAAAAGACATTCAATGAAAAACTCGGTCAATATACTGCAGGCGTGCATAAAGCGGCAACAGGCGGTACACAACTGGCTGACGGAGCTAATCAACTTTCAGATGGCACACACCAACTCCAAACAGGAGCTAGCGCGTTAACTAACGGGTTAGGTCAATTGGCATCTGGTTCAACTACGATTACAGACGGTATCGGTAAAACGACCGATGGGGCTTCAAAAATCGCGGATGCCAATATGAAACTTGAAGATGGGGCTAAAACGTTGAAGGACGAGCTTAGCAAAGGAGCTAAAGACGCCACTGTCAAGCCAACGAAAGAGCGGGACAATATGCTCGCAGAACCTGTCGTCTTAAAAGAACATGACTATTCGACGGTCAACAACTACGGTTCTGGTTTATCAGCTTACATCCTTAGTATCGCCTTATTCGCAGGTGCCTTGATGTTCTCGTCTGTCTACCAGATTCGTCCAGAACATGGTGAGAGTCTGACATGGCGCTTCCTTGTCGGTAAATTATCACTCATCTTACCGATCGGCGCATTACAAGGTGTCGCAGCGGCTACGGCCATCGTCTATGTTCTCGATTCTGATGTCGCGAGCGTTCCTGCACTCTACGGATTCGCCGCCTTAACAGGTATGACGTTCATCACGATTCTGTTCACGCTCGCGATGCTACTCGGTCGCGTCGGACAATTCCTTGCCTTCCTACTACTTCTGCTTCAAATCGGTGGTAGTGGCGGTACGTTCCCAGTCGAGATGACGCCAAGCTTCTTCCAAGCGATTCACGCCTTCTTACCAATGACGTATTCAGTCGGTGGATTCCGTGAAGCCCTTGGACTTGGTGTGACAGACACCCTCATCTCAAACAGTCAAGTCCTCGCGACCATCCTAGTCGTCGCGTTGCTCATCAGCTTCGTTGGAGGGCTCGGAGCCAAGCGGATTTTACTCTCAACGAAAGTGAGACGAAAACAACATGACACAGTCTGATAAAGAAATACTGATACTAGACTCAGCGATGGCTTGCTTTTCTGAACTCGGTTATAAAGGTACGACGATCGAGCGTGTCGCTCGACGCGCTCATGTCGGGAAACCGACCGTCTACCAACTGTTTGAAAGTAAACTCAATTTGTTCGAATCGCTCGTAACCCGTGTGCTGCAAGAGATGAAAGAAGAAGCAGAACGCGCTTACGTCGAACATGCGACGGTAGAAGAAAATAAGCAAGCAATGATCGATGCTATCGTCTATCATCAGCAACAACATTTGTTCATTCTTCAAATCATCGAAGAAACACGTAATCTTAAATTACAAGAAATGCAAGAATTACGGACACGTATTGAACGACATGTCGTCGAATATCTTAAAACGCTCCTTGAGACTCGCCTTGGACAAGATGATCGTGACGTACCAGTCGATGTCACAGCCTTTCTGATTTTCCGGACGTATATCGCATTGATTGCCGAATGGCCATCGATTGCGCATCCACTTGAGCTCGATACGATTCGTCGTGCCATGCTACGTATTTTATGAATCAAAAAACCGCCGGTCAGTGGATCGGCGGTTTTTCATATTCTCGATTCTTTTCTAAATTCCGTGCCGTTTGACTAGAAGTAACTGTTTTTTCATCCTTCAGTGTGCCAAACAACCAATCTCCCACCGGATTTGACACACCAAACCAGTAGTGTTCATTTTTGAAATGATGTAATAGATGCGTTCTTTTCATCCATTTTCCAAAGCGTGTTCTCGGTTTCAACGGAACGTGTGCCACGTAATGTTTCCATTCATACACAAGCAGCATGACGATCAATCCACTCGCGGCTGCCGCTGTCGAAACGACAGATTGCGTCAGAAAATAGGTCAGAGCAGCAAAGAAACCAAGATTCGGCAAGGAATACCAGACCGGTAAAAACAACAGATGCAGTTCATTCGGATGCGCATGATGATCGTAATGAAGTCGTTTCAACAATTTTCGTCCAAGCACATTTTTAGGCGGTGGTAAATGAAACAAAAAACGATGCGTCAAGTATTCACTGAAGCTAAATACGATCAGTCCAAGACAAAAGAATAATATAGTCGTCCAATGAAACGGCTGAGCAAGGACATAACTACTAACCGCAATCAGTAATACGAGCATGATCAAAATATCCGGAAACAGAAAAAAACGACGATAGATATTTAACATAGGTGCCTTCCCCTTTCTCTTTCGTTACAGCATATAATCGTACGTTCATCGATTCGTCACGTTTTTTACTTCAAGTCGTGTAATCATTCTCGCTCCCTCCCTTATACTAAATAGAGAATGGAGTGATGATCACTTTGAGTTTATCGACCGGAATCATCTTCGTGTTACTCGCCTATACACTCATGTCGCTTTACGACATGTGGCAGGTATACCGGATAACGAGCAAACTTTGGATGTTTGTATTATTTCTTGCAACATTAATCAGTCTCATCGTTGCCTTTTTTGTGGCCCCTGTCCTTGCGCTATTCTTTTACTGGTCACGCCATCCATTGAAACGAAACATCGGTATCGTGTTACTGATTGTCGTTTGTCTTATCTTAATCATGACAAAATTGTCGTCTTGATTGAATTCCTTCATGAATGTCTCATGAAGGTTTTTTCATGTCCTACTACCGAAGAAGAGTCGGCGCATCAACTCACGTTCCGGCATCTCCGTCGTTTTGAGAACGTCTAAAAATGGTCGATCATCATATGAAAGCTTCAGGATTTCTGAACGGACTTGGCCCTTCTCCCAATCGATGATTGCTACTGGAGCAATAGCTGTTTCCTGACATCCAAGTGCACCTGGATTAATAAAGAGCGTTTGCTCTGTCTCGACTTGTTGCGCTGGATGATGGTGACCGAAACCAATGATCCGCGCCTCACTTCCAGCAAACAGGACGGATAAGTTTTCTTTCGTTCCATCCACCGCTTGCTTTAACGGCTCTTCACCAATCTTCTTCGTCTGGTCGGCATAAGCATAGTGCGTCAGGTGCATCGTTTGCTCCTGATGCATGATATTTAAGACACGCGGTAAACGTTCCAAATACTTTTGATTTTCTTGCGTCAACGTATCCGCAATCCATTGATGGTGCTCTTTAGCATGGCGGTAACTATCGGGATAGTTCTCCCCATGGATTAAAGCAAGGACACATTCATCATGATTCCCAGAAATCGTTTGAATATCTGGTCGTTGCTTCAATAGATCAATGACTTCATTATGCTCTGGTCCAATGCCGACAAGATCACCGAGACAATAGACGGCATCGATCTCTGGTTGTTGATCAAGATAGGACAATACTGCACGTAATGCTGATGCATTACCATGAATATCTGTAAAAAGCATCACTTTCATGTAAACGCCTCCATTGTTGGTACATTAGGATTTCCCGATGATACCGTGAATTCCTGTCAGATTTCAGGAAAAAATAAATTGTCAGAAAATATTGATTATTAATCAAGAGCATGTTAGGCTTAGAAAAATTCACAGAGAGGGGCACGATCGAATGATTCCGACGCAACAGCCATTTAACCAAGTCGGCCGACTGATTATTCTATGCATGAGGGACTGAAAACTTTTCCGATGATGAAACGGAAATGATTTTTGGGCCCTTCTTTCGATGCATCGAATGAGGCGCCCGCACAGAATGAGTGGCGCCTATCCCAAAAACGGATAGGCTTTTTTCATGGCAAAAAATAGAGATAGATAGAGAGAGGATGACAACGTTGAAAGAATATGCGATGGATCGAATGGTAAAAGTATCAGCTGGAATGGCAAATGCCGTTCTTGTAACACTCGGTGTCGGACTCCTGATTGAGACACTCGGAAATCTTCTACATATCCAAATGCTACTGACGATTGGTGGTGTCGCAAAAGTACTACTCGCCCCTGCACTTGGTGCCGGTATTGCCTTTCAGCTCGGAGGAAATACACTTGTTCTGTTCAGCGCGATGATCGCAGCGACGATCGGTGGTGCCGCTCTTCAATCAACTGCTTCTGGACTCGTTCTTGTACCCGGTCAGCCGATCAGTGCGTTACTCGCAGCTGCCGTCGCTGTATACGTCGGAAAACGTATGACTGGAAAAACGAAATTTGACATGATGGTCATCCCGATGAGTGCTGTCCTTGCTGGCGGCGTGACTGGAATCGGTGCTGCTGCCGTCACGACACCACTCCTTACAAAATTCAGTGCCATGATCACAGCATCCGTTGAATCATCTCCAATCGCAACTTCTCTTGTCATCGCACTCATCTTTAGTGTCTTATTGATGTCTCCTGCTTCGTCCGCTGCACTCGCTATCGCTTTGCAACTTGATCCTGTAGCAAGTGCCGCTGCGCTGATTGGCTGTTCCGCTCAATTCGTCGGCTTCACGTTGATGGCATACCGTCAGACGGATCCAGGTGGTTTGATTGCTTCATTCTTTGTAACACCTAAAGTACAATTCCCGAATATCGTTAAAAATCCTCGTCTGGTCGTTGCACCGTTTCTCGCAGCGATGATTTCAGCTCCTGTCGCGACGCTTCTTCTCTCTTTGAAAGTACCGTACGAACTCGCAGGACTTGGATTAAATTCGATGATTGCCCCACTCAATATTTTCGTCAACCAAGGTCCTCAGGCGTTCCTCGTCTTCTTCTTGACTGGTGTCGTTCTACCTGGTGTCTTGACGCTCGTCTTCTATCGATTGACGACTGTCGCAGGGTGGACGAAGCGCGGCGATCTTCATCTTGAAATTCAATAAAACAATTTTACTTCCCTTCCAACTATTCCTGATTGATTTCGGGAATAGTTTTTTAACGCAAAAAAAAATCGTCCCTTCGAAAAGGAACGATTTCGGTATGATTCTGACTGGGCTCGAACCAGCGACCTCTACCCTGTCAAGGTAGCGCTCTCCCAGCTGAGCTACAGAATCATGCTGTGTTGTTACTGGGTATATTTTTATTATAGCAGCATATCGAAAAGTGTAAAGCCTTTTTCACAAAAAAAATTATCTTTTTCCAAAAAGATCTTTTTAAATAAAAACAGTTTTAAAGTTGCGGGTTCTATGAGTGTCCTCTACTATGTAAATAAGCACATACAAAAAGAAAGGAGCGTTCATATGAACTTTTTAACCCGATTTAGTTTGAAGAACTCGGTTGCTGTCTTCATCATTGCAATCCTATTGATTTTAGGAGGCGTGTATTCCTTCTCACAATTAAAAGTTGATCAGTTCCCGGAAATCGAGTTTCCTCAGATTTCAATCGAAGCGGTTTACCCTGGTGCATCACCTGACGATGTCGATAAACAAGTCGTCTCAAAGCTTGAAACTTCCCTTAAAGGAATTGAAGGGGCTACCAAGCTAACAAGTTCTTCTTATGAAAGTATCGGTATCTTAAACATCGAATTCCCGTTCGATACCGATATGGATAAGGTCGAACAACAAATCGATGCTGCCATCCAAGATGCGAATCTACCGGAGGAAGCAACGACGAAATTAAATCGTCTGTCCTTTGGATCGTTCCCGATCTATAATATCTCCTTCTTTAGCAAGGATGGTAAAGACATCGAAAAAATCCTTAAGGAAGACATCGAGCCTGAACTTAATAAGATTCCAGGCATCAACAGCGTGTCGGTTGGTGGCTATAAGGATGATCTCGTTCAAATCACCGTCGATAAGGAGAAAGCGACGGAAGCGGGTCTCTCGCTCTCAAGCATCAAGGAACAAATCAATGGAAAGTATGTCTCGTTCCCATCTGGTCAGCTACCAGAAAACGATTCGAAAATTCCGATTCGTGTTGAGGAAAAACTAGAAAATCTAGATAAACTAAAAAATCTACAATTAACACCTGCTACAGGTGCAGCTAGTTCATCAAGTAACGGTCAAACAGGTGGTTCATCTGCTGGCGGTCCACCACAAGGTGCAACGCAAGGACCACCAAGTACAACAGGTGGTGCAGCTGCAGATCAGGCGTCTGAACCTGTAGAGCCGATTCGCCTAGAGGATATCGCAAAAATCGAAGCCGTCTCACAACAAAGTGAAAAAACACGTTACGATTTAAAAGATTCCTTATCGATGGCAATCACGAAAAAACAAGATGCCAATACGGTCGAAATCGCAGATGAAGTCACGAAGATCCTCAATAAATATGACGACCAAGTCGACTATACGATTGGGATTGATTCAGCGAAGGATATCGAGGAGTCCGTTGCGACACTCGTCAAAGAAGGATTACTTGGTGCCCTCTTCGCATCACTCGCTGTACTCTTATTCTTGCGGAACATCCGCGCGACGATCATCGCCATCGTCTCGATTCCATTGTCATTACTCATCGCCGCTATCTTCTTGAACTGGCAAGATATCTCCCTGAACATCATGACACTTGGTGGGATGGCTGTTGCAGTCGGTCGTGTCGTCGATGATAGTATCGTTGTCATCGAGAACATCTTCCGGCGCGTCCGAAAATCCGAATCCGGTATGACGGATGAGATCATCGAACAATCGACAAAAGAGATTCTAAAAGCAATCACGTCATCAACGCTGACGACCGTCGTCGTCTTCCTGCCGATTGGATTTGTCGGTGGGATTACTGGTAAGTTCTTCTTACCGTTCGCTTTGACGATTATTTTCTCATTACTTGCTTCACTACTCGTTGCGATCACGATCGTACCGATTCTCGCGAAATTTGCCTTCAAGAAGGTACCAGCAGAAGAAAAAGAAGGCGCTCTCCAACGTTGGTATGGAAAGCTGATTGAAAAATCACTCTCGCACAAGGCGATCATCTTGGTCGTATCGTTCGTCCTTCTCGGTGGTTCCCTAGCGATCGTACCGCGTCTCGGATTTACGTTCATTCCGAACGAGGCATCGAAAACCTTGACGGCATCGCTCGAACTTCCGGCTGCCACATCACTTGAAAAAACAAGTGACGTCTCGTTTGAGATGGAAAAAATGTTTGATAAAGAAAAAGCCATTGCTGACGTGACGACTTCTGTCGGAGCACGTGACTTCACGACAGGCTTACGTCTCGATAATAAAGCAAGTTACTTCTTGAATCTAAAAGACGGTGTAAACGTCGAGAAAACGATCAAGTCACTTGAGACACAGATGGAAGACATCGCTCAAGATGAAAACGTCGATGTCAAAATCAGTGTGGCTGAACTATCGACAGGTGGTCCTCCGTCGAATAACAACGTCGATGTCGACTTATTCTCGAACGACCTCGAAGCCCTTCAAGAGGCGGCAAAACTCGTCGAGGATAACATGTCGAAAAATAATGATTTGAAATATGTCACGAACAACTTCAGCGAAAAACAAAAGCAGTATCTCGTAGAAATCGATCCTGAGAAAGCAAGTGATCGCGGACTATCTGGTTTCCAAATTCTCGGTACCGTCAACGATCAAACGAAGCCAGTCACGGTCGGAACGCTCAATCTCGACAATAAGGATCAAGACGTACAATTATCTTATGAAGAAGGACTCGTCTCGAAAGAAGATCTCGAAGATGTCCAACTCTTCTCAGCAAACGGTCCTGTCGCTTTAAAAGATGTTGCGAATGTCAATGAAGTCGAGACCTTCACATCGATTCAGAAACTCGACGGAAAAGTATATGCTCGCGTATCTGGACAAGTCAAAGGAGACGACGTTCAAAACGTTTCGAACGCTGTAAAAGCTGACGTCGAAAAAATCGATTTACCAGACGGTGTCTCACTGACAAGTGGTGGCGGAAATGACGATACGGTCGAAATCTTCCAATCACTCGGAATTGCGATCGTCGTTGCAATCGGACTTGTTTACCTGACAATGTTGATCACATTCGGAAAAGCTCGGATTCCGTTCATCATCTTGTCCTCTCTGATTTTTGTTCCGATTGGTTCACTCGTCACGCTCTTCCTTGCGAATGAACCATTGTCTGTTAGTGTCATGATCGGCTTCTTGATGTTGATCGGAATCGTCACCACGAACGCAATCGTTCTCGTCGACCGCATTGGTCAAAACGTCGGACGTGGTATGCCGATCCGCGAATCATTGATTGAAGCTGGTAAAACGCGATTACGCCCAATCCTAATGACCGCATTTGCAACAATCATGGCATTGGTGCCTCTCGCATTAACCACTTCTTCAGGAACATTGATCTCAAAAGGTCTTGCCTTGACGGTCATCGGTGGATTAACGACTTCTACGTTGTTAACACTTATCATCGTTCCTGTCGTCTATGAATTGTTCTTCTTCAAAAAAGCAAAAAAAGAACGTACGACTAAGTAAATGCACATGAAAAGGAGCCTATCGCGATCCAAGCGATAGGCCCCTTTCGTTCTATCAGGCTTACGACTCTAACTGTTCATCCGTTCGTTCTAATGTACCATCATGTTGCGCTACTAATCCGTCAAGAACGGATGGTTCAAACTCTTCACCGATCGCGATAATTCCTGTTTGTCCAGGTGGAATGACACCGAGTGTTCGTTTGAACGTTTCTTGGATTTCTTGATTTTCCTTCATGTCTTTCGATCCACCAATCAGCATACCCGTCATCGAACCAAGCAAGATGCCAAATGGTCCACCTAAGATACCAACGGCCATTCCAATCAATGAGCCTTTGACGGCGCGATTCGATCCGCTTAGGTCTACAGCATCTTCAAACGAAAAAGCACCATTCTCATTTCGCTTGATGACGGCAACCTGTTCGAAATCGACTTGACCTCGTGCATGATATTTCTTCAATTCACTAAATACTTGATAGGATGTCGCTTCTTCTTTGAACGTAAACGTCATGATGTGATGTTTCGCATCTTTTTTTGCCATTCGTTCCACCTCTTTCACCCGAGACGAATAACCGACTAAGCCAACATCCTCTATTTACCATGTTTTTAAGGAGTCGAAACCTTTACTGGTTTCCATGGTGCGAGGTGGAAATACTCCTCCATTGTTAATCCACTGACTTTTAGACGAGCGGCAAGCGTTGCTCCGACATACCGATAGTGCCAGCTCTCATACGTATAACCCGTCCAAGATTCTTTACCAGATGGATAACGGAGATGGAAGCCGTAGCGGTGAGCATTCGCAAACAACCATTTTGCCTCTTTTGTTTTTGAAAAGCTGAACGTGGCGTATTTTGTTGAATCAGCGCCTCCGATATCAAACGCAAGACCTGTTTGGTGTTCACTTTTCCCGGGTTCCGCACTATACGTACTCGCCTTCTCATATCCATCACGCGCAACATATTTATCAAACAACGTTTTTTGATAGGTATAGGAGCGATAAGTACTAAATGCAACGAGCGTAATTCCCTCTTTTTTAGCCGCTACACGCATTTTCTCAAACGCTGCTCTTGCTTGTTGATTCTCACCAGGAGCGTATGTCGAGCGGAGCGCTAAGTTCTTATTCGCGATGAGAGTATGACCGATCCGTTTTCCACCGATTTGTTCATCCGTTAGTAGATATTTTGTGCTCGCATAACCAATCTTCGTACCATATTGTACTTTTGACCAGGTACCGACTTTCGACAGTTCCGTCACATAGATCCCTGTTGGAATAACCGTAAGACTCGGTTGCTCGAGTGATGCCCCTTGACGTAAATGAAGGGATGTCTTGGCTTGACGATAAGAAGATGTTGATGCATCGACTGCTGGTATGTAAGTCGTCGTGGACGTAACCGTAGCTATCACTGCCAATGTCATGATGAATATCTGTTTTCTCTTCATTTTCGATTTTCACTCCATCTAATAATATTTACATTCCATATTTTAGATTAGAATACCATTCTTTTTTTCAAACATGGTTCTTTCGGAATGCTTGTCATGAAAATGAAGTATTTCTGAAGTTTTCTAAATGTAGCTTAAGGACGAATTACAATGGGTAAATAACGATGTATGCGTTTTCGAAACATGATTCTGATGTAGAAAGGAGTAGCGTACGTGTCACTTTGGGAATGGATTTTCAGTATCGGTAGCATCTGCTGGATTGGCGAGATGATTCGTTTCCGGAATCGCTCCGAGTCTAAGTCAGGCGCAGCAGAACAAGTTAGTTTTTATTTGATTTTCCTTGTCCTAAGCGGAACGATCGTCTGCGCTTTCCTCTTTGCGAATGAAACTGTTTCTTCTGTCATGCGCATCTCTTCATGCATTTTATTATGGTGTGGTGTTTCCTTACGCCTATGGGGAATTCTCCACTTAAAACAACAGTTCACTCGTCATGTCGTCGTGGCGTCTGGTGATCAGCTCGTCAGTAGCGGTCCCTATCGCTTTTTACGTCACCCGTTATACAGTGGGTTGTTGTTGATTACGATGAGCTTCCCCCTGTTCACCGGTCAGTTCGGACTTTTCATTCTCTCCGGACTTCTGATGTTCATTTTCTTGCTCTACCGGATTCGAATCGAAGAAGCGATGTTAACGAAAGGTTTTGGACCCGCCTATACGGTATGGGCTGCAAAACGAAAACGATTGATTCCATTCATCTACTAAAGGAGAAGTGATCCATTTGAAGAAACGTGCAATCGTCATTGGAGCTGGTCTTGCTGGTATGTCTGCTGCCATTCGTTTGGCTGGAGATGGTTATGCAGTCACGATGCTTGAAAAGAATGCGAACGTTGGAGGGAAACTGAATCAACGTAGTGGAAAGGGATTTACTTTCGATACCGGTCCTTCTATCTTAACGATGCCTTGGGTACTCGAACAACTCTTCTCAAGCGTTCATCGTAACTTGGATGATTACTTAGAAATCGAGCGCATTGAACCGCAATGGCGTACATTCTTTGAGGATGGAACAAAAATCGATGTCAAAGGTGACTTACCTGGAATGCTCGAAGAAGTCGAGCACGTCTCGTCACGGGCTGATTTTGTCGAATTGTTCCGGTACTCCAAACAAATGTACGACTTGTGCCTCGACAGTTTTTATAAATACAGTCTTGAAGATTTAAAGGACTTAAAAAAATACCATACGATGTCTGATTTATTAAAGATGGACCCGATGAATACCGTTGCGACCGGAACCAAAAAACATCTCAATGATCCGTATCTCGAACAGCTATTCAACTATATGGTCATGTATGTCGGTTCCAACCCATATCAGGCACCTGCTGTCTTCAATCAGATGATTTATGTTCAAATGGGTCTCGGTATCTATTATGTCAAAGGTGGGATGTACCAAATCGCGCGTGCCATGAAACGGTTACTTGATGAGCTCCGTGTCACAGTTCACCTCAACTCCCCCGTTGAACAAATCGTCCTTGAAAATAAAAAAGCGGTGGGCGTTCTATCAAACGGAACATTCCATGCAGCCGACATCGTCGTCTCAAACCTTGAGGTCATCCCGACTTACGAACGGATCGTTCCGGAGAAAAAAGCCCGGAAACAGGCAAAAAAATTACAAGCGTCGTTTGCCCCTTCCGTTTCAGGTCTTGTCCTATTGCTCGGTGTAAATCGTGAGTATCGCGGGCTAGCGCATCATAATTTCTTTTTCTCAGAAAATCCAGAGCGTGAATTCGCCCAAATGTTCAAAGAAGGTACTCCTCCAGAGGATCCAACGATTTATGTCGGTGTCTCGTCAAAATCCGACGCTTCCCAAGCTCCTGAAGGGAAGGATAACTTATTCGTCTTGACACACGTTCCACCGCTAACACTTCAAAAAGGTGAGGTCGACTGGGATGCGTACCGCGAAGTCGTTCTCGATAAACTGGAGCGGATGGGACTTCATGGACTTCGGGAATCGATCGAGTTTGAATATCGCTTTACCCCAGAGGATTTGAAAGAATTATACGGTCCAAACGGTGGATCGATTTATGGTGTCGCAGCCGATCGGAAGAAAAATGGTGGATTCAAGATTCCATCGAAGAGTGACTTGTACGAAGGACTTTATTTCGTTGGTGGGTCGACACATCCAGGCGGCGGTGTACCAATGGTCACCTTGTCCGGTCAATTAACAGCTGATTTGATCCGAAAACATGAAGGTGCTGTTCCTACGCCTTAAGATTTCTCCAATTACAAAAGAGACGGAAACTGATTCACTCATCAGTTCCGTCTCTTTTTTTACTTTGTATTCGTCAAAAGTGGTACGACATGAATGTCCGCCTTTTCTCCTAATCTCACATCCATTCGACATACGGCTGGCATTGGTAAGGATTTCCAAAATGCGTAATCAAACGTCGAATCAAATGTTTCTAAGAGTAACACCATGATGTTTCCGTGTGTTCCAAGAACGACTATTTCGTCAGGATGCTTCTCCACTAGTTCGTCGATGAATGGCCGAATGCGTTGCGACGCTTCGTTGTTCGTTTCGCCTCCATACGGATTTTCATTCGGATGTTGCCATACATATGTGACCGCTGCTTGAAAATCGTCAAGCTCTCCCGGTGCTAACAATCGCTCTCGTAGTTCCTCTACCTCAATGATTGGTTGTTGACGTGCCTCCGCAAGCGGTGCAATCGTCTCGATCGCCCGTTGATACGGGCTGCTGTAGAACCTGTCGATTGGAATTTCTTGAAACGTTTCAAGTAAACGTATCGCATCTGCTCGTCCTTTATCGGAAAGTGGCCGTTTCCGTTCATCTGGTGAATATGTCGAGTGTGCGTGCCGTACGAAATAGAGTGTCGTCATGTTTTGATTTTCCCCTTTATTGGTGTGTCCATCGGTATCCGATTCCGCGAACTGTTTCGAGATGCTGTTCAATCGGAAAACCGCAAACACGTAGTTTTTCTCTTAAATGTCTGATATGCGAGTCGATCGTCCGCTCGTCTACAGACGCTTCCGCTCCCCATAACATCGTCGTTAGTTGATCGCGTGTCCAAACACGTCGTGGAGAATCTAAAAATACACCTAACAACTCAAACTCCGTCTTCGTTAACGAAATCTTTTGTTGGAGGTAACTACAACGATAGCTTTCCCGGTCATAGGATAGACCATCATACTGTTGCTGTAATAAAACTTCCATTCGCCCGATCAGTTCCCCTTCTTGAATCGGTTTTGATATGTAATCATTCGCTCCTACTTCTCGTGTCCGAATGATGTCTTCCCGCTGATTCCGAGCCGTAACCATCAAGATTGGGATGTTAGAGTGTTCTCGAATGAGACGACAACATGTCCAGCCATCCATATCCGGCATCATGACATCTAGTAAAATCAGGTCGAATACGTGCTGACGGCAGAGATCAAGAGCTTGTTGCGCAGAATCCACAAGCTGACACGTGTACCCATACGGCTGAATATACAGTTTGAGCAGTTCAAGCATTCTTGGTTCATCATCTACGATCAATACATGCGGCATTTTATTTCTCCTTCCACTGCAGTGTCACTTGTGTTCCATGTCCAAGCTGACTCTTGATGTTCAATTCTGCTCCATGTGTCTGAGCAATTGCTTCAACGATGGAGAGTCCGATTCCAGTTCCTCCATGTTTTCGAGAACGAGATGCTTCCGTTCGGTAGAGCCGTTTCGTTACATGAGGTAAAGATTCTGCAGCGATCCCTTCTCCTGTATCTTCGATTTGAATGAAAGCCCCTACTGCGTTGACACCATAACGAACGATAATTTTTCCCGACGTCGTATGTCGCCGTGCATTTTCAACGATATTCACGATCATCTGGCGGAGCTGCTGAGCGTCACCCATCACTTCTATTCGCTCACCTTCTATCTCGAACGAAACATTTTCTTGTTCGATGTCCAGGCGCATCAATCGTATCACTTGATGAATCAAGTCTTCGACATCGACAGGTTTTCGTTCCATCATAAAAGCATTCGCATCAATGCGTGCTAACCAAAATAATTGCTCAATCCATTCATTCATTTGCTGACTTTCTTCTCGAATGATCGTAACGTAGCGTTGTTGCTCATCCGGCGTCAACGTTTGACGTTCGAGAATGTCCGCGTATCCCTTTATATATGTCAATGGTGTTCGTAGTTCATGAGATACGCTTGCTAAAAATTCGGATCGTTCCCGATTCAAAAAATCGAGATCTTGTTTTAATTGCTGAATCGAACGCGCCAATTGTCCCAGTTCGTCTTGTCGATCAATCGGCAACGCTCCATCTTCCCCATCTAATAGACGTGCCGTCGCTTTTTCCATTTGAACCAGCGGACGAGAGATGAGTCGGGTCGTCCAAATGCTTGCCGCACCTGCTAATAAAAGTGCGAGCAGACCCACTTGGAAAAACTGCTGTTTCAACGGATTAAGTACGTGATCCACGATTGCTTTAGAAGCGAACATGAAGACATGACCCTGATGTTTCCCGTCGATGGTGATGGGACTGTCCGTCATTAAAAAGTCACGCATCGTCACGATTTTTCCTTGTTGACGGTAATCGAAATCCGTATGCTCTAGCACACTTTTCATCTCATTCGACAAAGGTCGTGACGCTTCGAGTCGTTTTCCATCTGCATCAGTGATCACTACAGTAAACGATGAATCTGCTTCCATCATGCTGACATGGCGCATCGTCGTTTGGTCATAGGAATCGACAAGGACATCACGATGGGTATTTCCTCGGTTCAGTAAACCGTCCACTACTTCCTGCGTTCGTGTTTGAGACAACTGATAATACAACGTCCCAAACAACACACTGCCACAAATTAAAAATGCCGCAAGCACGATCCCTCCGACCGAGTATGAAATACGACGCATGACGATTCCTCCTTTTCCTCTCCACTTTTAGTATAGCTAAAAAAAACGCGATCGACGCAGACAAACAAAACTGTCACCTCATCTGCACACGATTTGCACATACGCTGGGTATAGTAAAAAAGACTAGTGAATTCAGGAGGGTTTTATTATGAAAAAATCATTGACGTTAACCGCACTGGCTCTTAGTTCTACGCTTTGGCTCGGTGCATGCGGATCCGCTTCAAATGACGAAGGAAGCAATAGCGACTCACACGACATGTCTCATGGAGATATGATGCATTCGAGTGATGGAAAGATACCGTCTGGTCTAAAGGAAGCCAGTGATCCGACCTATCCGAAAGGAAGCAACGTCACGTTGACGACGAATCATATGGATGGAATGAACGGAGCTAAAGCAACGATTGCGGGAGCTTATGATACCGTCGTCTATGCGATTAGTTACAAACCGACTACTGGTGGAAAGATAGTGAAAAATCATAAATGGGTCATTCAGGAAGAACTCGATCCCGTTCCAACTAAGCCACTGCAAGTTGGTGATGAAGCGACTGTCAAAGCGGATCATATGAAGGGTATGGATGGAGCTAAAGCGACGATTGACGAAGTAAAAGAAACGACGGTTTATATGGTGAACTATGAACCAACGGACGGTGGAGAGATGGTGAAAAATCATAAATGGGTCACAGAGGATGAGATAAAGAAATAATAAAAAAAAGCCCGCTTTTCCTTTAAAGGAGAAGCGGGCTTTCGGTATGATTCTGACTGGGCTCGAACCAGCGACCTCTACCCTGTCAAGGTAGCGCTCTCCCAGCTGAGCTACAGAATCATGTTTGCAGTACGTTATGTACTTGCTAGGACATGTATTAATATATCAAGAAACTAAAAGGCTGACAAGTCTTTTTCTGAAAAAAAATAAAAAAATTTAAAATGGGGGAATCCACCCCGCTTCCCCCATTTTGAATGACTTACAGGAAGGTTGATACTCGATCAATCGGTAAACGTAGTGCCGGACGTTTTTTCGCATCTTCAACCGCTTTTCCGACAGCAATCAGCATGACTGGTACATACCGTGACTCGGTGATGAACGTTTCCGCAAAACGTTGATGATCAAATCCACCCATTGCGAGTGTTGATAATCCACGCGCTTCTGCCGCAAGCATCAATTGCATCGCAGCAAGGCTCGCATTCGACATAGCCGCGTCGCGTCCATACGCCTCACTTTGATAAGCGCCTTCTACCTGTGCCTTGATCGAATCAAACAGATCCTCTGTCATGCCACCTGCTTCCACTGCTGGACCGTACACTGGATTGTAGTTTCGATTAGCTTGAACATCACCTAAGATCGCAATGACTGCTGAAGCCGAAGTGATAGCCGGCTGATTGTATGCGATCGATGCAAGCTGCTGCTTCGCTTCTTCCGAATGAAAGACCGTGAAATGCCAGTGTTGCAAATTCCAAGCACTCGGCGCGGCTGTCGTCCATTCTAATAGTTCTTCTACTTCCTGTTTTGAAAGCTTGAACGTTTCGTCGTAATGACGAACGGAACGTCTTTCTGTTAAGACACGCATTGTATCAAGTGTTGCCTGTGTCATGTGTAAATCCCCCTTATCATTATCAGATTACTTAGATATCGTAGCATGTCTTATTTTCATTGTCCTCTATCAATACTTCAAACGAATCTACTGTTATAAAACAATAGTTGACATTCAACTTCTGTACTAATACAATAAAATCAAGAAAAAAGATCATTGCGTTTACTTTGAAGGAGGAAAAACACATGGAACAACCCCTTTACCAAGAAGCATCTGCTGCATTCTATCGTGAGCTTCCCGTCAAGACGTGTGCCCATTGCGGAAAAGAGATGGATGAACAATGTGAATCCTATCAAACGGAATGCGATGAGTGTGCTGTAACAGAACACTAAATAATACATGAAACAATCACTTACTTAGTGGTTGTTTTTTTATTTCTTTTAAACTCTTTCTAAATAAATCAATATTTTTTAGAAAAATCGATTTTCCGTCATCTTTTTGTCATCTGTTTGTTACAAAAGAAACAGTCAGAATGTTACATTATCTGTATATGATATTTTTGACAAAAGGAGCGACAGACAACGATGGATCCATTTACCTCAAGCCACGCTAGCGAACTCGGTCCACGACCGCGTACAAAAAAAAGAAAGTTTTTCCCTCGGTTTTTCTTACTTCTCACACTGGTCTTTCTCGGAGTTGGGGGATATGTCGCTTTCCGATATGTTTTTACTCCTGAACAACATTCCATTACGACAGGTAAATCCATTATTGAAGTGCCTGTCGTCAATATGGAAAAAGCACGCGTGGAAAAATGGAATGGTGTGACGAAAAAAGTCGCTTATTTAACATTCGAGGATGGTCCATCCGCATTAACACCGGACTTACTTCGAACATTGGATCAACTTCAGACTCGTGCCACTTTCTTTTATCTCGGAACACAAGTAGATGCTTTTCCACAAGAAGTCAAAGCTGCTGCTAAAGCTGGACACTATATCGGATTACACGGGGAAACACACGATTACGATACATTGTACGAAAAAGGAAAGTATGTCTCAGAGATGCAAAGTGTTCAGAAGAAAATCCATGAGTTGACGAAGCTAACACCACATTTGACACGACCACCTTATGGCTCTGATCCAGGCATCACAAAAAAAATGGCATCTGCCATTCATTCAGCAGACTTCCGTGTGTGGGACTGGTCGATCGATTCAATGGACTGGTATTACAAAGATAGTGCAAAAGAAGTCGCGAATACAGTCATTCGGCGAGCAGAGCGTCCGTTTGAAATCATTCTCTTACATGAACAACCACAAGCCATCAAAGCACTTCCAGCCATTGTTGCCGGACTTCAGAAAAAAGGCTATCAATTCGCGATTTATGATGAAGATTTCCATATTCCGTACAACTTCGCGCAACACTCGAATTTATAAGGAGTTACTATCCAGATGAAAAAAACATTCGTAGCAGTACTGTTCCTGTCGAGCTTTGGACTCGCTGCCTGTTCCAACGATTCACCAACCTCTCTTCATGAACAGCTAGAGCAACAAGTCAAAGGTGAAGAGAAAGCATTCACGCTAGCTGATCAACGTGCTCGTAAGGACGAAATTTCAGTTAATACGTATCAAGCCGTTCTTGATGCAGGTGCTGAAGAAATCAAACGCTCTCAAAATGAACGAGAGGAATTAGAAGCCTTAAATGACGAACGGCTTGCTTTATTGAAACAAGAAGAAACGTTACGTAAAGAAACGTACGCTGAACTTGATCTTGAAGAATTGCAGGATGCTGTCAACCAACTTGATGGTAAAGCAAAAACAGAAGGAACTGCCTTAGTGACAATCATCAAGGAACGCCAGCAGACGTTTCAAACGTTCTCGAAAACGTATCGACAAGCGATGGACGCCGAAAAGAAAGTGCTTTCACGCTTGACGAAAAAACCGGATTTCGTTAAGATTGATGAGTCAACAGCGGATTTAAATCGTTTAACACGGAAAGCTACCGCGTCATTAAAGAAGTGGAATACGCTGACCGTTCAGTATAATCAAACGAAAACCCGGCTGTATCGTTTGCTCGACACATCAACTCAATAAATCACACAGGTTGCAACCAAACCCTGTCCAAAAAACCTGGACAAGGCCCCGTTGCAACCTTTTTTGTGTGGTTTTTATTAAAAATGGAGGGAATTTATTCATGCATCGTTCAAAAGCAACCTTATTCGTTCTGATTGGCGCTATCAGTTATGGTGTCCTCTCAACGATCGTCAAACTCGCTTATGCCGCTGGATTTAACTCAGCAGCCGTTTCAGGTAGTCAATTTTTCTTCGGCTGGCTGATGATTTTCGGACTTGCCTTATTTACGAAAAATCTTCGTCTCGATCTCAAAACAGCTGGTCTTCTCATGCTGATCGGTATCTCAAGTGGTACAACTGGTTATCTGTACTATCAAAGTCTTCAAACCGTATCCGCATCCGTTGCGATTATTCTCTTATTCCAATTTACTTGGATCGGAGTCATCATCGATGCGCTCGCATTCAGACGCTTACCATCTCGCGCACACTTCTTGTCTGCGATTCTATTGATTGGTGGAGCCATTCTTGCGAGTGCCGCTTACTCGAGTCCACTCGACCTGCGTGGAACATTATTCGGTCTTGGAGCGGCTGTCAGCTTCTCGATTTTCTTACTCGCCAGCGGACGCATCGCCAATCATTTACCCGTCATCAAGAAAAGTTTTTACATGATGACAGGTGGTCTTGCTTTCGTCATGACGATGTATCCACCGACAACGTTCTTGTCCTCTGCGAACTTCGAAAATGGACTTCTGTTATACGCGATTCCGCTCGGTCTGTTCGCATTGATTTTACCACCGCTCTTATTTGCTGCTGGCGCGCCTCATCTCTCCCCAGCCAGCGTTTCTTTACTTGGAGCGGCTGAACTACCGACAGCAGTCATCTGTTCCGTCTTAATTTTAGGAGAACATCTGATGAGTTCCCAATGGATCGGGATCGTCATCATCTTGATCGGAATCTTTTATCCAATTTATCGCTCAAGCAAAACAGCATCTGTTGCGAACGTACAGCAAAACGACCTTTCCTGAGCTCAGGAAAGGTCGTTTTCTTTACTTCTGTCGTTTCATCGCATCCGCAACGAATTCGACGTCCGTACCAATGATGATTTGAACGCTAGTTGCCCCCATCTTCATGACACCTTTTGCTCCAGCCGCTTTAATCGCTGCTTCGTCAATGATGTTTGGATCTTTGACTTGAAGACGTAAACGTGTCGCACAATTGTCAATCGACGTGACATTTTCTGTTCCTTTTAGTCCCGCAAAGATGCGTGCTGCTTGTTGCTCATATTTATCGTCTGAATCTGTCAAAACGACTCCCGTGTCTGTGACGAGCGATTCATCTTCACGACCTGGTGTCTTCAGATCAAATTTCGTGATCATGAAGTAGAACAGGAAGTAGTAGACGACCGCGAACGCGAGACCAACCGGGATGAGAAGCAATGGTTTTGTGGCAATACCGAAGTTCAAGGCATAATCAATGAAACCAGCCGAGAAGGAGAAGCCATGTAAAATACCGAGTAAGTTGACGATGGCCATCGATAGACCTGTTAAAACCGCATGAATGACATATAAAACAGGTGATAAGAACATGAACGAGAACTCGATTGGTTCCGTGATCCCTGTCAAGAAGGACGTCAATCCAAGACCAATCATCGCTCCAGCAACTGCTTTTCGATTTTCTTTACGCGCAGCCATGACGATCGCAAAAGCTGCAGCCGGTAAGGCGAACATCATGATTGGGAAGAAGCCCGCTTGATAAATCCCAGCTGTCGGATCTCCAGCGAAGAAGCGCGCGATGTCACCGTTCGCGACCGTACCATCTGCTTTTTCATATGAACCGAAGACGAACCAGAAAATATTATTTAAGACGTGGTGTAAGCCGACAGGAATCAAGAGACGGTTAAAGAATCCAAACAGAGCAGCGCCTCCTGCACCAAGACCAACCATCCATTCACCAGCACCGTTGATGCCTTGCTCAATAAACGGCCAGACATAACCAAAGATGAAAGCAAGTACGAGCATGACCGCTGATGTAATGATTGGAACGAAACGACGACCTCCGAAGAACGCCAACCAATCCGGTAACTTAATGTTATAGAACCGATTGTATAGAAGTCCTGCGACGATACCCGCGATGATTCCACCGAATACCGCCATATTAACGGTCGAACCGAGTGTCGCCTGATTCGCGATCGAACCAAGTGTCGCTCCGTCGACCTTAGTCGAGGAATCATTGACGATCGCCGCGATCGCATCATACTTCGCCTGAATCTGTGCGCTGGAATAATCCTTGTTCATCGAGTCGACGCCATTCTTTAAGACGAGATACCCGATGGCCCCGGCAAGACCCGCTGCCCCGCTCGCATCGATCGATAGACCAATCGCGACACCAATGGCAAAGATTAATGGCAGGTTATCAAAAATAGCCCCTCCTGCTGCTACCATCAACGGAATATCTAACATATCCGCTGAACCTAATCGGAGTACGATTCCGGCAGCCGGTAATACTGCGATTGGTAACATCAAGGCTTTACCAATACGTTGTAGAAACTGCAACATACCTTTCACCCTTTCTTGAATAAACGATAATGACAGAACAATGTAAACGCTTTTACGTTTTTTATTATTCCACATAAACATCTAAATGACTAGACCTTTATACAAATTATTCATTATCTTTTTTTATTGATATAAAAATTCATTATAGCAGACGCTAAAAACCGGACTAGAGTCATTCTCCAGTCCGGTTTTTCTATTTAATTTCAACGGTCTTAGCGGCGATTTGTATCTTCAAAATTTTGTTGGACGTTACCGACTGTTTTCTTCGCCTCGCCTTTTACTTGATCTTTTTTACCTTCGCGCTCTGTCGATTTATCGCCTGTTGCTTTCCCAAGCGCTTCTTTTGCTTTACCCGCTACTTTATCGACGAGACCATCTACTTTTTTATTGAGACCACTGTTGTTTGACATAACCATTACCCCCATTTAAAAGTTTTTTTTGCGATAGTTGTCTGTTCCCTTGTCACTGATTTTCAAACGTTTCCTGTATCAAAACCGACACTTACCTAAACAAAAACAACAGTGAACGTCCTGTCCACTGTTGTTTAATCTAAAGCTATTCTTTTTACTGGGCGACGGAAACACCTAATACTTGTTCAATCCGTTCGAACGCCCAATCCAACTCTTCTTTTGTGATGACGAGCGGTGGTGCAAAACGAATGACTGTCTCATGTGTTTCTTTACAGAGCAAGCCTTTTTCCTTCAACGCTTCGCAATATGGTCGCGCTGCTTCTGTTAATTCAACACCAATGAATAATCCACGTCCACGTACTTCTTTAATCATCGGGTTGTTGATTTGTTTTAATTTCTCCATGAAGTACGTACCGAGTTCGAGTGAACGTTCCGGTAACTTTTCGTCTTCTAATACTTCAAGTGAAGCAATCGAGACGGCACAAGCGAGTGGATTTCCACCGAACGTCGAGCCGTGTGATCCTGGATTGAAGACGGAAAGGACATCTTTATTCGCAGCCACACATGAGATCGGGAATACACCACCACCCAGTGCTTTACCGAGGATATACATATCTGGCGTCACTTCGTCCCAATCAGAGGCGAACCATTTGCCAGAACGGCCTAGTCCAGATTGAATCTCATCCGATACGAGCAGAACATTCTGCGCACGACAAACTTCTTGCGCATCTTTTAAGAAACCATCGTAAGGAATTAAGATGCCTGCTTCGCCTTGAATTGGTTCCAAGATGAATGCCGCTGTATTCTCAGTGATCGCCTGTTTTAATGCCTCAAGATCGCCGTATGGAATTGTCTTGATTCCAGGAAGAAGCGGTCCAAATCCCCGTTGGTATTCTGCTTCCGTTGACATTGAGACGGCTGTCATCGTCCGACCATGGAAGTTTCCTTCACAAACGATGATTTCAGCATCACCTGGGATTTGTTTGACTTCATATGCCCAGCGTCGTGCTGCTTTTACTGCTGTCTCAACAGCTTCCGCACCTGTATTCATCGGTAATACCATGTCTTTACCCGTCAGTTGTGCTACTTTTTCATAGAAAAAGCCCAGTTGATCATTGTGGAAGGCGCGTGACGTCAACGTGATCTTATCCGCCTGTCGTTTTAGAGCCTCGATGATTTTCGGATGACGATGCCCTTGGTTGACAGCTGAGTAAGCGCTCAACATATCCATATAACGACGTCCTTCCGGATCCGTTACGAAGACACCCTCTGCTTCTGAAATGACGATCGGGAGTGGATGGTAGTTATGTGCTCCGAACTGTTCTGTCTGTTGAATGATTTTCTCTGTTTGATTCATCGAGATTCCCCCTTATAGCTCTTTAGAAAACGCTTTCAAAATCATTATAGCAGATTTTCTTGTATAATCTTCATCTAAAAAATGTATAACCTAGAGGATTACGATGCGTAAGAATTGAATATATTGGGAAAAGACAAGACAAGTGAACCGTCATCTCTTTTCATCATAAAGGAGCGTGCGCACGTAATGGATCGTTCGACCATTGATTCCTATGAAGTCGTCATTCAAGAATTCCCTTTACCCGCTTTCATCCTGAATACTGATTTGACCATCCGTTCTTGGAATGAACTAGCCGAAAGCCAGTGGGGCTGGACACAACAAGAAGTCGTGGATCAGACTGTTCCACTTCTTGAACAGGAAGACATGGCATTCAGTCATCAGATTTGGCGTGCCTTCTTGGAACGCCGTCAATCGGTCCAATTACCGAATGCCTCCTTATTGCATAAGACGGGCACTTCTGTAACATCAACTCTCCTTCTGTCTCCTTTACTTGATGATACAGGAACCGTTATTGCCGCTTTTGCTTGCTGTATCCCTTCAGCTGAGCAACAAACGAACATGAAACCACTCTTCCAAGGATTGATGGATTTGCGCTATGCATTCGATCAGATTGCTTCTGTCGCTGTCTTCGATGCACGAGGAACGATCACGTACGCGAATGATCAACTCATCGATGTGACAGGATATTGTTCTGAGATGCTTCTCAACCAACCATGGTCGCTCATCTTAGACCCATCCAGTCCCGTCGTTTCGGAGATTCGTGCACAACTTCGTGAACGAAAAGCCTGGTCTGGTCGCCTTAGCCTCACTTCGCAAACGGGCGAACGAAAACATCTCCAAGCGACATTGATTCCAATTTATGATGCGAACGGCGTTCGTTTTCAGCACCTGTTCATCGGCAACGACATCACGGAAACAACTGCGCTTGAAGAAGAACTTGATTTTTTAGTGCATCATCATGAGATGACGCATTTATTGAATAAACGTGGATTTTTACGCGAAGGAGAATCCTTATTCCGCTCTGCTGGATCACATGATCCCGTTGCACTCATTTTGTTCGATATCGATCGTTTCAAAGTCATCAACGATTCGTTTGGAACACATGTCGGCGATCAACTTCTTCAAGCAATGGCAACGCGTCTTTTGCAACATACGACAGATGTACTTGCTTTTCATCCGACGAGTGATCTGTTTGGTGTCTTGTTACCTGCACCGTCGAGCAATCTACTTTTTCAGTATGCTCGAAAGTTACAACAAGCACTGCAGCGTCCTTATTACATTAACGGTCATTCACTCATCGTTTCTTGTACATTCGGGATCACCGTCTATCCGTCGGAAGCAAAAACACTGGAAGATTTATACCGCCGCTCTGAAACTGCTCTATATGCAGGAAAATCAATTGGTACCGGAACGATTCAGTACTTAACACACGAGATGGACACACAGTTCACACGGAAAATCCAACTCGAACGTTCCCTCTTCACGGCACTCGAAGATCAATCCCTATATCTTGCTTATCAACCAATCATTGAAATTCAGACACAAGCCGTTAAAGGCTTCGAAGCGTTATTACGCTGGAATCACACGGCACTCGGGAGTATTCCACCAGATGAATTCATCCCACTCGCTGAAGAAGCTTCACTGATCACACCAATCAACAACTGGGTCATCATTGAAGCATGTGAACAGCTCGCGAAGTGGCAACAGACGATTAATCCTGAACTGACGATGGCAATCAATATTTCACCGCATCAGTTCCAAAGTGACTCTTTTATTCGAACGTTGCAACATATCGTAACGGAGCGACTCGTTTCACCATCTTCCGTTACGCTGGAGATGACAGAGAATATTGCGATTTTACAGACGCAACGAACGGTCGAACGTATGCACCTCATCAAGTCGTTCGGCTTCCGTTTATCGATCGATGATTTCGGTACCGGTTATTCTTCTTTACAGTATCTCAGTGCTTTTCCAATCGACGAATTAAAAATTGATAAAGTATTCATTGATGGTCTGGCGAAAAATGACCATGCCTTGCTGGATTCCATCATTCAACTTGGTCACAACTTAGAGTTGAATCTTGTCGCTGAAGGTGTTGAGACAGAACACGCGTTAGATTATCTAAAAACAACATCGTGTCAGCATATGCAAGGGTTTATTTTCTCTGAACCTCTATCTGTACAGGATATCGAAAAACGATTCTTAGCACCTTAATCAAAAAAGAAGTCACGGTGGATAACAATCACCGTGACTTCTTTTGCATATCATTTCTTACAACTGAATTTCTCCTACAACCATTCCGTAAACGGCTACTCCTGCTAAGACAACGAGGATCATACTAGCAATCCACTCATAACGTGACATGCCCGTCCGTTGCTGTTCTCGCTCTGCTAACGCGTACGCGAGAATCCCTGGAGCATAGACTAATGCCGCGATGACGATGTACCAGATACCCGACGCATAGACGAGCCAAATCGAATACGCTGATGCGATGACAGAGAAAAGTAACATTTTCTGATTGCGTTCTTCGCGCGATGTCCGAATGCTATACAACGCTGATAATAGGTACGGTAATAACGCACAAATCCCGGCGATACTCGATAAGACAAGATAGGTTTGCGCTGAGAAAAGCGCGATTCCTGCGACGACTTGTGTCGCGATCTGTGTAATCAACAGCGCACCGACTGGAGCTCCTTTTCGATTCGTTTTTGCGAATGCTTTCGGAAACGCACCGTCTTTCGCCACAAGATACGATATTTCTGATGCGAGAATCGTCCATCCGAGAAGTGCGCCAGATAGTGAAATAATCAAACCGATCATGATGATCGTCGCACCGATTGGTCCAATCGCTGCTTCTAATACATACGCCATCGTCGGTTCTTTTAATCCAGCTAGTTGTTCTTGACTAAGCACTCCGAGTGATAGAACAGAAATCAAGATATAGATGACTAACACGCCAACGAGTCCTGTTACCGTCGCTTTTCCGACATCACTTCGATTTTTAGCACGACTCGACAAGACGACAGCACCCTCAATACCGACGAACGCCCAAAGTGTGACGAGCATCGTTCCTTTTACTTGATCGAAGATCGAACCGAGTTCTGTTCCCTCTCCCCAAATATCCAAATTAAACGTTTTGATATTAAAGGCAATTCCGACTAGAAGAATGAAAATCAAGATTGGAACAAGCTTTGCGATCGTCGTAATCAGATTGACGAGCGTCGCTTCCTTGATTCCGCTCGATACGAGCCAGAACAATCCCCAAATGACGACTACACTCATCAAAAGGAGGAATATTCGATTTTCTGCTGCGAAAATCGGGAAGAAATAACTAATCGCATTAAACACGAGCGTGATATTCGCAACCGTTCCAATCCACGCCGATACCCAGTATCCCCACGCACTGTTAAAGCCGACAAAACGTCCAAATCCTTCACGCGCATAGGCATAAATGCCGCCTTCGAGCTCTGGTTTACTATTGGCGAGATGCTGGAATACTAACGCGAGCATGATCATTCCGATCCCCGTTATACTCCATCCGATGAGGATAGGTCCTGCACTTGCACTTTGGGCCATTGCACCAGGGAGGTTAAAAGCTCCTCCACCGACCATGGACCCGATGACCATTGCCGCGAGCGCAAAGAAGCCGATTTTTTGCTGATTCATGATGAGACACTTCCTTTTTCCGTATATCTATTACATCTTACGTATATTCATTCGAAAGACACAAAAGTCATTATAACAAATCACCTTCTAAAGTAAAGAAAGGATTTGAGACGAATGAACTGGATTCATGTATTTCAGCTCGAAGACCTTCTAAAACTCCTATTGGCTGCTACACTTGGAATTTTCATCGGATTCGAGCGTGAAATTAAAAATAAACCGGTCGGTATACGCACTAGCCTCGTAATTACCCTCATCAGCTGTCTTTTAACCATTGTCTCTATAAAATCCGTCCTGCTCTATCACGATATGGCGACTCATGTCCAGATGGATCCGATGCGCCTTGTCGCGCAAATCATTACCGGAATCGGATTCATCGGAGCTGGTGTCATCTTACGACGACCACATGATATCGTCAGCGGACTAACAACTGCCGCCATTATATGGAGTGCAAGTGGGATTGGGATTGCTGTCGGTGCCGGATTCATTTGGGAATCGATTTTTCTCGTTCTCTTTCTGTTTTTCCTATTAGAAGGTCTGACTTGGGTGATGCGTCACATCAACAATAGTCGATTTGAAGCGAACGTCCTCGTCGCACATTTACTTCTTCCCGCCGATCTTGATCCATCCGACATCATCTTCGCCCTTGAACAAAAAGGTGTTCGGATTACGAATATACGCATGCGAGGAAATCCAATTCGATTAACATTACGGATGTATTCCCCTCATTCGCTGACCCTATTCCTACTTTATGACTATTTAAAATCACTTGGAATTAAGGATATAGACCTTGATCAGTAAGAATTATCTGAAAATTTATGTTGCATTTTTAATCACTTTCACTTAAATTAACAATATGTTCACATTTTTCTGAAATATTTAAAACTAACTCTCGGGGGGTCATCGTTCCATGAATAAACCATCGAAAATTGCTTTTGCTGGACTATCCAGCATTGCACTACTTGCTGTCGCTGCATGCGGGCAAGGAAATGATGAGAATGCAAGCGGCTCGGATTCGAAAAATAAGAAAAAGGAAGTCACGCTCGTTTCGACGACAGATGTACCTCAGCTCGATCCGACGAAAACGACGGACTCGACTTCCATCATTGTTACGAACAACGTCTTTGAAGGACTCTATCGTCTTGACGGCGATAACAAGCCAACACCTGGAATCGCAGAAAGTGTCGAAGTATCAGACGATAAAAAAACATACACGTTCAAATTGCGTAAAGATGCGAAATGGTCAGATGGATCAGCCGTCACAGCAGATGATTTCATTTATGCTTGGAAACGTGCACTTGATCCAAAGACAGCAGCAGAATACGCGTACATTTTACAAGATTTGAAAAACGCCAATAAAATCATGGCTGGAGACGCTGAACTCGATGAACTCGGTGTCAAGAAAGTCGATGACCAAACACTTGAAGTACAACTCGAAGCTCCTGCTCCTTACTTCCTTGGCTTAACGAGTTTCCCAACGTACTTACCATTAAAGCAATCATTCGTCGAAGATAAAGGCGATAAGTTTGCGACAAGTGTTGATACAATGGTCTTCAACGGACCTTTCGTACTCGATAAGTGGCAAGCGAACGCTGGGTGGACATATAAGAAAAATCCGGATTACTGGGATAAAGCAAGCGTCAAGATGGATCAAATTAACGTTAAAGTCGTCAAAGAGATTTCGACTGGCGTCAACCTCTTTGAATCAAAAGAAGTCGATTTTGCACCAATTACATCGGAGTTCGTCTCACAGTACGAAAAATCAGAGGATTACAAGACTCGTCCAGATGCTCGGATCAACTTCCTTCGCTTTAACCAAAAGAATAAAGCATTGAAAAACAAAAACATTCGTAAAGCACTTGCACTCGGTTTTGAGAAGCAAGGGATTACCGATGTCATCCTAAACGATGGATCAAAACCAGCGAACTTTATCGTTGCGAAGGATTTCACATTTACACCAGATGGCGAAGACTTCCGTACGAAGTATCCGGATCTTCAAAGCTACGATGCAGATGCAGCGAAAAAAGCTTGGGATGCTGGTTTGAAGGAACTTGGTGTCAAAACAGTCGAACTCAGCATGCTCTCACGGGATGAAGATGCTTTCAAGAAAGTCTCTGAGTACTTAAAAGGTGACCTAGAGAAACATCTTCCTGGTTTGACGATCAATATCAAACAACAACCATTCAAAAACTTCCTCGATCTCGAATCGAAGGGTGATTATGACATCTCTGCAGCTGGATGGGGACCTGACTATCAGGATCCAATGACGTTCCTCGACATGTGGTTGACAGGCGGAAGCTTCAACCGGATGGAATACTCGAACAAAAAGTTCGATGATCTCATCAAAGGAGCGAAACAACAAGCCGATGAAGCGAAGCGTTGGTCTGATATGCAAGAAGCTGAAAAAATCTTGCTAACAGATGACTACGCGATTGCGCCGATCTACCAAAAAGGTGAAGCTTACTTGCAACGGACAAACATTGATAAATTATACCGTCACCCATTCGGTGCCGATATGAGCTTTAAATGGATGGAATTAAAATAACCCTTTAGAATATTGATGAACAAGTAGCGGATCTCGTTCCCTACTTGTTTTTTTATTTTCCAACGCGGTTCTCAGAAAACAACAAAGACCCCTTCTGACGGAGCCATCGGGGGTCTTTACTGTGCGATTTGTTTATAAAAAGCAATCTCTTCATCCTGTCCTTCCTCAACTGCTCGGAAGAATTCAGCGAAGTAAGCATAAAGAACGGTGCGTTCCTCATACGTTGGTCGAGCTTGACGAATGACGGAGAATGCAAGATTTCGCAACTGACGTTTTGTTCGTCGATGTGTTGGTAACGCATGGAACTGACGCGTAAATGAACGATAGACATCCGCAATCAAAGCTTCGTGCCCTTCAAAATATGTCTTATCCATAATGATGATCTCCTTTCTAACCTTGTTGTCCTACTGTTTTCTACGAACCTTTTAGATAAAAGTTTCATAGAAAGTGAGATTTCTCACAAATGATATAGACCTTACTATAACAAGCTTTCCAAAATGATTCAACATCCAAACTATTAAGTTTCATTAAGGAATTTTAGCCGTTTTGTAAAGTTCCTTTCTTTGATTTTAGATCATCTATTCCTAACACAAAACGGTCTGAGTCCCGGAAAGAGACTCAGACTCACGACGGACATCAGTCTGCTTGTACTGAAATATGCTGGAAGTGTTTCACATCGAATAATCCACTGTCGGTCAGCTTTAATTCCGGAATGACCGGTAAGCAAAGGAATGACATCGTCAAATAGGGATTAAAGGAACGATCCGCCTCTAACACATCGAGGGCATCATTCAATGCTTCGAGTGTATCTCCAACTTCTTGGAAGGGACGATTCGTCATCAGTCCAGCGATTTCAAGCGGTAACTCAGCAAGTACCTCTTGCCCATTGACGGCAATGACTCCCCCACCCGCTTGGACGAGACGTTCCGCAGCCAGTTGCATCTCTTCGTCTGATGCGCCAACGATGACGAGGTTGTGCGAATCATGGGCAACAGTCGCCGCAATCGCTCCGCGTTTCATCTTGAAACCTTTGACGATCCCGACTGCCGAGAAGGATGTGCCGTGATGCCGTTCAATGACAGCAATCTTTAAGAGATCCTGCTCCGGTACAGGCACGAAATGTCCGTCTTGAAGCGGAACGTCGAGAACCAGATGTTCCGTGACGATGCTTTTCGGAATGACTCCGATCACATGCGCCCGTGATGATTCAAGTGGAAGGGCAAATACTTCTGGTGTAATCGGTTTTGTATTCAATGCACCTCGTAACGATTCTGGAACATGCGCGCGTCGTACTGTTCGGGTCGTTTTTCCTGCTCGTGCGACACACTCACCTTTAATATAAACCTCGTCAATCACGACGTTATCGGCATCGGATAACAAGACGAAGTCCGCCCGGCGTCCTGGTACGATGGCTCCCCGATCGTCCAGACGATAGGCATTCGTCGCATGCAACGATGCCATCGCATACGCTGTTTCGCGTTTAATTCCATGACGAATCGCATAGCGGATATTATAGTCGATCGTTCCCTCTCGTAACGTATCATCCAAATGTTTATCGTCCGTACAGAAGAGGAAACGGCTCGCGTTGCTTTCCGTCACAGCATCGAGTACTTCCTTCAAGTTTCGGGCAGCTGATCCTTCCCGCACTTCGACATACAGACCACGACGCGCTCGGGCGATCGCATCTTCTTTACTGACAGATTCATGATCCGTTCGAATTCCGGCGACACCATAAATGTTAATTTCGCGTGGTCCAAGTCCCGCAGCATGACCATCGACCAGTTTTCCTGCGTCTTCGATCTGTTTAATTTTTTGGAGCATATCGCGATCGGCTCGTTCGACCGCTGGATAATCCATGACTTCTCCTAAACCATGGACACCAGGATGATTGACGAATGGTGCAAGTGCCGCCGCATCAAGTGATGCTCCCGCGTGTTCAAACGAAGTCGCCGGTACGCAGCTCGGTAACATCATACGGACATCAAGCGCGAGACCTTCAGCATCGTCTAGCATAAAGGATAATCCTTCTGCTCCTTTGACATTCGCGATCTCATGAGGATCGGCGATTATCGTCGTGACACCTAACGGTAGAATCGCTTGCTCATACTCACTTGGCGGCACCATCGATGATTCAATATGGACATGGGCATCGACGAAACTTGGTGCGATGAAAAGTCTTTCTCCCAAACGATTCTCGATTCCGTCATACCCCTCTCCGACAGCAGCAATATAACCTGAATCAATCGCTACATCTGCTGTATATGTCTCACGTGTCATGACATCAATGACTGAAATATTCTGATAGACGACGGCTGCTTTCTCTTTTTTGGCAGCAATCGCGATCAATCGTTCACGCACTGTTTGTTCCATCCTGTCTCCTCCTGTTGTAAGCGTATTTTTACCATCTTACAATTAGTTTGGAAGCTGTTGCAATTTATTTTTTGTAACGTCAAGATGAAAGAGTATCGATTTAATGCCTGAGGGGGAAAAACGCATGAAATATCGTGTCGGTTCACTTGTTCCAAACATCGATCCATCCGTTTATTTAGCGGACGGATCTAAAGTCATCGGAGAGGTCACGATCGGAAAAGACTCATCTGTCTGGTTCAATACGGTCATCCGGGGAGACGAAGGTCCGATTCACATCGGGGAACGCGTCAACATCCAAGATGGTTCGATGATTCATCAATATGAAGGGTATCCGACCATCATTGAAGATGAAGTGACGATTGGTCATATGGCGATGATTCACGGCGGAATCATTCGAAAAGGAGCGTTAATCGGAATGTCGGCGACGATCCTCGATGAAGCCGAAATCGGAGAAGGAGCATTCGTTGCTGCCGGAAGCCTTGTGCCGCCAAAAATGAAGGTACCTGCCGGCGCGATGGTCATGGGTGTTCCTGCAAAAATCGTCCGGGATATCAGTGACCATGATCGATTCATCATGGAACGAACAGTACGGAAATATGTCAAACGGGGTCAACAATACGCAGCAGGTTGCGAAGCCATTGAAGATGATTTGACAAGCTTGTGAGAACGTTTACAAAGTTCACGGGTTCTTAACACCTCCCCTCTTCCGCCTTTACAATTCTTTCGTACACTAGAGGTGTAAGAGATGAATCAAGACACAGAGAGGGGATTTTATATGATTCCAGTATACGAAGAACGCATCATGTCTGATTTGTTTTCATCTACGAATAACCCAAGTTACGGTTTGCCGACGTTACCCGAATCGGAAACGGATTGGTTGACAGTCGAGATTCAAACACGTATCGTTAAAGATGCCGAGCACCGCCTTGGAACATTAAACCGAGAGGAAGAACGTGTATGATTCAGCAACGCACTGTTCGCGCTTGGCTCGCTAGTCGCATCAAAAAATAATTTAATCACTTGATTACGTATTTTCCAAAACGATATAGCGCGTCAGCGCGCATACCAAAAGAGCCGAAGCGGATTCCCGCCTCGGCTCTATCTGTTTATTTTGAAATTAATCCTTCTTCGATCAAGAAATCACGCGCGACTTTTTCAGGACGCTGTTTCTCGACATCTGCTTTGTAATTCAATTCTTGCATCTTCTCATCCGTAATTTTATCTTTTAACGTGTTGAGGACTTTCTTCAGCTCCGGATGTTCTTCAAGTGTTTCTTGACGAACAAGCGGTACCGCATAGTATGGTGGGAAGAACTTTTTATCGTCTTCTAGCACTGTTAAATCGAATTTTTGTAACAAACCATCTGTTGAGAAGCTATCGATGACGTTCGTTCGACCATTTGTCAGTGCTGTATAACGGAGTCCTCCATCGACTGGTTGTACATCTTGGAATTTCATATCTGGATACTTTTTCTTCAAACCAAGATAACCATCTTCACGGTTCGCGAATTCGATTGTTGATCCGAGAATCAAACGATCACTGACTTTTGACATATCTGATACCGTCTTCAAGTCATATTTTTCGATATCTTCTTTCGTCATGGCAAGGGCATACGTATTGTTGAAACCGATTGGATCCAGGACGTCGACCTGACTTTTCTCAGGAATCATCTTCCCGACTTTTGCATAGACCGTTTCCGGATCCGTCTCGACGTCTTGCTTGAGCACGTCGATCAACAAAGTACCTGTGTACTCGACATACGCGTCGATTTCCCCTTTTTCAAGCGCCCCGTAAGCGACTTTTGTTCCTCCGAGGTTCAATTGACGTTCGACTTCTAAATCCGTTTTATCTTCGATTAAATCCGCTAACATATTTCCGAGAATCAATTGTTCCGTAAAGTTCTTCGATCCGATGACGATCTTATCTTCCTTGAGGAAAGAGTAAGCGACCGTTCCACCGATTAATAAGAAGACGATACTTGCAATCGCGATCTTACGTCCAGCTGGCATCGCCTTACGACGCTTCCGTGCCTTATTCTTGATCCGACCATCTGCAAGTGGAATCCCATTTGGCGCCACGGAGTATTCAATCCGACTGACGACGAAGTCGATGACGAGTGCTAAAATACCGGCTGGAATTGCTCCGGCAAGAATCTGGTTATTATCAACTGTTTGAATACCTGAGAAGACGAGGTAACCAAGACCACCGGCACCGATGAATGCTGAGATCGTCATTAAACCAACAGCTGTAACGGCTGAAATTCGGATCCCTGCCATCATGATCGGCAAAGCAAGTGGAATCTGAACCTTACTGAGGATTTGCCGATCCGTTAAACCAATTCCTTTGGCTGCTTCGAGCGTGTCCCCTGGAATGCTCGACAGACCCGTGTACGTATTTTTTACGATTGGCAAGAGTGAATAAAGCACGACCATGATGATCGCTGGTGTCGATCCGATACCAATGAACGGAATCAAGAAACCAAGTAAGGCAAGACTCGGAACGGCTTGCACGACACTCGTCAGCGCAAGGACAGGTTTCGCGAACTTTTGGTAACGGGTGATCAGAATTCCGATCGGAATCCCGAGAACGACCGCGATGACGACGGCAAAGACCGTCAGCTGTAAGTGCTCTAGCAATAAATCACCGATCTGATCGGTATTATTTTTTACATAATCAAAGAATCCGTTCATTGGACTTCCTCCTCATGAATGAATTGCTCACTCAAGACGGAAAGTAAGCTACTACGTGTAATCAACCCTCTGAGTTTTCCTGTTGCATCCGTTACTGGTAGATAACCAGTCTCTTCCTGATTCATGACTTCAAGAACATCGAGTAATGAATCGTGTTCATTGACGGCGATGATTTCGCCCTCCATCACTTCTTCGATCCGTTGGCTCTTATCCGGAATCGTCTGGATGTTCTTCAACTTAATCAGCCCTTGTAAGACGCGGTCACGATCGGTGATCAACAGGCTGTCGACTTTGCGTCCACGCATGATTTCAATTCCCTGCAACAACGTCCGTTTGCCACTGATTGAAACTGGGTCCTCGATCATGATATCTTCTGCCTTGATGAATTCTGGACTACTCCAGATTTTATTTTTTCCGATGAACGATTCGACATATTCATCTTTTGGATGACGCAAGATTTCTTCTGGAGTATCGAACTGGACGATTTCCCCATCACGCATGATACATATCCGATCCGCTAACTTGATCGCTTCATCCATATCATGGGTGACGAAAACGATCGTCTTTTTCACTTCTTCCTGCAAGTTAAAAAGTTCTTCCTGTAGATCGTTACGGGTAACGGGATCGAGTGCACTGAACGGCTCATCCATCAAAATGACATCAGGATCATTCATTAAAGCTCGTGCGAAACCAACACGCTGTTGCTGCCCACCACTGAGTTCGCTTGGATAACGATCGATGAATTGCTTTGGATCAAGCCCGACCATCGTCAACAGTTGTTCTGTCCGTTGATCCATCTCATCGTGGTTCTTCCCCTCAAGCCCAGCAATCAATTGAATGTTTTCCCGGACCGTCATGTGAGGGAACAAGCCGGTTTGCTGAATGACATATCCCATATGACGTCTTAATTCGATCGTGTCCGTCTTCATGATGTCCTTCCCGTTGACCAAAATCGTGCCTGAAGAAGGTTCGATCAGTCGATTGATCATCTTAAGTGACGTCGTTTTCCCACAGCCACTTGGTCCGATGAAAACAACGAGTTCACCCTTTTGAATCTCGAGCGATAAGCCTTTCAAGACGACATTGTCCTTAAACTGCTTACCGACGTTTTTGAATTCGATCATTCCTTCTCACTCCTTTTTACTATTTCCATATATTATGGTTTCCCAAAAAGATTACGGTTTAAACAAATTTTCTGTAATTTAGTTTTATTTCTTTGCAAAACGGGAATTTCTTAGTTCTTTTTTTTAAATAAAGGGAATACCTTAATAAAGAGTACTTGTAAAGCATGTTTTTGATGAAGGAGGTACTAGACGATGAACATCAAGAAACCTACCATCATGATGATCGGATTACTTCTCCTTAGTCCACTTTCGATTCCTTCACAGGTTAATGCGGCGAGCTCTACGTTTGTGACGAAAGGAACGACGACACAAAAAGTCGTCGCATTGACGTTTGATGACGGTTCAGATGGGACGAACATTGCAAAAATCTTAAGTATCTTGAAAAGTAACCAAGTGAAAGCGACTTTCTTTTTGACAGGCAGTGGTGCAACCAACCATCCCCAATCGATCAAAAACATCGCAACCGCTTCTCCGACACATCAAATCGGCAATCACTCATATTCGCATCCGGATTTTACGACACTAACAGCGAGCCAGATGACGAGTGAATTATCCCGAACAGAATCTCTCATCCGGTCCTTGACCGGAAAAACGACGAAACCAATTTTCCGAGCGCCGTTTGGTGCAAGTAATAGCAACGTGTTGAGTGCCGTTGGGGCGGCAGGTTACACGAAAACGATTCAATGGAATATTGATACGACGGATTGGAAAGGCATCTCTTCAACAGCCATCTTGGATCGTGTATTACCAAAAGTCGTTCCCGGATCGATTATTCTGATGCATACCGGTGCTGGTGCGAAAGGAACACCGACCGCCTTGCCGACGATGATTTCGAAACTCAAAGCCAAAGGCTATTCGTTCGTCACGATTTCAGAACTCCTCCGCTCACCAACTCCAACCGGTACGACGTATACCGTCAAAGCTGGCGATACACTCTATTCGATCGCCCGTAAATACAATGTCTCGGTCTCTGCCCTCGCGAGTGCGAATAACATCACGAATTGGAATCTGTTGAATGTCGGTCAAGTCTTGAAAATTCCAACAACGATGTATACGGTCAAAGCCGGTGATACACTTTACTCGATTGCGACACGATATGGTGTCACCGTCACAGCATTGATGCAGGCAAACAACATTACGAATCCGAACCTCTTGCTCATTGGACAAGTCTTAAAAATTCCAAACTGAATCTGCTGATCGCAACAAAAAAACGATTCCTCTCTATTCAAGAGAAGAATCGCTTTAGATCGTATGCATGAAATCGGCGCGATAGCGTCGGTTTTTTTGTGCTCTCGTTTGACCCCGCACCTCTTATGAATCTGATCGGACCCCGTTGATCCCAAGATCACACTGAATCAAATCCGCATACGTTTGTCGACGGACGACTTCACGGGATTCCCCGTCCCGAACGAAAACGAGTGCCGGACGTAAGAACTGGTTATAGTTGCTTGCCATCGAGAAGTTATACGCTCCTGTCCCAAAGACAGCAAGTGTATCGCCACCGTTCGGTGTGACCAACTGTGCTTTTTCAGCGACGAGATCCCCTGATTCACAAGCTGCTCCGACGACCGTCACTTCAGTCGTTTCACCGCTCATCCGGTTTGCGATGACGGTTTCATACACGGCACCGTAAAGTGCTGGGCGAATGTTATCCGTCATTCCGCCATCGACCGAAAGATATGTTCGGACGCCTTCGATCTCTTTGATTGCCCCGACCGTATACAGTGTCGTTCCTGCATTCGCAACGACCCAGCGGCCTGGCTCGATTCCGATTCGTGGACGTTCGATGCCGAGTCGCTCCGTTTCCGTCTCGATCACATCCATGACGCGTGCGATCGTCGCTTCAAAATCAAGCGGCTGATCGTCCTGTGTATAGGCAATACCGAAGCCGCCGCCAACATTGACTTCGCTGACTGTGAAGCCATGATGCGCACGAATCGTTTCGACAAAGCCCATCATCGTCCGAGCTGTCTGTTCGAACAGTAACGGATCTTGGATTTGCGAACCGACATGACAATGGATGCCAAGTAACGACAGATGTTCCGATGCTAAAATTGCCTCGATTGCGTCCAAATAATCTGACGCATGTGTTGAGAAACCGAATTTCGTATCGACGCCACCTGTCTGGATTTTTGCATGCGCTCCCCCGATGACTTGTGGCACGATCCGGATCAGGACATGGACCGTTTGACCTGCTTGCGCTGCGATGGCTTCCAGTTGTGCAATTTCGGCAAAGTGATCGATGACGATCCGTCCGACACCTTGCTCAACGGCATACTGAAGATCAGCCGTTGATTTATTCGAACCATGGAAATAGATCCGTTCTGCCGGAACCCCGGATTGACGGGCGATGAAGAGTTCTCCCCCCGTAACGACATCGATTCCGAGACCATGACGCACGACTTGTTCATATACGGCACTGACCGTCAGAGCTTTAGAAGCGAAGGAAGCATACGTGTTCGGATACTTATCAAGGAAGTGTTCCCGGACGGTCGCTAATCGATCCGTCAGCTCCCGCTCTGCCATCACGTACAATGGTGTTCCGTACTGTGCTGCAAGATCGGTCGCTGCGACACCATCGATGTGCAACGTGTTGTTTTCTTCTGTCAGGTATTGACTTCCATACATAATAAGTTCCTCCTTATAAATACTGATGTGTCAAACGCCACGACCGGGCGCACATCTGCTCTGAATTGTTCGCTGCTCCTGTCCGGGTGATATCGTCAATTTCAACGCCATCCCCGTATAGCACGACCTCGTCTCCGACCTCAATCGTCCCATCGACAGCGACGAACGTATGACTCATGAATAATTTATTGATGACCGGATAAGGTTTTTCTTTAATATGAACAGGCAACGCGGCACGCCCACGGACGACACCGTCTCCATAGCCGACGGGTAAAATAGCAATCCGCATCGGTTCTGTACTCGTGAAGTTCGTCCCGTATCCCACATGCTCACCCGGTCCAATTTCGCGAATTTCAACGACCTCCGTCGTCATCCGTAGCGAAGGGACGAGCCAGTCCATCTTTTCAATCGGTGAATAGCCGAATAAGAAGATGCCAGGGCGGACATAGTTACAAAATGCGAGACGCGGATCGTGTTTGACGATCGTCGCACTGTTTTCCGAGTGCATATACGTAAACGTATGGCGCTTTCGTAACACATCGGCAATGGCGACGAAACGTTCGACTTGTCCATCGTGATCCGCATCCGGTTCATCGGCAAGCGGAAAGTGTGTATATAAACCTGTTAAATCAAGCGAATCTGCTTGCGCAAGCGCAAGGACAGCTTCCGCCTCTTGAAGCGAACTGACACCAAAACGATTCATCCCGACGTTGATCTTCAAATGTAACTCGATTCCCTGTAGCTGTTTACTGTTTAGGGCGAGCCATTCTAGCGATGAGACCCCGAGTGCGATTCCGAAACGTCGTGCTGTTTCAAAATCCTCCGTCGGATTCATCACCAGTACATAACTGTCTGGAAAATTCGTTTTGATTTCAATGGCTTCATACAACTCAGCGACAGCAAAGTGATGCACATCAGATGCCATCAGCGTCTCGACCATCTCGAGCATACCTAAGTTATACGCATTGTTCTTGACCACGGCAAAAATACGTTTACGTGACCGAGCGAAGACCGATGCGACGTTCTGTCGCACCGCCTTCCGATCGATCGTGACGAGTGTACGCGTCGTCATTCTGCGACAGCGGGTGTCACATACGTCAACCAATCCGCATATTGCGGCAATTGACCTGTGACGGCTTGACGGTAAAGATCGAGCAACTCATCTGCGACGTTCCGTGTTCCGCCGTTGATCGAGATATGATCGATTTCACCGACACTCGTGATTTCAGCAGCTGTTCCTGTTAAGAAGATCTCATCTGCGACATACAGCTCATCGCGTCCGATGTGACGTTCAACAACAGGATAGCCTTGATCTTGTGCCAAACGGATGATGACTTGGCGTGTGATACCGTCGAGTACTGAACAATCAAGTGACGGTGTATGAATCGTTCCGTTTTTAAGAAGGAAGAGGTTCGCAACACTCGCTTCACTGACGTTTCCGTTCATATCGAGTGCGATGGCTTCATCAAATCCATCACGGATCGCTTCACCTTTTAAGAGTTGTGAGTTCATATAGTTCGCAGCCGCTTTCGCTTGCATCGGCATCATCGTTGATGAGACGCGGCGGTATGATGCGACTTTGGCACGGATGCCAGCGCCTTTATCGAAGTATTCCCCAAGCTCCCAGCAAGAGATACCGACATGAACCGTCGTATCTTTCGCCATTAATGCTTGCCATGGCGTACCGAGGAACACGAATGGACGGATATAACACGATTCAAATCCGTTTTTCGCAACTAGATCAATCGTCGCCTGGACGAGTTCATCAACCGTATACGGAATCGTGACGTGATAATACGCACAACTGCGGAAGAGACGTTCGATATGTTCCTTCAATTGGAAAATCGCCGGTCCGTCCGGTGTCGCGTAAGCACGAATTCCTTCAAAGAATCCACTACCATAGTGAATCGCATGTGACATGACGCTTGTGTTCGCATCTTTCGGATCATGAAAGACTCCATCTAACCAAATTGCTTCTCCATACTGTGTATCCACTGCCATGTGTTTTCCTCCTCTTCGACGTCAATCAGAGTGAACGTAAATCATCCACCAATTGCGTCTTCTCTTCTGTTTTCGCATCTTTCTGTTTGATGACACGTGCAGGTGTTCCGGCAACGACGCTTCCAGCAGGTACGTCTTCTGTGACGACACTACCAGCAGCGACGACGGCATCTTTACCGACTTTCACGCCTTCAAGGATGACTGCATTCGCACCGATCAAGACACCGTCTTCAATGATGACAGGTGTTTTTGAAGGTGGTTCGAGGACACCCGCGACCACGGCACCTGCGCCGACATGAACGTTTTTCCCGATCGTCCCACGTGCACCGACGACAGCGTTCATATCAATCATTGTACCATCTCCGATTGATGCACCGATATTGATGATCGCACCCATCATGACGACTGCGTTATCGCCGATGACGACATGATCACGAATCCATGAACCTGGCTCGATACGCGCATTCAAGTGACGTGTATCAAGCATTGGTACTGCACTGTTGCGACGGTCATACTCCACGTGAACATCCGTGATGCGATCTGAATACTTTTCTAAGAAAGTAGCCGCAAGTCCTGCATCCGCGAAGAAAATCTTTGATTCATCTGATCCGAACGCTGTAGCGCCTTCGATCGTCAAGCCCGCCAAATCGCCGTTGACGTAAAGTTTTACCGGTGTTTGTTTTTTAGCATCTTTAATGAATTTAGCAATTTCGTAAGCATCAGTGAGTAACATGTGAATCCTCCTGTGTGTAGAGCGTCTCTAATGTATAGAGTCCCGCTGTTTTTTGAATGAGTGCCTCAGCTGCTTTGATCGCACCAGAAGCAAATACTTTTTTCGATAGCGCTGTATGTTTGATTTCAATCAATTCGTCGACACCTGCGAATAAGACTTCGTGTTCTCCGAAGATCGTTCCACCGCGCATCGCGTGCATCCCGATCTCGTTCGTCTCCCGCTTTTGCCGCGTCTGTGACCGGTCATATACCGGTGTGACGTCACGTGCCGTCTGAATCGTTTGCAATAACAACTCAGCCGTTCCGCTTGGCGCATCGACTTTTTGGTTGTGATGTTTCTCGAGCAATTCGATGTCATACGCTCCTGCTAGTGGTACGAGTGTCTTCAGCAGTTGCTGCACCATCGCGATACCGTACGACATATTGTACGACTGGAAAATTGGAATTTCTTTCGCAGCGTCCTTGATCGATGCCAGTTCCGCCTCTGAAAAACCAGTCGTCGCGATGACGAGTGGTGTTTTTGTCGCTAGCCCGTATGCGAGCAGATCCGGTAGCAAACTCGGATGCGAGAAGTCGATGATCGCATCGACCGTTTCTGACATCTCTGTTAGCTCGGCATATGAAGCGATCGTATCGGATGACTTCGTCCGGTCAACGATCGCCACGACACTTTGTGGTGCGAGTTCGACGACGTATTGTCCTGTCGCCCCATAACCGTGTAACGCGAGTTTCATCGAACCACTCCTTTGTAAGCCCGCATCGTTTCGAGTAAGTGGGCATGTCCCGCTTCCGATTGACGGACGAGCGGCAAGCGCGGCGCACCGACAGCAAAGCCGAGTTCTTCAAGCGATGCTTTAACTGGAATCGGATTGACATCACTGAACAAGGCACCGATGACCGGTAACAAGTCTGCCTGAATCCGGCGTGCTGTGACGAGATCTTGTGCGAGCAACGCCTCAGCAAGTGCTTGTGTCTCTGCTGGGTACGGGTTCGAAAGAACTGAGATGACGCCTTGTGCGCCCCATGCCATGTACGGCAGGATTTGATCATCATTTCCACAGAAGACCGCGAAGTCTTCCGGAATCGCCGCCATCAGTTCACCCATGAAGCTGACATCTCCACTCGCTTCCTTAAAGGCTTGGATTCGTGGATGACGTGCTAACGTCACTGCTGTTTCGACTGCGATCGCAACTCCTGTCCGCGACGGAACGTTGTACAGCATGATTGGTAATTCGGTTGCATCAGCGACCGCCGTGAAATGTGCGACGAGACCCGCTTGCGATGTTTTATTGTAGTACGGTGTGACGAGCATCGCTGCGTCCGCACCGAGGCGCTCTGCGAGTAACGTCTTCTCGATTGTTGCTGCCGTGTTGTTCGAACCCGTTCCGGCAATGACTGGTACTCGTCCTGCCGTGATTTGAACGGCAGTCGTCAGTAGTTGTTCGAATTCCGTATTCGTCAGTGTCGATCCTTCTCCTGTCGTTCCTCCGACGACAAGCGCCTGAATTCCTGCTGCGAGTTGTTGCTCGATCAAGCGTTCGAATACGTGTAGATCCAACTCGCCTGCTTCATTAAATGGTGTGACGAGCGCTGTACCTGCTCCTTTGAACATGAAGAACTCCTCCTTTTTTATGAATGAATCGACTGTTCGATTGCTTGGCGTGCGACTTGTACGGCATTCGAGGCAGCACCTTTTCGAATGTTGTCGGCTACACACCAGAGATGGAACGTGTTCGCGAGACTATCATCTTGTCGAATCCGACCGACGTAGACGTCGTCCGTACCACTTGCATCGAGTGGCATCGGATAACGCGTATTCGCGACATCATCGATGAGGACGACGCCCGGTGCGCCTTCAAGTGCTTCACGGATCGCTGCAACCGTCGTCGGCTGCGTAAACGTGACGTTGATCGCAACCGAGTGAGAATTCGTGACTGGAACACGCACACATGTCGCACTGACTGGTAGTGCTGGAAGATTGAAGATTTTCCGTGTTTCGTCAATCATCTTCTGCTCTTCTTTCGTATAGCCGTTCTCAAGGAACACATCGATATGTGGCAAGATGTTATCGTGAATCGGATGCGGATAATTGACGGGTTCTTCTCCGCGTGCTCCACGTGCCAGATCCTCGATTCCTTTTTGACCAGAACCGGATACGGCCTGATACGTCGTATAGTTGACACGCTCGAATCCCAGTGACTGGAGCGGTGCTAAGGCGACGACGGATTGAATCGTCGAACAGTTCGGATTTGCGATCAAGCGGTCCGTCGCTTGAATCGCTTGTGGATTGACTTCTGGCACGACAAGCGGAATCGTCTCCTGCATCCGGAAAGCACTTGAATTATCAACGACGAGTGTTCCGTTTTCAGCTAGTAACGGGGCATATTGTTCACTGATCGTTCCGCCCGCCGCGAACAACGCGACGTCAATCTCGTCTTCCGTGATACTTGGTGTCAGTGCTTGGATCGTAATGGCTTCTTCCTTGAACTGTACCGTGTTCCCTGCTGAACGAGCAGAAGCGTAAGCGGACAGGCGGCTGACCGGGAAGTCCAGTTCGGCTAGTACTTGTAACATTTTTTGACCGACGGCGCCGGTTGCTCCAATGACTGCTACATGATACATCCTGTTTTCCTCCTTATAACTCGAACGCGTTTGCAATCGCTGCAACCGTCCGTTCAATGTCTGCTTGTGCAATCGTGTACGAGATGCTGATTTCTGATGTCGTGACTTGATAGAACGGGATGTTCTCTGCTCGGAAGATTGCGAACAACTTCGAAGCGACACCTGTTGCATCCCGCATCCCGATTCCGACGACAGATAATTTTGCGTGTTGATTATGGCGATCGACCTTGACTGTCGTGAAGCGATCCATGATGTCTTTCAATGCTTCATCGAGGAACTCTTCCTCATCGAGTGGACATGAGAACGATAAGAAAATGTCACTGTCGAACGTCGTTTGACTGATCATGTCGATGTTGACGTGGCGATTGGATAACAGTTCGAAGATATCGGCTACTGCTGCATTCGTTTGCGGTACGTGTTTGATTGATACCGTCAAGACGTTCTTCGTCACACTGACACTCGTCACCGCTTTTTGTTCCATTGTTTCCGTCGCTTCCATGATCCATGTTCCCCTTTTCGATTCAAGTGTTTTCCCGACGAAGATGTGTACGCCGTATTTTTTTCCTAGTTCGACACTCCGCATTTCCATGACCTTCGACCCGAGGGCGCTCATCTCCATCATCTCATCATATGAGATGTGCGGAATCGGTTGAGCAGCAGCATGGATTCGTGGATCAGCCGTATAGACACCGTCGACATCCGTGTAGATTTCACACCGTTTATCAAGGACTGCCGCAAGGGCAACAGCCGTTGTATCCGATCCACCACGTCCGAGCGTCGTGACATCACCGAGTTCGTTGACACCTTGGAATCCAGCGACGATGACGACATCGTATGTTTCGAGTTTTTGTCGTAACAGATTTCCATCAATCTGTTTGATCTTACTTTTCGTATGCAATCCCATCGTACTGATTCCCGCTTGAGCGCCTGTTTGCGATAACGCTTTGACGCCGAGTGAGTTGAGGGCGATGCTGAGTAATGAAATCGTCTGTTCTTCTCCGATGGCAAGCAGACGATCGAGTTCTCGGCGCTCGGGGCGATCTGTGATGGCTTGCGCCTGAGCAATCAAAGAATCTGTCATCTTGCCCATCGCTGAAACGACGACGACAAGTTTTTCACCTTCGGCTGCGCGACTCTTCAAATAATTCGCAATAGACTGAATCTGTTCGACAGTCGCAACCGAGCTTCCACCAAATTTAAGTACAGTTGTCACAATCCTATCTCCTTTGTCCCGATACAGAAAAAAACGACGGGCCGGTAGGAGCGTTCCTACGGCCCGTCGTTATCACGATCGGACAAACGAAGACAAAGTCATTCGTTCTTTTACGTAAGATAGCGCTCCGAAACATCGGTTTCGGCAGTACAACGGATCTTAACCGTTGTACCAGCAAACAAGAAGAAGCATCTTCTCGTTCACTTCGGCGGACTTCCCCTTTCACATCATTCGGCATGCTTGCCTTCAAGAATGATGCTACTCATGTCATCCGCGCCTCTATCTGTCGGTTGTTAGTTACAGTTATAGCAGACATCTTTTGTTAAATCCAGTCATTTGACTGTTTTTTTTCAAAATTCGTCAATTCGCAAGATGCTGTTTCGCGAGTTCGAGTTGCTCCGACACGGCAGCAAACCCTGTCCCGCCGTAGCTAGTCCGGCGTGCTACTGCTTGAACCGGATCGAGGAGCGGATAGACGTCTTCCGTGATATCCGGATGGAACGTTTGATACGTCTCGAGGTTCAAATCCTTCAGGAAACAACCGTTCTGCACACAGTAAAGGACGGCTTTGCCGACGATTTCATGCGCTTCCCGGAACGGTATGCCTTTCGTTACAAGGTAGTCAGCGAGTTCCGTTGCATTCGAGAAGTCTTGCATTGTCGCCTTCTTGAGCGCTTCGGTCTTAAACGTCGCAGATTCAATCATTCCAGTGAAGATTTGAACGGATTGGAGAACGGTATCTGCTGTATCGAAGACCCCTTCCTTATCCTCTTGCATGTCTTTATTGTAAGCGAGTGGTAATGCCTTCATCGTCGTCAAGAAGCCCATCAGGTTACCGTAGACGCGCCCCGTTTTTCCACGAATCAACTCAGCGAAATCAGGATTTTTCTTTTGTGGCATCATGCTCGATCCTGTTGAGAAGGCATCGGATAACTCGATAAAGCTAAATTCTTGCGACGCCCAGATGATGATTTCTTCACAAAAGCGCGAGAGATGCATCATGACGGTCGAAGCGATCCCGAGGTATTCGATGACGAAATCACGGTCCGAGACAGCATCAAGACTGTTTGGATAGACCGACTCAAAACCGAGCAACTCAGCAGACCGGAAACGATTGATCGGGAATGTCGTCCCCGCGAGCGCACCTGCCCCGAGCGGTGATTTCCGAATTCGTTTTTGATTATCCGTCAACCGTTCGACATCACGTTCGAACATCCAGAAATAAGCGAGCAAGTGATGCGCAAGCGAGATCGGTTGTGCCCGTTGCAAATGCGTATACCCTGGCATGACCGTCTCGATATGTTGCTCCGCTTGTTCCGTGATGACCGACTGGAGCTCGCGTAATGCCGTCGTCAACGCTTCAACATGTTGTTCCATCCATAGATGTAAATCCGTTGCGACCTGGTCATTTCGGCTCCGTGCCGTATGCAGTTTTCCTGCAACCGGACCAATCTGTTCCGTCAATAGACGCTCGAGATTCATGTGAATGTCTTCATCTGCTAGCGTATACACATGATCCGCTAACGTCGTTTCCAGTTGCTTCAGTCCTTGCTCGATTTGTGTCCACTCGTCTTGAGCGAGGATCCCTTGTTCAAATAGCATCTGCGCGTGTGCGAGACTGCCTTTTAAATCGACGCTCGCTAATTTTTGATCGAACGTGATCGATGCTCCGAAGGCTTCCGCTTGAGCGGAAGCACTTTCCGTAAAACGTCCACCCCAGAGTTTGGTCATTTCGTGACACCCGCCTGACGATGTACGCTCGCATGCGTCGAAACGGCAAGTCCGTGTAATTTGATGAAGCCTTTTGCTGCTTCATGATCGAATGCGTCTTCTTTCGTGTACGTCGCAAGTTTCTCATCGTAGAGCGAGACAGCGGACTGACGACCTGTCACAGTTGCGTTTCCTTTGAACAGTTTAACGCGAACTTCTCCTGTGACGTCCTGTTGTGTCGCTGTCAAGAATGCTTTCAAGCCTTTCGTCAACGGTGCATGGAAGAGACCGTTGTAGATTGTTTCTGCATATTGTTTGCTGAGTAGTGGTTTGAAATGCGCGACGTCCTTCGTCAATGTAATCGTCTCGAGTGCAGCGTGCGCTTTGAGTAACACAGTTGCGCCTGGGCACTCATAGACTTCCCGCGATTTGATACCGACGAGACGGTTCTCGACGTGGTCGATCCGTCCGACCCCATGTGCACCAGCGATGATGTTCAGTTCCGTGATCAGTTTCGCCAGTGGATACGTCGTTCCGTTGATCGAGACCGGAACACCTGCTTCAAAGCCAATGATGACTTCTTCTGCCTGATCCGGAGCGTCTTCTGGCGCTACTGTCAACGCATAAGCGTCTTGCGGTGGCTCTGTCCAAGGGTTTTCTAGGACACCACATTCGTTACTCCGTCCCCAAAGGTTCATGTCGATTGAGTATGGGCTGTCGAGGTTGATCGGAATCGGCACATTGTTTTCTTTCGCATAGGCGATTTCTTCTTCCCGTGACCATTTCCATTCCCGGACCGGTGCGATGACTTCGAGTGATGGATCAAGTGCTGCGACTGAAACTTCGAACCGGACTTGGTCGTTCCCTTTTCCGGTACATCCGTGAGCGACTGCCGTCGCACCGTGCTGATGCGCGACTTCGACAAGCTTTTCTGCGATCAACGGACGCGAAAGCGCTGAAATCAACGGATAGGCATTTTCGTAATGCGCGCCATATTGAAGTGCCGGTAAAACGAAGTCTTGTGCGAATTCTTCTTTAACATCGAGGACGATCGATTCGATCGCACCGACGAGGAGTGCTTTTTCTTTAATGATGGATAAATCTTTTCCTTCTCCGACATCCATGCATAAGGCAATGACGTCATAGTCCTTGCTCAACCACTTGATGGCTACCGATGTATCAAGTCCCCCAGAGTACGCTAAGATCAATTTTTGTTTCGACATGTATAATTCCCTCCTGGTTTTAAATTCATCTGTCTGTATAAAAATTCATTATGAATTATATATATACATAGAAAACAAAAAAAAGAAACCCTTTTTGCAGGATTTCTTTCAAAATAACTTACATTTTTTTCTCCATCGTCCGGTGTGGGATGCCCGCATCATCGAATTCATCGGAGACGATCGTATAACCGAGTCCTTGATAAAACGGGATCGCTTGGACTTGTGCGCCGAGTGTTAGCAATTGCTTCCCTTCGCGACGTGCGACTCGTTCCATCGCCTGCATCAACTCGCCACCGTATCCTTTTCCTCGCGCTGTCGCTAGCGTCGCGACACGCTCTACCTTCATCCGTTGGTCGTCATATGGACGGGTACGCCCCGTTGCGACCGGTCGACTCTGCTCATCGAGGACAAGCAGATGAATTGCTGTTTCATCATGTGTATCATATTCAAGATGGCGTGGTACGCCTTGTTCCTCGACGAAGACACGCTCCCGGATCATCCGGACGGCTTGATGTTGTTCTGCTGTACGTACTTGAATGACTGTCATGACTGATATTCCTCCCGTAATCGATCGACATATGCCATCGCATCATCCCGATTCGTAAATTGTGCCTGTGCCTGAACCGCATTTCCTCCGCCTCGCCCATTAAATGTTTTGACATGTGCTTTAGCGAACTTCCCGAGATGGGGTTCACCTGGACTACTCATCAGTAACTTGTTCGTCGTCGCATTCCAGACGACGCCGACGCGTCCCGCTTCTTGAATCGCTTTAGCAAGTTGCTCGGATATTTTGATTTCTTCATCCAGATGTTCGAACACAAGAATGCCTTCTTGTTGTTCTAAAGCATGAGCGAGTGTGAACGTCGCAAGTTGTTCCTGGGCGTGTTCGACCTGTTTCGTTAAGCGTTTCTGCTCTTCTTGTAACGCTTGGACGGCTTCTAGCATTTGAACCGGTTTGACTGATAAAGCTTGCGCTGCTTCCCGTAAAGCTCGTCGTTCTGCCTGTAGGAGTTGATATGCCCGTTCCTTTGCGACATAAGAAAGACGAATATTTCCACGAATTCGTTCGACTCCAGTAAAGAGAATCGACTCGAGCTGTGCCGTCGAATCGAGATGCGTTCCACCACAGGCACTATAATCGAGTGTACCGATTTGAACGACGCGAATTCGTCCTTCGACTTGTGGTGTTTTTCGTAATGGTAAACGTAGCGCTTCCGCCTCGTCATACTCGGTCGCTGTGATCGGTAATCCTTGTTCAATCACCTGGCGTAATCGTCGATCCAGCTGTTCTTGTTGCAGAGTTGTCCATTCAGGTGTCTCGATATCAAGCGTCGAGACCTCACTTCCCGTCCGAAAACTAAGTGTCTTGATATTTGATTCATCTTGTAGGATTGCAGAGATGACATGTTGTGCCGTATGCTGCGCCGCATGATCGATCCGGACTGCGTCATCTACGATCCCGGTGACGTCACCTGTGAGCGGCGTCGCCAGTTGGTGCCAGACGACACCGTCTTCGATTTGGACGTCAAGGACCGGTTGGTCGTTCAATGTTCCACGGTCCGCCGGCTGTCCACCGCTCTCCGGATAGAAGTAACTTTTCTCTAAAGCAACCCAATAGCTGTCTACTTGTTTTGTTGCGCGAATGGATGTCTGAAAGGTTCGGACATCGGATTCTATTTGTTCGGGGCGCATGCCTCGACCACCTTTCTCTGTCAGTTTCACTCTGTATTATGCCATATTTCATCCAGAATCGTTTGTCGGCTTGCCTTTTTCCTAGTACACTAGACGAAAGACTACCGATCGCGAAGGGACGAAATGCCGTGATTCAGCATATCAATAAAAATTCACCACTCCCCATCTACTATCAAATCGAAGCTGCCTTAAAACAACAAATCGAAAGCGGTGTTCTTCAACCTGGCGATCTAATTCCGTCCGAGCGCGAATTTGCGGAAGCGCATCAAATTAGCCGAATGACGGTCCGGCAAGCCATTTCAAACTTGGTCAACGCCGGTTACTTGATTCGTCAAAAAGGACGAGGAACATTCGTCGCGAATAAAAAAATCGTCATGCAACTGTCTGGCTTGACGAGTTTCTCGGAAGAGATGGAACATCTTGGACTAGAACCGACGAGTGCGCTTCTCTCCTATCAAATCATCGACGCGTCGATGACGATCGCAAACAAGCTCCGGATTCGCGAAGGGGCATCCGTGTATGAATTGAAACGTTTACGAATCGCAGATGAGCAAGCGCTTGCCCTTGAGACCGTCTATATCCCGGAACAGCTCTTACCTGGACTCGATCAAGACGTCGCGACCGCATCGCTCTATGCATTTGCAGAAGCGAGCGGATTAAATCTTGGACGTGCGAGTCAAACGTTCGAATCACGTCTTGCAACAAAGGAAGAGGCGGGTCATCTTGGTCTATCGACCGCTTCGCCTGTCTTATCCGTCGAGCAACTGACGTATCTCGCGACGGAGCAACCGTTTGAATACGTCATCTCCGCTTACCGCGGCGACCGCTATACCTTCACCGTCGAAATGGAACGCCAACGCTAAAAATCCCCTTGTATCGTCGTACAGTGACGATACAAGGGGATTTTCCAACGCTTATTGTTGAGTTTCTGTATTGGGAATTGACTCTTCTGTCGTACTTTGTGCCGGGTCTGTCTCTTCCTTGATCGGTTCGACTTCTTGACCTTGCATCGCTTTCGCTAAATTACTTTTCACTTGCTCCAATTGATTCGGATCGAGATGGTATTCCCATTTCCCGCTAATACCGATGTAGCCTTCTCCAGCGAGTTGGTACTCCGTCGTATTACGTAGCGCTGCTGTGAAATCTGCTAAGCGTGTATAATCGTTCGGACCTAAGTTCGTTTCGACGTTATCACCGACAGCATCCAAAATATCACGGTATGCACTGAGGGAACGGAAACTTGCCGCTTCTTTGGCGACCGCCTGAATGACTTGCATCTGTTTTTGACCGCGTCCGATATCACCGAGCGGATCATCATGACGGTTCCGGACGTAAGCAAGTGCTTGCTCTCCTGTTAAATGTTGCATCCCTTTATCAACAGTGACAGTACCGGCTTTACGTTTTGAATCTTGCTCTTTGAACGCATATCGTACATCGATGTCTACGCCGTCCAATGCATCGATCAATTGAACAAATCCTTGGAAATTAACTTTAACAACGTGATCGATTTGAATACCGAGTAGGTTTTCTGTCGTTTCACGTGCTAATTTAATCCCATTATAGGAATTCGATTGATCCATCGAACCGAAGTAATGGGCATGGGTGATTTTATCTTGCTCAACACCTGTCTTACCATAAGGTACATCGTATTTCGAATAATCGATGTTCACGAGTGAATCACGTGGAATACTCGTCAACACTAATTGTTCCGTTTTTTTATTTAAGATTCCGACGATCATGACATCTGATCGCGCCGGTTCATTTCGTTCTTTACTTTTTTTCGTTTCATCCGTTCCAAGAATCAAGAACGATTCAGACGGAACATCATCATATTTAGAGCTCACCTTTGAGCCAGGAATCTTAATCTGCGTCTTTGCCAATGTTTCTTGCGTTTTAATAAAAACAGCTCCAGCATATCCAGAACCGATGATTGTGACAAGCAGGACGAGTGCAGCGATGACCTTTAAGAACATCTTGCCAGCACTTGGTTGTCTCTTTCGTGCGGATCGCGTTTCCATCATGTAAACCCTCATTTTCATGTAAATTTTCCGTAAAGTTCGCTAATCTCCATTATCCGTACATTTAATGAAATGTCAATTTACGTTTCGATTAAAGAAATCGTATGGAATCGTTGCACTGAAAAAATCATGGACCCTTAGTGCGCTGTATCATGAGATTGAATGATCTTGGTATATGTCCTGTTGATGCCTTTCTATCAAAATAAAAAATCGCTTGAGACTAGGCTCAACAGAATCAAAAAAAGGAATAGAGTCAATCCAATGATTGTCTCTATCCCTTTTGATTCATCGCTCTTCCATCGTCATACTTTCATGAAATTCAGATAAGCCGCTCGTCCTGTACGTTTAGCGTCATCTGACAATAAAGATGCAGCTTCTTCGTCCAAAATCACCATGACATCAGCATGACGCTTGAGTACAGTCGCTGGACAATCCGTTGTTGCGACACCTTCCATCATGTCGCGAACCGCTTCTGCCTTTCGTTCACTAGAAGCAACGAGAAGGATTTTCTTCGCTTCCATGATCGTACCGATTCCCATCGTGATCGCCTTCGTCGGTACTTCTTCTAATCGATCAAAGAATCGTTGGTTCGCTTCTCGTGTCGACTCTGTCAATTCCGTTACGTGTGTCTTAGCATCGAACGGTGTACCTGGTTCATTGAAGGCGATGTGTCCATTCGCTCCGATTCCAAGTAATTGAATGTCGATTCCTCGATTGCGGACGAGCGCTTCATATCGTTCACTTTCGCGCACGGGATCTTCTGTGTCCCCGATTGGAACGAATGATTCCTTAAACGCGACATCTTTGAATAGATGCTCTTGCATGAACTTATGATAACTTTGTGGATGCTCTGGGCTGAGACCGACATATTCGTCTAGATTAACCGTCGTCACATGTCGACAATCGAGCGAATCCTTCCGCCATTCTTCATAGACGCCGACCGGTGAACTTCCCGTTGCCAGTCCTACCGTCAAACCTTCCGGGTGACGCTCAATTTCCTGTTTCAAAAATTGATAGGCCACCTGTGCTAATTCTTCTCCTTTTTCTACGATCATCCATTTCATGAGGTAGACTCCTTTCCGTTCGTGATCCGGTGTCGCGTACCACGATGAATCGTTTCTTGAATGTGTAGCGCTTCGTCGAGCAGGACGATGTCCGCATCCTTGCCGACCGAGAGGCTTCCCTTTTGAGTCAATTGAAGTTCTTTTGCCGCATTGACCGATGTCATGCGGACCGCTTCTTCGAGCGAACAGCCTGTATAGGCGATGATATTCCGTAAGGCGGCGTCCATCGTTAAGACACTTCCAGCTAAGCTACCGTTTTCAAGACGTGCCGCACCGTCTCGAACGAATACAGCCTGACCACCTAACTCATATTCACCATCAGCTAATCCTTTTGCACGCATCGCATCCGTGATGACGATCAGTCGATCTGCGCCTTTCATTCGGTAGGCGAAGTCGACCATTTCTGGCGCACTGTGAATCCCATCCGGAATGATCTCCGCATAGACGTCTGGTGTCAGGAGGCAATATCCGACCGTGCCTGGTTCCCGGTGATGAAGTGCCCGCATTTGATTGTAGAGGTGGGTACCATGCGTGACGTGACCGGCTTGGTTTTGGGCATACGTCGCGTCTGTATGTCCGGCTGACGGAATCGCACCCGTCAAGCGCACCGCTTCTTCGAACGCCCGTGCTCCCGGGCGTTCCGGAGCGTATGTGACGAGCTTGATCGTGTTCCCTGCTGCTTTTTGCCATTTCAAGAACTGCTCGACATCCGGTTCGACGATATGTTCGTGAGGCTGTGCACCCGCATAATCCGGATTGATGAATGGTCCTTCAAGATGAACGCCGACGATCGTTGTATCGTCTTGCGCTACGACTTCTCGGACCGTCTCAAGCGCGCGTGTGATATTTCCCCAGTCCTGAGTAATCGTCGTCGCTAAAAATGATGTCACACCTTCTTGTAACATCTGTCGGCTGAAATGACGCAACCTCTCGACATCTCCATCCATGACATCGACATCATATCCCCCATGAATATGCACATCGATCATTCCCGGAATGAGTGATTGATGCTGCGCATCGATCATCTCTTCTCCTGCGATTTCCTCGAATTTCGACATGGGTCCAATCGCCTCGATTGTTCGGTCAAAACGAATGAAGCCGTCTTCAATCGTCTGCTCTCCCGTGTAAATCCGAGCATTGATGATCACTGTCATCTGGCATCTTCCTTTCTCTATCCGTTCCATGACTTGCTTCCGTATCTAGTATAACGCGATTAATTCTAGTTGTATAGACCTTTGTACATTTAAACAAAATTATAAAAGGACGATCCCGCATATCCGTAGATATAGGGTCGCCCTTTGTATACCCGTCGATTGCCGACTTCATGCGTCAGTCGATCATGGTAATAAAATCCGGTCTTTCTTTCGAGAAATCAGACGCGTTGCTTTTAAGATTGCCATCGGTAACGATTGACGCTTTCGGTAAGCCAGATATCGTCCTTCCCATTTTGGATCATACTTTTCTTTGTATCGTCGTAGACCGGTGAAGCTATACATGTAGCGAATATTATTGAAGACATCCGCTGCCACACGTTCTTGCCAGAAGGACGTCTCGTCTTCTCCGACAGACGAAAGCGGAGCCATTCCCATGTTGAACGTGTGGTAGCCTTCATCTTTCGCATACTCGAATAGTCGGATGAACATCGCATCCATGATTCCATTCGGTCCATCTGGTCGAAAACGCATCAAGTCAATCGATAGGACCCCTTCTTGGTAAGCAGGCATGAATGTCATGAACCCGATCAATCGTCCTTCCGCTTCACGCATGATGCCGATCGGTGCCCGGTTTAAATAAGGTTCGTGGAAGTAACCGAGCGAAAAGCCTTTCTCGGACTTACCGCCTAACCATTCGTCGGAGACCTCTTGTAGTTCTGCTAATAGAGTTCCTGAAATAGGTGGCTCGACTACTTCGAACGTCATGCCCTCTCGTTCAAAGCGATTTTTAATCGACCGAAGTCCAGCTCGTTTTTTTCCTGATACAGTGAAAGATGGAATATCAACGATCGCTTCTTCACCAAGTTTGAAGAAGTTGAAGCCAAAATCATGATAGAGAGACATATTTTGCGCTTGAATTTGATAGATGTTCGGAATATATCCAAGATCTTCGACGCGACGTAAGAAAGACGCGATGACTTGTGAATGTTCCTTCGGATCTCCACTGGGGTCGCCAAGGACCATGATCCGATTACCAGTCTGACTGAACTGGATGAATGAACGTCCTGTTTCGGAGAAGAAGAAACGTTTATCACCTAGAAACGCGAGATGGCTCAAATAATTCCCACCCTGCTCACGCAATACCGATTCGATCTTTTCAGCATCGAATCGCTCACCGAGAACCGGTTGATTGAATGTGTTGAATAAGCGGATGAAGACGAGAACATACACGAGCGCAAAGATAGAGGCACTCGCTGCAAACATGAAAATTTCGTGTGCCGGATACACTTTTGTTCCATCTGCTGATCCGAGTGTATAGAAGGCGTATCCAAAAAAGACGAATCCTCCAATGTACAATAGACCAGCGAAGGCAACCCGGATGAAGCGTGTCGTCGTAATGAGCGTTCGTTCTCGGTGAAATGCTTTTCGCGACATCAGTAGCAAGACGAGAACGAGGATGACGGCAAGGAAAGAAATCAAGTTAAAACCACGAAGTGCCATTCCAATCAATGCGAAAAAAGATGCCCCGTACATCATATATAACGACCGTTTTGTTCGACGATACAGTGCTGTCGATAAGAGGACGAACAATAAGCCGCCCATCAAGAAGAAACTATTCGCGAGTAACAGCGCTTCATGCGGTAATTTCGATTCCAAATATTCATATTGCGTCGAGACAGGTGGTAGAATCGCCAATCCCCAGATCGTGATCCCGGCAACGAGTGTGATCAATGCGAGTGTGAAATGACGAATTTTACTGAGGAATCGCAGTTGTAAGCGCCAAATGACGCCCCCGACCTCCATCGATGGACCAACGATCGGTTTGTCTTCGATCATCTTGACGACCGGACCGCTGAACTCCCGAGCTGAGAAAATGACACCGATCAGGAACGGAATCAAGTAGTAGACAAGACGGTAGATCAATAATCCTGTCAAGACGATGCCTTCCTCGACACCCGCACGCTGCATGCCGATCAAAAACACTAAGTCAAACGAACCAAACCCACCCGGTACCATCGAGATCAAACCGGCTGTCGCAGCGATGATGAAAACACCGATGACTTTTGAGAAACTGACATCCGTTCCGAGCGCTGCCAAAATCAGATAGACGACAACGCCAGCACTGAACCATTCTGCGAGTGAGACGAGTGAATATAACGCAATCGATTTCGGATGGATGCTACTATTGCCTCGTCGAAACGAGAACAGCAGATAGAGTGGAAAGAAGAATGCGACACCAATGATGACGGGCCACAGCCATTTTTTTAAATCGAGTACTTCGAACGCCGGAAAAACGTGCAGAAGCGATAAGGCAGATAAGATGGACAATCCACTGATCAACGTCGGTGCCATCCAGCCGATCGCCTTCAACAAACGACCACCTTCAACGAATGGTCGATAAAGAGCGGAGCGGATCGCCATCCCAGCGAGACCGCCGAATCCGATGATGCCGTTAAAGGAGTTCGCAATCCAGGATGCTCGGAAGATTAGTCCGATCGGTGCTTTCGCCTCCAATGAACGTAATAAGAAGAAGTCATAAAAGAACATCGTCGAGACTGCCGCAAGACCTGCGAGAATCAACAGGATGAATTGCCAAGATGGGACTTGACGAATCGCTTGAATCGATTCCTGTAGCGACAAACTACGCAATTCGTTTTGTCCTTGATAAAAAATGAATCCAATCAAGACGATCGGCAAGATGATCTTCGCAATCGTCATGATGCGTTGTTTTGAGAATTTCAAGCTGCCAGCCTCCTTGATTTACGGATTAAATGCATAAGACGAACAAGTAGTAGCGTTGCTCCGACCGCAAGACCGATGATCAATCCCCACCAGTAACCATCTGGCCCGAGCGTCGTATAGCGTTCGAGATAAAAACCTAATGGTAGTCCAATGACCCAGTAGGCAGCAATCGTCAACAAGAAGGTGACGTTGACATCCTTGAATCCACGTAATGCACCTTGCGTCGGTGCAGCAACGGCATCCGACAGTTGAAAGAAAATCGCTAAAATCATGAAGTGTGCGGCTGCTTCGATGACTTGAGGATCACGACTATATAAAGCGGCAAGTTCTTCATTCTTTAAGTACAACAAGATCCCGGAGAACAAGGAGACGGCAACACACATCGTCAATCCAATGACGACGTACTGGACAGCGTCCTTGATTCGTTTGGCACCGACCTCAAAACCGACTGTGATCGTCAAAGCGGACGCAGCAGATAATGGGATCATATAGACGAACGAAGCGAAGTTGATGGCCGCTTGATAGGCACCGATGATGACATCGCCGTACGCTCCGAGCAGCAACGTGACCGCCGAGAAAATACTGACTTCAGAAAAAATCGCTAGACCAATCGGAGCACCGAGTAGAATCAATTCCTTGATTCGCTTCATATCTGGACGGTAAAAGCGCCGCAGAATCCCAAGGCGTTGAAATAATTCTCCTTTGAAGACGACAGCGATGATCGCTAGACAGAGAATCCAGTACGTGATGGCAGTCGCAACTCCCGCGCCCACTCCACCAAGTTCCGGAAAACCGAAGTTTCCGAAGATGAATAGATAATTGAAAAGGACGTTAATGGGTAAAGAGATTAGTAGTAAGACCATCGTGATATTTGATTTACCTAATGAATCGACGAGTGTTCGTAAAACGAAGAAAACGAACATCGGTACGATCCCGAGTGCTAACATCACGAGATAATTTCGCGCGACTTCACGCGCCTCTGCTGATAACTCCATCCGTTCGAGAATCGGATTGACAGCAATAAGTCCGATGACTACGGTCAAACCAATGATCACAACAGCAACGTACAACGCCTGCATGACGATCCGTTTGACTTCCCGCTCGCGTTTCGCTCCCATCGCTTGGGAAACGAGCGGTGCGACGGCAAGTAGAATACCGGTCAGTCCTGTGTAGACGGGTGCCCAGAGACTTGCTCCGACCCCGACGCCTGCTAAATCAGCAGAACCATATCGACCGGCCATGACCGTATCGAAAAAACTAATTAAGTAAAACGCGACTTGCGTTACGAGGATGGGAAAGAAAATTTTCATGAATTGCTTCATCTTTCCTGAGAACGTAACTGTTTCTAACATGTTTCCACCACATTTCAGGAGGAGTCCTCCTTAATTTTAAAACCTAGCACTCTTGAACTCTTACGAAAATAATCCGAGGAGGGATTCATCTCATGAACCATCGAGATACTGAAAAGCTGACTTTCGAACTGCTTGAGACATGGTCGACCTTCAATCATTATGCCAAAGAGGCTCAAACGTTTGAGAATCCGGAAGATGTCCATCAAGCGCGGATTCGGTTACGGAAACTGATCACATTCGCCCGATTGGTCGATTTGACGGAGGAACCCGTTTATTTGATTTGGAAGCGGCTGATGCATGCTTTCGGCGAAGTCCGTGACCTCGACGTACAACTCGAAGCGACCTCAAACAAAACAGAAATCGATCAGTTGTTCGCGAACCATGTCGCTCTGCAACTTCAAGGAAAACGTTCGACTTTAATCGAGACGATGCATCTCTTGATCTCCAATGAACTGGATCGATCCGTTCGTCGCTTTTTAGCTGGTCCGATGACAAAGCGCCTCAAGCGGATGTCAGAAAAAGAGCTGATTCAGGCCGCTGAGAAACGCTATGAGAAAAAACGTGAACAATTTGAAAAAGTGCAACGAAAGGATGGAACGAAGCGTGTCGAACGGATGCATGAATTACGGCTTGCTACAAAAGCATACCGTTATACGGTCGAGTACCTTCGTCCCTACACGCATCAACCGAAGTCTGCTGTTGATCGTCTAAAGACAACCCAGACACGACTCGGACACATCAATGATACGTATCAGCGATTAGAAAGATGGCGCTCTTTCGAGGTTCCATCTGCTTATCAAGAAGAGCGTTTGCGTCAGATCAAGCGGTTAGAGGACGAGCTACGTTCTGCGCTTGATCAGATTGAAATCGCTCATGGATGACGTTGAACGAGTAATTCCAGCATTTTTGTTCCGGCAATGGAGTTTCCTTTTGCGTCAAGCGATGGTCCAAAGACACCGATTCCGAGATCAGCCATATCGAAATCACTTCGACCGCAAGCAACGACTGCACCGGAAACACCACTTTTTCCTGGAAGCCCGACTTGGACGGAAAATTCTCCAGATGCATCGTACATGCCACACGTCGTCATGATCGCTCGAATGATTCGTGCGTTCCGACGTGAAATGACTTGGCGTCCTGATGGTGTTTTTCCAGATGTACTCAAAATTTTCCCCATCATGGCAAGTCCTTTACAGTTCGTCAAAATCGCACATTGTTTCGTATAGACGTCGATGATTTCTTCGACATTGCCTTCGATGACACCGTGATAGCGCATGAAGTACAATAATGCGCGATTTAAATCCGTCGTTTCGAATTCCGATTCAGCAACATCTGCGTCATATTTTACCATTTCTACTTCAATATCCAATAGCTTTGCGATGAATTGACGCAATTGAAGTAATTTATCGGCAGCATCCGTTCCCGGTAACATGCTCGTCACGGCTAGTGCTCCTGCATTGATCATTGGATTAAGCGGTTTTGTTGGAATCGTCTCTTCGAGTTTTGCGATCGAATTGAACGCATCGCCCGTCGGTTCCATCCCGACTTTTGAAAAGACATAATCTTCTCCGAATGTCTCGAGGACGAATGCGAGCGTGATGATCTTCGATACACTCTGTAGCGTAAACATCGTATCCGCATCACCTGCCGAAACGAACGTTCCGTCGGCATTACAGACGGCGATTCCGAGCTGTGTCGGATCAACCTTCGCAAGCTCTGGGATGTAACTGGCGACTTGTCCAAGCACCGTATACGGACGGCATTCTTCAATCAACTCCTCGAGTTGGGCTTGTGTAACATTCATGGCGTTCCCTCTTTCTCTTTTTTTCTAGCTTATCACGCATCTGACGGATACGGATATGGTTCTTCCGTAAACGCTAAAAGGAGTCGACTCGTTTCAGCCGAGTCGACTCCTTTTTCTAGCATCTGCTTCATCCGTGGACGACAAGTTCACCGTCTTCTACATCAATCGCAATCCGGGCACCATCTTGAATCGCCCCACTAATCAAGGCACGGGCAAGTTTCGTCTCAATCGTTCGTTGCATATAACGATTGATTGGACGCGCGCCGTATTGTGGTTCAAATGCTTCTTCGAAAATCAACGTCTTCGCAGCATCCGTGACATCAATCGTAATACCACGTCCAGATAAACGTGAACTCATTTTCTCGACCGCTTTGTCGATGATTCGTTCGATTTCCGTCCGGTGGAGTGGATGGAATAAAATCGTATCATCGATCCGGTTCAAGAACTCCGGTCGGAAGTGGCGCTTCAGTTCTTGGCGAACGGCTTCCTCTTCCGCTGCATCGATGACACCATCTTTGGCTGCTTCAAGCAGGATCGGTGCCCCGATGTTTGACGTCATGATGACGATCGTGTTCTTGAAGTCGACGACACGTCCTTGCGCATCCGTCAATCGACCATCGTCTAGCAACTGAAGCAAGATATTAAAGACGTCCCCGTGCGCTTTTTCAATCTCATCGAACAACAGCACCGAATACGGGCTCCGTCGGACGGCTTCCGTCAATTGACCGCCTTCTTCATAACCAACGTATCCCGGAGGCGCACCGACGAGACGGGAGACATTGTGTTTTTCCATATACTCCGACATATCGATACGGACGATGTGATCTTCACTATCGAACATCGCCGCTGCCAAGGCTTTTGCGAGTTCTGTCTTCCCGACCCCTGTCGGACCGAGGAACAAGAACGAGCCAATCGGACGGTTCGGATCCTTAATGCCTGCTCGCGCTCGAATGACAGCGTCCGCGACGAGACGGACTGCTTCGTCTTGACCGAAGACGCGATCATGAAGCGTATCTTCAAGATAAAGTAATTTTTCGCGTTCGCCCTGAGCAAGCCGCGTCACCGGAATACCGGTCCATTTCGAAACGATGTCGGATATCTCTTCTTCCGTCACCGCTTCTCGAACGAGTTCGTGTGAGACGTGTTCAGATGACTCTTCCGCGACTTTCAGACGTGCCTCAAGATCCGGAATTTGCCCGTACTTGATTTCCGATGCTCGGTTCAAGTCATAGCGCCCTTCCGCTTCTTGTAACGCCAGTTTCGCTTTCTCAAGATCCGCACGTAACTGCTGAACACTTTGCGAACTCTCTTTCTCCCGTTCCCATCGTGTCCGTAGCGCACTCTCGTCTTCTCGGACAGAACTGAGTTCTTGCTGTAAGACGGCGAGTCGTTTCCGGGATGCTTCATCCGTCTCTTTCTTTAACGCTGCTTCCTCGATTTCGAGCTGCATGACTCGACGGACGAGCGAATCGAGTTCAGCTGGCATCGACTCCATATCGGTCCGAATCATCGCACATGCTTCATCAACGAGATCAATCGCCTTATCCGGCATGAACCGATCCGTAATATACCGATCGGATAACATCGCCGCCGCGACGAGCGCATTGTCATGAATCCGTACACCGTGGTGAATCTCGAATCGTTCTTTTAGTCCACGCAGAATGGAGATCGTATCCTCGACATCTGGTTCCGCGACGAGGACTTGTTGGAAGCGACGTTCGAGCGCCGGGTCCTTTTCGATATACTTCCGGTACTCATCCAGCGTCGTCGCACCGATACAGTGCAATTCTCCTCGCGCAAGCATCGGCTTGAGCATGTTTCCGGCATCCATTGCGCCGTCCGTCTTCCCAGCACCGACAATCGTATGCAGCTCATCGATGAACAAGAGAATCTGTCCTTCGGCTTCCTTGACTTCATTCAAGACTGCTTGCAGTCGCTCTTCGAACTCACCACGGTATTTCGCACCAGCGACGAGCGCACTCATGTCTAAACTGAACAACTGCTTGTTCTTCAGACTCTCCGGTACATCTCCTCGGACGATCCGTTGCGCGAGTCCTTCAACGATTGCCGTTTTCCCGACGCCGGGTTCTCCAATCAAGACGGGATTGTTTTTTGTCTTCCGACTCAAAATCCGGATGACACGTCGAATCTCATCATCACGACCGATGACCGGGTCTGTTTTCCCAGACCGGAAATCCGCTACGAGATCACGTCCATATTTTTTCAGCACATCAAACGTCTCTTCAGGATTTTTCGTCGTGACCTTCCGATTGCCTCGCATACTGACGATCGCTTCCCGGAGTGTCTCTTCTGTGATGCCTTGACGACGTAGGTACTGAGCTGCTGGACTTGATTGTTTGATCAATGCTAGCAATAAGTGTTCGACGGAGACATAGTCATCCTGCATGAGGCGCGCTTCCGTCTCTGCTTCCGTCAACACGTTCAGCAACGAGCTACCGATCCGAGGCGTCGTCGCCTGGGACAAAGCAGGAAGCTTACCAATCGCCTCGTCAATCGCTCCATTCAATGTCTCAATCCGTTGATTCAGCTTTTCAAAGACGACTCGTGCAATCCCTTCTTCTTGAGCAAGTAAGGCAAGTAACAAATGCCATTCTGTGATTTCACTATGACGACGTTGTTTCGCGATCGCTTGGGCAGAGACGATTCCCTCGTGTGCCCGATCCGTTAAACGTTCAAAATCCATCCTTGATCACTCCTTCACTGCAAGTTGACGTTCCCACTCTTCATAAAAGGCACGGTCCATCTCAGGTAACTTGACTTCGAGTTGAACGAGTAACGCCCCACGATGACCATTCGCTTGACTGAGACCACGATTCGGAATCCGGAGTCGTGCTCCTGGTTTCGTGCCCGGTTTGACTTTCAGTTTGATTCGTTTCCCTTCAAGCGTATCTACGACGACTTCGCCTCCGAGCACAAGCGTCGTCGGATGAACACGGGCGGTTGAAATGACGTCTTGATCGACCCGTCGGAACTGATCGTCATCCTTCAAGTGAATCGTCACGTAAACATCTCCCGCGACACCTTGTCGGTTACGCATTGAACTTTTTCCACGTAAGCGGACTTTTTTACCGTCATAGACATCTTTCGGAAGCGTCAGCTGGATCGAACCCGTCGCAAGACGCACCGTGACTTTTTCGTTCGTACTAAGATGACTGAGTGGGACCGTCAATTCAAGCTCTTCATCGGTCGACACTTCTTCCTGACTAAAGAACGAACCGAACATGTCTTCAAATCCGAACGATTGTCCAGGTCGTGTCCGTCCACCACCTCCGAACTGTCGGAACAGATCTTCGTAATCTCCAGCGCCACCAGCTCCAGCACCTGCCATCTGGTCGAAGTTACTGCCGTATCGATCATACTTCGCTCGTTTTTCCTCATCTCCAAGCACATCGAAGGCTTCTTGGATATCCTTGAAACGCTGGTCCGCACTCGCCTCTTTATTGACGTCTGGGTGATACTGCTTCGCCAATTTGCGGTACGCGCGCTTAATATCTTGATTCGATGCATCCTTTGCGACACCGAGTGTTTGGTAGTAGTCTTTTGCCATTCGAATTCACTTCCTTTTCCTATACTTCATTACCTTAATTATAAAAGTCGTATCTTAATTGGTCAAATATAGTCAAACTTTTTTCTGACATTCTGTTCTCTTTTCACTTTACGTCCTTGCGACAAACAAGTTTCACCGACTGAACCATGTTATACTGATAGCCAAACAGGAAATGAACGATGGGAGGATTTACAGATGGACGGTAAAACACGTAAAAATATCACGCCTGGTCTTAAAGTCAGCATCGTGTTGAAGCAAGATCAACGAACAGGTAAACGAACAGAAGGAATCGTCAAAGACCTTCTCACGAAATCACCGCAGCATCCGCACGGGATTAAAGTGCGCTTAGAAGACGGTCAAGTCGGTCGTGTTCAAGAAATTTTAGGATAAAAAGACAGCAATCGCTCGCCCTGATTCCTTTTCGGAGTCAAGACGAGCGATTTTTTTCATGCTTCAGTCGCTTGTTCTAAATACCGCCACGTCGCTTCGACGAGAATACGCGCTGCATCGAGCATCGCCGGCTCCTTAAAATCAAACTGCGGATGATGATGCGGTGGATACGAAGCATCTCCCGCTCCTGTAAAGAAGAACGCACCAGGTACGTGTTGCAAGTAATAAGCGAAGTCCTCGCCACCCATCGTCGGTTCAATCTCAAATACACGCTCGTCTCCTAAAACTTCTCGTGCGACAGATTCAATCAATGCGGTGGGTGCAGCATGGTTGATGACAGCTGGATAGCCTTTTTCGTATGTAAAGTGATACGTTGCTCCGACTGCCTCACAGATTCCTTTGATCGTCCGCTCCATCCGCTCGATGATCTCGTCCGCTGTCGCTTCATCAAACGTCCGGACCGTTCCTGTCAACGTCGCTTGATCCGCGATGACATTAAACGTATTCCCCGCATGTAATGTTCCGACGGTCACGACTGCCGGTTCCAGTGGATTGAGTTGACGACTGACGATTGATTGTAATTCCTTAACGATCGTTGCCCCGAGTAAGACAGCATCAATCGTCTCATGTGGTTTCGCACCGTGTCCGCCTTTTCCATATAAGGTCAGCTCGAACTTATCAGCCGCTGCCATGATCGGACCGGTCCGAACACCGACATGTCCTAAATCGATTGTTGACCAAAGATGCGTTCCGAAGATGACATCGACCCCTTCGAGACAACCGTCCGCAATCATATCGCGTGCACCGCCCGGAACGACTTCTTCCGCATGTTGATGAATCAAGACGACGTTCCCCGGTAATGATTCCCGCTGTTGCATGAGCGTCTCTGCGACGGCCAGCAACGTCGCCGTATGACCATCGTGACCGCATGCATGCATCACACCCGGAACCGTTGACCGATACGCGACCTCTTTAGCGTCAGCAATCGGTAAGGCATCAAAGTCAGCACGTAACGCGACGGTCTTCCCCGGTTTTCCTCCACGAATATACCCGACGACACCACGTCCGCCGACCTCCGTCCTGACTTCGATTCCGAGCGCTTTTAAATGTTGCGCGATATAACGCGGGGTCTCGACTTCGTGAAACGACAACTCTGGGTGCTGATGTAAATAACGACGGCGCTCGACCATTTCTGGATACAACGCGTCTAGTCCGGCAGTTCGTTCTGACATATATGTATCCCCCTTATTTCTTTTGATGCAGTGTCTTAACGCTTTCTCGCGTGTATTGAAGACGTTCGAGTGTGTCTTCATAATGTCCCGCAGCATACGATAAGAACAAGACATCGATCGCAAATAGTTGGGCGAGACGTGAACTGAGCGCTGCACTACGAAGCGGCGCTTCCGGTGCGCGTGATGTCCAAAGCGCGATATCCGCGAGTTGGCTGATCCGATTGTCCCCGAAACGTGTCAGACTGATGACCTTCAGCCCTTGGATTTTCGCCAAACGGATCAACTCGACGACCTCTTCCGTTTCTCCGCTGTAGGAAATCGCAAAGAAGACATCTTCTTTACGTGCATTCGCTAAGATCGTCGCAAGTAGATGCTGGTCCGTTTCTTGAATCGCTAGTTTCCCGACACGCGTCCATTTTTGAGCAGCGTCTTCAGCTACGACATGCGATGCCCCAATCCCGTAAAAATAAATCGCGCGTGCCTGATCAATCACATCAATCGCATCCGCAATCCGTTCATCATTCAACTGCTTCGCAGTATCCTGTAACGCTTGAATGCTGTTACTAAGCGTTTTTTCAATCAAGTCGACAGGACGTTCATCCTTTTCGATATCGTGATACCCTTTTAAATCCGTCCGTGCTGTATCGGCAGAAATGCGCATCCGCAACTCCGGGTATCCCTTTAATCCGAGCGCGCGGCAGAAGCGGACGACTGCAGCGGCACTTGTATCTGATTCCTCTGCAAGTTGGTGGATCGTCATGCGCGCAATTTGGTTCATATGCGTCAAGACATAGTCTGCGACTTTTCGTGAGGATGATGGTAGTTCCTCTCGAACTGCACCGATTTGTGAATAGATACCGCCTTTCATCTAAATCTCCCCTTTATCCTCTTCTTTTTAAAAGAACTAACGATTCATCACTTACCGCGTCGTTCCTGTTTGTAGAACTGTTCTTCTTTCATTATGCTCTCTCCTACTAGCTTTCGTAAATCTAAAAAATGGGAAAGTGAAACAAAATACCATTCTTCTTCCATACCCTTCCTTTCTTATTCATATACTTCTCTCTTTCAGCGTCCGTTATATAAAAAAAGCGACATTCCGTCCATTGGAGGAATGTCGCTTCATAAAGTAAATCGAGAAATCAGCGAATCTTGACGATCGGTTTCTTTGTATCCGGATCGAGGAATAGCATCGCTTCCGTATCCCCGTTCAAGTTCGTCACAGTAATCGTCGTTGGAATGTTTCGATTATACTCCCAACGATTCTCAAGCAGATACGTCACGTACTGAACGAATGCGACGAGTTCTGCTTTTCCGTAAAATTGAACGGGAATCTTCATCTCAAGCTTTTTCAGTTCATCTTCTTGATAGAAGCCTTCCCCCATCATACCAGTGTAGTTCGGGAAGTAGTCTTCTAGACGGTCTTTGAATAAATCGAATTTCGCCGCATCATCCCGCACATCATTCGTCGCACGTGCCGACGGGTAGTAATAATAGCGCTCATTGTAGTTTTTCCAGTCGTTCGCACTGATTTGATTCCCGCGACCGATGAAGGCAGACGAGAGATAGTGACCGGAAACCGGTGACCCTTCTTTTTCCTGGAGGTAGAGAGCGACGTGAATCGGTGTCGTCTTCATCCCTTGTGTCTTACGCATCTTCTTGACTAAATCATTCGCCATCCGCTTTCCTTCAGCAACGACTTTCTTTTCATCAAGTTTAACGGTATAGGTTGGTCCATAGTTTTCATCTTGGAACACATACTCACTATTTAAGACAAGCGCAATCGACGTGCCACCGAGTTCGAGTTTCTTATCTTCTTCAAGCATGTAGTCTTGCTCTAAGATATGCGATAGAATCATAGGTGACTTTTGATTTTTTTCTTTATACGACTTACCAGACGTATAAGCTGGGTTCAGACCTTCAGGATCGCTGACGCCATCGCCTGCTTTTCCTTTTCGCAACAACCATTTCGCGATTTGGTCGGCTTCGAGTAACTGACCTTCTTGGTAATAGTATTTTTCCGGATCAAAAAACTGTGTCGAGTGACGCATTAAACCCGTTTCGATTTCATCAAGCTCAAGACGTGAACTGACACGTTTTTGTGTCATTCCACGTGCAACACTTGGACGAAACGGCAAGACCGTCCGGTAGTACGAATCCGTTGTATCAATGGCTGGACTGACAACGGCTTGGACTTCCTTACCTTGTTCACTTTCAGTAATGACTTCTTTCGTATCGCTCGTTGGCGAAAGGTCGAACGAACAAGCACCTAAAAATAACGTGCTCGATAACGTCAACGCTACTGCTGTTTTATAGTTCATCTCTATTTGCACCCCATGTTTTTAAATCGTTCTCTTTATCATAACAGAATCGTTTTCCATCGGGGAAGGACAAGTTTTTCCCTGATTTTTAAAAAAGATGATGCGCCTTAGCGTATCCGAAAGGACTTTTTCTCATGACACGTCGTAAATTCATCGGTCTGCTTTTTTTACTCGCAGGCATCGCTCTGATCGCTTGGCCCTTCATCAGTGACTATCAGCGTGAACAAGAGGCAGCCAATTTAAAAGAACAATGGACAAAAAGTCTAAAGACCGTCGATGCAAAAGAGACGAAACAACCGCTCGCAAAATCAGGTGTTGGACTGCTATCGATTCCAAGCATAGATTTCGAGCAAGTCATCTTAGAAGGCTCGACGACAGCGGTCTTAGACCGTAGTATCGGTCATATTCCAGAAACCGGATCACCCGGAAAAGGCAATTATGCGCTCGCCGGACACCGAAGTTTCACGGAAGGGCTTCATTTCAATCGCCTGCCTGACGTCAAAAAAGGCGATACCGTCGTCGTCACGACAAAAACACATCGGTATACGTACCGCATCACATCCAGTCGTCTTGTCACACCGACGACATTGTCCGTCCTCGATCAATCTGTCGCTTCCCCAACCATCACATTAATCACCTGTGATCCACCAGAAACGGCAACGAATCGTCTCATCAAACAAGGTACTTTGATTCGGAGCGAGACGATTGCTTCGTGACAAGGATGAACACGAAAAAAGGAAGGCGGAATTCCGCCTTCCTTTTTATTTGATTGTTCTCATTCATTCTTCTCACGCTTCGTGTTTAGCTAATTCTTCTAACAGACGCGCTTCATCCCAAATTTCGATACCAAGCGATTCCGCTTTCGTCAGCTTAGAACCTGCCTTTTCCCCTGCGACGAGTACGTCTGTCTTTTTACTGACGCTTCCTGTCACATCGGCACCGAGTGCTTCGAGTCGTTTACCAGCCTCTGACCGTTTTAAGCTCTCGAGCGTCCCCGTCAAGACGATCGTTTTGCCACCGAGTGGTGCATTCGTCTGATCAACCCGTTCCCCAAGGAAACGTTGATTAACGCCGAGTTGTTCCAAATCACGAATCAATGCCTGTGCTTCCGGATGTTCGAAGTACTTCACGATTGAATCTGCGATTTTCCCACCGATGCCATCGATTGCGACAATCTCATCGTAGCTTGCAGCTGCAATTCCTGCTAACGAATCAAAACGTTCCGCTAAAAGATATGCTGCTTTTTGACCGACGAGACGGATTCCGAGACCAAACAAGAGACGCTCGACCGAGTTCTGTTTCGAAGCTTCGATCGCCGCAAGTAATTTATCAACGGACGTCTCACCCATTCGATCAAACGTCAATAATTCCTCACGATCGAGTCGATATAAATCGGCAATCGTCCGGATTGCTTCATGATCATACAATTGACGGACGACTTTTTCACCGAGACCATCGATGTTCATCGCCTGACGCGAAACGAAGTGAATGATACCTTCCATCAATTGCGCTGGACATTCCGGACTGACACAGCGGATGTCGACTTCACCTTCGAGACGGACAAGTTCCGATTGACAGGCCGGACAATGCGTTGGGAAGACGATCGGTGTCTCTTCTCCTGTCCGTTCTGCCGTGACGACTTGTACGACTGCCGGGATGACATCGCCTGCTTTTTTAATGATGACCGAGTCCTGAAGGCGGATATCTTTTTCAGCGATGAAGTCAGCGTTGTGTAGTGTCGCATACGTCACCGTCGATCCTGCGACGACGACTGGTGCAAAACGGGCGCGAGGTGTGACTTTCCCGGTCCGACCGACACTGAAATCAACGTCTTCTACCGTCGTCATGACTTCTTCCGCTGCAAACTTATAGGCTGTTGCGAAGCGGGGACTTTTTGCTGTGAAGCCGAGCTCCTCCTGATCATCGTATCGATCGACTTTCAAGACGATTCCGTCAATCTCATATGGCAGGCTCGCGCGTGCTTCCGTCCAGTGCGCGATATAGGCAAGAATCTCTTCCACCGTCTCACACGTCTGCATATGTTGATTGGTCGGTAACCCGAGTGAAGCGAGTTGGGCCATCGCTTCGCTATGTGAACGGGCCGTCAACGTATTGACGCCGACGCCATACACGAACAACGACAGATTGCGCGACGCTGTAATCGACGAATCCAGCTGACGCAGACTACCTGCGGCCGCATTACGCGGATTCGCGAACAATGTCTCTTCCCGGCTTGCCCGGTCTTCATTCAAGCGTTCGAACGATTGTTTCGGCATGTAAGCCTCACCGCGGACCTCGACCGTCTCTTCTGCCTGCAAACGCAGCGGTAACGCTTTGATCGTCCGTAGGTTCTGCGTGATGTTCTCACCGACTGTTCCATCGCCACGCGTCGCCCCACGAACGAATCGACCGTCTTCGTATTTCAGCGAAATCGCAAGTCCATCGAATTTCAGTTCGGCGACATACGTCGTAGAACGTCCGAGCGACCGCTCAATCCGAGCAACCCATTCGCGAATTTCCGTCTCATCAAAGACGTTTCCGAGCGACAGCATCGGTAAATCATGCGTCACCTTCTCGAACGCTTCGAGCGGTGCCGCGCCGACGCGTTGCGTCGGCGAATCCGGTGTAATCAGTTCTGGATGCTCTGTTTCTAACTCCGTCAGTTCACGAAGTAATTGATCGTACGTCGCATCCGGTACCGTTGGTTGATCCAGTACGTAGTATTCGTAGCTGTATCGGTTCAATGTTTGACGAATCTCATCTATACGCTGGCTTGCGTCCATCTGTGGACCTCCCGTCATACCTTTTTAATCGGTGCGAATTTCGCGAGCAATCGTTTGATTCCGACTGCTGGGAATGCGATATCGATTTCAAGATTATCCCCTTCACCACGAGTCTGGACGACTGTACCGAGTCCCCATTTCCCGTGCTCTGCCTTATCTCCGACCGACCAACCGAGCGTTTCCGCACCTGACGTCTTCATTGCTGTCGGTTTACTGATCGAGCGACCGATGACGGCCTTGCCTTGCGGGACAGGACGGTCTTCCCATGGGAGTGGCTTCGCTTTTTTACCAGTCCGCTCGATGACGACTTCCGGCAGCTCTGCTAGGAACCGTGATTCTTGGTTCGCGTTCGTCCGTCCATAAAGGGAGCGCATCCGCGCATGTGACAAGTAAAGGCGTTTCTCAGCACGTGTGATCCCGACATACGCGAGGCGACGTTCTTCTTCCATCTCGTCTTCATCTTGAAGCGAGCGGCTATGTGGGAACAATCCTTCCTCCATCCCAATCAAGAAGACGACAGGGAACTCGAGTCCTTTTGCCGAGTGAAGCGTCATCAACGTGACTTGTTCTTCCGGATCCGTCTCGTCGAGTGAATCAACATCGGCGACGAGTGTCAAATCAGTCAAGAAGGCGATGATCGTCCGGTCTTCTGGATCGGCTTTCGCCGTCTCCTTCTCAAAGTTTTGTGCAACGGTGATGAACTCGTTGATGTTCTCGAGACGACTCTGCGCTTCAAGTGTCTTATCTTCCTTCAGTACTTGGCGGTAGCCTGATTTCTCGAGCACTTCTTCGACTAGTTCCGAAAGGCTGATGAATTCTTGCATTTGGCTGAGTCCGAGAATCATCGTCCGGAAATCCGTCAGCTTCGCTGCCGTCTTTGGTGCGATACTCGACAATTCGATATCGCGAATCGCTTCCATCAATGACACACCTTGTAAGTCGGCGAAATCACGCAACTTATCAATCGTCGTCGCACCAATCCCGCGTTTTGGTTCGTTGACGATCCGCGCGAATGACAGGTCTTCATCTGGATTCGAAATCAATCGGAGATAAGCAAGCACGTCCTTGATCTCTTTACGATCGTAGAACTTCGTGCCGCCGATCATTTTGTACGGAACGTTCGACTTAAGAAGCGTTTCCTCGATCGCACGCGATTGCGCATTCGTCCGGTACAGAATCGCAATATCGCTCAGTTTCATCCCGTAACGAAGCGAGTTCCGAATCTCCTGGACGATATAAAAGGCTTCTTCCCGCTCATTCTCTGCCGTATGAACGACGAGCTTCTCGCCTTCATCATTATCCGTCCAAAGTTTCTTATCTTTGCGTGTCGAGTTGTTTTGGATGACATGGTTGGCTGCTTCCAAGATTCGTTTGGAAGAACGGTAGTTTTGCTCGAGTAAGATGACAGCTGCATTCGGATAGTCCTCTTCGAACGAGAGGATGTTCGCGATGTCAGCACCACGCCAGCGATAGATCGACTGATCCGAGTCTCCAACGACACAGAGATTCTGATGTCCCGATGCTAACAGGTTGACGAGATCATACTGGGCTTTGTTCGTATCTTGATACTCATCGACATGAATGTAGCGGAATTTCTTCTGATAGTAAGCAAGGACATCCGGACTCTTCTTGAACAATTCCGTCGTTTTTCCGATCAAATCATCAAAGTCGAGCGCGTTGTTCCGGCGTAAGACCGCTTCATATCCTTTATAGATTTCAGCAACTGTCTTTTCATACGGGCTCGTCACGATCGAGGCGTAGAATTCAGCACTGCGTAATTCATTTTTCTGTGACGAGATGATCGTCAGCATCGAACGTGGATCCCATTTTTTCGGGTCCAAGTTTTGTTCCTTTAAGACGAGCTTGATCGCCGACTGCTGATCACTTGAATCAAGAATCGTGAAGTTACGATCGTATCCAAGCTGATCGATGTCGCGACGTAACATCCGGACGCACATCGAGTGGAAGGTCGAGACCCAAATATCGTTCGCGACACCACCGACCAAACGACCGATCCGGTCTCGCATTTCTCGCGCCGCCTTGTTCGTGAACGTAATCGCGAGGATGTTCCACGGTGCGACTTGTTTAGCCGCCATCAAATAAGCGACCCGATGTGTCAGGACGCGTGTCTTCCCGGAACCGGCTCCTGCCATGATCAGCAGTGGACCTTCCGTATGCTTGACTGCTCTTGCTTGCTCAGGGTTTAGTCCACTGACGAGCTGTTCACTCAAATTAAACATATCAATAGCCTCATTTCTTATATTCCGAACTTTTGTTCCTATATTTTATCGTGTCGCTGCGACGGTCGCAAGCGCTGCTTTTAAATCCTCATAAATGACGTTCCCGACGACGATCGTATCCGCATACTGTAGCATCTCACGCGCTCGCTCTTCGGAGTCGATTCCTCCACCGTAAAACAGGCGTGCCTGCTTCAAGACATCGCGAACGGCTGCGACTCGTTCCGGTTCCCCGTAAACGCCGCTGTATTCGAGATACACGACCGGTAGACGGAAGACGCTATCCGCTAACTGCGCATAAGCGACGGTCTCATCTAATGTTAGCGGTTTTGCTTGTGTCACATGCGCGACCTTCGCGTCAGGATTCAGGACGATATACCCTTCCCCGACAAGATCAGCATGCGCCAGCATATGACCGACTTGTTCTAACGCCTCGACTTGTTTTTCGACGACGTACTCTAATGTACCCGCATTCAGGACCGTCGGTGTCAGATACGTATCAAATCCCATTGTTGCGGCTTCGAGTTCAGAAATCTCGAGTGCCACTGCGACTGGATACCGGCGCAAACGCATCAAGAGATCAAGCGTCGCATCGAGTGTGATGTCATCTGTTCCACCGACAAGAATCGCATCCGTTCCGGACGTCGCAATCGCCTGCAGGCTAGCATCATCAATTGGTTTTGCTGGATCTAGTTTAAAGACATGTCGCCATTCATTAAAAGGTAATAACACGGTTCGTCCCATCCTCTCTTTCTCATTCCACATTCAGTATAAAACAAAAAACCATCTCGCGCAGGGCGAGATGGTTAGACGTGTGTCCGTCGTTTCGTCAATAACGATGCGAGTAACAACGCAAAGACGGCATATACCGGCACGAACGCCCACGGTTCTGCCAAAAAGAAGCCGAGTACCGGAACGTCCAGTAACGGCGAATCCGGTGAACAGAGTGCTCGGCCGTTGACGAGCGCCAAAAACGGTAAGACAGGAACAGCAAAGATATAGGCGAAGTTGATCCAAAAGGCACGTTTCATAAAAGAGCCTCCTTATCCGATGATGACGGATTCCTTCGGATAGTTGTAGTTACGTTTCGGTTGGTTCGCTTTCAGGAGAAGAACGAACGAGATGACACCGATTCGACCGATGAACATCAACACGGACAACGTCCATTTTCCGATATCCGATAATTGATCCGTGATGCCGAGCGATAGACCGGTCGTTCCGAACGCTGAACAGGCTTCAAAAAACAGCACGAGGAACGGGGCATCTTCGACAAGCAATAAGACGATCAATCCGACCATCGTCACACCAGTCGAGACGACGATGACGACGAAGGCTTTCCAGATGTCTGACTGACCAATCTCACGACCGAAGATTTTGATCCCGTATTCGCCTCGGATGAAGGCGATGACACTCAAGACGGCGACGGCGAACGTCGTCGTTCGAATCCCCCCACCAACGGAAGACGGTGACGCTCCGATGAACATTAAGAGCGACAAGACGAAAATCGATGCCTGCGAGAAGGACGTGATGTCGACCGTCGTCAATCCCCCGTTTCGGGTCGTGACGGATTGGAACAAGGCGTCGACGAGCTTCTCATCGATCGGTAAACCTTTAAAGGATTGGTTCCATTCAAATAGCAGCAATGCTACCGTTCCGAATAGGACGAGAATGAAGAACGTTGACGCCGTCAATTTCGTAAATAGTGAAAAGTGATACGGTTGACGTGTCGCTTGGCGTGTCGCCCGGTACGAGATGTAGCGCCGGACTTCAACGAGTACCGGAAACCCGATTGCGCCGAGCGTCAGCAACAAAATTTGCATGAAGACGACGAACAAATCACCGCGAAACGGTAGTAACGATTCACCCGTGATATCAAAACCGGCATTCGTCGTCGCACTGACCGATCCAAACAGTCCTTGGAGCATCGCTTCACCGAGTGTCGGAAAATATTTCGTATAGTACAGCCCGAGAATCAATGCCCCAATCAATTCAATCGAGACAATGATCAAGATGACTTCGCGAATGTATTTGACGACCCCTTGCATCGTCGTCTGGTTCTGATCTCGGACGACGAGTTGGCGTTCCCGAAAGCCGATTCGTTTTCCGAGAATGACCCACATCGCGATATGAAGCGACATCAAACCAATTCCGCTGACTTGCACTAAAATCATGATCATGAAGTAGCCGAACGTCGTGAAGGTTTCTGAGACCGAGACCGTCGTCAAACCCGTGACACTGACACAACTAACCGCCATGAAGACGAGGTCCGTGAAATCCCAGTTGTAGTCTCCCTTGGTCGACCACGGCAGACCGAGTAGGATGATCCCGATGATGACCGCAACGAAGTAGATGATGACGAGCGACTGGATGGGCGTCAGCCTTCGAATGAAATGTTGAATTTTATGTTGTAACGCAAAATCCAATATGACACGCCCCCCTTCATAGAAGTAGCGGATAACATTAGTTATCCGCTACTTCTTGCTCGATAAGACCTAGGCGGGCAAGCGCCAGATCATAACCGCCCGAACCGTAGTTCAAGCAACGTTTGACACGCGAGATCGTTGCTGTTGAAGCACCGGTCGCCTTTTCGATTTTGTGATACGTATTGCCTTCACGTAATTGACGTGCGACTTCAAGACGTTGGGCGAGCGCCTGGATTTCGTTGACGGTCGCTAAGTCTTCGAACAACGTATAACAATCTTCTAATGAATCCATCTTCATGATGGCTGTAAATAACTGATCCAATTCTTTTCCACGCAATTTATCGAGTTGCATCTTGTGACTCCCTTTCCCATTCAATTGCTCTTTAATAGTTTAAAGCGCGACGTTTTAAAATTCAAGCATCATCGCAAAATCGCTGGGAAAAGGACTTTTTTCCGAAGGACTTCGTATATTCCCTGCGGCGTGATCCGCACATATGGCAAGTGAGTTGATGCTAGGAATAGCAACGTATAGACAGGATCTTCAAACGCATAACCGCGTTCGAACAAGGCTTCCCGTAGAGCGGTTTCCTGAACGATCAAATCTTCGAGTGGCAAGTCGGACGTCTGCCCCATCAAGGTCAACGGAACTTCAGCGATGACTTCTCCGTCCTCGACGAGAACGATTCCGCCGCCGAACGCTTTCATTCGATCAAACGCGACTTGCATGTCTCGTTTCGATTTACCGATCATCAAGATATCACCGCTAATCGAGTACGAACTGACGAGACCACCGACTTGTGTCGCAAAGTTTTTCAGAACGGTATTCAGTCGCCACTTCCCTTCCCGGTCGAGTAACATCAGGAAGGATTCATCACATCCTGTCGGTAGCACAGGCACACTTGTATCGTGTTCGACTTGATAGAGCTTCATGATGACGGAATTGACCATCTCAAGACCAACCGGCATGCTAAACGAAAAATCCTGTTCCGTTAAGGAAACCTGGACTTCCGAGCGTGGCATGAGCGCATAGACAGCATCAAGCGCTTCTGCCGGGTAACAGGGGATGTCGGCTTGACGGACCCATGTGCCGCGCGCAAGTACGGCGACAGGTGTCGGTGCATCTTTTGCCTCAAGGAAATTGAGATGCGCGATTCGTCCTGGTGCGATACTCCCGAGTAGATGATCGAGATTAAAATGACGCGCTGCATTGTACGACGCGATCCGGTACGCTTCTTCGACCGGGATGCCTGCCTCGAGCATCAATCGGATCGTCTCATCCATCATGCCTGCCTTATAAAAGGACGGCGTTGAACCATCTGTCGTCACTAGCACCTTATCGAACTGCGTCAACCCTGCTTCGACGAGACCTTTGAAGATATCCGGTAGATCTGGACGAATCGATGAATAACGAATTGTCGTCGTATAGCCAAGTTCAAGACGTGTCATCGCTTCTTCGACCGTCATCGCTTCGTGATCGCTCGTCACGCCATACAGCGCCATCTTCGTCAGCGTCTTCGCTGAAGCACCAGGGAAATGACCTTCGATCGGTTTTCCGAGTTTGATCGCATCCTGCATCCAATGGAGCAATTCATCGTCCCCTTGCGAGAGACGTGGCCATCCCGTCAACTCACCTGCTTGGATGACTTGTGGATGCTTGAGCCACGCTTGAATCCGGCGATTATCGATCGAGATACTGTCGGCATCAAGCTCGGTTTGTGCGTCGAGTCGTGCCCACCAGTACATCGAGGTTGGTAAGTCTGCTAGCGCCTCAACTTGAGCAAACGCTTGCTCCGTCGGCTCTAATAATAACAACATATTGTCGTTGACGAGCGTCGATGTTCCCCGCTCTGCTGCGAATTTTGCAAGACTCGCTGGATTGTAAAGTTGGAACGGATGGGCATGGGGTTCAATGTAACCGGGTACGATATATTGACCTGTCGCATCATGGTACGCATCGGCTTGTTCCGGCATCTCTGGACCGACATAGACGATCCGGTCGCCACTAATCCAGATGTTCGCCGTCCGCCATGCTTTGACACCATGATTCAGGTAAGTGGCATTCTGTATGACAAGTGTCGGTGCAAGCTTTCCGCTGATGACCGCTTGGTGTGTTCGTACTTCAGATTTCGTCCAAGGGGATCTTCCACAATTTTTTTTCACGAAAGCTCGACCTCCTTTGTTTTATTGAAAACGCTTTCTTATAGTTCTTATACTAAAATGTTGCTAAGTAAGTTTCAAGAAGTTTTGCCCCGTTCCGGATTCATTTGGTCAAAATAACACAAATTCGCCATGGAAGACAAATCTTTTCGTGCACTTCGCCAAGAAACAAAAAACCAGACGAGGCTCCTTCGAGCACGTCTGGTTCAGATATCATGATTCATGCGAGGCACGAAAGGCTTTTTGAGCGATATCAGTTCGGTAAAAGAATGGCTGATCCGTCACGTCTGGTAAGTTTGCATAGACCTGTTCGACAGCCTGCTCGATTGTCTCGGCACGGCTGACACACACGAGGACACGTCCACCAGCTGAGACAAGTTGATCGTTTCGTCCTGCCGTTCCGGCATGAAAGACGAGAAGATCATCCCCGATCTGGTCAAGTGGAATCACTTGTCCCGTTTTTGGCGCTTCCGGATATCCTTCTGCTGCGACGACGACACCGACAGCTGCTTGATCCGTCCAAACGACTTCTGGTGTCTGTCCGTCCATCAGCGGCATGATGACATCAAGCAACGGCGTCTCTAAGCGCGGGAGAATGACTTCTGTCTCCGGATCACCGAACCGAGCATTGAACTCGATGACGAACAGTCCTTGTTTCGTCAGCATCAGACCGGCATAGAGGAAGCCGGTGAACGGAATCCCTTCGCTTGCCATCTGATCGACGAGCGGCTGAATGATGCGATCAACAGCTTCTGTCGTCAACGCCGCTTCGTCCCACTGAGGTAGCGGAGAATACGCGCCCATTCCTCCTGTGTTCGGACCTAAGTCCCCGTCAAACGCCCGTTTATGATCTTGCGACAATACCATTGGAATGACCGTCTCTTCGTGAACGAATGCCATCAACGAACACTCTTCTCCGATCAGGCATTCTTCGATGACGACGCGGCTTTGTTGACCGTATTCCCCGGCAAACGTATCGTGGATTGCAACAAGCGCTTGGTCCACGGTTTCTGCGACTGTGACTCCTTTTCCGGCAGCGAGTCCGTCGGCTTTGATGACGATCGGTGCACCCGCTTCGCGAACATACGCTTCTGCTTCTGCTGCTGAAGTAAAGACGGCGTGAGCAGCGGTCGGAATACCGGCACGCGCCATCAATTCTTTCGCGAACTGCTTACTTCCTTCGATCGCCGCCGCTTCCCGTGTCGGTCCGAAGATTTGCAGTCCCGCTGCCTGAAAGGCGTTAACGACTCCGAGAACGAGTGGTCCTTCTGGTCCGACGATCGTCCAATCGATCTGTTCGTCTTGTGCGAACGTCACGAGTTCATCGATGGCATCTTCGGCGATCGGAACACATGTGGCTTGTGTCATCCCGGCATTCCCAGGCGCAGCATACACTGTCTCGATCCGTTCATCCTGTGCCAGCTTCCAGACGAGCGCGTGTTCACGCCCTCCTTTACCAATCACCAATACCTTCATTCAAATCGCCTCCGCTTAGTGTTTGAAATGTCGAACGTTCGTAAAGACCATCGTAATGCCATGTTTGTTACACGCATCGATTGACTCTTGGTCGCGAATCGAGCCGCCTGGTTGGATAATTGCCGTAATGCCAGCTGCTGCTGCCGCTTCGACCGTATCGCCCATTGGGAAGAAGGCATCGGAAGCAAGGGACGCGCCAATTGCTTTTTCTCCGGCTTGCGTAATCGCGATGTTCGCTGAACCAACACGGTTCATCTGTCCTGCACCAACGCCGACCGTTACTTCGTCTTTCGCGAGAACGATCGCATTCGACTTGACGTGTTTGACGGCGCGCCATGCGAGTTTCAAGTCCTCCCATTCCGCTGCTGTCGGTTTGCGGTCCGTGACGACGCGTGCGGCTGCATCATCGAGCGTCTCATCGTCACTGTCTTGGACGAGCATGCCGCCAGCGACTGCCGTATAACGGATCGCTTGGACACGTTTGACGTCGAGTTCAAGCAGACGGATGTTCTTTTTCGCTGACAACAAGGCGAATGCTTCTTCCGTGAAGGATGGTGCGATGATGATCTCAAGGAAGATGCCGCTTAATTGTTCTGCTGTCTCTAGGTCAACTTCACGGTTCAAGGCGACGATGCCACCGAAGATTGATACTGGATCTGCTGCATGTGCGCGGCGGAATGCCTCTCCAATCGTTGGACCGACGGCAACTCCACACGGGTTCATGTGTTTGACGACGACGGCTGCTGCTTCGCGGAACTCATCAAGGATTTCGAGTGCGGCGTTGGCATCTTGGATGTTGTTATACGACAACTCTTTACCGTGCAACTGTTTCGCTGAAGCGAGGGAAGCCCCACGGTAAATCGGTGTTTTATAAAAGGCTGCTTCTTGATGTGGATTTTCTCCGTATCGAAGGTCTTGGACTTTCTCAAGCGTGATCGTCAACTGATCGGGGAACTTCTCGCCTGTTTGCGTCAAGAAATAATCCGCGATCAACGCATCGTACGCCGCTGTATGCCGGAAGGCTTTCGCCGCAAGACGTTGACGTGTCTCAAACGTCGTACCGCCTTCACGAATCTCAGCAACGACCGTTTCGTAATCAGCTGGGTCGACGACGACCGTGACAGCCGCGTGGTTTTTCGCTGCTGAACGCAACATGCTTGGCCCACCGATATCGATGTTCTCGATCGCATCGGCATAGGCGACGTCTTCTTGTAAGACCGTCTGCTTGAACGGATACAGATTGACGACGACGAAATCAATCGGTTGAATCTGTTGCGCAGCCATCTGCTCACGATGGGATTCAAGATCACGACGACCGAGTAATCCACCATGAACCATTGGATGGAGCGTTTTGACACGCCCATCGAGCATTTCTGGGAATTGTGTGACTTCACTGATACCAATGACCGGAAGCCCAGCTTCCTCTAATGCTTGATGTGTTCCGCCTGTCGAGACGAGCTCGATCCCTGCTTCATGGAACGCTCGTCCTAATTCGACGATTCCTGTTTTATCCGACACACTAATTAACGCTCTCATACGTTTGCCTCCTCTTTCATCCACTCTTCGATGACTTGCGGATACAGTCTATGTTCGACACGCTGAATCGCTTGTTGCAATGTTTCACGCGTCATCTCTTCTGTAATCCGGACGGCTTCTTGGGCCATGATCGGTCCTGTGTCCATGCCTTCATCGACTATATGAATTGTAACACCTGTGATTTTAACTCCGCCACGAAATGCTTGTCCGATCGCATCTTTTCCCGGGAAGGCCGGCAGTAGCGACGGGTGGATGTTGACGATCCGCCCTGCGTATCGTCCGAGCAACTCTTCCCCAATCAATCGCATATAGCCGGCGAGAATGATCCGTTCAACGCCTTTTGCTTCAAGACGGGCAATGATTTCCCGCTCAAAACTCGGTTTATCCGGATAGTCCTTCGCCCGAAAGACGAAGACGTCACATCCGCGTCGTTTCGCCCGTTCAATGACTGCTGCGTCCGGTTGATCGCAGACGATCAGTTCAATCGAGGCATGTAACGTTCCTGCCTCGATTGCTTCAAAAAGTGCTTCGACATTACTACCGCTTCCTGATGCAAAACAGGCGATCTTCATGCGTCGACTCCTTGAATTCGAACACCTTCTTGATTGGTCACGTGACCAATCACGTACGCTGTCTCATTTTCACGAGCGAGGCGTGCTGTCACTTCCGCGACATCTTCCGGTTTGACGATCAACATGAAACCGATCCCCATGTTGAAGACATTATACATATCATGTCGTGGCAAATCACCCGCTTGCTCGAGCCAGTCGAAGACTGGTAACGTCGGCCACTTTTTCGGATCGAACGATGCGCCGAGCCCTTCCGGTAAGACGCGTGGTACGTTCTCGTAGAATCCACCACCCGTAATATGGACCATCGCTTGGATCTTTTCCGTCTCAAGGGCTGCTTTGACTGCTTCGACGTAGATACGTGTTGGCATGAGGAGCGCATTTCCGAGCGTATGACCGAGCATCATGACTTCATCTTCGTAGCGGAGTCCACTGTCGGCGACGATTTTACGGACGAGTGAGAACCCGTTCGAATGGACGCCAGACGAAGCGAGACCGAGAATGACATCTCCTGCTGCGACGTTATCACCTGTGATTAATTTTTGTTTCTCGACGGCACCGACGGCGAACCCGGCGATATCATATTCGCCGTCCGCATACATCCCTGGCATTTCCGCTGTTTCGCCGCCGATTAACGTACATCCCGCCTGGACGCAACCTTCTGCGACACCTGCGACGATCCGTTCGATCTTCGCCGGAATCGCATGACCGAGCGCGATATAATCAAGGAAATAAAGTGGTTCCGCGCCTTGGACGATGATATCGTTCACACACATCGCGACACAGTCGATCCCGATCGTATCGTGTTGTTCCAGTGCGAAAGCGAGCTTGAGTTTCGTACCGACACCATCTGTCCCACTGACAAGGATCGGTTCTTTCAACTGCAATTGGCTGAGGTCGAACATCGCACCAAAGCTACCGAGTCCCGTCAATACTTCTTTGCGCATCGAACGGGCGACGTGTTTTTTCATTCGGGTGACTGACTCATATCCTGCTGTCAGACTCACACCTGCTGCTTCGTAATGTTTGCTCATGTTCTTCCCCCATCTATCAAAGTTTAGCTTCTAACTCGAGCGAACCGAGCGGTGTCGGATACTCTCCTGTGAAGCAAGCGGTACATTGTCCTTTTAACGGTCCATCGAACGGGCGATCGATCGCATCGACCATGCCCGGTACAGTTAAGAATTCAAGGGAATCCGCACCGATTTCCTGACGGATTTCTTCCGGCATCAACCGAGCAGAGATCAGTTCTTCCTTCGATGAAGTATCAATCCCGTAATAACATGGATTCGTAATCGGTGGTGCCGTGATGCGGACGTGCACTTCCGTCGCACCCGCTTCACGTAACAAACCGACGATGCGACGACTCGTCGTTCCCCGGACGATTGAATCATCGACCATGATGACACGCTTTCCTTGTACGACGCCGCGTAGCGCGGACAACTTCATTTTGACCCCACGTTCCCGTAACTCCTGTGACGGCTGGATGAACGTCCGTCCGACATACCGGTTCTTGATCAATCCCATTTCATATGGAATACCGCTCGCTTCCGCGTAGCCAATCGCTGCCGAGATACTTGAATCCGGCACCCCGGTAACGACATCTGCTTCGACCGGTGCTTCTTCATACATCTTTTTCCCGAGTGCTTTGCGAGCCGTATGGACGTTGACGCCATCAATGATTGAATCTGGGCGCGAGAAGTAGATGTATTCCATCGAACACATTGCTCGTTCACGTGGTTCCATGTATTGACGAGACGACATGCCGTGTTCTGTGATCGTTACGAGCTCCCCTGGCTCGATATCACGAATGAACTCCGCGCCGACGATATCAAAGGCACATGTTTCTGACGCGAATACGATGCCGCCGTCTGGTGTCTTCCCAAGTGACAGTGGACGCAGTCCGTGTGGATCAACTGCTACGAATAACGTTTCTTCCGTTAAGAAAAGGAAGGCGAACGCCCCAACGAGACGCGCGAGACTGTCGGCAATCCGGTCTTCGAGTGTGTCGAGCTTACTGCGTTTGACGAGATGGGCGACGACTTCCGTATCACTCGTCGTCTGAAAGATGGCACCCTCTGCTTCTAACAGGTGCTTCAGTGAATCCGCGTTGACGAGGTTTCCGTTATGTGCGAGAGCAAGATCTCCCGTCCGCGATTTGAAATGCAGCGGTTGAGTGTTCTCAAGCGTGTTTCCTCCTGCTGTCGAATACCGGACATGTCCGATTGCATGATGTCCTTTCAGATTCGTCAGTGTCTCTTCCGAAAAGACTTCCGTTACGAGTCCTTGCCCGCGATGTGGGAAGAGGTCGTCACCGTCACTCGTGACGATGCCTGCCCCTTCTTGTCCCCGGTGTTGCAAGCTATGCAAGCCGTAATAAGCAAGTTGCGCCGCATTCGGTTGTCCGAAGATCCCGAAGACGCCACACTCCTCATTTAGTCCTTTGATGTCATATAACACGCGATTGCTCCTTCCCAGTCTCCCTGTAAGGTCGAACGGTCTGCTTCGATCCGTGTCTCTGCCGTTTCGATGACGAGAAGCTCATCGTTCGTAACGACACCGATCGCTTGAGCACCAGTCCGTTGTTCGAATGCTGTGACGTGCGCTTGTGGCACCGTAACGATGAAGCGTGATTGCGATTCGCTGAACAGGTGTAAGGTCGGTCCGTCGAACTGAACCGTCAACCCGAGGTTCGTCCCAAACGTCATCTCAGCGAGAGCGATGGCAAGACCACCTTCTGATACATCATGCATCGCATTGACTTCACCTGCTTGTACTGCCTGCTGTAACAATTGTAAGCGTGCGTGTTCGACGGCTAAATCGATCTGTGGTGCGCGACCGAATGATTTACCGAATTGCATATATTGAAGTTCACTGCCGCCAAACTCGGCTGTTGTTTCTCCTAATAGATAAATCTGGTCACCAGCTTGTTTGACGTGTTGTGTCGTGATCCATTCGGTTTGCTCGTGTAATCCAACCATTCCGACGACCGGTGTCGGGTGAACCGCTTGACCGGCTGACTCGTTGTAGAGTGAGACGTTTCCACCGATGACAGGTGTCTCAAGGACACGACATGCTTCTGCCATACCGGCTGTTGCTTGTTGCAACTGCCAGAAGCCTTCTGGTTTATCCGGATTTCCGAAGTTCAGACAATCCGTGATGGCGAGTGGTGTCGCCCCACTCGCGACGATATTACGTGCTGCTTCTGCTACCGCAATCTGTCCACCGACGTATGGATCCAAGTAGACGAAACGGCTGTTACAGTCGGTCGTCATCGCGAGCGCTTTGTTCGTGCCGCGGACACGAATGACGGCTGCGTCTGATCCTGGTGCGACGACGGTCGATGTCTGGACCATATGATCGTACTGATCGTAGACCCAGCGTTTTGAAGCGATCGTCGGCTGACGGAGTAACGCCCGCCATGTCTCAACGACATCTTCGACGACTGGAAGCGTCTCTTCCATCGCTTGGAATGCTTCATAATACGCAGGAACGCGGGATGGTTTTTCGTAGACTGGTGCTTCTTCTGCTAACGCATCAACCGGAACTTCTGCGACGATATCTCCATGATGAATCAACCGTAAGACTTTCTCTTCAATGACTTCTCCGACGTGAACGGCATGGAGTCCCCATTTGCTGACGATTGCTTCGATCTCTGCTTCGCGACCACGCTTGACGACGAGTAACATCCGCTCTTGTGATTCCGAGAGCATCATTTCGTAGGCAGTCATCCCTGTCTCTCGTTGCGGGACGTCATCGAGGTGCATCTCGATGCCCATACCGGCTTTTGAAGCCATCTCTGCTGAAGACGATGTCAGTCCGGCAGCACCCATGTCCTGCATCCCGACGAGTGCCGGATGCCCGACGATTTCAAGACACGCTTCAATCAATAGCTTCTCCATGAATGGATCGCCGACTTGAACAGCCGGACGTTTTGCTTCCGTATCCTCTCCGAGATCCTCCGAGGCAAACGTCGCACCATGGATCCCGTCGCGTCCAGTAGCTGCACCGACGTACATGACCGAGTTGCCGACACCTTTTGCCTGACCTTTTTGAATATCGGCATGGTTGATTAAACCGATACACATCGCGTTGACGAGTGGATTGCCTTCATACGAGCGATCAAATCCGATTTCGCCACCGATCGTTGGAATACCGACACAGTTGCCGTAACCGGCGATTCCGGCGACGACTTGTTCGAACAATTGATTGACACGTGGTGTACCGAGATGACCGAAACGGAGCGAGTTCATGAGTGCGACCGGTCGTGCGCCCATCGAGAAGATGTCACGAATGATTCCGCCGACGCCTGTCGCAGCCCCTTGATACGGTTCAACAGCGGATGGATGGTTGTGGCTTTCGATCTTAAAGACGACTGCCTGCTCATCGCCGATATCAACGACACCTGCACCTTCCCCTGGTCCTTGTAAGACACGTGGTCCAGTCGTCGGGAATTGACGGAGGACAGGTTTAGATGTCTTGTATGAACAATGCTCGGACCACATGACTGAGAACAATCCTGTTTCCGTATAGTTCGGTTGGCGTCCGAGTAAATCGACGACCATCTGGTATTCTGTATCACTCAAGCCCATCGTGGCATAGACGCGTTGCTCTTGAATCAATTCTGGTGTTGGTTCAGACTGTTGTTTTAGCATGGTGTGCCCCCTGTTTGACGAGTGAAGTAAAGAGTTTTAGTCCATCTGTTCCGCCGGTCAAGAGTTCGACCGCTCGTTCCGGGTGTGGCATCATCCCAAGAACGTTGCCGGCTTTGTTCGTGATTCCGGCGATATCGCCGCGCGAGCCGTTCGGATTGTCGACATATGTGAAGGCGATTTGTCCGTTCGTTTGCAGCATCGCGTAAGTCGCATCGTCGCAGTGGTAGTTTCCTTCACCATGCGCAATCGGAATCGAGATCGTCTCGCCTGGCAGGTAATCCGATGTAAAACGTGTCTTTGTATTCTCAACCTTTAGTTCAACCGTCCGGCACATGAACTTCAAGCCGTTGTTTCGGTGCAAGACACCTGGTAAGAGTCCCGCTTCGACAAGGATCTGGAATCCGTTACATACCCCGAGGACCGTTTTCCCTTCTGCCGCAAAACGTTTGACTTCTTCCATGATCGGTGAGAAGCGCGCGATCGCGCCGCAACGAAGGTAATCTCCGTAGGAGAATCCGCCCGGTAACAGGACGCCGTCGTAGCCTTCAAGTGATGTTTCGGTATGGAAGACGTATTCAGCTTCTTCTCCGAGAGCATCCTTGACCGCATGGTACATATCTAAATCACAGTTCGATCCCGGAAAGACGATGACCGCGAACTTCATGCTGGCGTCACCTCTTCGATCGTAATCTGGTAATCTTCCATCACCGTGTTGACGAGTAGTTTTTGACACATCTCATGAATCATCGCTTCTGTCGTTTCCGTTTCAACGAGCAGTTCAATCTGTTTTCCGATTCGGACACTCTCGACACCCGTAAAACCAAGCTGTTGCAATCCGCCTTTTACAGCAACTCCTTGTGGATCTAAAATGCTTTCCCGTAATGCGATCGATACGATGACTTTTTTCATTGTGTGTTTCCTCCTAGGCGATTGAATAGTGTTTGGTAGGTCTCTGTCAGTGAACCGATGTTGCGGCGGAAGACATCTTTATCGAGATGTTCTCCAGTTGCTTGATCCCACAAACGGCATGTATCTGGTGAAATCTCATCAGCTAGCAGAATCGTTCCGTCTGCCATCTTTCCGTATTCCAGTTTAAAATCAATCAACGTGATTCCGTTTTGACGGAAGTAAGGTTGCAAGACTTCATTCACGCGAAGTGCCTTGTCCGACAACTGTTTCAACTCTTCAGAAGTCGCAATCTTCAGTAAATTGATGTGTGATGAGGTGACAAGTGGATCGCCTAACGTATCATCTTTATAGTAGAACTCAACGATTGGTGTTTCGAGTACCGTACCTTCTTCGATACCGAGCCGTTTACTCAAGCTTCCCGCGACGACGTTTCTGACGACGACTTCGAGTGGAATGATGGTGACACGACGTACGAGCTGTTCGCGCTCCGAGACACGTTCAATGAAATGTGTCGGAATGCCCGCTTGTTCGAGGATTTCAAAGAAATGACTCGTCAACCGGTTGTTCAATTCGCCTTTTCCAGCAAAGACTTCTTTTTTCTCGCCGTTGAATGCCGTGGCCTCGTCTTTATAGACGATCCGGAGCACATCCTGCTCCTGCGTCGTGTACAATCGTTTTGCTTTTCCTTCATAAAGTGGTTGCATCGCTTTCGTCCCCCATGATCCTAAGATGTAGACGGGGCAAGTGCCCCGTCTCAGGTTGATTAGTTCAAGCCACACCGTTCAAAGATTTCATCGACACGACTCGTATGATACGTCGGATCGAAACACGCATCGAGCTCTTCTTCTGTGAAAAGCTGTTGAATGTCCTGTTCTTGCCACAATAAGTCACGGAACATGATTTGTTCTTCCCACGCCTGCATCGCACGCGGTTGAACGAAATCATACGCTGCTTCACGCGACCAGCCTTTTTCGATTAAAGCGAGTAAGACATGTCCAGAGAAGATGACACCAAACGTCCGGTCCATGTTCCGCTTCATGTTGTCCGGGAAGACCGTCAAGTTCTTCACGATGTTTCCGAAACGGTTCAACATATAGTTGAGTAGTCCTGTCGCATCCGGAAGAATGATGCGTTCGGCCGAAGAATGCGAGATGTCACGTTCGTGCCAGAGTGAAACGTTCTCGTATGCCGTCACCATGTGTCCACGGATGACTCGAGCAAGACCTGTCATGTTCTCTGAACCGATCGGATTTCGCTTGTGCGGCATCGCCGATGATCCTTTTTGACCTTTAGCGAAGAATTCTTCGACTTCACGTGTTTCCGTTTTTTGCAGACCTCGGATTTCCGTTGCCATCTTTTCGATCGATGTCGCGATCAAAGCCAGTGTCGACATGTAGTGTGCATGACGATCACGTTGTAACGTTTGCGTGGAGACCGGAGCAGGCTTTGTCCCTAACTTTTCGCAGACATACTTTTCAATGAACGGATCGATGTTCGCGAATGTTCCGACGGCACCTGACATCTTGCCATATTCGACCGTCTCACGTGCTGCTTTGAAACGGACTTTGTTTCGTTTCATCTCTTCATACCAAAGCGCTAGTTTCAGACCGAACGTCGTCGGTTCTGCATGTACGCCATGTGTGCGTCCCATCATGACCGTATATTTATGTTCGTTCGCTTTGACTTTTAAGATGTCGATGAACCGATCGAGATCTGCAGCAAGAATGTCGTTTGCTTGCTTCAACAGATACGAGAGTGCTGTATCGACGACGTCCGTTGACGTGAGTCCGTAATGGACCCACTTGCGTTCTTCTCCAAGTGTTTCAGAGACAGCGCGCGTAAAAGCGATGACATCATGACGTGTCTCTTGCTCGATTTCAAGGATGCGGTTGACATCAAATGAGGCATTGTCCCAAAGCAACTGGACGTCCTCTTTCGGGATGACCCCTAGTTCACTCCATGCTTCACACGCAAGGATCTCGACTTTTAACCAAGCCTCGAATTTGTTTTGTTCGGTCCAGATCGCTTTCATCTCAGGACGTGTATACCGTTCGATCATTGAACTGTCTCCTTCCATATCGACAGGCGTTCGACTTCTGCCAAAGCATCGTCGACGGTATCCGCAAGAATGTTCAAATGGCCCATCTTGCGTCCTGTCTTGGCTTCTGCTTTTCCATATAAGTGAACTTTCGTCCGAGCGTTTAGTCTCGGTAGTTCCTCGTATAATGCTGTGACATGCTGACCCAGGATGTTCGCCATGACGACCGGTGTCGTCAGACGGGTATCACCGAGTGGGAGACCACTGATGGCACGGATATGTTGCTCGAATTGGGATGTTTCGCAAGCATCAATCGAATAGTGACCCGAATTGTGTGGTCGGGGTGCTAGTTCATTGACGATTAGTCGAGAACCAACGACAAACAACTCGATGGCCAGTGTACCGATCAGCCCGACGGCATCCGCGATCGATTCAGCGAGCGCAATTGCTTCTTGTTCGAGCGATTCAGAAATGCGTGCCGGTACAATCGATAGATGCAAAATGTTCTCTTGGTGAATGTTCTCACTGACTGGGAAGACACGTGTTTCTGTTGCGCTTCGAGTGACGATGACGGAAATTTCCTGATCAAACGGTAACCACTGCTCCGCAACATACTCTGTCGGTTCGAATCGTTCGATTGCCGCTTGGAACTGTTCTTCCGTCTGGATGACGGTCTGTCCTTTTCCGTCATAGCCGAATCGTGCTGTCTTCAAGACGAACGGTAACCCGAGTCGCTGTTTTGCTTCCTCTAAGTCAGAAGGATGCGTCACCGGATAGTACGGAGCGACAGAGTGTCCAATGCGTTCAATCATCTCTTTTTCCCGTACCCGATGTTGCGTTTGAAAAAGGAGATCCGTTCCATGAATCAGTTTCGTCCCGATTGCTTCAGCGACTTCCGTTGAGATGTTCTCAAATTCGTAGGTGACGACATCTGATTCAGCTGCGAGCTGTTTGGCTGCCTCGACATCCGTGAAGGGAGCTTGGATATGTTGATCCGCCACTTGCGCACATGGTGCGTTGTCTGTTGGGTCGAGTGTCAAAATCTCAAAGCCCATCTCACGCGCCGACAGAGCCATCATTCGACCAAGTTGACCGCCGCCTAATATCCCGATTCGTTTCATAGCAGGTTCCCTCCAGATGCAATGACGTCTCCTTCTAGTTCGACTCGCATATGATCGAGCTTGCGGGCAAGTCGTTCATCTTGAATCGAGAGAATTTGAGCAGCTAGCAATCCGCCGTTTTTTGCGCCTGCTTCTCCGATGGCAACCGTTGCGACCGGTACGCCACCTGGCATTTGAACGATCGAGAGCAAGGAATCAATTCCTTGGAGCGCTCTACTCTTCACAGGAACACCGATGACGGGTAATGTCGTTTTAGCAGCGACCATGCCCGGTAGATGAGCAGCACCGCCTGCACCGGCAATGATGACCTTCAGTCCTCGTTCACGTGCTGATTCAGCATAACGAAACATTAGATCCGGTGTCCGGTGTGCGGAAACGACTTTCTTTTCGTATGGAATCTCAAGTTGCTCCAACACATCACATGTATGTTTCATCGTTTCCCAATCCGATTGACTTCCCATGATGACGCCGACTTCTACATTTCCCATCGCTGTTTCCTCCTTTGTGCATAAAAAAAGCCCAAACCACGGCTAAAAGGGTGGCTTAGGGTATAAAAAGGTACGCCAAAGAAATATCGACGAACATCCATATACCCCATAGTCCAACGATTTAGGGTCGTTGGGTAGAAACTTGCAAGCCATATCCCTGCTATTATACGAGGTGTTTATATTCAATCATCCTGTCACGACTTCATCTTAACAAGTCCATCCCAAGGCGTCAACCAAAGGCGAACAATTTAATTGTCTGAAAATTTATCGTTCGGTTTTAAAAGTAGTTTTTCTGATTTCATCTAGTGTCCATTCGGAGTTTATTTTCTTGAAAGGCATCACATGGAATCAAGCACTAAAAAAAGCACCCTCCACATGATTCGGAGGATGCTCTAGGCAGTTATTCGTTCTCTTTCACTTTGCAATCGAAGACGATTTGCTGACGAATTGGATACGGTTCGCCATTAGCGTCTAATCCAAAGATCGGTTCTTCTCGTCGGACCGTCGGGCGGTATCCCATGGCATCGATACGATCCAAACAGGCACCAATCGTCTCGTTCTCTTCGACGGCTACGCGTAGTTTCGTTTTTTTCGCCATATCCCTGTTCAGTCCCTTCATTAAAATGAATACATGTCTTTCTACAAAAAGACACAAAAAAGCGGCGGCCCTTGAGCGTATGCTCCAGAACCACCGTTTGCCTGGCAACGTCCTATCCTCACAGGGGGAAGCCCCCAACTACTTTCGGCGTTCAAGTGCTT
>NZ_LMPR01000003.1:0-41481 GCF_001423925.1 Exiguobacterium sp. Leaf187 | reverse complement strand
GTGAGGATAGGACGTTGCCAGGCACTTGACCGATCTGCAGATTGCAGGTCGGTCTTTTTGTGTAATCATTTTAGAGGAAAAGGAGTTTTTTCATGAAACACGAACTTCCTATTGTACATGCACTTCAACGCCATTTAGATCGAACGCCCATCTCATGGCATGTTCCTGGTCATAAGAATGGAACATTGACACCTCTTCCTGACTTCTTTAAATGGGACGTCACAGAATTACCTGGTCTAGATGATTTTCATCATCCGGAAGAGGCCATTGCAGACGCGATAGCTTTGCTGCAAAAAGTCTACGGTGCAAAAGCGAGTCATTTCCTTGTGAATGGTTCGACCGTTGGGAACTGGGCGATGCTTGCCGCTACAGCAACAAGAGGAGAGCGTGTTTATGTACAGCGTAATTCCCATAAATCGGTGTTCAATGCGTTAGAATGGCTGGGGATCGAACCGATCTTTCTTGAACCAGACATCCATGAGGAAACGGGAATCAGTGGACATGTTTCACGTGAAACATTAAAGGAAGCGTTTACGAAATACCCAGGAGGAGTCGGCGTGTTTATCACTTCACCGACCTATTACGGGGAAGCAGCTGATATCACGTCACTCGTTCAGCTCACAGCGTCGCACGGGCTCCCTTTATTAGTGGATGAAGCACATGGCGCACACTTCGGTGAAGCATTTGGTGTACGCTCTGCATTTGAATTAGGAGCAACTGCTGTTGTCCAGTCTGCCCATAAAACACTTCCAGCACTGACGATGGGAGCATGGATGCATGAGCGATTTTCAGAAAAGATGAGAAGGAAGTTACAGCGAGCGCTTCAAGCGTTTCAGACTTCGAGTCCTTCATATTTACTCTTGGCTTCATTAGATTACGCCCGTTCCTATCGTGAACAATGGACAGTTAAAGGGATGTCAGATGTTCAAGCTAGTCATGATGCATTCATCGAGGCACTTCAACGGTTCGATCATATGACGGTTCTGCGATTCGATGATTGGTCGCGGATGACATTAACGTATGAGGGATATCCAGGAGATGCGTTGTTGCACGCGTTACGAGCTGTTCAACTCGATGCGGAATTTGCTCTAGGAGATCACGTCGTCTGTATTTTGCCACTTCGTCCGCTAACAAAGTCTGAGCAGAATGACTGGGTCCACCGTGTCGAACGAGCCATTCAAATGATGAAATCAGAAGGAATTCCTTTGAAAAGGTATATCGAGCAACCAATTATGGGTAAAATACAGGTATCTGCTTTAGCTTGTTCTTATGAACAGTTAGAACAAGCAACAGGTATGTTCCGTCAGCTGGATGAGTGTATCGGTCATGTTTCACTCGAAACGATTATTCCATACCCGCCAGGCATTCCGTTGATCGTCAGAGGCGAACGCATTACGGCGGAACAGGTACTACGTTTACGATATTATCAAACCGTAGCCGTTCATTTGCAAGGAGGCGAACAATTGCAACGAGGAGCGTTACGCGTCATAGAGGAAGGGTTTGAAGAATGAAAGGTACGTTCATTACTGTCGAAGGACCGGATGGTGCCGGTAAAACGACACAACTACAATTGCTTGGCGATGTGTTAAAAGAAAAGGGCTATAACGTCATGACGACCCGCGAGCCAGGTGGCACACGCGTTGGAAACGAAATTCGTTCGTTGATTTTGAATCCTGATTTTGAAGAGATGAAAGAGATGACGGAAATTCTGCTGTATGCAGCGTCTCGTGCCCAGCATGTCGAGGAATTGATTCGACCGGCGTTAGAGGCAGGAATAATCGTCTTATGTGACCGATTCGTTGATGCGTCACTTGCGTATCAAGGGTATGGTCTCGGACATCCGATTGATCTCGTGCGTCAAATCAATGATTCTGCAACAGGTAGGTTAGCACCAGACCGAACGTATTTATTTGATTTAACGGTAACGGATTCTAAAAAACGAATGATGGACCGGGGAGCACTTGATCGAATCGAGCAGCGAGATGATGCGTTTCGTGCCCGCGTCTATGAAGGTTTCCAACAGATTGCAGCATCGGATCCGGAACGGGTGAAGATCGTACAAGCCAATCGATCGATTGAAGCGATTCATCAGGACTTAGTGGAAGATGTCATTACCTATTTAGAAGAAAAGGAGAGATTTTCATGAAAATGGTCATTACGATCGTTCAAGATAAAGATAGCTTACGTTTGGCGGAAGCACTTGTCGAGCATGATTTCCGAGCAACGAAACTGGCAACGACAGGTGGTTTTCTTAAAGAAGGGAACACGACGTTCATGATTGGTGTACAGAGTGAGCGTCTCGATGATTTGTTGCGATTGATCAAAAAGAACTGTTCAAGCCGCGAACAGATGGTTTCTCCAATCTCACCAATGGGTGGTCATGCCGATTCTTATATCCCTTACCCTGTTGAAGTCCAGGTAGGCGGGGCAACGGTCTTCGTCTTGCCAATCGAAGGGTTTCATCAATTCTGATGCAGACGTTTCATGAACTGGAACAGACACAATCGGTCATTTCGACGATTCTTCAAAATTCGTTACGAAACGATCGAATCAATCACGCTTATATCTTCACCGGAGACTATGAGCCGCTTCTACTTGAAGCGGCTCACTTGTTCGCGAAAAGCCTTTTTTGTGAGGACCCGGTCGATGTAGAACCGTGTGGTGTCTGTCGTAGCTGTCGGCGGATGGAAAGTGGCAACTTGGTCGATTATTATGAAATCGAACCAGATGGCGCGACCATCAAAAAAGAACAGATTCAACAATTGATGCATGATCTCTCACTCCGAGGACTTGAAGGCGATCGTCAGATTTATGTCATTACCCAGTCCCATAAGATGACTCCCCAGGCAGCAAACAGTTTGCTGAAGTTCTTTGAGGAACCAGGAGAAGGAAAAGTGGCTTTATTGTTGACGAATCAACCCCAGCTCCTTTTACCGACGATTCGATCGCGGGGACAGTTATTAAGTTTTCGTCCGGCGGATCGTCAAATGATTGGCGAGGTTTTATCTGAAAAAACGGGACGGGACCACGAGTTGACGCAATTGGCAGCGCGTGTCTATCCAAAAGTCGAGGATGCAGAAGAAGCATTACTCGAAGACTGGTTTGTAAATGCGCGAGCGTCAGTGTTACAATTGATGGAGGAATTAGCGAATCGTCCGGCTGATTTACCACTGTTCGTACAAGAGAAATGGATGGGACAATTCAAAAACCGTCAGGATGTCCGAATCGGTCTTGAACTCGTCACTTGTTTCTTCGAGGATGTCTTACGTCTGAAACTGAATCCGGCGTGGGAAGGTATGACCTATACGAATAGTAAACCCCAACTTGAACAGATGGGGTCCAAGAGCCAGACGACGATCACCCGCTGGTTGCAAGCTGTGCTTGCCGCAGTAAGACGGGTCGAAGCGAATGTTAATCCCCAATTAACAGTTGAGCGTCTCATGTTTGACTTACAGAAAGGGTAGAGCGACATGCTAGAAGTAGTAGGCGTTCGCTTTAAAGAAGCGGGCAAAATTTATTATTTTGCACCTGGACAAGAGTCATTATCACGAGGACAAGCAGTCATCGTTGAGACGGTACGGGGCATTGAATATGGCGAAGTGGTCATCGCCGATAAACAAATGGACGAAGAAGATGTGGTGTTGCCACTGAAATCCATTCTTCGGATTGCTGACGATAAGGATGCAATGATCGTCCGCGAAAATAAAGTCGCAGCGCTTGATGCGCATGCGGTATGTGTCGAAAAAATCCGTGAACATAAACTCGATATGAAATTGGTCGATGTCGAGTACACGTTTGATCGCAATAAGGTCATCTTCTACTTCACGGCAGAAGGACGTGTTGACTTCCGTGAGCTCGTCAAAGATTTAGCGGCGGTCTTCCGGACGCGTATCGAACTCCGTCAAATCGGTGTTCGGGATGAAGCGAAGTTACTGGGAGGCATCGGTCCGTGTGGTCGTGTCTTATGTTGTTCATCTTTCCTCGGTGAGTTCGAACCGGTTTCGATCAAGATGGCAAAAGATCAAAACCTGTCGTTGAATCCGACGAAGATTTCAGGAGTATGTGGTCGTTTGATGTGCTGCCTGAAATACGAGAACGATACGTATGAAGAAATGCGCCGTGATTTGCCGGACTACGGAAAACGTTTGACAGTACCTGAAGGCGAAGGACGCGTCGTTGGTTTGAACATCCTCGATCAAGTCGTTCAAATCGAACTGAAGGATCGTTCCCGCGTCTTGACGTATTCAATGGAAGAACTATTATCCGTTGGTGCCGTAAAACCAAAACGACCAAAAGAATAACGGGGTGCATACGCGTGGAGAGAGTCGATAAAAAAGAAATCATTACGCGTGTCGATGCGATTGAGCAACAGATTCATTTGCTGACTGAGCATCTGAGCGTGTTAAAGGATCAGCTGGCTTACATGATGGAAGAGAACCAACATCTGTACCTGGAGAATCATCATCTTCGAGAAAAAGTCGAACGCGATGAACAACAGCCGGTCACGGAAGCGGAAGAAGCGGAAGCAGGCGTCGGTGCGGGCTACGATAATCTCGGGCGATTGTACCAGGAAGGGTTCCACATCTGTAACTTGCATTATGGACAAGTACGAAAAGACGGCGATTGTCTCTTTTGCTTATCCATGTTAACGAAACATTGAGAGGCTGACTTCTACATGAGTCAGTCTTTTTTTCGGAAAGGAAGGCACGACATGTTTGAACTATTACCAGACGAACGACTTGATTATCTCTTAGGACAGGAAGGGAAAATCATTCAAAGTCCATCCGTCTTCTCGTATTCACTTGACGCGGCACTGCTCGCACGATTTGCGTGGGTCCCGATTCAACAGGGACGGATTGCCGATCTCTGTTCAGGAAACGGTGCAATTCCACTCTTTTTATCCTACCGGACGAAAGGGCAGATCACGGGTCTTGAAATCCAGCCACGACTAGCGGAGATGGCACGACGGAGCGTCACCTTGAATGAACTGAACGACCGGATTGAGATGATTGAAGGGGACGTCAAAGAGGCGGGAGCGCGTCTTGGATACGGCATCTATGATGCTGTCACCTGCAATCCGCCATATTTTTTAGCAAATGAGACATCGAACCAAAACCAAAGTGAACATTATACGATTGCAAGGCACGAAGTCCTCTGTACCCTTGAAGACTGTATTCGAGGTGCATCTGATTTGTTGAAACAAGGCGGAAAAGCAGCGTTCGTTCATCGACCGGAACGACTGCTCGATATCGTCACCTTGATGCGGACGTATCGCTTGGAACCGAAACGGATGCAGCTGATTTATCCGAAAGCAGGGAAGGAAGCAAACATGCTCTTGATCGAGGGGATCAAGGATGCAAAACCTGGACTGAAGGTGCTTCCCCCATTCATCGTCTATGAAGCGGACAACTCGTATGCGGCTCAGATGAAAGAACTGTTCGATGTCTGAGCATGCAGTCTATATCGTTCGGTGCCAAGATGATACGTATTATACGGGTTACGCCGTAGACGTCACACAACGCATTGCGACACATAACGCAGGTAAGGGTGCGAAGTATACACGTGCCCGTCTGCCGGTCGTCCTCGTTCATCAGGAAGTTTTCGCGACGAAGTCAGAGGCAATGAAGCGGGAATATGCGATTAAACAATTAACCCGTTCACAAAAAGAACGGTTGATTCAAGGAGGAACCTCATGAAAGCGACGAGTAGCTATCAACAGCAAGGAGCCGGTCTCTATATCGTCCCGACACCAATCGGCAATTTAGAAGACATGACGTATCGGGCCGTACGGATTTTACAGGAATCCGATATCGTCGCAGCAGAAGATACGCGGCAGACGATGAAACTGTTTCGACACTTTTCGATTGAGTCGAAGCTTGTCAGTTACCATGAACACAATAAACAAACAAGCGGCGAACGACTCCTCGCTGATTTAGAGGCAGGAAAACAAATTGCCCTCGTCTCCGACGCCGGTATGCCTGGCATCTCGGACCCGGGAAGCGACTTGATCCGCCAAGCGATTGCAGCAGACATCCCTGTCATCGTTCTTCCGGGTGCGAACGCTGCGTTGACCGCTCTTGTCGCGTCCGGATTATCGACGGAACGCTTTTTATATTACGGCTTTTTGCCACGGAAGAAAAAAGAACGTCGCGAAGCGTTGGAGCAATTGAAATACGAAACCGGAACGCTCGTCTTTTATGAAGCACCACATCGTTTGAAAGAGATGTTGCAAGGGATCGAGGAAGTACTCGGTGATCGCCAGGTGACGTTAGCCCGGGAATTAACGAAACGGTACGAGGAGTACATTCGGGGAAGCGTGAGTGAATTACGTGCTTGGGCAGCAGAAGACGTTCGAGGTGAGTTCGTCGTTCTTGTCGAAGGGTCAAATGAAGAACGACCTGATGCGGTCATCCAAGACAGTGATCCGCTCGAGCAAATCCGTCGGTATATCGAAGAAGGCGAAAAGCCGAACGCGGCGTTGAAGCGTGTCGCCAAGGAACGGGGACTGGATCGTCAGGAACTATACCTTGCGTTTCACGAAGCAGATTAAAAAAAGGAAGCCCCGTCAGGAGCTTCCTTTTTTGTTTATTCGTTGCTTGCGTAATGACGATCGAGGAAATCTTTTAATTCAACGAGAACGCGTTGTGCGCCATCTGGTGAAAGAATCAATTTACCATCAGCCAATTTGAAGTTATCTTCTGATACTTCTCCTGTTACTTGGCAAGTCATGTTTGGTTTATATTTTTTAAGGATGATCTGTTCGTTGTCGACATAGATCTCGAGGGCATCCTTTTCTGCAATTTGAAGTGTACGGCGTAATTCGATTGGAATTACGACACGACCGAGCTCGTCTACCTTACGTACAATACCTGTTGATTTCATTTTGTTGTTCCTCCTTTGATGTCATGGATCTCTTTTTCTTTTGAAAAATCGTCAAAATTCGACATCGTTTCTATAGAATGTAGAATACTAGACTTTCCAAAAGTAGTCAACCAATCTGAATAGCTTGAAATCAAAATGTCATTTATTTCTCAAAAACACCATATTTGAAACGATTTATTAATACATTTTCCCTTTTTAAAGGAAATGAAACTATAGAGTGTGTTTTTTTGTAATTTGATGTCTGATGTCAAAAAATGTTTTGATTCGACAAAAAGTGAGTTTCGACATCAGTCCCGTAACAGCGTATAATAGCCTATAATGAAGATGGAAATCAGAGAACGGAGGAATAACATGGCAAAGACATTTTATATCACGACCCCGATTTATTATCCAAGTGCAAAACTACATATCGGTCACGCGTACACGACGGTGGCTGGAGATGCGATGGCACGATACAAACGACTTCAAGGATTCGACGTCCGGTATTTGACAGGTAGCGATGAGCACGGTCAAAAGATCCAGGAAAAAGCAGCAGAAGCAGGGATTTCGGAACAGGCATTCGTCGACGGTGTCGTCGAACAGATTAAAGTCTTATGGGATCGTCTCGACATCTCGTACGATGATTATATCCGGACGACAGAACCACGTCACAAGAAAGTCGTCGAAAAAGTGTTCGAGACACTTCTTGAATCAGGCGATATCTATTTAGGTGAATACGAAGGTTGGTATTCGATTCCGGATGAGACGTACTATACGGAATCACAACTCGTCGACGGGAAGAGCCCTGACAGTGGACACCCGGTCGAACTCGTTCGCGAAGAATGTTACTTCTTCCGGATCAGTAAGTACGCGGACCGTCTGCTTGAGTACTTTGAAGCGAATCCGTCATTCATCTTGCCAGAATCACGTAAACACGAAATGATCAATAACTTCATTAAACCAGGTCTTCAAGACTTAGCGGTCTCACGGACGACATTCAACTGGGGTGTACAAGTCCCGTCGAATCCAAAACACGTCGTCTACGTCTGGATCGATGCGTTGACGAACTACATCTCGTCACTTGGTTATGGTACGGACGATCACGGTAACTTCGATAAGTACTGGCCAGCAGATGTCCATCTCGTCGGAAAAGAAATCGTTCGTTTCCACACGATCATTTGGCCGGCACTCTTGATGGCGCTTGACCTCCCATTACCGAAGAAAGTCTTCGCACATGGTTGGTTGTTGATGAAAGACGGAAAAATGTCGAAATCAAAAGGAAACGTCGTCGATCCGATTCCGTTGACGGATCGCTACGGTCTCGACGCCCTTCGTTACTACCTCTTACGGGAAGTGCCATTCGGTTCGGACGGTATGTTCACACCTGAAGCATTCGTTGAGCGGATGAACTATGATTTGGCGAACGATCTCGGGAACTTACTCAACCGGACGATCGCGATGGTCACGAAATACTTTGATGGTGAGATCCCAGCCTATACAGGTAACGTGACACCGTTTGATGCGACACTGTCGGATCTTGCAAAAGAAACGGTCACGAAAGTCGAAGCATCGATGGAACACATGGAATTCTCTGTCGTACTGTCGAACATTTGGCAATTGATCAGCCGTGCCAATAAATACATCGATGAGACACAACCGTGGGTGCTTGCAAAAGACGAATCCAAAACGGCGGAACTCGGTTCTGTCATGGTGCATCTCGTTGGCGTCTTGCGTCATGTGGCGATCATGTTGCAACCGTTCATGACGCGTTCACCAAAAGAGATCTTCGCGCAACTGGGTCTCTCTGGACAAGCGATGGACTGGGCAGCGCTCGAGAAATTCGCAGACATCGCACCAGGAACGAAAGTCGGTACAGCGACACCGATCTTCCCACGTCTCGACGTCAAAGAAGAAGTCGAAGCAATCGTCGACATGATGCGCCAAGCTTCTGCAGCACGTGTTGAGGAAGAGGAAGTTGAAGAAGAAGACGAAGATATTCGTCCAGAAACGACAATCGATGTCTTTGACCAAATCGAACTCCGTGTCGGTGAAGTCGTGACGGCTGAAAAGATCAAAAAGGCGAAAAAACTATTGAAGTTACAAGTCGATATGGGCAAAGAAACACGCCAAATCGTCTCTGGTATCGCTCAGTGGTATGAGCCGGAAGATTTAGTCGGACGAAAAGTCATCGTCGTGGCGAACTTAAAACCGGTCACGTTACGTGGCGAACTCTCACAAGGAATGGTCCTTGCTGCTGAAAAAGCAGGAAAACTTGAACTGGCGACGGTTCCGTCAACGATGGCGAACGGCGCAAGCGTAAAATAAAACCGATGCCTGTGGACTCCATGTCACAGGCATTTTTTTAAAGAAGGAGTCGAACAGCTATGTTAATCGATACACACACTCACTTAAATGCAGACCAATTCGCGGACGACGTCCACGAGACGATTGAGCGGGCACGCGCGAACGGTGTCTCACCGATGATCGTCGTCGGATTTGATCATAAGACGATTGATCGTGCGATGGAACTCGTCGAAGCGTACGATGATCTTTATGCGGTAATCGGGTGGCATCCCGTCGACTCGATTGATTTTGATGAGGAAGCGTACCAAAAGGTCGAACGGTTGATGGATCACGAAAAAGTCGTTGCGCTTGGAGAAATTGGGCTCGACTATCACTGGGATACGTCACCGAAAGATGTGCAGCAGGAAGCTTTTCGTAAACAAATCCGGCTTGCGAAGCAGAAAAAGAAGCCGATCGTCATCCATAACCGGGAAGCGACAGAAGATACATTACGGATTCTTGAAGAAGAAGATGCGAAAGAAGTCGGTGGAATTCTGCATAGCTACAGCATGAGTGCTGAATTATTACCACGCTGCCTGGCGATGAACTTCTATATTTCACTCGGAGGTCCCGTCACGTTCAAGAATGCGAAGATGCCGAAGCGTGTTGCGCAGGAAGTCCCGCTCGATCGTCTACTCGTCGAGACGGATTGTCCGTATCTGACACCGACGCCACACCGCGGGAAACGCAACGAACCCGCTTACGTCCGGTTCGTCGCTGAAGAGATTGCGCAGCTCCGTGGCATGATGTATGCCGACGTGGAAGCAGCAACGACCGAAAATGCCAAACGGGTCTTCCGCTTGCCATGATGCGTTCGTTGACGTTTACTACGATTGGATTCAGCCTCTTACTTGTTGCTGCACTCATCTATGGAATGATGGATCATCCACAAATCGTGACCGTCTTGATTGATGGACAAGAGCAGCAAATTGAAACGACAGCCGATTCCGTTTATGGCGTACTTAAAGAAGCAGGCATCACGACGCGAACGAATGACATCATCGAACCAGCGCTCAGTGCTGATTTACCAGAAAAACGGTTGATCGTCATTCAGCGTGCGAAAGAGATCACACTGATCATGGGCTATGGTGAATCCCGTCGTGTTCGGACGCAGGCGCGCCAAGTGAAGGATTTGCTGGCAGAACGTGGTATCAAGAAAGCGGAGACGGATGATATCTATCCGTCCTCTGACGCTGTTCTGAAGAGTGGCATGACGGTGCGATACCGAGAAGCTTTTCCTGTTGATCTTGTCGTCGGTGGAAAAGCCCGACAACTCTACACGTATGAGACGTCGGTCCGGGAATTGTTAGCGCGAGAAGGGATTCGCTTGCAAAAAGAAGATCGGGTCGCTCCAGATCCCGACACCCGCGTGACGGAAGGGACGTTGATTACGGTCAACACGACACGTCGTGCAACGTTGACGCAGGAACAGCTCGTTCCGTTTGAGATCGAAGAAGTCGAGGACCCAACTTTACCGGAAGGCGAACAACTCGTGACGGCATCTGGTCGTCCAGGTGTCCGAACGAAAAAGTATCAATTGACGCTTGCTAACGGTTTGAGCAAAGAGAAAAAACTGATTGGTGATCAAGTGACGCAGACACCCGTCAAACAAGTTGTCAAAGTCGGAACCAAACCGGTCGAGACACCCGTCGAAGCGCCTGTCTTCAACGAAGAACAGGCGACGAATCCGTTAGCTGAAACACCGAAGGCCGATACGGATCTTGATTTTGCAAGTGCGAAGAGCTTGATGGTCGAAGCGACGGCGTATACGAACGATCCAGCTTCAAACGGCAGTCGTTTGTATAACGGTCGCGCCTTGACCGCGACCGGGTATGACGTGACGGATACGATCACCTATCAAGGGATGCCAATTATCGCGGTTGATCCGAAGGTCATTCCGCTTGGTACGAAGGTCTACGTCGAAGGAGTGGGGCTTGCGATCGCCCTCGATACCGGTGGCGCCATCAAAGGCAATAAGATTGATGTCTTGGTCGACGGAGAACAAAAAGCGAAGACGTTCGGTCGAAAACAACTGCAAGTCTGGGTCATTCCTAGTGCAACGGAAGCGGACACGTGACGCTTCCTTGTTTTTTTCGTGGAAACAGGTACAATTACGAGAGTGTTTGAAGAAGGTGGAGAGATCATGCGGAAACGCTTAAAAGAAGTCATCGTCGTCGAAGGACGGGATGATACGACACGATTACAAGAAGTCTTTGATGTCGATACAATTGAAACGAACGGCTCAGCCGTCAACGAACAAACGATGCAACGCATCGAGAAGGCGCTGGAACGGCGCGGTGTCATCATTTTCACGGATCCTGATTTTCCAGGAGATCGTATCCGTGCTCGAATCAATGAACGCGTACCAGGCTGTAAACATGCTTATCTTCCGCGTGCTCAAGCAAAAGACAAGCGAGGCAAAATCGGTGTGGAGCATGCCTCACCTGCCGCAATCGAAGAAGCGCTCGCTGCTGTCTATGAGACGGAAGAAGCACCGGTTGCTGAAGTGACACGTGAGATGATTCTGGCAGCTGATTTGATTGGTGGACCAGCAGCCTCGATCCGCCGTCGTCGTCTCGGTCAGATTCTTGCGATTGGTGAACCAAATGCCAAACAACTTGTCAAACGCGTCGCATCAATCCGGATCACGCGGGCAGAATGGGAAGCGGCTTTGAAACAATTAGAGGAGGAAGAAGTTTGAAAGACATTGCTACATTGCACCGGACGAAGGAAATTTTAGCGAAACATGGCTTTTCGTTTAAAAAATCGTTAGGACAAAATTTTTTAATCGATTTAAACGTATTAGGAAACATCGTCGGAGCAGCTGGATTAACGCCGGAGAGCGGCGTACTCGAGATCGGACCAGGAATCGGCTCATTGACGGAACAATCGGCGAAACAGGCGAAAAAAGTCGTCGCTCTTGAAATCGATCAGCGTCTACTACCGATTCTTGACGATACACTTTCACCGTATCCTCATACGAAGGTCATTCACGGTGATGCCCTTGAACTGGATCTTTCGACGATCGTCGCAGAAGAGTTCACGCAAGAAGGCATCACTGACATTGCCGTCGTCGCGAACCTCCCGTATTACGTCACGACACCGATCATCATGCGGATTCTAGAAGCGAAAGCACCGTTTCGGACGCTCGTCATGATGATTCAAAAGGAAGTCGCTGAACGAATCGGTGCAAAACCGGGCACAAAAGCATACGGTTCTCTATCGATCGCGATTCAGTATTATGCGGAAGCTGAAGTCTGCTTCACGGTTCCAAAACAAGTCTTCATCCCAGCACCAAACGTTGATTCAGCTGTCATCCGTTTGAAAATTCGAAAAGAGCCAGCGGTACAGACGCAAGATGAGGTCCTCTTCTTCGAAATCGTCCGAGCAAGTTTTGCACAACGTCGGAAAACGATTCTGAACAACTTGACGACACACTTTGGGAAGACAGAAAAGGCGGCGGTCGAAGCGGCATTGTTAGAAGCTGGAATCGAACCACGTCGTCGCGGAGAAACGCTCAGCCTGCAGGAATTCGCACAGTTAGCGGATGCACTTTTGCCAATTAAAAAACGTTGACGGATACGATTAGAACAGATATAATATTTCCCCTTTCTAATATTTATTTAATATGCTATAATAAATATTAGTGAGGTGAAGCGTATGCCAAAGACGTTGAACGAAATCAGACATGTTTTCGAAACACATGTTGGTGAAAGACTGACGCTAAAAGCAAGCGGCGGTCGTAAAAAGGTCGTAACCCGAATCGGAACGCTCGTTGAGACGTATCCTTCGGTGTTTGTAGTCAAGCTAGACGCAGAGCGCCACAATGTCGAGCGAGTTTCTTATAGCTACGCCGACGTGCTAACAGACTCCGTACAAATCGAATTTGCGAATTCGTAAACTTACCTTCCGAAGCGGACAAAATGTTCGCTTCTTTTTTTGTGGAAAGGTTGATACAATTCCTACAGGAAACGAACTAGAGGAGGAACGGCACGATGACGATTATTGTAAAGGCTCCGGCCAAGATCAACCTAGTCCTGGATGCGACGGCAAAGCGCCCGGACGGCTATCACGATGTACATATGGTGATGACGACAGTCGATTTGGCAGACCGTCTAGAATTGACGGAGCTGCCGTCAGGAGAAATTCGCATGAATGCCCAGCATGCTTACGTTCCAAACGACGAACGTAATCTTGCGTATAAAGCAGCAGCGATCTTAAAAGAAAAATACGACGTCAAGACGGGGGTCGAAATCTTTTTAGAAAAACACATCCCGGTCGCAGCGGGACTTGCTGGTGGTTCCAGTGACGCGGCAGCGACGTTACGCGGTTTGAATGAGTTATGGCAACTCGGCTTGACGCTTGAAGAGTTGGCGGAAGTTGGCGCAGCGGTTGGATCTGATGTTCCGTTTTGTGTCATGGGTGGAACAGCGATTGCAACAGGTCGCGGAGAGAAGCTAGAAAAACTTGTCTCACCACCACCATGCTGGGTCGTTCTTGCCAAACCGACGATTGGTGTCTCGACGGCTGACGTCTATGGTGCCCTCGACTTGAACACGGCAAAACGTCCGAACGTCGAAGCGATGATCGATGCGGTGAAGGCGCAAGATTTCCAAGGCATTTGCCAGTCACTCGGGAATGTTCTCGAATCGGTCACGTTGCCGATGCACCCGGAAGTCGAGCAGATCAAGGAATTCATGGCGAGTTGTGGCGCAGAAGGCGTCTTGATGAGCGGAAGTGGTCCGACAGTCTTTGCGTTGACGGAACACGAGAATCGGGCACAACGTCTCTATAATGGATTACGTGGCTTTTGTAACGAAGTCTACGTCGTTCGTCTTTTAGGCGAAAACCATTGATAATATCCGTATGAAAATGATATATTCACTATTGAATATTCGGAATTACGGAGAGGTGGAACAAAACAAATGAAAATTCGGAGAAGTGGTCGATTGGTCGACATGACGCGGTACTTGCTTGACCATCCCCATCATCTCGTCTCATTGACGATTTTTGCAGAACGCTACAAATCGGCGAAATCGTCGATCAGTGAAGATTTAGATATCGTCAGCGAGATGTTAGAACATGAGGGAACGGGTCGTCTCGTCACGGTACCAGGTGCTGCGGGTGGCGTCATGTTCATCCCGACGTGGAGCAGTAAGAAGGCGTTACCGTTCATCGATGATCTATGTGAACGTGTCGCACGTCCAGATCGACTGTTACCGGGGGGATATCTCTATTTGACGGACTTACTCGGGGATCCGAAGATGGTCAAACAAATGGGGCAAGTGTTTGCATCTGTCTTTAGCCAAAAGAAAGTTGATGTCGTCATGACGATCGCGACGAAAGGGATTCCGCTTGCTTATGCGGTCGCTGAGCAACTGGGTGTGCCGTTCGTCATCGTGCGTTCAGATAGTCGTGTCACGGAAGGATCTACGGTCAGCATCAACTATGTCTCAGGGTCTTCAAAAGCGATCCGGACGATGGCACTTGCGCGTCGGAGCTTGCCGCGTGGAGCGAACGTCTTATTGATCGATGACTTCATGAAAGCTGGCGGAACGATTCGTGGAATGATGAGTCTCTTGAGCGAGTTCGAAGCAAAGGTTGCAGGTGTTGGGGTCTTGATCGAGGCAGAGGGTGCTGAGAAGAAGATGGTCAACGAATACGTCAGCTTAATGAAATTAGCGGACGTCGACGTCGATCTCGGTCAAATCCAAGTCAAGCGTGGAAACGTCGATCACTATTTCTCGGAAGCCGAGACTACCTGAAATTGACAGCCGCATGGATTGTAACTATACTGTAATTATCAAACTTTTGGAAATTATGCGTAAAAAGATTGGGAAAGACTAAACCTTTATTTGTTTTAAGCCGTAAGTAGAAGTAGACAACGAAGAGTTGTGACAACGGTTAAAGGGGTGCGGACAAAATGAACGTTACGGACGTTAAAATTCGTCGCGTCGTGGCAGAGGGTCGAATGAAAGCACTTGCCTCTATTACGCTCGACCACGAATTCGTGGTACATGATTTGCGTGTCATCGAAGGGAATAGTGGTCTCTTCGTCGCCATGCCAAGCAAACGAACGCAAGAAGGTATCTTCCGGGATGTCGCTCATCCAATCAATGCATTAATGCGAAAAAAGGTCGAAGATTCAGTACTCGAAGCTTATGCGGCACGTGAGGAACAAGAAGAAGGCATCGGTTACGAAGTCGCTTCTGTTCAAACGACAGATCAAGTATAAGGAAAAAGACAGCTTTTCTCTTCTTGGGAAAAGCTGTCTTTTTTCTCGTTTTTTCCTCGATTCCGCTTCGTCCCATCATTGAATAACGGTGCCGTTTTCGTTATAGTTGGAACGAGTGTACTATTTCAGAACGAAATCAACACTAATTTACGTGGAGGAGCGACAAGGATGAATCATTTCGCGGTAATTCTAGCAGCGGGTAAAGGAACTCGGATGAAATCGAAGCTTTACAAAGTACTTCACCCAGTCGCTGGGAAACCTATGGTACAGCACGTCGTCGATCAATTAGCGACGCTCGGCGTCAAGCGACAGGTCGTCATCGTCGGTCACGGTGCGGAATCCGTCAAAGAAGTGCTTGGCACATCGGTGGAATACGCACTTCAAAGTGAGCAGCTTGGCACAGGACATGCTGTTCAAATGGCAGAACCCGTACTTGGGAACGAACAGGGAGCGACACTCGTCGTCTGCGGCGATACACCGCTCTTGACGAGCGAGACATTAGCTTCATTGTTACAACATCATACGGAGACGAACGCAAAAGTGACTGTCTTGACGGCACTCGCTGACGATCCGACTGGTTACGGACGAATCGTACGCGGTGAAGACGGAAACGTCTCGAAAATTGTCGAGCATAAGGATGCGAATGCAGAAGAACTCGCGATTCGTGAAATCAATACTGGTACGTATGTCTTTGATAATGAGATGTTGTTCGCGACGCTGAAGCAGGTCAAGAACGATAACGCGCAAGGTGAGTATTACTTACCAGACGTGATTGAGATTGCAAAGGCAGCAGGCGAAACAATCGCAGCGTATGCGGCACCTACGTTCGAAGAGACAATTGGTGTCAACGATCGCGTCGCACTTGCGCAAGCGGAAACATCGATGCGCAAGCGGACGAACGAGTACTGGATGCGTCAAGGTGTCACGTTCGTTGATCCGTCTTCGACGTATATCGGACCGGATGTCACGATTGGTTCAGATACTGTTCTTTATCCGGGAACGCAATTACTCGGTCAGACGGTCATTGGTTCAGAATGTACGATTGGTCCGAACTCGGATATCCGTAACAGTGAAGTGGCAGATGGTGCCATTGTTCGTCAATCCGTCGTCACGGACAGCAAAATTGGTCCAGCAGCGCAAGTCGGTCCATTCGCGCATTTACGTCAACAAGCAGTTCTCGGGGCGAACACACGCGTCGGAAACTTCGTTGAGATCAAGAAATCAACATTCGGTGAAGGTAGCAAATCAGCCCACCTGAGCTATGTCGGAGATGCGACGATCGGAGAGAACGTCAATCTCGGTTGTGGATCGATCACGGTCAACTACGATGGAAAAAATAAATTCCAGACGATCATTGAGGACGATGCCTTCATCGGCTGTAACGTCAACTTGATCGCACCGGTCACGGTCGGAAAGAACGCCCTTGTTGCTGCCGGATCAACCGTCACGGATGATGTGCCGGAAAACGGTCTCGCGATCGCACGGGAACGTCAAACGACGAAACCCGATTATCGTTAATTCATTACTTGTCGCTCTACTCGTCTAAACCCAAACAAATGGAGGCCACCTACACATGTCTACTGTCTTAGAACATGAAATTCGTATTTTCGCACTCAACTCGAACAAACCACTGGCAGAGGAAATCGCTAAAGTCATCGGAATCCCGGTCAGCGAAAGTTCAGTCAAACACTTCAGTGATGGCGAAATTTCGATGAACATCGAAGAAAGTGTCCGAGGGGATGATATTTACATCATTCAATCGACAAGCCAACCAGTCAACGAAAACCTGATGGAACTTCTCATCATGATCGATGCACTGAAACGGGCGTCTGCACGGACAATCAACGTCGTCATTCCGTATTACGGTTATGCGCGTCAAGACCGCAAAGCACGTTCACGTGAGCCAATCACGGCGAAACTCGTTGCGAACTTGCTTGAAGTAGCAGGGGCGACACGCGTCGTGACGATGGATCTCCATGCAGCACAAATCCAAGGGTTCTTCGATATTCCAGTAGATCAATTGATGGGTGTACCGCTTCTCGCTTCATACTTCGAGAAAAAGAACATCGATCCAAACGAACTCGTCATCGTTTCTCCAGACCATGGCGGTGTCACACGGGCACGTAAATTAGCAGAACAATTAAAAGCACCGATCGCGATCATCGACAAACGCCGTCCGAAACCGAACGTCGCAGAAGTCATGAACATCGTCGGTCAAGTCGATGGCAAGATTGCTATCATCATCGATGACATCATCGATACAGCGGGTACGATCACACTTGCAGCGAACGCTTTGATCGAAAACGGAGCGAAACAAGTCTATGCATGTTGTACACACCCTGTTCTTTCGGGTCCAGCAATGGAACGGATCGAGAACTCAGCGATCGAAGAACTCGTCGTCTTGAACACGATCGACTTGACACAACGCGAATGTGCAAGCAAAATCAAACAAATCTCTGTAGCACGCTTGCTTGCAGAAGCAATCATCCGTGTACACGAACAGAAATCAATCAGCCCGCTCTTCAGCTGATTGCTTGATGCATACGAACGACGTGGTCCGGTTTATTGAAATCGGACCCTTGTTCGTTTACTTTTTTAAATAGAAATGAGGAATCGATATGAAATGTATCGTCGGATTAGGGAATCCTGGAGCGAAGTATGCGAATACGCGCCACAACATCGGTTTTCTTGCGATTGATGCCTTAGCGGAGAAGCACGGGATCAAGCTTTCAGAATCGAAGTTTAAAGCCCTCTTCGGAACGGGAATGATAAACGGAGAACGTGTCGTGCTCGTCAAGCCATTGACGTATATGAACTTATCAGGTGAAGCGGTGCGACCGTTACTTGATTTCTATAAAATTGCGGTCGAAGATGTGCTCGTCATCTATGACGATCTGGACTTGCCGCTTGAGAAACTACGGTTGCGTTCAAAAGGCAGTGCAGGCGGTCATAACGGCGTCAAGTCGTTGATCCAGCACCTCGGTACGCAGGAGATCAAGCGTCTTAAGCTCGGCGTCGGTCGACCACCGGCACCCATCCAAGTCATTGACTGGGTGTTAATGAATTTTTCGAAGGCAGAACAAGGAAGTTTGCAACACGTACTCAATGCGTCTGTCGATGTAGCGACAGACTTCATAGACACACCGTTTCTCGCTTTGATGAATCGGTATAACTGAACGCAACGCTTTGGGGTTCCAAAGCGTTTTTGCTGTCGTGTTTTAGGAGGAAGAAGATGAAACAATTACAAGAACTCTTACTAGCGATTCCTGAAATCAAGACGGTTCGGGAACGCTTCCGGGACGGTGTCAACGCTCAGTTGATCACCGGTCTGATGAACAGTGGGAAAGCATTGTTCGTCGCCGGGATTTATCAGGAGACGAAACGTCGATTCGTACTCGTGACACATAATATGTTCCAAGCACAAAAACTGTACGATGATTTGATTGAACTTGTACCGGAAGAAGACGTCATGCTCTATCCGGTCGATGAGACGTTAGCAGCAGAACTTTCTTATGGCGCAAGTCCAGAACTGCGGGCGACGCGGATCGAGACCCGTCATCGTTTACTGACGACGGACGACGGAATTTTGATCATTCCGCTCGTCGGTTTACGCCGATATGTTCCGGATGCACAGACGTTCCTGTCACACGTCAAACAAGTGAAGCCGGGCGACATCTTATCGATTCCGGACTTCGTCCAAGATTTAGTCGATGCGGGGTACGAACGGACAGCGACCGTGACGACACCTGGTGAGTTTGCTGTTCGCGGAAGTATCATCGATATTTATCCGCTCACGGTCGAACGCCCATACCGGCTGGATCTATTCGACGAGGAAGTCGACTCGATCTATACATTCGATGCGGAGACACAACGCTCACTCGGTGTCGTCGCAGAAGCATGTTTGATGCCGGCGGCGGAACACTTCGCGACGAAGGATCAGTTGAAGGACGCGGGTGAAAAAGTCCGTCGTCTTTATGAGGCGACGAAAGAGCGCGTCCAAAGTACGGAAGTCCTCGCGGCACTTGAAGAGGGAATTGCTTATGACGTCGAGTTGCTAGAAAACGGCGATCGTCCGAAACAGTTCGCGAAGTATGCACCGATTCTCTACACGTCGACGTTACGTCAAGACGTGACGGGAAGTGTCTTGATCGTCGATGAAGTCGCACGGGTCGAAGAAGCGGCGGAAGTCCAGGACGCAGAGGAAGCAGAATGGATGGCGTCTCTCATTGAACGCGGACAAAGCGTCAGTGATTACGTCCTGTCCGTTCCGATGGCACATGTCTTTGAAGGACAACCATTGTTGTATCTCTCGCTCCTACCGACCCGCCGGAGTGGGGTACCGGAAAGTGCGGCAATCCATTTCAGCATCAAACCGATTGCACCGTTCCATGGTCAGATGGAACGCCTGAAGCAAGAAGTCGAGCGATATCGTCGCGCTGACATGTGGATGGTTTTCTTAGCGAGTAACCGAGAACGTGCCGAGCGGATGCGTCAGACGTTATCCGATTATGGGGTCGAAGCCTCGATCGTAACGAAAGAAGGCATCACTCGTGGTCAACCAGCGATCCTGATTGGGGGAATTCATGGTGGATTCGAGATGACGAATGCGCGTCTCGTCGTCATCACGGAAGAAGAAGTCTTCAAGCAACCAGCGCGTCGCCGGAAGCAAACGACGAAGCTGACGAACGCTGAACGGATTAAGAGCTACCAAGAATTGAAGACAGGCGATTACGTCGTTCATATTCATCATGGGATTGGTCGGTACCACGGCATCAAGACGATTGATGTAGCCGGTAATCATCAGGACTATCTCCATCTCGTTTACGCGGGAGAGGACTCTTTGTATGTTCCTGTCGATCAGATCGACTTGATTCAAAAGTATGTCGGGGCTGAAGGGAAAGAGCCGAAGATCTATAAACTCGGCGGGACGGAATGGAAAAAGGTCAAAGCGAAAGTCCAGAAATCGGTCGAGGATATTGCTGATGAGTTGATCAAGCTCTATGCGGCTCGCGAGGCTGCCGTCGGTTTTGCGTTCCCAGAGGACGACGATAACATGCAAGCATTCGAGGCTTCGTTCCCGTATGAGGAAACGGTCGATCAATTACGATCGATTGCCGAGATCAAGAAGGATATGGAACGTCCGCGTCCGATGGATCGTCTATTATGTGGCGACGTTGGATACGGGAAAACGGAAGTTGCGATTCGAGCAGCGTTCAAAGCGGTCATGTCTGGAAAACAAGTCGCGTTACTCGTACCAACAACTGTCCTTGCACAACAACACTACGAAACGATGCTTGAGCGATTCAGTGAATGGCCGATTCGTGTGTCGGTCATGAGCCGGTTCCGTTCGCCAGCAGAATTAAAGGCGACGAAACAAGGTCTAAAAGAGGGAACGATCGATGTCGTCGTCGGGACACACCGTGTGCTGTCGAAAGACGTCCAGTTTGCTGATATCGGATTATTGATCATTGATGAAGAGCAACGATTCGGTGTAAAACACAAAGAACGTCTGAAACAGTTGAAGACGAACGTTGACGTCTTGACGTTGACAGCGACACCGATTCCGCGGACATTGCACATGTCGATGATCGGGATCCGTGATCTCTCGGTCCTTGAGACACCGCCGGAAAACCGGTATCCGGTTCAGACATACGTCATGGAATACGACGGAATCGTCATGCGAGAAGCGCTCGAACGAGAACTCGGCCGGGGTGGACAAGCGTTCTTCCTGTATAACCGGGTCGAAGGCATCGAGCGAAAGGCAGAAGAGATTCGCGCGCTCGTACCGGAAGCGAGGATCGTCACGGCGCACGGTCGGATGACGGAAACCGAACTCGAAAGTCAGTTGATCGCGTTCTTCGAAGGGGATGCAGATGTTCTTGTCAGTACGACGATCATCGAGACAGGAATCGATATTCCGAACGTCAATACGTTGATCGTTCACGACGCGGATCAAATGGGACTATCCCAACTGTATCAATTGCGCGGTCGTGTCGGTCGTTCAAGTCGCGTCGCCTATTCGTACTTTACGTACCGTCCGCAAAAACGATTGACGGAAGTCGCAGAAAGTCGACTGCAAGCGATCAAGGAATTCACGGAGCTCGGTAGCGGCTTTAAAATTGCGATGCGTGACTTATCGATTCGTGGCGCCGGGAACTTACTCGGTTCCCAACAATCGGGCTTCATCGACTCTGTTGGTTTCGATCTTTATTCGCAGATGCTGGCAGAAGCGGTTGAAGAACGGAAAGAACGGATGAAGGGCAAAAAACGCGTCCAGAAATTCGTACCTGAGTTCACGTTCAGTCTTGATGCGTATATTCCATCGCACTACATGACGGACTCCGAGCTGAAAATCGAATTTTATAAACGCTTGAAATATGTCGATACCGTCGATAGTCTCGAACAACTTGAAACAGAGATGCTCGAACGATTCGGTGAGTTCCCGGATGAGGTTGCTCGTTTGATCCAATTGACACGGATGCGGATTTTTGCTGAACGAGCGCGTGTCGAGCGCGTCAAACAAACCGATCCGAAAATCGAGATCGTCTTGTCACTTCAATCAACACAGCAGCTGGATGTGGCGGATTTCGTCAAATGGACCGTTCCGCTTGGACGTGGTCTAGGGATGGGGCAACAAGAACAGAAACTCGTCTTGACGCTCAACCGCAACAAGCAGTCGACGCAACAGATGACGATGCAAGCAGAACAGTTGCTAGCAGAGCTTGATCGTCGGCTCGTCGCACGATGAATAGACGAACGATTGCGCAAGGCGCAGCACTGCTTGCAATCTCTAGTTATATCTCGAAACTGCTCAGCTTCTTTTACCGGATTCCGTATCAGAACCTTGCAGGTGACTTCGGACTGTACGTCTATCAGACGGTCTATCCCTTATTCGCGATAGCGGCAGCGCTAGGTATTTATGCGCTGCCCGTCATCGTGGCGAAGTTGACGCTCCATCATCCAGATGAAAAACGAGAAGTTTTATGGTCGATTTTGTACGTCTTACTTGCGATGACGGTCTTCTTTGGTCTGTTCGGATGGTGGATTGCCCCGACACTTGCGGGTTGGTTTGGAGACGATAAACTCGTTGTTCCGTTGCGAGCCGTCACGTGTACGTTTTATTTACTACCTGTGATTGCCGTTCTTAGAGGCATGTTTCAAGCAGATCTCGAGATGCGACCGACGGCTGTATCCCAAGTCTCTGAAAATGCCGTCCGTGTCGGACTCTTGTTGCTCGTGACCTATATCGGCGTCTCGATGCAGGCGGACCCTTACTGGATTGGTGCCAGTGCCCATCTGACAGCGATTGGCGGCAGCATCGTTTCGTTATTCGTCCTGTTGCGTTTTGCGAAAGGGAAGATTGGTCGTCCTGTGTTTTCAGGTATTCATGTACGGCGGGTCGGGAAGGTGCTCGTGACAAGCGGGGTGGCGGTCAGTATCGCCTCACTTGCCTTGTTACTGATGCAATTGATCGATGGATTGACGTTCGTCAATCTACTTGGCAATACGACGGAGACGAAAATTGAAAAAGGGGTGCTCGACCGTGGGTATCCGTTACTGCAATTCGCGATTCTCTTTGCGACATCGATGAGTCTTGCGAGCGTTCCGTCCTTATCAACCGCATATCGAAAGCATGATCCGCAGATGATGCGTCAACAACTCGAGACATTACTCCGTTCCGGTCTATTGATTGCCGCTGCAGCGACAATCGGACTAATGGGTGTGATGCGTCCGCTCAATATTGCGTTGTATCAAGATGACCAGGGAACAGCAGGGTTGATTTGGCTCGCGGCGACGGCATTTGCCGCTTCGATTGCGATGATGATCATCTCTTGTCTCCAGTCGGTCGATGCTGAAAAATATGCGCTCGTTGGTGTTCTTGTCGGATTAGGGGCGAAGCTCGTTCTGAATCTCTATTTCATTCCCCGATATGGTATGATCGGGGCGGGTATGGCGACATTTGGCGGTTTTGCCGTCATGGCGACAGCACAATGGATTTTATTGAACCGGAAGTTCGGTCGCGTATCGGCAGGAAACGCGTTCTACCGACGACTGGTCTTACCTGTGCTCGCCATGAGTGTGTTTCTGTACCTGATCGAAACGTTCTTCCAGCTGTTTGAGCTTGAGACACGAATCGGTGCGGCACTCGAAGTCGGCGTCCTTGTCGTCGGTGGTGCCATCATTTATGGCAGTATGGCATTACGCGTTCGTGCATTAACAGCACAAGAGTGGGCGCTATTGCCTTTAGGAGATAAGTTATATCAGATGTACCAACGTAGGAGGAGTATATGACACACCGAATCACGATCGTCGGCCTTGGCGTCGGCGAACTTGAACAATTGCCGTTTGGCATCTATCGATTATTAAAAAACACGACACAGCCTGTCTATTTACGGACAATGGATCATCCAGTCGTTTCAGAACTCGCAGCAGAGGGAATGAACTTTACATCATTTGACTCGGTTTACGAACGACATAGTCGGTTTGAAGACGTATACACAGAAATCGTTGAGGAATTGCTTCGCCTCTCAAAGACGACGGACATCATCTATGCCGTCCCAGGTCATCCACTGGTCGCTGAGAGTACCGTCCAGCAGTTATTAGAGCGGACGGACGCGGTCGACGTTGTAGGCGGACAAAGTTTTCTTGATCCGATGTTCGCGGCGCTTGGCGTAGATCCGATTGAAGGATTCCAGTTGCTTGATGCGACGGCGTTTACCGTCGATGAAGCGCAGATCCGTCAACATTTGCTGATTGGACAAGTCTATGATGCGCTCGTCGCCGGTGATTTAAAGGTTCAGCTGATGGAACGTTATCCGGACGAACATCTCGTCACTCTTGTCACAGCAGCGGGTACAAGCAAACAAACTGTCCAAAGCGTGCCGTTGTATGAACTCGATCATGTGACGACGCTCAGTAACTTGACGACAGTCTACGTACCACCTGTTACGGATGAGCAGACGCTGAACCGTGACTTCGCGACATTAAAAGAGATTGTCGCACGGTTACGTGGTGAAGGCGGTTGCCCATGGGATCAAGAGCAGACACATGAGTCCTTAAAACGTCATTTAATCGAAGAATCTTATGAATTACTGGAAGCAATCGACCTTCAGGACGATAACTTAATGATAGAAGAGCTAGGAGACGTCCTTTTACAGGTCATGCTCCACGCACAAATTGGTCTAGATGAAGGGTATTTCGACATTCGAGATGTCATCGGAAGCGTCAGTGATAAGATGATTCGTCGTCATCCACATGTGTTCGGAGAAACGATTGTCGATTCTTCGGCAGACGTTGTTTCGAACTGGCAAGACATTAAAGCACAAGAGAAACCGGAGCGGACTTCCTTGCTCGATGGTGTGACAAAAGGAGCACCTGCCTTGATGCGCGCAGAAGACATTCAAAAGAAAGTGGCGAAAGTCGGTTTTGAATGGAGTGACGTCGAGGGTGCACTTGAAAAAGTAATCGAAGAGTTACGTGAGTTGAAGGAAGCCGCACCAGAAGAACGACTAGGTGAATTCGGAGACGTTCTGTTTTCGATAACACTCGTTGGGAAATACCTTGGTCTCTCGGCAGAAGAGGGGCTACAACAGACGAATGATAAATTCATCCGTCGCTTTACGCGAATGGAACAGCTAGCGGATCGACCGCTCGTTGAGATGACGCTTGAAGAGCAAGATTCACTCTGGCATCAAGCGAAGCAGGAGGAACAGTCATGAGACTTGATAAATTTTTAAAAGTATCGCGTCTGATCAAACGACGGACGCTTGCGAAAGAAGTAGCCGATCAAGGTCGGATTACAATCAATGGTAATGTGGCGAAAGCAAGTAGCACGGTAGCAGCAGGTGATGAGATGACGATTCGGTTCGGAAACAAGATCGTCACGGTTGCGATTTCGAGCATTAAAGAACATGCCAAAAAAGAAGAAGCATCTGATATGTATGAGATCATCCGTGAAGAAAAGGTGAATTCCGAAGAATCAATGTAATTTACCGGAAAAAGGAAGTATACTAAAGAGTGTCAGGGGTGACCACTCAGAAAGAGGAGGGATGATATGCCAACACCGCTCGAATCAGGGCGTCCTGCGCCAAAGATCAAGCCGCTCAATGACCGTAAAAAGCAGTTGAGTCAGAATGCCATCGAAAACCGTCGACGTCTCAAAAATCGCTTTTTCCTGTGTCTGACCGTCTTTTTACTCATCTTTTCCCTCATGGGGTGGTCATACATGGAGAAACGGCAATTGATCGCTGAACAAAAGCAGTCGTTTCAAGTCGCCGAACAAGAGCAGACGAAAGCAAAAAAAGAGACCGCCCGTCTGAAGGAAGAAATCAATCGTCTCAATGATAAAGAGTATGTAGCGAACTTAGCTCGAAGCGAGTTGCTCTATTCGAAAAAAGGGGAAACGATCTTCTACTTTTCACCGGAAGACTAATTGAAGGTTGCCGATTGATTGAAAAAAGAATGAATCACTCGTATAATAAGAAACGAATCAACTAAAAAGGAGCAATACAATTTATGTCGATTGAAGTAGGCAGCAAAGTGCAAGGGAAAGTAACAGGCATCACGAATTTCGGAGCGTTCGTTGAGTTACCAACAGGGAAAACTGGTCTTGTTCACATCAGTGAAGTGGCAGATTCTTACGTTAAAGACATCAATGATGTGTTGACGGTTGGTCAAGAAATCACCGTCAAAGTCTTAAGTGTTGAAAACGATGGTAAGATCGGTCTTTCCATCAAAAAAGCCGTCGATCGTCCAGAAGGCGAACGTCCTCGTCCTGCACGTCAGTTCGACCGTGGACCACGTCCAGCAGGACAAGATCGTGGACCACGTTCGTTCGATAACAAAGGACCACGTGGAGGCGGTAACCGTGGAGGCTTCAACAAAGGCGGCCGTGGTACACCACCACCGCGCAAAGAACAATCGTTCGATACGCTGATGTCTAGTTTCCTGAAAGATAGTGAAGATCGTCTTGCTACATTGAAACGTCAAACGGATTCAAAACGTGGCGGACGCGGCGCAAAACGTCAATAACTTGCTGACCTGTTCTTTATAAGAATAGAGATGGAATGACGCCGTTCATTCCATCTTTTATTTTTTTGAAATTATTTTTAGAAAAAGCGTTGACTTTCATTTGACCTGCCCGTATTATAGAAAATGTGCTTAAGACGCACGAGTTAAAAATATGGCGGTGTAGCTCAGCTGGCTAGAGCGTACGGTTCATACCCGTGAGGTCGTGGGTTCGACTCCCTCCGCCGCTACCATATTTTTTNGTCAAGCGGTTAAGACACCGCCCTTTCACGGCGGTAACACGGGTTCGAATCCCGTACGGGTCATTCTCAAAAGCTATCTCTATTATATAGAGATAGCTTTTTTTAGGTTTTAACGGAAAGGGGGAAATCGTTATGGAAGGTGTGCCGTTCGAACCACTTTTAGTAGGTGTTTCGGGAGGTTGTGATTCGATGGTACTCGTCGATCGGTTGTACAAAGAGGGCTACGATATCGCGATTGCGCATGTGCATCATGGATTACGAGAGGCGTCCGACGAAGAAGCGTGCTTTATTAAGGAGTGGGCAACGGCCCGAAAGATATCTTTTTTCATGACGCGTTTAGAATGGACAGGACGTACGAGCTCTCAAGCAGCTTGTCGCGAAGAGAGATATGCGTTTTTTGAACGAATCATGGAAGAGACCGGGCGCTCGCGTCTGATTCTCGCCCATCATCAAGACGATCAAATTGAGACGCTACTCATTCAGCTCATTCGTGGAGAAGCGCAGGTTGATGGTATTCCCGTCGTTCGTCCGTTTGGTAACGGTTGGTTGCATCGACCGTTGCTACATGAATCGAAGCAAACATTACGCGAGTATGCGTTGCAACATGAAGTTCCATGGCGAGAAGATGCGTCAAATGCAGAAACTACTTATTTGCGTAATCAAATCCGGCATACGATTGTTCCATCACTCCGAGACATGCGTCCTGAGTTTGAACAGGCAACGGCAGCGGCAGCACATGCGCGACAGCAAATCATCCGTGAACAGGCGGCATTCGTCGCGACCTATCTCGAACGGTGTAAGGAAGCGAACGGAATTCCGGTCGCACGTATTTTAGAATTACCGACGGATTTACAGCGGCTTGTTTTGCCGACATTAACGGGAGAAATGTTTTCTTCGGATGTGATTCGTCACTTTGTTACATGGCTTCGGGTGGATAAGGGCTCAGACGAAGTGTATTATGGAAACTGGAGGATGCGACGTGCATATGGCTTTTTGATGCAGGATCGTGTGATACGGTCAATGAATGACGATTTATCGTTTCAAGTAGGGGAGAATTTGGGAACGTATCATTATGGTGAACAAATGGTTCGCTTCTCAATCGGAAATCAAGGTATCCCGCTGGACGCGATTGCGTTCCCATTGACGGTACGTCCGCCACGTCCAGGAGATCGGATTCAGCTTGCTGTGGGTTCGAAAAAAGTCAGTCGAATTCTGATTGATGCTAAGGTTCCGCGTTATCTCCGGGAACAGGTTCCGGTCGTCGTCGATGCAAATGGAGTGATTTTAGCCGTCATTGGACATCGAATTGCAATATTCGGGTCATTTGAACTCCTCGCAAAATCTTATTTAATGATAGAATGGTAATGTAGTGTTTATTATGGAGGAGGAATACCTAGCATGACCTTGATGAACGATATGGAAAAAGTACTGATTTCAGAAGAAGAGATCCAAAATAAAGTGGGCGAACTCGCCGGCGAATTGACAGCGGATTATCACGATCGTTTTCCGTTGCTTGTGTGCGTCTTAAAAGGCGCAATGCCGTTCATGTCTGATCTTGTGAAAAAGATGGATATGCATCTTGAAATGGACTTCATGGACGTTTCAACGTATCACGGTGGGACAACATCAACAGGTGAAGTCAAGATTGAAAAAGATTTGAACACATCGGTAGAAGGACGCGACATCTTGATTGTCGAAGATATCATCGACAGCGGATTGACGCTTGGTTACCTTGTCGATCTCTTCAAGTACCGGAAAGCGAAGTCCGTTAAGATCGTGACGTTGCTCGACAAACCAACAGGACGGAAGAATGACTTGCACGCAGATTACAGCGGCTTCGTCATTCCACACGAATTCGTTGTCGGTTATGGTCTGGATTACGAAGAGAAGTATCGTAACCTTCCATACGTAGGTGTCTTGAAACCTGCAGTCTACGGTGGCTAATTATTTTTAATCTCGTCTGTCCCATGATAAGATGAAACCAATTACAAAGCGCGCCCTGTCGCGCCAGGATTCGTATTCATCCACTAGAAAAACGAGATGGATGCGGAGAGGAGGCATAAGATGAACCGAGCAGTGAAGAATACCCTCGTGTTTGGGGTCATTTTTCTAGCTTTGATCTTGTTTCTGCAATACTTGCAGAGTCCAGTGAACAAAAGCAAAGAAATCAATTACACACAGTTTGTCGAGTCTGTTGAAAAAGGTGAAATCAAGACGGCTACCTTCCAATATGAAGGGCAGACGTATAATGTGACAGGAGATTTGCGTGAAAAAGATTCAACGTATGAGACGGTCGTACCGGCTGTTGATACGGAACTAACGGATCTTTATACGCAATTGAAAAGCCAAGGAGTCAAATTGGACTTTAAGGCAGCAGAAACGAATGGTGGTTGGATCGCGTTACTGACGACGATCGTTCCATTCATCATCATCTTCATCCTCTTCTTCTTCTTGATTAATCAAGCACAAGGTGGCGGTGGTGGCGGTCGCGTCATGAACTTCGGGAAATCGAAGGCACGCCTCTATGACACAGAGAAGAAAAAGATTACGTTTGATGATGTAGCCGGCGCAGACGAAGAGAAACAAGAACTCGTCGAAGTCGTTGAATTCTTGAAAGATCCGCGTAAATTCGCGAAACTCGGTGCCCGTATTCCGAAAGGGGTCCTCCTCGTAGGTCCTCCAGGTACAGGTAAGACGTTGCTCGCGCGTGCCGCAGCTGGTGAAGCTGGCGTACCATTCTTCTCGATTTCAGGTTCTGACTTCGTTGAGATGTTCGTCGGTGTCGGGGCATCACGTGTCCGTGACTTGTTCGAAAACGCGAAGAAAAATGCACCATGTATCATCTTCATCGATGAAATCGATGCTGTCGGTCGTCAACGGGGCGCAGGTCTCGGTGGTGGACACGATGAGCGTGAGCAGACATTGAACCAACTTCTCGTCGAGATGGATGGATTCAGTGAAAACGAAGGCATCATCATGATCGCAGCAACGAACCGTGCTGATATTCTTGACCCAGCCTTACTCCGTCCAGGTCGTTTTGACCGTCAAATCACGGTTGACCGTCCAGATGTCATCGGTCGTGAAGCAGTCTTGAAAGTTCACGCGCGGAACAAACCGCTCGATTCAACGGTTGATTTAAAAGCGATCGCACAACGAACACCTGGATTCTCAGGTGCGGATCTTGAAAACCTTCTAAACGAAGCAGCACTTGTTGCCGCTCGGGCAGACCGTGATAAAGTCTCGATCGTTGACCTCGAAGAAGCGATTGACCGCGTCATCGCTGGACCAGCGAAGAAGAGCCGGATCATCTCGCCGAAAGAGAAAAAGATCGTCGCATGGCACGAAGCTGGACATACAATCATCGGTGTCACGCTCGACGATGCGGATGAAGTACACAAGGTAACGATCGTTCCTCGCGGTAACGCGGGTGGATATGTCGTCATGTTGCCAAAAGAAGATCGTTACTTCATGACGAAGCCGGAACTCGAAGATAAGATTACTGGATTGCTCGGTGGTCGTGTCGCAGAGGATATCGTCTTCGGAGAAGTCTCGACTGGGGCAAGCAATGACTTCCAGCGTGCGACAGGTCTTGCACGGAAAATGGTCATGGAGTTCGGGATGAGTGAAAAACTCGGACCGCTTCAATTCGGATCAGGTCAAAGCGGTAACGTCTTCCTCGGCCGTGATTTCCAAAACGAACAGAACTACTCGGATGCAATCGCACACGAGATCGATACGGAAATCCAAGCGATCATCAACCGCTGTTACCAAAAAGCGAAAGATATCCTGACTGAGAAGCGCGATCAGCTCGACTTGATTGCAACGACATTGCTTGAAGTCGAAACACTCGATCAAAAACAAATTCACCATCTCCTAGAGACGGGCGAATACAAAAAACATGAACCAGAAGCAACGACTCCAAAAGCAGAAGAGAAAGCACCGGAATCGACAGATGCAACTGTTGATCAACCGACGCAGTCTCCAACGCAAATGGGTTCAGTCGTTGACGAAGGGAAAAATGTAGATACGGATACACCAGATACGCCGCGTCGCGATGATCAAGTGTAAACGGATGGAACGGATTCGATTGATATCGAATCCGTTCTTTTTTGTGGCAGACCGAGCGAATACACATCGGTAGGTGTGACTATACGAGCATGGTATAATCACAACGTATATAGTTCCGATCGTAAAACAACGGAATACAATCGAAGCATGAAAATTGAGAAGAAGCGGGGAAATAAGCAAATGATTTTAGTCATCGATGTCGGAAATACGAATATCGTCTTAGGTGTCTATCAAGGACAAGAGTTGATTGAGCATTGGCGGATTGCGACAGACCGAACACGGACGACGGACGAATACGGTATGCTCGTCAAAGCGTTGTTCCGTGACGCAGAGCTAAACGTGGAAGAAATCGAGGGAATCGTGTTATCATCTGTCGTACCCCCCGTCGTGTTTCCGCTAGAAAATATGTGTGTGCGTTACTTTAAACGCCGTCCGTTCTTGATTGGACCAGGAATCAAGACAGGACTGGATTTAAAAGTCGATAATCCACGGGAAGTGGGAGCCGATCGAATCGTCAACGCAGTAGCGGCGACGGCGAAATACGAGGGACCGATGATCATCGTCGATTTCGGAACAGCGACGACGTATTGTTACATCGATGCACAAAAACGGTATTACGGCGGCATCATCTCACCCGGTGTGATGGTTGCAACCGAGGCACTCTATAATAAGGCAGCAAAATTGCCACGAATTGAAATCGCGAAACCGCAGTCAGCCATCGGACGGAATACGATCCATGCGATGCAGTCGGGGACCTATTTCGGATATGTGGCACAGGTGGACGGACTCGTTCACCGGATGAAAGAAGAAATGGGAGAAGCGAAGGTCATTGCGACCGGCGGCTTAGCCCGATTAATCAGCGAGGAATCCACGATGATTGAGATCGTCGATCCATTCTTGACGTTAGATGGATTACGGATTATCTACGAACGAAATAAGTGAGGGAATCAAGATGAAACGTGAAGAATTATTAGCACAATTAAAAGATGACTATTTAGTACGGGCGTTAGGCTTCAATGGAGAAGTCCGTGCGTTTGCAATCCGTTCGACGAAGACGGTCTATGAAGCACAACTGCGCCACCAGACGACACCTGTCGTCACAGCAGCGCTCGGTCGGACACTGACGATCGGTGCAATGATGGGTACGATGCAAAAAGGCGATACACGTGTCACATTAAAAGTCGAAGGCGATGGACCGATTGGGAAAATCATCGTCGATGCCGACGCAAAAGGTGTCGTACGTGGATATGTGAGTCGTCCCCGTGTCGAGATGGATACGTATGTCAATGCAGATGGTCTGACGAAACTAAAAGTCGGTGAAGCGGTCGGTCGCGGAAACATCTCTGTCATCAAAGACCTCGGGTTGCGTGACTTCGTCGGTGGTCAATCGCCGATTCAAACAGGTGAGATCAGCGAAGACTTCACGTATTACTTTGCTGTATCGGAACAAAGCCCATCGGTCGTTGGGGCTGGCGTTCTCGTTTATCCAGAAGACGAATCAGTCATCGCAGCAGGTGGCTTGATCGTTCAATTGATGCCAGGTGCGTCGGAAGAAACGATTGCAGCACTCGAAAAACGTGTTGGAGCCCTTAAACCGATCTCGATTCTCGTCGGTGAGGAAAAAACACCAGAAGAAATGTTAGAACTCGTTCTCGGTGACTACGAACATCTTGATACGATTCCAGTATCATTCGAATGTACGTGTGACCGTGACAAATTAGCGACAGCAATCATTGCCCTTGGACCAGATGAGATTCAAGCGATGATTGATGAAGATGGTGGTGCGGAAGCTGTTTGTCACTTCTGTTCAGAGCATTATCACTATGATGTTCCAGAATTAGAGGAACTTCGCGAAAAATCACTCGAAAGAGCATAAGAGGGATCGAATATGGGGAATGTACAACCTAAGTACTTGTGGATGTTGATCTTCATCTTAATGTTGACGAATTTCATGACCGGTGCTTACGCCTTCATGGGTGAGCTCCCAAAGGTCGATTCTCCTAAAATCGTTCAAGACAGCATCGGTGGTCCGCTCGAGGATGTCGTCGCCGAAGTCGGTGATGAGAAAATCACGCGCGCGATGGTCTATCAGACGATGCGAACGGAACAGGAAAAACAGACGATTGATCGTTTGATTCAAGAAGCGGTCGAACGCCAGACGAAGGATGGAAAAAAGCCGGAAGTCAAACGCTTTGATTGACAGATTTCATCCAGTCCGCTGATAATTAGTTTATCGGATTACTTGGAATTCAAGCGGTTCACTAATGAGGAGGAATGGTCATGCGTATTGCGAATTCAGTATTAGATTTAGTCGGTCGCACCCCGATCGTCAAGTTACATCATCTAACGGGTCCTGAGGATGCAGATGTGTATCTAAAATTGGAGTACATGAACCCTGGATCAAGCGTAAAAGACCGGATCGCGCTATCTATGATTGAGGCCGCAGAAGAAGCGGGTCAACTCAAAGAAGGAGACACAATCATCGAGCCGACGAGTGGAAACACAGGGATCGGACTCGCGATGGTCGCTTCGGCGAAAGGATACCGTGCCATCCTCGTCATGCCGGAAACGATGAGCATGGAGCGCCGGACGTTGCTTCGCGCCTATGGTGCGGAATTGATTCTGACTCCGGGTCCTGAAGGGATGAAGGGTGCGATCGCTCGCGCGACAGCGGAAGCGGAAGAACACGGTTACTTCATGCCGCAACAATTCAATAACGGTGCTAATCCAGTCGTCCATGAAAAAACGACAGGTCCTGAAATCGTCGAAGCGTTCGAAGGCATGCAACTCGATGCGTTCATCGCGGGAATTGGAACGGGCGGAACGATCACCGGTGCTGGTAAAGTGTTACGCGATGCTTTCCAAGGTATTGAAATCATTGCCGTCGAACCAACGGATTCACCGGTCTTATCAGGTGGTAAACCGGGACCACACAAACTGCAAGGAATCGGTGCTGGGTTCGTGCCGTCGATTCTCGATACAGAGATTTATGATGGTGTTGAGCAAATCACGACGGAAGAAGCATTCGATCACGCACGCCGAGCAGCGAAGACGAATGGTGTCTTAGGCGGTATCTCGTCAGGTGCTGCGATTGCAGCAGCGCTCAAGACAGCGAAACGTCTCGGTAAAGGGAAAAACGTTCTCGCGATCATTCCTTCGAATGGGGAGCGGTACTTAAGTACACCGCTGTATCAAATCGAGGAAGAAGCAGACCAATCGAAGTAATCAACTGGACGTACACGGAAGTCATTCGGCTTCCGTGTACTTTTTTGCGTATAATGAGAGCAGAATAGTGTGAAGTGGGGGACGCGTATGCGACAGACGAAATACAAAGCAGTACCATGGACGAAAGAACAATTCTACAATCGATATGTTGAACAGACGAATGGCACAACGGGACACGTCTGGCTCGAAAGCGGTCGAATCGGCCGGTATACGATGGCGGCGACTCGTCCTGTCGGATACGTCCGGACAAAAGACGGAACGACGACGATTGAGACAGATGGAAAAGTCGAGATATCGACGGCGAATCCGTTTGATGTACTCGAACGACTTCGCGTCGACCGTGAATCAGTCCGACCGGATGGAATGCCACCGTTCTTTGGTGGGTTTGCCGGATACGTCAGTTATGATGCCGTCCGTTATTTAGAAAAGCTACCGGAACAAGCGATGGATGATCTTCAAACACCCGATCTATCATTTTACTGGTACGATGAAGTCGCCGTATTTGATGAGGAAACGAAGCAGTTGTTCATGGCCGTGACACGAGACACGGCAGAGGAAGCAGAACGAGTCCTTGAAACGGAAATCGCGCGTTGGTGCATCGAGACGGATGCACCTCAATTTACAGCAATCGGTTCGTCCGGCGAGCGGGAACGGGCTTTCGGGCAGGAAGCGTTCATGACAGCGGCACACCGGATTAAATCCTATATTGAGGACGGTGACGTTTTCCAAGTTAATTTGTCCGTCCGTCAACAAGAACCGCTTGGGACGACAGCGGAACATTTGTATGATGTATTACGACAAGTCAATCCTTCTCCATACATGGGTTACTTTGCGGATGAAGATTTAACACTCGTGTCCGCCTCACCCGAGTTGCTCGTCGAAAAAATCGGCGATGCGTTAGCGACACGTCCGATTGCGGGAACACGACCACGCGGGAAGGATGAAGCAGAAGATTTACGACTTGCGAAAACCTTACTCGATAACGAAAAAGAACGGGCAGAGCATGTGATGCTTGTTGATTTAGAGCGGAATGATTTAGGTCGCGTCAGTCGTTATGGCACGGTTCATGTCGATGAGTTGATGGTGATCGAGAAATACTCGCACGTGCAACACATCGTCTCAAACGTCAGAGGGGAAGTAGCACCGGAACACTCTGGGAGTCAGGTGCTTGCTGCGATGTTCCCAGGTGGTACGATCACTGGTGCGCCAAAAATCCGGACGATGGAAATCATTGAAGAACTCGAACCGGTCCGGCGTGGCATCTATACTGGATCGCTTGGCTTCATCAGTTGGGCGGATGATGTCATCTTCAACATCTTGATTCGGACACTTGTCGCCAAAGACGGGATGGCATATGTCCAAGCAGGTGCTGGAGTCGTCACAGACTCGGACGCAGCACGTGAATACGAAGAGTCACTCAGTAAAGCAAAGGCGTTATGGGTGACAAAAGAAACAGCGGAGGGAACGCAATGATTGTATTGATTGATAACTATGATTCCTTTACGTACAACTTAGTCCAGTATTTCGGCGAACTTGGGCAAGACATCCGGGTATTTCGCAACGACGCGATCACCCTTGCGAAAATCGAAGCATTGCAACCGGATCATCTGGTCATCTCACCGGGCCCCTGTACACCGAATGAAGCGGGGATCAGTCTAGAAGCGATTGCTTATTTTGCTGGGAAGGTACCGATACTAGGGGTCTGCTTAGGTCATCAAGCGATTGGACAAGTATTCGGTGGTAAAGTCGTCCGCGCGAAGGAATTAATGCACGGAAAAGTCTCGCCACTGACGCATGACGGACAAGGCATCTTTGAACGAATCCCACAAGCGACGCCGGTGACACGTTATCACTCGCTCGTCGTTGAACGCGAGACATTCCCGGAAGTGCTCGAAGTGACGGCGGAATCCGGTGGGGAGATCATGGCACTCCGTCACCGGACGTTGCCGATTCTCGGTGTCCAGTTCCATCCGGAAGCGATTTTGACGCGAGACGGGAAGCAGATGTTAAAAAATTTCTTGGAGTTGACGCATTATGTATCTCTGGCATGACGGAACCATTAAACGAGAAGAAGAAGTACGCATCTCCCCGCTCGATCACGGATTCGTCTACGGGATGGGTGTATTCGAGACGTTTCGGACCTATAACGGACATCCGTTTTTGTTCGATGATCATATTGAACGCTTACGGATGAGTTGTGTCGCACTCGGAATCCAGCTAGCATATGATCGGGAAGCCTTACGGCAAGCGATCCAAGATTTATATGCGGCATATGGGGCGAACGATTTATACATTCGGTTGAACGTCTCTGCCGGTCCACGTGAGATCGGTTTATCAATCGATCCTTACGACACGCCGACCGTGTTGATCTATGCGAAACCAATCGCTCCGCGAAAACGGGCGGAACGTGCACTCGAGACGATTCGTTTACCGCGCAGTACACCGGAGACGACTTACCGCTTGAAGTCACATCATTACATGAACAATCTAGTGGCGAAACGCCAATTGTTCAATCCGGAAGCAGAAGGGTTGTTTTTGACGAAGGAAGGTCATGTCTGTGAGGGCATTACGTCAAACATCTTTTGGCGTTACGGAAGTACATGGTATACGTCACCGCTTGAAACCGGTGCACTGAACGGGATTACCCGTCAGTTCCTCATGCAATATGTACCGGTCGAAGAACGCTTGGCTTATTTACCGCAGCTCGAAGAAGCAGATGAGATCATCTATACGAATTCCGTTCAGGAAGCGGTCGCTATTTCGTCACTTGACGGACGCCCTTTCCCTGGAATCAACGGAACAGGATATGCACAAATCATGACGCTGTTCGATCAATCCGTCGAACAGGTGACGACAAGGAGAGAACAACGATGACTTACATCATGGGTATCTTGAACGTGACACCGGACTCCTTTTCGGACGGTGGACAATATGTCGATGTCGAGCAAGCGATGCGGCAAGCGCGTCAGCTCGTCGCGGATGGAGCAGATGCAATCGATGTCGGTGGAGAATCGACACGACCGGGTGCAGCATTCGTATCAGTCGAAGAAGAACTCACCCGTGTTTTACCGATCATCAAGCGCATCAAACGAGAGCTGAACGTCCTCGTATCGATCGATACGTACAAACCGGTCGTCGCAGAGGCTGCTATTGAAGCAGGAGCAGATATCATCAACGATGTTTGGGGCTCGAAGTGGGGCGATCGTTCGATGGTCAACGTTGCTGCGCAGTATAAAGTACCCATCATTTTGATGCATAACCGGGAGACGGCGCATGGGACAGATATGCTGGCAGAAGTCCAGGCTGACCTTGAGGAATCGATTCGGTTAGCAAAACAGGCAGGCGTAGCGGAAGAGCATATTTGGCTCGACCCTGGGATTGGATTCATGAAGACGCATGAAGAGAACTTGTACCTGATGCGTCATCTATCGATCGTAACGGACTTCGGGTATCCGGTTTTACTCGGAACGTCCCGTAAATCGATGATCGGACTTGCGCTCGGATTACCGACAGAAGAACGACTCGAAGGAACGATTGCGACGGTGTGTTACGGAATTCAACAAGGATGTGACTGGATGCGTGTGCATGACGTCAAAGAAGTCAAACGGGCAGCGCAGATGATGGACATCATGTTGGCTGCGACGAAGGGGGAATAACGGTGGATCGAATTCATGTAACAGGAATGCGTTTTTATGGGTACCACGGTGTATTCGCAGAAGAGACGAAACTCGGTCAACGCTTCAATGTCGACTTATCGATCGGACTTGCATTGGCAGAAGCCGGTCGGACGGATGATTTGACGAAAAGTGTCAATTACGCCGAATTGTATGAAGCGACGAAACGTGTCGTCGAAGGAGAACCGCTCCAACTCGTCGAAGCCTTGGCGGACCGTATTGCAAAAGCAGTATTTGCGTTAGACGAACGAATTCAAGAAGCGTCGATCAAGGTCATCAAACCGGATCCGCCGATTGCCGGTCATTATGAACATGTGGCGGTCGAGATCAATCGCCTTCGGGAGGACTATGCATGAAGGAAGCTTACATTGCACTCGGCTCGAACATCGGCGATAAAGCGGCTCACTTAAGAGCAGCGATTGCTCGCCTGAGAGCATTACCGTCCGTTCATGACGTAAAGACCTCTTCCATTTATGAGACGGTACCTGTCGGGTATCTCGAGCAGGATTTATTCTATAATATGGTCGTCGCGATTCAAACGACGGATGAGGCATCTGTCTTACTTGGGCGACTGCAGGAAATTGAACAGCTAGAAGGACGCGAGCGTTTGTTCAAAAATGGACCACGAACGCTTGACTTAGATATTTTGCTATATGAGGAAGAACGCATTGACCTCGAAGGATTAACCGTTCCGCATCCGCGGATGCAAGAGCGGGCATTCGTCCTCGCACCATTACGTGAACTCGCAGCAACATGCGTCATACCCGGTCTTGAGCAAAGTGTCGAGCAGTTGTATCAGCAGTTACCAGAGACAGAACGAAACGGTGTACGACGGTTAGGTGGGCTTTTAGAAGCGGAGGAACAATAATGGAATTTAACATTGGTGATGTCAAACTGAAGAATCAAGTCATCTTGGCACCGATGGCAGGCGTCTGTAATCCGGCGTTTCGGTTAATCGCAAAGGAGTTTGGTGCAGGACTCGTCTGTGCGGAGATGGTCAGCGATAAAGGGATCTTGTACGAAAACGAACGGACGCTTCAGATGCTGTACGTGGATGAGCGGGAAAAACCGCTCAGTCTTCAAATCTATGGCGGTTCAAAAGAGACACTCGTTCAAGCGGCACGATATGTCGAAGCGAACACGAATGCCGACATCATTGACATCAACATGGGCTGTCCCGTCCCGAAAGTCACGAAAAGCGATGCTGGAGCGAAATGGTTGCTTGATCCAGATAAGGTATATGAGATGGTTCATGCGGTGACGCAAGCGATCGATAAACCCGTTACTGTTAAGATGCGGACCGGCTGGGACAGCCATCACATCTATTGTGTCGATAATGTCAAAGCAGCAGAAGCGGGTGGGGCGAAAGCTGTAGCCATCCACGGGCGGACACGTTCGCAAAAGTATGAAGGGGTCGCAGACTGGAACATCATTGGCGAAGCGAAAAAAGCGGTCAACATCCCAATCATCGGAAATGGAGATGTTCAGACTCCGCAAGATGCAAAACGGATGATTGATGAGATCGGCGTCGACGGTGTCATGATCGGACGGGCCGCTCTAGGGAATCCATGGATGTTGTATCAGACGATCCAGTACCTCGAATCAGGAACGCTTCCAGCAGAACCGACGGCGCGTGAGAAGATTGATATTTGTCTCTTGCATGCCACACGACTAGTCGCGCTAAAGGGAGAAGAACTCGCCGTACGCGAAATGCGGACACATGTCGCCTGGTATTTGAAAGGAATGAAGGGGAACGGTCGCGTTCGCAATGCGTTATTCAATATCGACACACACGCAGGACTCGTCGAACTGTTACAGCAGTACTTGCAGACACTCGAAGAAGACGTAGCATATGCCTAACAGGTAAAGTATAGTCGGACAGCGTCGTTTTGTGGTACGCTAGTTGCATTGAAGATGAGCGTATCGGTTTTCTAAAGGGCTGTCGGTCATTCCGGCAGCTTTTTATTCGAGAGAATCGTCGTGAACCATTATTAAAAGGAGTGAAGAGAGTGAGTCAGGATATGGAAATGAACGATCAAATGCAGGTGCGTCTCGGTAAGATGAACGCCATGCGTGAACAAGGTCTCGATCCATTCGGCGCACGTTTTGAACGTTCGACGGATACCGCGAGCATTCGTGCATCGTTTGGTGAACATACAAAAGAAGAGTTGGCTGAACTGAAACCGGAAGTTGCGATCGCGGGTCGTGTCATGACGACACGTCGTAAAGGGAAGGTTGGCTTTACGAACGTTCAGGATGTACAAGGTCAAATTCAGTTGTATGTCCGTAAAGATGATGTCGGTGAAGAGGCGTATGAGATCTATAAGACATGTGACTTAGGTGACATCGTTGGAATTCAAGGATACGTGTTCAAAACGAATGTTGGTGAACTCTCTGTTCACGTCACAGCATTTACGTTATTAACAAAAGCATTACGTCCGCTTCCGGATAAATATCACGGATTAAAAGATATCGAGCAACGCTATCGTCAGCGTTACCTCGACCTCATTACGAACCAAGAATCACGTGAGACATTCATCGCGCGGAGTAAAGTCATTCGTGGAATTCGTCAATATCTCGATAACCTCGGATACTTGGAAGTCGAAACACCAATGTTGCATACGATTGCGGGTGGAGCATCGGCTCGTCCGTTCATCACGCATCATAATGCACTCGACATGACGCTTTACATGCGGATTGCGATCGAGCTCCATTTGAAACGTTTGATCGTCGGTGGACTTGAGAAAGTCTACGAAATCGGTCGTGTGTTCCGTAATGAAGGAATCTCAACACGCCATAACCCAGAGTTTACGATGATCGAACTCTATGAAGCGTATGCGGATTATAAAGACATCATGAACTTAACAGAGAACCTGATCGCTCACGTCGCACAAGAAGTACTCGGTACGACACAAGTCACTTACGGAGAAGACGTCATCGACCTATCTGTCGGTTGGAAACGAGCACACATGGTCGATCTTGTTAAAGAAGCGACAGGTGTCGACTTCTTTGAACAGATTTCAAACGAACGTGCTCTCGAACTAGCGCATGAACACGGTGTTGAAGTCCAGTCGCACATGACGACGGGACATATCTTGAATGAGTTCTTCGAACAAAAAGTAGAAGAGACACTCGTTCAACCAACATTCGTCTATGGTCATCCTGTTGAAGTATCGCCACTTGCGAAGAAAAATCCAGAGGATCCACGCTTTACGGATCGCTTTGAATTATTCATCGTCCGTCGTGAACATGCGAATGCCTTCACGGAATTGAACGATCCAATCGATCAACGTGAACGTTTCGAAGCACAACTCGTCGAAAAAGAAGCAGGAAACGACGAAGCACATGAAATGGATACAGACTTCATTGAAGCACTCGAGTACGGTATGCCGCCAACGGGTGGTCTTGGCATCGGGATCGATCGTCTCGTCATGTTGTTGACGAATGCGCCATCGATTCGTGATGTGTTACTCTTCCCGACAATGCGTCACCAACAAAATTAATGAGTAGAGCTCCGTTTCTTCTATAGCTTATAGAAGGAACGGAGCGTTCTTTTTGAAGTCAATGTAGGGATAAACGAGTCAAAAAACGGGTAAATAAAACTTTTTAAATGTTTTTCTAATAAAATGCTTGTACGATTTAAAAAGCCATGGTATATTACTTCTTGTGCCGCGAATGGTCGTGACACACAAAAATAAATATCAAAAAAGTTGTTGACAATCGGGTTGATAACTTGTTAAGATATTAAAGTCGCTGAAAACGACACGACGAACTTTGAAAACTGAACGATGAGGCAAAAATCGTA
>NZ_LMPR01000002.1:133467-138216 GCF_001423925.1 Exiguobacterium sp. Leaf187 | reverse complement strand
GAGGTCGTTATGGGTTTTTTTTGTGTTTTCAGCTAGGTGTTGCACTTAATATTACAATTCGTCGTATCTAAAAATGGAACGGAAAAAGGATATACCTTGTATTTAATAGGGTTATAAATTAATAGATTTAATCTTAAATCAAAAAGAAGGAGGGAGACGATGAGAGAAAGAACTCGCATTTTAATAGGGATGTTGCTAGCATGTCTCTACATTTCCCCAATGGTCTTACTTGGGGAACATGCTCATGTTCGTATTCATGATAATTTAGATTCGAATATCGTTTGGTACAAAACATTGGTCGATACGAATAGTATTTATGCAAGCCTTCAAGCGACTGTTCCTGACTTATTAAGTGGGGTTGTCTCAAGAAATGCCTTTGTCAGCGAATTTACGGCTATCATTTGGCTGTATCAATGGTTCTCGCCGTTTACGGCATATGTAATCAGTCAAACACTGGTCCGAATCTTTGCTTTTTTAGGAATGTACCTATTGTTACGTGATTATGCGAAAGGTGTTATTCCTAAATCATATACTTTATGGGTGGCGGTTTTATTTTCTTGGACTCCATTCTGGCCATCAGGCATGCTCAGTACGCTTGGGATGCCGCTCTTATTGTGGGCGTACTGGAATATCTGGCGTGGCCGAAAGATAAAGTTGAGTGCGTTAATACTAATTTTGGTTCCATTCTATTCTAGCTTTGTGTTAGGAATCATTTTCTTTTTAGCAACGCTTGCCCTCTACCATGTGATGAAGGAAATCCGCGAACGTAGTTTTCATAGTCGCTTTTGGATCGTATATTGTTTACAAGTCTTATTATATTTACTAATTGAATATCGATTGGTCTTCTCGATGTTGTGGGAGGAAGAACCTACCAGTCGAAATGACTTCGAGACGGGAAACAACGGCTTTTGGTCCAGTATCCGTTTGTTTTTTAAAAATTTGATGTTCGGTCATACACATGATCGGGCGGTTCAGTCGCCCATTATCCTACTAACACTCTTGATTATCGGATTTTTAGTATTCCGTCAAAAAGATCATGCAGCAAAGCGAATTCGAACTTTAATGTGGTTTGTTTTTGGTTTATCACTTTGGTATGCATTTTGGTTCTATGAGGGATGGAACCCGTTAAAGCAACAGGTCTCTCTCATCAGAACTTTCAATTTCTCCCGATTCCACTTTCTTCAACCCATGTTGTGGTATGCATTGTTTTACTTGATGCTCGATTGGTTATGGAGAACATCTAAACGAAAATGGGTGATTTGCCTGCTAATAGCCCAAACCTTTGTCTTGCTCGCATGGAATCCCGAGTTCCTTTATCGTCATCATCCATCCTATGAGGCATTTTATGCGACTTCTCAGTTCTCTGATATCAAACGGTTTATTGACAAACCTACAAAAGATTACCAGGTTGCCTCTATTGGAATGCACCCTGCGATCGCTCAGTACAATGGGATGCAGACTGTGGATGGCTATGTGAACTTTTATCCGCTATGGTATAAAGCTTCCTTCCGAAAGGTGATTGCTGAAGAACTAAATAAAAGTGATCTATTGCAACGTTATTTTGATACGTGGGGAAATCGAGTTTATTTGTTTTCTTCCGAGCTCGGTAAAGAATACGAATACACGAAGAAACACCAAGTTCCAATTCAACATTTGTCCATCAATACAGCACAGTTGAAGCAGATAGGTGCAACATATCTCTTATCTGCTGTACCAATCAAAAATGCTGCAGCGATTGGATTGCAGTACGAAAGAACGTTCGAAGATCAGCATTCCGCTTGGAAGATTCGGTTGTACCGTATTCAAGCTACTACAGAGAGCACGAAGTAATTTCGTTCATGGAGGAGTAATGATATGACAATGACGAAGACACCTACGCTAGGTGTAATAATTCCATGCTATAACGAGACGGAAGTATTACGCTTGACGGTCCGTACGATGCACCGTTTTTTAACAGAGTGGCGAGAAAGACACCTCATTTCTGAGGACTCCTTTGTCTTATTCGTAGATGATGGAAGTAAAGATGATACCTGGTCTCAAATCGAAGATGTCCATGCACAGGATGGTCGGTTTAGAGGATTAAAATTAGCTCACAACGTTGGACATCAAAATGCTTTGTTCGCGGGTCTTGTCGAAGGACACACACATGCAGATTGTGTTGTGTCGATGGATGCAGACCTTCAAGATGACGTAAAAGTAATCGAGCAGTTCTTGGGTGAATTTGCGAAAGGGAATGATATTGTCTATGGCGTACGAGAAGATCGTCAGACCGATAGTTGGTTTAAACGGTCCACTGCTCAAGGTTTTTATCGCTTCATTGACTGGCTAGGTGTAGAAACCATTTTCAATCATGCAGACTATCGTCTCATGAGCAAACGAGCCGTCGAAACGCTTTGTGCACATCCGGAACGTAATCTCTTTTTGCGAGGAATGGTGCCTTCCCTTGGTTTCCAAACAACAGAAGTGACCTACACACGTCAAGCACGTCAAGCAGGGGAATCGAAATACCCATTACGGAAGATGATGGCTCTTGCATGGGACGGGGTAACCTCATTTAGTGTCCGCCCGATTAAGCTGTTATTTTTAGTCTCACTGTTTATGCTCTTCGTCTCGGTCGGATTTGTCGGGTATGCCCTTTATCGCAGATATGAAGGAGAGGCAATGGATGGATGGACGTCATTAATGATGTCCATCTGGTTCATCGGGGGACTTCAGTTACTCGGGATCGGACTGATAGGTGAATATATCGGTAAAATCTATCAGGAAGTCAAGCGGCGTCCTCGTTATGTCGTCGAGAAAAAACGAGAATGATGACCTTCCTTCGTTTCTTATTAGTAGGAATCCTCAATACGTTGGTTGGTCTGACGTTGACATTGTTTTGTTTTCATGTCTTGCATACTGGTTATTGGGGAGCGACGGCTATTGGGAATGCATGTGGTGTTTGGATCAGCTACATGCTCAATCGCCGTTTTACCTTTCGCCAAGAGGCAGGAGGGTTGTCCTATTGGATCCGTTTTTTAATCGTCGTTTCCATCAGCTACCTCATTGCCTATCGTTTTAGTCTATGGGGAGTCCATTACCTTTTACCAAATCTACAAGAGACTGGCGCAATTCTAATCGGGATGGTCATCTATACGGGATTAAATTATCTTGGTCAGTCTTATTGGGTATTTCGCAAATCGTAAAAAAACAAGCTATCTAAATAGGTGGCTTGTTTTTTTATATCTAAATTGCTCTTGCGAAAGAATAGTAGCAGATTAAAAGGCTGATAAATCAATTTGTAATATTGTTACATTCATTCAATTTTCTTCTTAAAATTAAGATATTTATTTTGTCTGGACATCCTACATATTCTATAATAAAAAAAGTTGTAAAACTGTATTATATCGAAAAGAATGATTTGTTATATGCCGACAGATATGGTTCATTGTAGAGCGCAAGGAGGACTCTTATATTTATGAGAATAAACGTATCGACCGATTATGCCATCCGTACACTGTTGTTTGCTGGGACACACCCTTCACGATTAGTGACAGTGAAAGAAGTAGCAGAGGCTCAACGCATCTCGGAAAATCATCTAATGAAAATTGTTTGGATCCTGAGTAAGCTAGACCTTCTTCACACTATTCGTGGAAGGGGAGGTGGATTTAAGTTAGCAAAACCAGCTACTCAAATTAAAGTGAGCGAAGTCGTTTTACAATTTGAAAAGATGACGCATTACACAGATGTAGAACGTAGCTATATAGGTGGATATGCCATCCCTTACGTAATGGATAAAGCCTATTCCTTATTCATTGACTCCCTCCATTCCACTACATTGAATGATTTATTGATAATTGAGTCGCAAAAGAACAATAAAAATGATGTGTATGAGAAATCTAGGTCACGGACTTAACTTCCATATAAGCCATATAAACGAATCTCTGCTTCTACTTGTAGGAGTTAATTACGGCTAAGAAAAGATAAGTGATTTTTATTTAGTCGAGTTAGTCTGTAGTTGTTTCTGATCGATAAAGTAAAAAGTCGCCGTGTTTAAAATAATAAAAAGCAGTCCTCGTCATATAAAGACAGGGACTGCTTTTTATTGGTCAGTTATATAGCAAAGAAACTCTAAAATTCTTAAAAAATAGGAAGAAACAAAAAAGCGATAGTTAAAAATAAAGTACCTTAAAACAAACATACGTTCGTTTTAAGGTACAATTTAAACAAAGGTTTGTCTACTCAATTTTCATAATATTAGTATAATCCACATTAAAAGATAAGTCTATATCTTATTAATCATCTTATCTATAGTAAAGCTACAAAAGGAAGACGCTATTCCTTATTTATTTGAGAGGAGTTATTATGAACAAAATTTATTGGAATTCGAATGTGAAAGTCAGACTAGTAGGAGAAGGATTATTTAATTTATTATTTTGGATGTACTTTCCTTTTCTGACGGTCTACTTTGGTCAAAAACTTGGCTTACAGACTGCTGGATTAATAATGGCACTACCGCCCTTACTAAGTATCATCGGAAGTTTAATAGGAGGAAGCGTTGCGGATACGTTAGGGAGGCGTCCTGTCATGCTGATCGGAACATTTTTGCAAATGAGTATGTTTATTCTATTTGCCGTCTCCTCCTCTCCTTGGATCGATTATGTTGCATTCATTGGAATCGGGATAGGGGCAGCATTTTATCGACCCGCAAGTTCAGCGATGGTAGCGGACACGGTACCAAAGGATGAATTGCGACAGGTGTACGCGACA
>NZ_LMPR01000002.1:116839-133442 GCF_001423925.1 Exiguobacterium sp. Leaf187 | reverse complement strand
TTTTTTTTTCAATATCGTCAACTGTTATTATGGACCTGTGCAACGGTTCTGTTCCTTTACTTCATCACGATCTATTTTATCGTCAGTGAAACCTTACCTGATCGTTCCAAGCCAAAAGATGTCACAATCCCACTTAAATCTGCCTTTCAATCTAAATGGTCTGGTTATCGATTTATTCTCAAAGATCGTATTTTTCTGATATACGTGATTGCGGGAATTTGTTCGCTCTTCCCAGTGATGCAACTCGATCTCTACTTACCAGTCTATGTGATAGAGAATGTACCTACACAACCTCTTGTACCATACCTGATGGATTCATTTCAGCTCACGAGCCAATCCATTTTTGGGTGGTTGGTAGGCTTTAATGGTCTTTTGTTTGTCATCTTGATTCTTCCCGTAACGAATCGACTCAAACATTGGTCAGAAAAACGTCTCTTTGTCATGTCGACGCTACTTGCAGGAGGAGGTACGTTTTTAGTCGGATGGAATAACAACATCTGGTTTCTGTTTGGCTGTACGCTCATCTTCACGTTAGGTGAGATCATGCGTACACCTGTCACACAAAGTTTCATCGGTCATTATGCTCCTGAAGAGGCAAGAGGTCAGTATCTAGCTGCTGATAGTCTTCAAAACACACTTGGTAAGTCGCTGGCGCCTCTCGCCATCTACGCATCAGGATGGATTGCACCTCTCGGTATCTTCACTATCATTCTCCTTTTCGCTATCATTGGTGCATGTCTATATCTGCAATTATTTAGACTGTATTCTTCCGCCTGAAGATCAGGGTGATAGTATGATTAAAAACGTTACTACAATTAATAGCGAGAATAGGATTTGGAATTTAAAATACTTCAATAGTTATCGGTTTGATAAGGGAAATATACAATTATCGCAGTATCCTTATAACGACAATGAAATAATTTATCTTAAAAAGAAAAAGACACCGTTCTTTGAACTCCCATTCAAATTCCAATAAAATACGACGATATAAGAGGCGAGGTTTAACTGGAAATGAAGGGGAGAAATAAATGAAATGGTTTAAAACAGCAAAAGTAGTAACCTTTGATGCGTTAATTGAAGCTGAAGCTACGCATGCCATCCTGAAAGTACCGAGTTCTTTGGAAGAACAGCTTCACTTAATTGATCTAACCATCCTCGATTTACAAATGGTACGTGTTATTTATACGGATGTAGCTCATTGGATGCCTAGTATGGTCGATGCGTTCTATGAAGAGCTAATTCGGATTCCTTCTTTACGTCGTTTGATTGAGCATCATTCGACTCTCGAACGATTAAAAGGAACGCTCTCTCGACACATTCTTCAAATGTTTGAAGGAAAAGTGACGATGGACTACATAGAAGCTCGTCGTCGGATCGCAGATCGCCATGTACAGATAGGTCTACAGACTAAATGGTATGTTGCTGCTTTCCAAAAAGTATGGAATGTGCTAAGCGATAAAATTGAAAATAGTGACTGGCCAGAAGCTGAGCGTATTCGTATTATGCGTTCTGCGAGTAAACTGTTCAATCTAGAACAGCAAATCGTCATGACGATGTATGAAGGGCAAGTTGAAGAAGAGCGACAAGCAATTGAATTAGCAAAGCGTCAAGTTGGTGAGGGTGTTCAACGATCAATTGAGGGATTAGCGGCGATGAGTGAAGAATCATCAGCGAATTTTCAAGAAATCGAGCAGCATGCGAAACGCGTCTCACTGACAACCGACACAATTTCAGATCGTTTAACAAAAGCAGTTGTGGAGGCAGAAGATGGAGTGACATTGGTCGAAGAAAAAACGCATCATTTTCAAGATGTTGTTCATGACCTGACACAGACAACCGAACAGGTCGCAGAGCTATCTCGGCTATCCGAAGAAATCGAACGAATTGCTGGGATGGTAACGACGATTTCGGACCAAACAAATTTACTGAGCTTGAACGCTTCAATTGAAGCTGCGCGCGCAGGTGAGATGGGAAGAGGATTCACGGTCGTTGCTCAGGAGGTACGAAAGTTGGCAGAAGAAAGTAAACAATCAGCAGCAGAGACATCACGTATCGCACAGGAAATCACACAAAAAATGCTGGTTGTGTCGAAACGAATGGGGGAGACAGAAAGCGCAGTGGTTCAGACGACGACTGAAATGCAAGAAATCGTCCACGTATTCTCTAGAATCTCCGAACAGACAGAAGTTGTCTCACGACAAGTACGCGAGTTATCGTCAGATACAAGTGATGTCGCCGGAACAATCGAAGGGATGCGCCGCATCGCCGATTCAATTGCCGAAACAGCAGACAATTTACAAGAAGTCGCAGCTTCGATATAAGATCAACATCTCCTAGTATTTATGAACTGAACCAAAAAGGTTAGACAATAAATAATTTGTCAGGCGACCTTGAGGACCTGAGTCCGGTATTCCACTGGGCTCAGGTTTTTTAGTCGTCCCTTGATACGACGATGGTTATAGTACTCGATGTAACGCTCGAGCTCACATTTGAAGTGGTCCATGTCATCGAACTCCTTGAGATACAGGAGCTCTGACTTGAGCACAGCGAAGAAGCTTTCGATGGCTGCGTTGTCGAGGCAGTTGCCCTTACGGGACATGCTTTGCGTAATGCCGTGCTCGTGAAGCGTACCGACGAACGCTCGATATTGATAATGCCACCCTTGGTCGGAATGCAGAATCGGTCGAGCTTTCCCGTCGAGCTTCCCGATTGCCTGATCCAACATTTCACCAACGAATTGATAGGTAGGGCGGTCCGATAGGGTATAAGCAATGATCTCACGGTTTCCCAAGTCCATCATCGGCGAGAGGTAGAGCTTCTCCCCGAACAGGTGAAACTCAGTGACGTCAGTCACCCATTTCTGGTTCAGGCCGGTGGCCTTGAAGTCACGTTGGAGAAGATTCGGTGCGACCTTTCCGACCCGTCCTTTATAGGAGCGGTATCGCTTCATACGGACGAGACATTTTAGACCGAGCTCATTCATTAGACGGCGTACGGTCTTCGGTCTTGCCGGAAGCCTTGGCGTTCGAGAAGTGCGTGGATGCGACGATAGCCACATCGTCCCTTGTGTTCGTGGAAGAGGGTATGGATAGCTGTCTTCACCTTCGAATACTTGCCCTCACCCGTCAGGCGCGTCCGCCAATAGTAATAGACGCTTCGTGCCATACCGAGCACGCGAAGGAGTCCCGGAACGGGATAGACTGACCGCAATTCGTCGATTACTTGTGGCTTGATCCGGTTCGTCGCGCATTCTCTTCTTGAACCAAGGCTTTCAATTTTTTTAACGCAGCGTTCTCCATCTCGAAATCGTCCCTGGGGAGGAAATTCGGTACTTTACGGCCGCCTCTATGTAGGACAGTCCGTTGGTCACCATGTCGTTTAATACCTCCAGTTTAAATGCCAGCGAGTGGCTTGTATAGGAAGGATCGAAGATCGCTTCCCCCCAACGCTCATAGAGACGCGACCACTCACGGATCAGTTCACGTGCTATCCCGAATTCTATCGCTACACCTCGGTATCCTTCTCGTCCTGTCAGATAACACTCAGCGACCTAGACTTTAAACGCCTTTGTATATTTGACCATAAAAAACACCCCATAAAAGTTGGATTTTTATGTCCAACTTTTATGGGGCAGTTCATTATTGAAATGTGGGTGCTTTAGTGTTAATTTACGATTTTACAGAGTCCATTCTAACAGTAAACCAGCTTGAGTCAGTCCGCCCCCAAATCCATATAAGAGGATACGGTCACCCGACTTGATCTTTCCTTCTTTAATTCCTTTGTCTAATGATAAAGGAATGGTTGCAGAAGAAGTATTTCCGTAGTCGACCAAGCTATACAGAGTTTGCTCCAAAGGAAATCCGCTTTTTTCACAGATCGAATCAATCATTCTGAGATTAGCACTATGCGGTATAAACCAATCGACTTGCTCTAAGGAAGTCGCCCCTTTTTCGACAACATGTTTCATTCCTTTAGGCACGGTACTGACTGCCCACTTGTAAACTTCTCTACCGTTTTGAACAATCTTTTTACTGTCTAATATTTCGTCTTTAAATATTTGATCGGATAGATTAAAACAATATAAGCTCTTTGCTTTTTCTCCTTCAGAAATGAGATGTGAAGAAATAAAACTTGAATGGTTTTCGTCGAATTCGACCAGTGCTGCTCCACCACCATCACCAAATAAAATACAGGTATTACGATCAGTATAATCAGTGACTTTAGAAAGCGTTTCAGCACCAATAACGAGTACCTTCTTATGCAATCCAGAGCTGATTAAAGCATTTGCCATATGTAATCCATACGCAAAACCAGCGCATGCGGCATTTAAGTCAATGGCACCCGCATGTAATATACCTAATTTTGCTTGAACAAGGGAAGCGACACTTGGCGTTTTAAAATCAGGTGTCAGGGTGCAGACGATAATCATATCTACATCTTCTATCGACTTCTTGTAGCGCTCTTTCAGATTTAGTACAGCTTGATAAGCAATATCACTTGTATACTCATCTTTATTCGCTATTCTTCTCTCTTTAATACCGGTGCGTTGTACAATCCATTCATCATTTGTTTCTACCATACTTTCTAAATCCATATTGGTTAATTTGTTTTTAGGGACGTAGGAACCAATTGCAGTGATCTGAGCTTTAGAAACAACCATTTTCTTCACTTCTCGATACGATAATGTACTCTCGATTGCCATATTATCACTAGTTCCTAGTATTAGATACTAAACAGAACTTTTAGACCTTAAGACTTCTTTATTATTGTAAAAAATGTAGTTAGAAGGAAAAAAGCTGTTTACGTAAAAAACCTGAATTATAGTAAATAGAAAGATTGTAAACAAAAATATTTGTATAAAATACTCTCACACATTTTATTATTGATTGTAACCCTGACATTATTTTGATGAAACGAATAAATTAATAATGAGTGTATACGGTTCGACGTCGAAATCATTCGTTTATTATTAATTTTACCGATAATCCAATTAATTTCAGTAGTTTTAATGAAGATAACATTTCTTATCTATACTCGAAAACATCAGCACTACATGTAAAAAAAGAGGGGAAACAACCCTCTTCATGAAGTAGTCCGGAACTTTATGGGTCACCGCTTACTTTTATAACGTTTTTACCCTAATTAGTCTATATAGCTACTAACATCGCTGTAAGGATAGGTCAAGACTCATACTTGTAGATCCTCGAGCACTTTCAGCTGATGCTGCATTCGCTGATGGGATGGAAGCGGGCATCGCGGAATTGCCTATAGCAAGGACAGCATTGTCTACAAAAAACAAATCACTTGCAAAAGCGAGTCGCCCTTTTGACGCGACACGTGATGGCTTCGTGATGTCGGAGGATGCAGGCATCTTGATACTAGAATCGTTATCACGCGCGAAGCAATGAGGTGCGTCCATCTATGCAGAACTCGTCGGTTACGGGGTAAGTTCAGATGCTTATCATATAGTGGCGAGGAGCATACCTCGCCATGAAACGTGCCGTGCAACATGTAAGGAATCGAGACGAATGACATCGATGTAATCAGTCCGCATGCGACGAGTACGATCGTCGGTGATCAGTCCGAGATACGTACGATTAAAAAATTGTTTGAGGAACATGCGAACGCACTCCCGGTGGATCGGAAGCGATCGCACTTGCGAAATGTTTACAGGAAGGAATCATTCCACCGACGATTAATCTTGAAGTCAAAGATCCTATGTGTGACCTGGATTATGTGGCAGAAGGGGCTCGTTCGGTGGAATTAGAGTACGGATTATCCAATTCTTTTGGATTCGGTGGTCATAACGCAGCAATCGGTGTGAAAAATATATGGAATAAAAATAAGACATCAGATTTAGACAAAGAAGTCAGTAATCAAATCAGTAATCGAATACTCACTGAACAAAGAGTGTAGACATTTCGACATCGAAATGTCTACACTCTTTGTTTTTATATAAAAAGTTAGAGGAAATATGTGTTGATAAAAAAGAATTCAGAAACATGCAGTTATCATGAAAGACCTTTTTTAGGATACGTGTTTTTCTTCGGAACGGTCTTATCTTGTGTAATAAGATTTAGGTGTTTTTCATAAATTTCAGTAGTAGACGAAAAAAGTAACGGAAATTATTTTTTCTATAAGTATAGAAGGATTTTGAACATAATTTGAGAATAAGGAGCTTAACTAAAATTTTGATTTAATTAATCATTTTTTTTACAAATAATAAACCATGATGTGGAGAAAGAGGTAAAGACTTAAAGACCTAAAGACTAATACAAGTATGTAGGGTTTTAAAAGTATAATAATATCTCGAATCTAAAAGGAGGATATATATGTCTAAGTACTGTTTATTTACTAAGTTCTTTGTATCAGAAAATAAAAGAGAAGAAATGGTTGATACCCTTTTAAATGCCTCTCGATCAATGGAAAAATTAGAGGAATGTGAAATTTATGTTGTAAGTGTTTCTGATGAGGAAGCAAATGTAGTTTATGTATACGAAGTATGGTCGAATGAAACATCCCATAAAGCATCTTTAAATCTAGCAGTCACTCAAACTTTGATTCAAAAGGCAAAGCCTCTTCTTGAAAACGTAGAGAGAGTAAACACGCTGCAAACAAAAGGTGGGAAAGGTCTTTTAATAAACAAATGATCTTTCAATAGATAACTATTAAAAGGTGCGAGATAATTCCTTACAATTATATGATGAATTTTTATAAGCAAAGGAAAGCTTAAAGATACATACTACTTTAAGAAATTTAATGTGATGGTTGACTAAAAATATAAAAGGGGAGTGGATATCAACTTTGTATTAAATAAATGAATGCTAGAATAAACGTATTAAATTAAATGCAAACCAATAACGTCTCGATTTTTTTCTAAGTCCTAGTATTTGAACAGTTTAATACAACCACCTTAATTGGCTAAAGCTTGCATGAAGATGACTTCCGTTTTGTATCGGAGTCATCTTTTATAGTTCCCATGTTTATCTTTAACATGTATAGCAATATTGTTAAGTCAGCCACGATCCGATAAAATCGATGATTCCTGTAATAAGTAGAAACGATAAATTCAAAACGAGAGTAATTAATATACCGATAACGGCTTTACTATCATTCGATGAGCTAATTTTCATCATTAATAGGATAGAACAAAAAGTGAGCAGAAAACTGAAGAATACACAAAAATGCATGACGTGGATAGACAAAAAAGTCGAAATGAACAGGACGAATTCATAATTAAAAAACGAATTATAAATAAATAAAAATAAAAAAATAGTTAGAAGATATAAGCCCCATCGTAAGTGTTTCATAGTTCCTCCATTCTAAAGAGATAATCAAAAAAGATATCTCTAATAAGTAAAAAGAGACCTACTTTTAATATGAATACATACTTTAACAATTGAAAAAAATAATTTACAAAAATGACATCGAAAGAAAGTCACAGCAATAATACTAGAGGTCACTATAGTAAAGGAAAAACTAGGAAACGGAGTAGGTGATCTAAGTCAGCTGTGATAAGAAATGAGAGCATCGTTTAAAGGCTTTATGGACCGACGTATATGACGGAATACCTGGTGTTCAAAAGAATGTCCACCGTGTATTTTTATTTTATCAGGAAAATATGTAAAAAGAGTAAATTGTAGGGCATTTCTACTTAAAATATTTTTTGTCTACGCTTTCACATTTATTATAAATAAAAATATTAAAACATCTTCTAGATGAAGTTACCATTCTTTCTTTTGGTATAATTTATGTAACATTATGGTTATAAAAAAGGAAGGATCTACACTGAATGAAGCTACCGCTTAAGTTTTGGGTCATTACCGTAACAATGGTAACTATGATTGTAGTATTAATCTCTATTTTTGCTACGAGTTACTATGTTAACCGACAAACGCTGAAGGAAAATACGATAAACGAAAACTATTCAAATGCTAAGAAGTTAAGTGCTCTAACTAATGATACATTTCTACTAATGGAGCAAACATTACTTGCACATCATGAAACTATCCTATCCAATTGGGATAATCCCCAAAAATTGAACGAACTTACACAAACTTTGAAAAAATCTAATTCTAATTTCAACTCGATTGCGATCATCGATAAAAATGGTATTGGAAAAGCAAATACTCCTGACTTAAAGCTTATGGGAACTAAGGTGGATACGGAAGGTGTACGACTAGGATTGCGATTGAAGCGAAACTTTACTTCGAGCCCTTATATCGGGAAAAATCAGAAACTGATGTTAATAGTTTCGACAGCACTCTATAAGGATGGGAAATATTACGGTATGCTCAATGGATTAGTCTGGTTGCGTGAAAAAAATTTTTTGACTCATCTTCTCGAGGAAACTTACGGCAATGATAAATACGATGTAGGCGTCTATGACTCGACCGGTACCTACATCTATCATAAGAAACGCGGTTGGATCGGGACAAAGGCACATAAAAACCAAGCTACCATTAATCTTGATAAAGGAAGACCTGATAAAGGAACGATAGTGGATCAGACAGGGGAACAAATATTTGCTGGATATACAACAGTTCCTCAAAATGATTGGAGAATCATTTCGATGACACCTGTATCAAAAGCATTGGCTCCTGCTCAACTGACAGCAATCAAAGCAGCCACTATTGGGTTTCCATTGATTTTGATTTCATTTCTTGTCTTGATTGGATTGATTATCTTTATTACAAAACCGTTGAATCGCCTTTCATTACTCGATTATAAAAAACCGATAGGTGAAGTCATACAAGAAACGAGAGGTTTAAACTCCCCCTATCGGGAAGCTGAAAATATTCGAGCTATGATTCTCTCGTTTGCAGAAAACCAACAGGTCATGTTACGAGATTTTGAAGAAATGGCAGTAACAGATCCAATGACGGGTCTTGCAAATCGACGACGATTGAATCAATTGATTCAAATGATACGAGATAACGAAGAGTCTTTTGGTTATGTATTGCTTGATATTGATCGGTTTAAAAGCATCAACGATACGTATGGACACGTGAAGGGAGATCAAGTGTTGATAAAACTCGCTAAACTGATTTCTTCTGTCACTCCCCATTCAGGTTTACCTATTCGAATTGGTGGAGAAGAGTTCGCGATAATTCTTCAAGAAACATCACCTGATGACATTATTGCTTTTTCTGAACATCTGCGTCATTCCGTAGAACAGACAGACTTCTCATTACCGCAACGAATAACGGTCTCCATTGGAGCTGGTTATTTAGGTTCTGACTCTTATGATGTTTCCCATTTCTATAATGATGTGGATCAACAATTATATAAAGCAAAGAGAAAAGGACGTAACCGTGTAGAAACCGTCTTTATTATTGAAGGTAAAAAATACATTTCATAAAAACTAGAAATTTTATGAAAGAATAAAAGATGTCTCCAGCCTCACTTATTAATTAAAAAGTTAACAGATTATTGTCTAAAATAGGTGTATGCATTTCAATATCGAAATGCATACACCTATTTACAAAAACTCTTATTCCTTAATTTGTTGTCAGCCTAATTATCTCTAAAAAAGAATGCTTTTCACTACGTAATTCATAATTCATAATCTTTTCTAAATTAATTATCTACTTGTTTAGCTTACAAAGGAGTGCATTATTTTAAAACGTATTGAAGGCATCGAAAAACAGCACTGATTGCTAATGGGATGATGACGATAGTAATCCCTAAAAGGACTACTCCAGGAGCATCGTCTGCCTGACCAATATAAAAGAAGACTGGTAGAATACAGGCGGCTAAAACAGCAATAACGAGGAACGAATTTTTAATAATATTTAACGATGAAGAAATAGAAGACGCTGAGTCAAAGTCCTTTGCAAATGCGTTCAAAATGCGGAAACCATGAAAGATAGAAGTTAACAAAGGTATGAGAGCAATATAAGCAACCATTAACACTACGTATCCTGGTTTCTCAAAAATAACTCCATTTGATAAACCTTTAAACAGTGTAAATGATCCATAAATTGCTAAACCTAGAAGACCAAGAAAAAATGCAAAAAGACATGTTCGTAGTAACAAAATACTTATTTTTGGAGGATTCATTTTAGCATTCCTACTTTCCATATGATTCTTCAATAAAAGCAAAGTGTACGATTAAATAGAAAATATTACTTTAGACTTCAGACTGATTTCACATAAGTAATAATAAAATAGTGATAAATAATATCAGATAAAATTCTATTTAAAATAGGTTAAACCAGCAATAACAAGATGATTTTGATTTCTATATTACGTAGCGGTGATCGAAAAATCACTCACGAAAGTTGATTATCAAAAATGACCACGAATACTAAATTCCTAGTTTCTTTTTTACTTTGTATTTCACCCATAATATTTTGGATCCTTCTAGTTTATATAGTAGCTTTATTTCTACAGTTTATTAATCAAATTAAATTCTTAGAAAGTGTATTGTTTACATCTATTTTTATCCTATATGCGTTCATGCATTGGTTTTCGTTTAAATTTAAAGGAACTGCTATTTGGCATTATCTAGTATTTCAAGGATCCCTGATTTTCATAGCTGCTTTCTTACTGCTGAACTGAACCCTACAGTTTGGACAGTTTAATAAAAGTACCCTTAACGTTTTAAGCTGCTATGAGATGGCTTCGGTATTGTACCGGAGTCATCTTTTGTAGTTTCCATTGTCTTCGTTCGCTATTGTAATAATCAATGTAAGCATCGACCATGGCACAGACCTCATCGAGGTCAGATGCTAATTTATAATCGACATAATCTTTCAAGTGCCCAAAGAACGATTCCATCGGGGCATTATCCAGGCAGTTTCCTCTACGAGACATGGATTGAAGCATTCCCATCTCACGGATGCGTGTTAGATAAGCAGGATGCGTATAATGGAATCCTTGATCGGAATGTATCATGGCTTCCGGGTGTACATTCCCTTGAAGTCGTTCTGCGAGTTTATTCGTTGTATGAAGGACGAGTTCCATATGGAGGCTTTTAGATACATGATGTGCCATAATTTCACGTGTAGCGATATCCTTCACACAAGAAAGATAAACAGTTTGGCCAGATCCAATACGGAGATAAGTGATGTCTGTGACGAATACTTTACCAGGCTCTTGCTGATTGAACCGACGGTTCAAGTGATTTGGTACAGTCTTATGTTCATATGTCGCTTTAGCGATTTTACGGTAGGCGTTCTGCCTACGGATTTTCGTCACGATTCCAAACTTCCTCATGATACGCAAAATACGTTTATGATTCATCGGCCCCCCGATAAGATCAAGCATCTCCATGTAAAGACCACGATAGCCGATTTTTCCCTTATGACGATCATGAACATATTTCAGAAGGAGGTAGTCCGCATAGTTGCGTTCTTCCCGAAGGGAAACACTATCTGTACGTGCGAGCCAGGCGTAATAAACGCTGCGGCTCACTTCAGCGAGCATACATAGATCCGTCACGAACCGACTCGACGATTGTTTTCGTAAGACAATATTGATTGCCTGATAGCGTTCAGATGCCGTTAGTTTCGGTACTTCGCCTCTCTTTCGAGAGCTTCTAGCTTTTTTAGTAATTCATTCTCCGCTGTGAGGTACTTGATTCGTGCTTCAGCTCTCGCAAGTCGTCGTTCGACGGAATCATCTTTTTTCGGTCGACCTCCAAGATTAGATTTTCCATGTCTCTCATTCAAGAGTCCTTTTTCTCCATAAATGCGATATGTCTTCCGCCACCGTTTCAGCGCTTCGTTCGGCGTTTGCTTACCGATCATGTCCAGGTCAAAGCCGCTTTCCTCAAAGATTTGTATTGGTCGCTTACCAGCTAAATTCTCACGTACAACGTGAATCTTAAATTCTCCTTTGTATTGAATCGTACGATCTGATATAGAGGCTACGTGAAGATTCGCTTCAAGTTGTCTGATTTGATCTGGATTGAAGGTGCGTCTGTTCATGAATAGTTCTCCCGTCTAAATTGAATAGGTACAGTATATCGATATCTTTAAACACAAAAAACCCCGAATGGGGTCTTTTATCAAGTGTCCACCATTCAGGGTTCAGTTCAAAAAGACGATCTGAGAAGTATTTCGTATAATCTTATTTGACATGTTTTTTTATAATAGTGAGCGAAACAAGTATGTAAAAAAATAGTGAAATACAAGAAGAAAACGAGAGCATTGACGTAGATTTTGAAGTATTTCTGACTTACATTGAGGATGAGGATTTCGGTGGAAAATTCGTCAATCGAAAGACAAATGAAGAATATTCATTTGATACGAAGGTTGCAAATTCTTCTGCAGTACCTTTGATAGTAGTAGCAGTACAAATTGCTAGGTATGGTGTCACGTGGGCCATAAAGAAATATGGTGACGATGTCGTAAAAGCTGTGCTTAAGTCTTCCGCACATGAGGCAGCTAAAAATATTAAAAAATCATTATTGGATGATGATGGAGTTATAATCAAATTGTTTACGCAGAAGATAAAAGGATCGCAAACAAAAAAAGATCCTAAATCAGGTTGGAGTATTTCTAGAGATGTCGGTAAAGATAATGCTCATGGTGGAAGCTACTGGAAGTTGATGAACAAGGCAGGTAAGCGTATCGCCACATTAGATAAGAGCGGGAAAGTATTAAGAAAATAAAAGTGATAAAGGAGAATTTAAATGAAACTAGAACGATATTTACAAACAGAGTTTCAGAATGTAACTTTATTTGAAGATTCTTTTGTCGGAAAAGAATTATCAATACGCCTTGAGTTAGAAAAAAATCTCTACCAACTGAAAGACGGTTCGGATGACATCAATTTTGATTACTTTCATAGCGTCTATGAAAAATCAATTGCCTTATTTGAAGATATTTTTCGAGAAGAAGAGCAATTTTATTTAGTGACACATGTCAGGAGTGAGTTAAATTTTGCTCAAAAGACGGCTACAAAAGTATTTCATCATTTGAAGCATAAAAATGATAAATATAAGATGGAATATAAAAAAAAGGTGATTAACGAAGAAGAAAAAATTATCCAATATGCGGTTCTCTTACCAAGCAAAGATGCTCTAGATTACAGGATGTTAATCAAAGCTATTTGTAATCAAGATTTTAAAGACCTACAACCTAGGCTCCGTCATAAATATACGTACTATCCCGAAGTATTTTTTGTGAACGTAGATCGAAACATTATATTGAATATTTTCGATGATCGAGGTTGCTTCGTTCTTTTTAGTGATGAAGATGAATTGAATGGTTTTAGAAATGTCTACAAAGATAATATCTTTGATGATACTTATTGAAAATGCAAAAAATAGGCATTATCTTGTGTGGTTCAATTTTAATTGCTCTAGTCATTATTTTGATGATAAATACCATCAGTAAAGACAAAACTATTGATGAAAATCCTTTGACGGAAAAGCAAATCATAGGCTGGGGTTCGAATTATATTGGGTACGACACTGCAGTAAGAAAGAAAAAAATTAAAGTTGCTATATTAGATAGCGGAATTAATAGAGAACACGAAGATCTTCAAAATAAAGTGGTTAAGTCATTTAACGCTGTCAATAAGACTAAACCAACTCAAGATGATTTTGGTCATGGAACAAACGTCGCCGGAATCATTACAGCAAATGATAATGATGTCGGTATAGTTGGAATTTCTCAAAATGTTGAGATATATGACGTCAAAGTTTTGGATTCACAAGGTGTGGGCGAGGTTAAAGATGTAATTGAAGGACTTCGATGGGCATTAAGCAATAACGTAGACATCGTCAATATCAGTTTTGGCTTCATAAAAGATTATCCGGAATTAAAGGAAATGATTAATATACTGTTGTCTGAGCATAAAATCGTTATTGCTTCAGCAGGAAATATAAAAATCTCAGACGGACGCGAAGTCGAGCAGGAGGTTGAAGATGTCGTCAATATCTTAGCAATTGGAGAGCGGACACGGGAGCGTGTCTATCTGGATGCTGTAAAAAGAAAAGATAAATGATGAATAGCTTTGTGGCATGAATGAAGGAGGTAGGTATTTTAGCTACCTTCTTTTTTTATGTGCTGTATTTGTCCATCAGTGACGATTATTAATACTGGTGTTTTCAATATGATTTTTCGACATCGCATCAATTCCATCGTTTATGAGAACGGAAAAAGGCAGCGACGAGTATCTCGTCACTGCTTCAGTATATTTTGCTATTCGATTGGATGGGAGATTTATTCTCCGACCATGCCGTCATGGTCGTTGTCCCGCATATATTGATACAGCCAGTGCTTCTCCGTGATTGGCATCGCGTAGCCGGCATCTTTCGCTTCCTGGATTGTCACCTGACCATTGCCGTCGGTATCGACGCGCGAGACGTCTTCGGTCTTTGCGGTATCTGGAGTCGACTTCGCTGTCGCTTCTGTTTTCGTCTTCTTTTTCTTCGTCAGACCGAGTGCAGCATTCGTCTCGTCCGGATTGCCGTTCTTGAACCGGTCGACGACAGTGTTTCCACGGACCGTATAGGTATACTGATATGCGGACGGAATCATCGTCGATGTATCCGGATAGGTGATCTGCGCTTCGAAGTTCGTCGCGCCACCCGCCTTGCGGATGACGTCCTCCATGTACGCCTGGTCCCCATGACGATTCAGTGTACTGTCCTGCGGAGTGATGTTGTAGGCGTTCGAGACGCCACCGAGCGAATCGGCAATGATATGTCCTTCATCAAGATCCGGACGTTCGACTCCAGGCACTTTCGCCTCGTCCGAGTAGTAGCGTCCGTCACGCGTGACGTCTTCCGTCTCATCATTCTGGAGTGTAATCTTCTTCGCGATGACGCGGACCAGCTGTCCGTGCTCATTCGTGAACGCCCAGTACTTCCGGTCACCGAATCCAATGTCGACGACAACGTTCGCCTGACGACTACCGGAAAGATCTCCTCCGTCGACCGTAATTTTCTTATATCCTGTGAAAGAATCTTTTGCAGTTGGTGTTTTTGATTCCGTTGATGCCTTCGTATCCTTTGACTGCTTGACTGTACGAGTATCCGCCTTTTTTTCAGGATGTTGATCGGCGTCCTTCGTCGCATCGGTCTTTTGTGTAGTCGTGTCTTCCTGCTGCGTCGCTTGCTCTGTAGGCGAGGTCGTTTCCGTATCCGTGCATCCTGTCATCAATAGGACGGCGAGTGGAATCGTTATATATGAAAAATGCATGGTATATTTGCTCCTTCGAAAAAATCTAATTAATGAAAATAAATCCATATTTTTATAGGGATATCTAGAAAAATATGACTAGAAAAGATTTGTATAAAATTTTAGGAATGTAGAAATAAAAATAGAAAATTCGTATTACAGTAAAAAAGACTCCGGTAAAGAAATTCGGAGTCTTAAAATCTAATGTTAGAAATGCTCTTAAATAAGTTCTCATAATGAGAATTTTTAAGATTAATATTAAGAATTGTATCCGATTACTAAAGTGAAAAGCATAAGAACTAGAGAAGAAATAAGCAATATTAATGAAATTACAGTAACAAAAGTTAACATCATTTTAGAAACTTGATCTTTTTTCTTCCAAATAGCAATAAGTAATATAACGCTAATAATCGGTATTATCGCCATCAATGAGAGAGGAAGAAAACGTTCTTTAAGTAAATATAAAAAATCCATATGAAAAAACTCCTTTTTTTATCTTTTCTGAAAAATTGTTTTTTCTCCTTTTTTGTTATATAGTACTAATTGTAAAATGGTTTTTATTACTAAAGGAGGAATAAAATGTTTAATTTTTTCAAAAAAGGTTTTTTGTTATTTGCTGTCCTGTTCATCTTCACTATTACAACACAAAGTGTTGGAGCATCTAGTCCATTGATTTTTGATGAACCAGAAGAAAGTACGGATTCATCTGAATTGTTAAAAGACTTAGATCAAGAAACGCTTGATTTGTTTAAAGAAATGGATAAGTATACGGTGACAGATGAGAAAGGATATTCAACTATCGATGTAGCAGCTGCTGAAGCAAACGGTGTTTCGGAAGAATTTCTAGCTGTTATGCGTATGACTAATGAAATTAGCGCCTCGGAAAACAAAACAGTTTCCCCAGGAACAATTACTACATATGCTTTTGATTTACCAATCGGTAACTACGGTAAATACTGTGGTAAAGGAAACAAAGGCGGCACTGCTATTGATGACCTAGACAGAGCTTGTAAGGCGCATGATGCATGCTTCCTTGGTATGTTCAATGTTTCTGAAAAGAATAAAAAATGTAACATTGCTTTTGTCTCGAAATTACTTCCAATTGTCCAAAAAACATCGATTACTTCATATAAAGGTATTTATGCACGAGGAGCACTTAAGATTTTCTCGAAAAATACCTAATACAGATATTTTGAAGAAACGATTTAATCGTTTCTTCTTTTTTTATTCCTAAATTAATCATACAAGTTCAAAAAACATCAATATGTTTTTTATAAAAAGGTAAACGCAGGAATATCCTTACTCTCTCATTTAAATCCTTTTATGTAAAGGATTTAACTATAATGAAATAATTCAGAAATCTTATTGAAATAACTATTTTTATGTATACTCTTTTCTTACATATCTGGTTTGTAACAATTTATTTATCACTATAGCCATCATTTCAAAGGTATGGAACAGAGCGT
>NZ_LMPR01000002.1:102592-116826 GCF_001423925.1 Exiguobacterium sp. Leaf187 | reverse complement strand
CCGCTCTGTCTGATGGAAAGGGACCGCAAGCCGTCCTGTTTCCGTACTCTAGCTCGCTCCTCGTTGGCGCAAGGGTAATCAAAAAAAGCCGCTGCCGTTCCTTGTCTTCCTCCGCGTTTTGGCTCAAAGCACGCTTTTCGCTCGCTGCGTTCCCGTCAACAGGACGGCATCGTGTCGGACTGCATCCCACTCGCGAAAGGAGCTTTTCTATGAAACTGACTACACTCGTTGAAATCACTCGTATCCGCCAAGAGGTCCGGGAGCCAGACGTCGCACTCGAGACAACGCACATCACGTCACCCGAGGACGCGTTCTGTGTCGCGAGACGTTTTATCCAGGACGATGACCGTGAAGTGTTCCTTGTCATCCTGCTCAATACGAAGAACCGCGTCATTGCCGTCCATCGGGCACACGTTGGTAGCATCAACTCGAGCGTCGTCCACCCTAGAGAAGTTTTCAAGTCCGCCATCCTCAACAATGCGACATCGCTCATCGTCAGCCACCAGCATCCGAGCGGTGACCAGCATCCATCACGGGAAGACATCGAGGTGACCGAACGGCTCGTCGAGGTCGGACGCATCGTCGGCATCCAGCTCCTCGACCACATCATCGTCGGTGCCGGAGAAGAATACGTCAGTTTGAAGGCACAAGGTGTTTTGTAAAGGGACGATAGAGCGTAGACAGGACGGGACAATCCCGTCCTGTCCATGCGCGAGGGCATGGACGAAAAACGACGTCGTTTTTCTTTTGAGAGAGCGCAAGCGAGTAAGGAATGGATTCGTCCCGAATCCAAGTGCATTGAAAGACCCGCAGTGGACGGATCCACTGCGGGTAAGAAAGTACATCTGGTCTTTTCTATATAGAAGGGTGTGATGAAGGATGCAGTAGTGAGACAGTATTGAAGTGTACGAAGGTTCGAGGAAAGATAGATGATTGAAGTGAATCGATCCTCCTATAAATAAGTAGCGATCTTCTTTCTACTGGATGTACAGCATGAGGAGAATCTTCGGGCTCATTCGTGAGGCTGTAGGCTGCACGCAGCAACATCCGCATCGCACCGCTGCCCTCCTGCCGAATCGATAACGAGAGCTGCGACTCGCTTGCGCGAGGCATCTCTACGTTCCTGTTCCTTGCGACGAAGGACACGGAGCGTTAGAAGCATGATTAAAATAAATTACCATAATCATATATATATAAAGACTCTAATAACGTAAATTGGATTTAAATGATAGTTATTGACTATTTTAAAAAAGTATTGTTAAATTATTTCAGTCTAGAAATTGGGATTTTTATTTGAATTTCTTTTCTTAACATTAATTAGGTAGGATGGGAGATTAGTAAGTGGAACAAAAATTTAAGAAGTATGTCATACTTCCGATCATTGTTGTCTTTATTTTCTTTATCGGATCACTCTTTGGAACGTATAGTGCACAGACTGAAATCGAGGATGGTGCTCTCTATAGTGATGAGTTGCGTGAGAAAAATAACGCACTTAAAAAAGAGAATACAGACATATTAGATTTAGTGAAACAACGTGATGCCATTAAAGAAGATTATGAAAAAACTAAAGACAAGAATAAGTCACTCGAAGAAAAAATAAGTAAAAAAGAAGAGGTTCTTAGTGACTTAACTTTTGAAGTCATCTATGCAAAGCGTAAGCCCATTACACTGAGCCCTGGTCAATATATCATCGGTGATGATGTGCCAGTCAATCGATACCGTGTTGAAAGTATTGGAGAAGGGTCGAATTTTACAGTTAATTCGATAGATGGAGACTTGAAAGTGAACACGATTCTCGGTGTGGATGGAGTAAACTCTTATACATTCTTTGGTGAAGATGGCGATGTATTAGAGACGCAAGCAGATGTAAAATTAAAGATCATTGAATAATCTTTTGATTACGAATTAACAAATACTCAAAAGTAGCAATTGAATTTATAGTAGAAACAATCAACTGGTGTTTGTATTGTAAACGTATATTCAACGTAATTCAGATTGTTGTATTTAAATAAAATAGCGTCTAACAAGCAATAGGGAACTCGGTAAATGAGAACCCTATTGTTTTTTGGGGTTTTGTTCTAAAAAGATGGGTTAGCTATAGGTAGTATAAAAATCAAAATGAGTGTTTAAAAGTCTTTTAAAAGACTTTTAAAAGGTGTATACTAAAGAAAAATAAGAGGAGGGCATAATGATGGGAATGCGAATACTTGATATTCCAACCACTTCTATATCTGACGTGAAACGGTCTCCGATGGAAGCTTTCCAAAAAGCAGATCGTGAAGCGGCCGGCGTATATGTTTTTAACCGTGAAAAAGTTGCGGGCGTCATGTTGACACAACAGCAATACGAATCACTCAATAAAGAAATTGAAGAATTGTACAGTCGATTAGATGATTTGACTGTTGAGATGCGACTATCTAATAAAAATGTCCGCACTTATACTGATTCCGAAGTCCGTGGAGAACAGGTAACTCACCCTACGACTATTGATGAAATGGATGGGTGGGAGTGATCATTGTATCAACTTGAGTGGACGCAGTATTCGAAAGAAGATTACGATAACCTTGATGGTAGTCAAAAGATATTCGTAGACAAAGCATTGAACCGTATCATTTCTATAGGAATGGCGGCAGGACAGCCACTCAGTGGAAATTTGTCGCATTGCAATAAGTTAAAAAATAGAAAAATGGGATTACGCGTTGTTTTTAGAGAAGTAGAGGGTAAACTCCAGATCATTCAAATTGTAGCGATCGGTAAACGGGATAAAGATGAAATTTATAAAATGGCTGAACAACGATTAGATGGATAATTGAAAAAGGATCAACGTTCAGATACTCGATGGTATCTATACGTTGATCCTTTTTGTCGCACTTTTTGAAAAGTATGACCGAAGTTATTTATCTTTTTTATGCATAAAAGGACTATTTAAAAATACATTGATAAAAAGATGCGTTTATAGACTTTGATATTGAAATCGATCCATTCGATTCAACTATGTGAAAGAATAATCATTTTTGTATACATAACGGTCGTTTTCCATACAACATTTTTTATAAGAGAAAGCTTCTAAAAAAATATTTCTAACTTATTAATCAATTCCAAGTCAATATCTCTAAAGTAGAATTTATATTCTTATTAACTAAATAAATGGTGATTTTTAATGATAATTTAATTAGTTGTTTCATTGCAAACATTATTGATTCCTTATATCGATTAGTAATATATATATTTAGTGTTTTTGTTATCTTAGCTTATCTTTTCATTGTGATAATGAACTATTGTTCTACTTGATCATTACATGACTTAGAAAAATCGAGATAAATATTTTTTAATTAGTAGTTGAGGATTAATAAGTATGAAGAGCAAAATAAGAGAGTGACTTCTCCGACTTAATGCCGAAAAGTCACCCTCTTATTTAGAACGTCCTCAATTTAGAGTCAATCTTTTTTTATTACATAGGTTTATAAGGTATTACACCTTTAATCATTAGTATTTGAAGCGCGAAATAATCGGGACCTAGATGTTGAATAGTCGGACTATCAACATCAATTTGATTAATATACTCTTCAACCATTTTCTCAGCAGTCTCTTTATCAATCGAATAATTAGTAGAAATAAAGTTAACCGTAGCTATTAAGAATACTTCTCTATTATTCGTTCATTATGAAGATAGATATTCTTCGAATCATCTCTATAATTTAATTATAACGTAGCTTAATTTCAGCAATTAGCTCTGGGAGCTTACCAGTTAATTTCATGACATGTATTAATCGATTGTTACCCGCTTGATTGTTGGCTGCTTCAAAATCAACACTTTTGATGATTTCATCGATATAGGGAACAACGTCTGGTTGCGAATGGGAATAAGAACGAACTGATTTTTCAAGCAGATCGCTATCTAAGCCCCACTCCATAGCTAACTCATTCACGGCCATTTGCATTTGGTTTACTTTCCAAAGTTCAAATGACTCATCAAAGTTCATACTACTAGACAATTTCTCAGGTACCAACTCGGTATCGACAAACTCTCTTAACAGTTCGGCTTGCTCGTTATCTCCCATGTTACTCAATTCCTGAATCTGTTGATAAATGATACGGAGGGTTTCGCTATCTACCGTTTGGACACCATTTGACGTGGTGATCTTTGAATCAATCAAACTAAGAATGTGAGCGGCATCAATCACTTGGGTACCTGCTAGTTTGGTTTTGCCAACTAACACATTTACAGCTGACGGCGGAGGAGGACCGCCAGGCTTCCACGTTAAGTTTTTATATGCCCCGACATATTGTAACCACGTATGTTCATCGATACCAAAAGCATGATCATCCCACTGGAATTCATAGTATTGCTCGACTAAATTCAACTGCTCTGCAGCGTCTTTAAAGGCGGGTAAGAAGGCTTCTTTTCTCACTAGGTCATGTTCAATCGTTTGCCAGTCTGTAGGATCAGGCAAGGTCGGAGTCATTTCGGCAATTTTTATCGCGAACTTCTGAACAGACGTCTCGTAAGGTTCGACAATGGCTTTACTACTCTTGCCGCCACTACCATACAACCGTAACGCGTCATTAACTAATTCTTGAGTAATACGAGGGTACTGAAAGTTAACGATTGTCCCGAATTCTTTGGCTGGACCAAACACTCGATTGGTTCTCGAGTAAGCTTGAATCAAGCCTTGGAGTTCAAGCGGGCGATCAATGTAGAGCGTGTTCAGTCGCTTGGAATCGTAACCAGTCAAGAGCTGATCTGCGACAATCACAAGATCTATGTTCTTAGGGTTTCGCCCGCTTCCGCCTCGAGTGGCACGTTCTACAAGATCTTCAAAATAAGCTTCTTCCCCATGCTTCTTATCACCGGCTACAAACGAAATTCCGGTGAATGAAGCGTAGTCCTTAAACATCCCTTTCACAATTTCGGGATCGAGGGGAGTAGGGTCATTTTCATTGCCAAAACTAAATGTCATGGCGATGTTCAAATGTTCACCACGCATTGCCATCTGTTTTTGGAATTCTTCATAATAGGCAATGACACGATTTTTATAGGCGACAGTTAAAATCGCGTTAAATTCTCTTCCTTGTGACTGTAAGTCCCAATTTTTTAGAATTTCTTCGACAACGCGTGGGATATGTGTCTCGTCATGGTAAGTGAGAAGTCCTAACTTTTTCGCCTGTTTTTCCACGTCGACCTCGGACAACTCTTGAACTTCGCGTTCGATATCTCTGTCCGCTAAGTCAGGTTTTTCTTCTTTTATTTTTTCGACCAGTTGCTCTCTCAAATCATCATAGCTTTTAAATTCACCGGTGTTGATATAGTCCACATGGAACCCCAACACGTTTTTATCTGCGATGGCTTCATCAATCGTATACTGGTGCAAATTAGGACCGAACAACTTCTCCGTCGTATTGATCACTTCACTTTTTTCATTTACCTTACCTTTGATTTTGTTTTCATCAAATAGTGGCGTCCCGGTAAATCCAAAGAAGAGTCCATTTTTCTTGAAGTGTCGTTGAATCGTCCCCATCATCTGACCCATTGTCGTTCGATGGGCTTCATCGATAATAAAGATGACTTTTTTATCGGTCAAGCTCGCATCTTGTGCCTCTTCTAATTCTTTCACCAGAGCGTTCAGCTTGAACGTTGTCGTCACGACAATGCCATTTTTAGGAGACTTCAATATCTTTCTAAGTTGATAGGTATGCTTGGTATCATCGACAGACACTGATTCATAAGCTGCATACGCTTTAAAGTTTTCACTGGTACGATTATCAAGCTCACGCCGATCAACGAGAAAGACGACTTTATCGAACCCGGCTCGTGTAGACAAGAATAGAGCAGTTTTAAAACTTGTAATTGTTTTACCAGATCCTGTCGTGTGCCACACAAATCCTCCGTGAGGGATTTTTTCTTTGTTGTCCCAGCCAAAAGCTGCACCTTCCACAGCCTGCAACGCATGGACTTGATACGGACGCATGAGCATATGCCGTCTGTTTTCTTCAAGACGCGCTTCGTCAATGACCAAGTAATCGCCGACCATTTGATGCGCCATCGGAATCATCAGAAACTGTGCGACGACCTGTTCCCATGCGTTCACGACATGGTTTTCTTTATCAGCCCAATGGAAGACAAAACTCAGGTTAAAGTCATCAATTGACTTCGGTGTGGCGAAATAGCGAGTAGCGATTTCTGAAGTGATCACCATCATCTGCGAAAACGCCATGAAATTATAAGTGTACTCGCCGTCCCGATAATAGCGCATGAACTGACCATATGCTTCATCTAGCGTTTTGTCAGTGCGTTTTTGCTCGATATTGATGAGAGGCAGACCGTTAATCAGTAAAACCAGATCAAAACGATTGTTATTCGGTGTCTGTACTTCTCTTGCGATGCGGTAGCTTGAATCGCCACCGCGTACTTCGACTTTTTTGAAGATGGTCAAGGTAATTTGTGTTCGTGTGATATTAGGATTGTCGTCACGATAAATACCGTCGATCTTGCCTTTTGATTCTTCAATGGCCAACAGTTTGGCAGCTTCGTAGCTATTACTGATTTGACTCACTTTTGCCATGACCTGCTTAAACTCGTTATCCGTCAACTCGACACCTTCCAGTTGGTCGGCATTGATACGATTCAGTTCCTTACGCCAATGTTGAATGAGGTCAGCAACTGTAACTTGTTGCTGATTCCCATCTAAGAAATCGGGGGCTTCCCACTTATATTTCTTTAGTTCTTTCACAAAGTTCTCTTGAAATGTTTTTTCTGCTGCACTTTTCGGTGCTTTGCTCATGACATCCGCTCCTTTTTAAACAAACATCTCATGTAGATATGCTTTTTTTAGATTCTGTAATTTTTCGAGCTTGCGTTGTTGAAGAGAAATCAAGGCATCTAGTTGTAAGAATAATTCACCTATACGCTTTTGCTCATGTAAATTCGGAACTTTAAATTCAAATTCATTTAATTCATCGCGATTAATTTTCGGCATACCTGAACGCATTGATACTGATACCGAATATTTGAAAAAATGTTGCGTTTGAATCAATGCGAACAAAAATGTTTGGTCAAATCCATCTTTTGCGTTTAGTACATAAGCATCCGCACTTGAAAGCCCTTCAAATGGCGCATAAATGTACTTTCCAAGTTGTGGATTGATCTTCCCGTAAATGATATCGCCTTTGTGAAAATGAAACTTTCCGCTAATTAAGTTATCCTCTTTAACAGTTCTTACATTGTTGTATAGTTGTCCGCTAAATGATTCGATATTACCAGGACCAATGTGTAATAAACCATCATATTTTCCTGATTTAGGGTCCACCATATCAGTCGAAATATTAACCGAGTTTATCCATTTACACTGAACCCAATCTTGAGTAAATCCTGTACATCTTCGTTTAGGAGAAAGCTCACCTTCAGCAGGGAACATTTCTGAGAGATATGCAACCTTTAGTGATTTTGTTTTATCTAGCTTACGTTGTTGAATTGTGATTAGATCATCAAGTTGTCTCAGAAAAAGTCCGATTTTAATTTGCTCAGTAAACTCAGGAATATATAATTTTAGTTTTTCTAAATCTCCAAGATACACTCCAGCTTGTGCTGACATTGATGCTGACTGCTTCAGTTGTTTTTGGGTATAGCTAGAATCGATAGTATATTTTAAGAAATTTTGGTTTACATGTTTGTCTCCACGAATAATTGCAACTGAACGCTGAAAAGCGACCCTTAAAGTAGATTCTTTATATAATGCAGTTTGACCGATAGTTCCAACAATTGTTACTAGTAAATCCTGATCGATCAATTTATAATTTTTGAAAATTAAATTGTAATCCTTCGACAAAATTTTTCTGTCATTTACTTCATCAATGATTATCTGACCATTCTTGATATTTTTAGCACTTAGTAAAAATGCATAGTTTCCGTCTTGATGCGTACCATGTGTACCATCCTTCAACAAATTAACGATTTCTTTCAAGTTTATAGTTTTCCAAGGATGAGAGCTTTGAAATTCTTTAAACCGCCTTTTCGGCACTAGACTAATTTGTTCAGTCATGAAACCACCACCAGTTCGCTCATTAATGCTTCAAACGCTGATTCTAAGTTACGACTTTCTTCATCAATGGCTGACAGTGTATCAGCATAGCGATCGTGCAACATTTGTAGCATATCCAACTCTTTTTGTAACGGTTTTTCTATTAGGCGAACTAAAGCATTGACTGTACTACCGAACCACTTTTCGTACATCAAGTTATCGATTTCGTCGTCTGTCAAAGTCAAGATTCGTTCTTGTACCGATTTTTTTAGTGCGTCTTTATCTGCATTTACTTTTTTATTTAGCGCAGATTTTTCAGATAGTAATTGTTCAACATGTTTTAGATGTTTATATTCAACTGAATCTTTGACCACTTGTTTCAATTCGGCTTTGAGCGCCTTACTGACAAATGCTTCACCGGCTTCATTCAATGTATCACCTAATACATTGGCTTCTTCGCTATCTTCAACCTTTGCAGCCTCGACTAAATCAGCTAATTCTGTTTCGATTTCTTGAATGCGTGATGTCTTTGTTTCAATTTCTTCTAACTCATCGCTGTAAAGCTGTTTTTCAATCAATGTGTTCGATACAATACTGCCAATCCAACCGTCTTGTTCGACTCGTTTTGTTTTACCAGAGCCCTTCGTCACCATATTCGGTTCACGTGTACGACCGGCTTTATAAAAATCACTTAAAGCAATGACTTCTGTGTCGTGAGACAAGGACTCCTTCCAGATTTCTGCGATGATTTGATAGCCGTCATAGACATTAATATTGTCAAATGCTGAAAGGATTTCTTTGATTTCGATCAACATGTTTTCCATCAACTGCGGCAACGTACTGATACTCTCTACACTTCGAATTGTATCGAAATATTTATGGATATAATTCGTTATTTCAGCTTTAAGTTCTTTTGATTTTTCAAGGACACGCGGATCATCGAAGACAAGAGTAGAGATCTTCTTAACGGGTTTCACCAACTCCACGTAACCCTTACGAACTTCTTGTAAAGACGCATTCAATACATCTGGTACTGTGGACTGCAGTACTTTCAAGTCATCAATGTTCTGTTGAGGAATTCCACCAAATAAGTGAGCGTCTACATCTTGTGGGATTTCCTCGTCAATCGCTTCGACATAACGTGGGATGTTCATATTGTATTGATTTTTTAAGATTTCTTCGCGATTCACTAATCGGCTATAGCCTGTTTCTTCTCTACGTTCCACGTACGTATCGACGATTTTCGCGATATCTTTCTCGAATAGAACGTGCTGTTTTCCGACTTTCGTGAAACCGCGAGAAGCGTTTATCACGAGTACTGGTTCCCCGGTTTCTCGATTCTTTTTCAAGATTAAAATGGCTACAGGAATTCCTGTATTGGTAAATAAGTGACTGGGTAACCCGATAACGGTATCGATGTAGTTTTTCTCGAGTAAACGTTCTCGAATCTCGCCTTCTGCGCCACCACGGAAGAGAACACCGTGAGGCAATACAATCGCCATCGTCCCATTTTGACCCAAGTGGAACAGACCGTGTAATAGGAAAGCAAAGTCTCCTTTTGAGTCTGGTGGAAGTGCACCGGCGACCTCAAAGCGCGGATCACTGACTTTAAGTCCTGCTGCATTCCAGTTCTTCACAGAATAGGGGGGGTTCATGACGACAGCATCAAACTGTACACCTTCATTTGGACGCTCAGGATCTTCTGGCCAGTCTCGAGAAAGAGTGTCACCATTATTGATTACCATTTTTTCTGGACGAACCCCGTGGAGTAATAGATTCATACGAGTCAAATTGTAGGTTGCTGTATTTTTTTCCTGCCCGTAATAAGCGAGATCTTTTTGAACTTCTTCACTCAAATGTTTCTTGACCGTCAAGAGGAGTGAGCCTGAACCGACAGTAGGGTCATAAATTGATTTTATATCAGTTTTTTTCGCGATGATTTGAGCCATGACTTCACTCACTTGTCGTGGAGTGTAGAATTCCCCCGCTTTTTTTCCTGACTCCATGGCAAACTGACCGATAAGATATTCGTATGCATCACCCAATACATCACCTTTTTGTAATGCGACCATATTCAAGTCTGCAAATAACAAAATTAACGCTTTAATATTTTTACTGCGCTCGTTTAGATTGCTTCCTAACGCGGTATTTGTTAAATCTAATGTAGAATTTGAGAATAATCCTTTGAAGTCGCTCGCATCATCAGATACAGCAATGGTGCGTTCAAAGTTATTTAAACTATCCGTTACTTTTTGAACTTCAAAGTCCCCAGAATTGATGTCTCTAATCCAAGTTTGATAGAGATATTCTGGCGCAACATAATAACCGAGAACATTTTGAATCATTACATCTAGCTGTTCTCCAAATTCGGTATGCGCTTTTGAGTATTCTTCTACCACTTCAGTTTGAATCATGCTATTTAGTCCACTTGTTTCGTTGAACGTTTCAAGCGTTTTGTCACTCAAGAACTTATAGAACATTAATCCGAGCATATAATCTTTATATCGACTGGCGTCCATCGAGCCGCGCAATTCGTTTGCGCCGTCCCATAATCTACGTTTAATTTCTTCTGATGTAATCACTGTATATCCCCCAATAATTTTCTTATGATGTATAAATCGATGAAGCGGTACCACTCACTAATGCTTATATCATATCAATATAATTTTATGAGTGTCGAACAACTGAAATCTATCTTGTTAATCGAATGCTGTATGAAAGTATGGTAGCTGCTGTAAATTTCCTATAGTTGGTCTCTGAGAATTTACACCGCTATCCATTATGGTTTTGTAAGTGACACAATTTTATCCTCTCATGTGACCACACTAATAGACGAAATCAAACAAGCTATTCAAAACACGTTATGATTCGTTCTCTATTGAGAACAGGTCGGCTAATCCCATATCTTCGTAAGACTGCTTCTTATTTAGCATCATTTCATTCCGAATACGTTGAAGCTCAGAACGCAATTTTGCATGTCGTTCTTCAGTTCGCTGCGCAATCTTTTTCTGTTCTTCTAGAGGAATGTTTAGGAGTGGTAATTGTGCTAGGTCTTTACGGTTAAGAACTGGGATGGTTGTCCCGCTTAATTTACTCGTGAGAATGAACTGCGCCACCGGGCTTTCTAGATAGAGCTTGAGGTATTGTGGATCTATCAATTCCCCGCAACGGATACCCAAGAAATTCTGTGAAAATAGTAGATGCTCGTCTTCTACATCGACGTGAGCAACCTTGATTGATCGTCCACGCACCGTGATGAGGAGGTCGCCTTTTTTCAGATTATAATCTTCTATATTGAAGTTCTTCGAAATGTTATATCGAGTAACGTTTTCGTAATGCAATTGACCCTCTTGTACATCCGATGCTTTGACCACTTTATATTGACCTTCCGTATCCTCATCACTCGGAGAGACATTGTATCCTCTAAATAGCTTTACAAAATCACCTAGTGGTGCCGTATTGATCTCTTCAATTTTATCCATTGATACTTCAATATCACCGAATGGTTCAATTGTGAGTCGATTTGAGTAGATATATTGAGAAGGCAATAGATTGCTTTCGTTTAATTCAGTATTTCGAACAATTTTACTGAAACCGTCCTCGACTTTCCAAGACCGATACGTATCGATAATTTTTTGCATACCCTTTTCACTAATAGCTCGTTTTCGTTTACCGATTTCCTGATATAGTTCTTCTCCATTAATGAACAAAATCTCGTTTCGTCTTTCTGAATGTTTATCTTTATTCAGCATAATGAGGTGCGTTTGCAAGGCTGTATTTTGATAAAGATTGGAAGGGAGGGTGATGACAGCCTCGAGATAATCAAGGTCGATGATGTTTTGACGAATTTTCGCGCTCGCTCCCCCTGCATACAGAACTCCTCCACTCATGATTACTGCAGCTCGCCCTTTATCTTTTAAACTGACGAGTGCATGGGTCAGAACAGCAAGCTCCATCTTACTAGAGGGTGGGGTGCCAAATACAAAGCGATTATATTGGTCGCCTTCCGGTCGCCATGAAAGCCCGAATGGCGGATCGATAAAGACGTAGTCAAACTTTTCTAGACGCTTATTTTCTACGAATTGTGGAGAACTGATGATGTCACCAAACTTGATGTCGGCATCTTTTACTCCTTCAATAAAAAGTCTGATTTTTGTAATTGAAACATTAACCAAATTATTGTCTTGCCCTGTTAATTGAAGTGTCTCTTCTTTCATAGATGCATGTTTATAGGCGGAAAGTAAACTTCCTCCGAGACCGCACATACTGTCATGGAAATTACCATTATTCGGATTTATTAGTTGAATCGCTAAATTGTTAATAGATGGTGGGGTAGGTGAAAGATTCGAAGTTTTACCTCCCATACTAGATAGTTCATCAATCAGGTGATCAATAAATAATGATAAGTCAGTCACTTCATTTAAATATCTATCTAATTCTAGCCAAAAACGTCTCAATTTCTTTACTGATTTGATTTGAAGATAGTTGATTTCTGATAGTTCAGAATGTCCATGTTCTATTTCGGTAAGAACTTTATGGAGTTCTAATTCGATATTTTCTTCTTCGCGTGTAAGACGACCAAAATAGTCATTTCCTTCAGTTCTTTCTAATTGCTTAAACAAGACACCAAAGATAAACGGTAAGATTTCAGGATCGCGTTGCGTAACGTCACGTAAAGATCCAATGAGTTCATGTAACCTCTTCGTTTCCATTTGCTTCACATACCTCTCTTTTATTATTCATGATATAAAATATGTTTTGTTGATAAATTAAATATACCAATTCTTATTTATGAATTCAATACTTTTTAAAAAGTTATGTATAATTTTTATAAATATTAGTTTTTATTTTTTTGGTCTTGAAGCTTGTAGACAGTGAGGATCGTGCTCAGCAAGTTTGATATCTTCTTGTTGCCACGGTCTTCATAAATCATCAAAATCACTCCTTTTCATAATAAGAACATTTGTTCTTATTATGTTCCTCGTTTCTCTTGTTTTCAATCTGCTTTTTCGACGTCTCATCAATGCCTCCGTTTCTGGAGACGAAAAAAGGCGCGACGAGTATCTCGTCACTGCCCTAATATGTTTCGACTATTCGATTGGATGGAGGATTCATTCTCCGACCATGCCGTCATGATCGTTGTCCCGCATATATTGATACAGCCAGTGCTTCTCCGTGATTGGCATCGCAAAGCCTGCGTCCTTCGCTTCCTGGATCGTCACTTGACCATTGCCGTCAGTATCGACGCGCGAGACATCCTCGGTCGCTGTGGTATCGGCAGAGGGCTTCGCTGACGATTCTGTTTTTTTATCCTTTTTCTTCGTCAGGCCGAGTGCCGCATTCGTCTCGTCCGGGTTACCGTTCTTGAACCGGTCGACGACGGTGTTCCCACGGACCGTGTAGGTATACTGATACGCGGATGGAATCATCGTCGACGTATCCGGATAAGTGATTTGCGCCTCGAAGTTCGTCGCGCCACCTGCCTTGCGGATGACGTCTTCCATGTACGCCTGATCACCATGACGGTTCAAGGTGCTGTTCTGTGGTGTGATGTTGTAGGCGTTTGAGACACCACCGAGCGAATCGGCGATGATATGTCCTTCATCGAGATCCGCACGTTCGACGCCAGGCACTTTCGCCTCGTCCGAGTAGTAGCGTCCATCACGCGTGACGTCTTCCGTCGCATCATTCTGGAGGACGATCTTCTTCGCGATGACGCGGACCAGCTGTCCATGCTCATTCGTGAACGCCCAGTATTTCCGGTCACCGAACCCAATGTCGACGACAACGTTCGCCTGACGACTACCGGACATGTCTCCGCCATCGACCGTAATTTTCTTATATCCTGTGGAAGAATCCTGCGGAGTCGTCGTTTTTGATTCCGTTGACGCATTCGTCTCCTTTGGTTGCTTGGTTGTACGAGTATCAGCCTTTTTTTCTGGATGTTGATCGGAGTTCTTCTTCGCTTCGGTCTTTTGTGTAGTCGTGTCGTCCTGTTGCGCTACCTGCTCCGTTTGATCGGGTGGAGGTGAGGTCGTCTCCGTATCTGTACATCCTGCCATCAATAGGACGGCAAGGGGAATCGCTATGTAAGAAATCTTCATGAGTGTACTCCTTTACTGTTCAGTCTGTCATTGCGTCCTTCATTATAACGCTACTTACTAGTTCTTGCTGTCTTATTCGGTATTCGTAAGGCGATAAATGATCCTTTCAAAG
>NZ_LMPR01000002.1:30628-102546 GCF_001423925.1 Exiguobacterium sp. Leaf187 | reverse complement strand
CAAGGGCCATCAAAAAAAGCCGCTGCCGTTCCTCGTCTTCCTCCGCGTTTTGGCTCAAAGCAAAGCTTTTCGCTCGCGGGCTCCGGAAGCCTTCGTCCCGGTGCGCTGTCCGCTTTTTTTGATCTTTCCCTGCGGTCACCCTTGCGCCGTCTCGCGACGCTCGCTGCGTTCCCGTCAACAGGACGGCACCGTGACGGCACCGTGTCGGACTGCATCCCACTCGCGAAAGGAGCTTTCCCATGAAACTGACTACACTCGTTGAAATCACTCGTATCCGCCAAGAGGTTCGTGAGCCGGACGTCGCGCTCGAGACGACGCACATCACGTCACCCGAGGACGCGTTCTGTGTCGCCAAACGCTTCATCCAGGACGATGACCGTGAGGTGTTCCTTGTCATCCTACTCAATACGAAGAACCGCGTCATTGCTGTCCATCGTGCACACGTCGGAAGTATCAATTCGAGCGTCGTCCATCCCAGAGAAATCTTTAAGTCCGCCATCCTCAACAATGCGACGTCGCTCATCGTCAGCCATCAGCATCCGAGCGGTGACCCACATCCATCACGGGAGGACATTGAGGTGACCGAACGGCTCGTTGAGGTCGGACGCATCGTCGGTATTCAGTTGCTCGACCATATCATCGTCGGTGCCGGAGAAGAATACGTCAGTTTGAAAGCACAAGGTGTTCTGTAAAGAGGATGATAAGCGTAGACGGACGGGACAACCCCGTCCTGTCCGCGCGCGAGGGCATGGACGAAAAACGATGTCGTTTTTCTTTTGAGAGAGCGCAAGCGAGTAAGGAATGGATTCGTCCCGAATCCAAGGGCAATGAGAGACCCGCAGTGGATGGATCCACTGCGGGTGAGAAAGTACATCTGGTCTCTTCTATGTAGAAGGGTGTGATAGAGGATGCAGTAGTGAGACAAGTAGTGGAGTGGATGAAGGTTCGAGGAGAGATAGTTGATTGAAGTGAATCAATCCTCCTGTAGATAGGTAGTGATCTTCTTTCTACTGATTGTATAACTCAAGAAGAGCTTTCGGGCTCATGCGTGAGGCTGTAGGCTGCACGCAGCAACATCCTCATCGCACCGCTGCCCTCCTGCCGGACCGATAACGAGAGCTGCGACTCGCCTGCGCGAGGCATCTCTATGTTCCTGTTCCTTGCGACGGAAGGCACGGAGCGTTTTAAAAATAGAAATAATTAATTTAAAATATAGGTCTTATCACAAATACTTGGTTATTAATAAAAAAAACCAACAGCCAATTGACTGTTGGTAGAAGAGGAAGTATGGGGAAAGGGGAGGGGGTTAGTCTACTTTAACCAAAAAAGCGAATTGTCCGTCACCATTGGACCACTTTGCTTTGATTTCATAGGCATACGTTCCTGTTTCTTTCGGGACAGTAACGGCATCGCCAGTTAAAGTAACTTTTTCAGCATCTTGCTTATCTTTCCAACGAACGATCTCAATAGATTCCGGTTCGTCTTCAAACGAAATATTGATTTTTTTATTTGAGGATACTACAGTTGGTTTGCTTTTTTTCGTCATATCGAGTCCGTCGACATATACTTTATCGACACATTGGTTGCGCAATAGACCATCCCAACAAAATGATCCTTGAACCGTTGGAATATCTTTTCCTTGTGCTTCTACTTTGGGGTTTGGTGGTTCCCCACGAAAAGGGTCAAACACAAAAAATAGAACAACCAATACTACTAAAACACCCATCCATTTAAATTTACCCATAAAACGCTCTCCTTTGATAAAGATTATTTTTAAAAAAGTTTAAGTGTTCTTATTGAGTGGCTTGTTCCTCAACAAATCATTCTTTTAACTCGAGTTCATCGTGTCTCCCCATGATAGGTGAGATCGTTTGATTCTCAAATGCAGTTTCATACGTATCAACTACAGTTTGAATATATTCGCCATCTTCAATAAGAACTTCTCCATAAGCAGGAACTGGGTTGTGCCAATCCATTTTCTCATCATGGATTGTTGCAAATAAATATACTTTTCCAGATACAAGCATTTCTACTCTTCATACGTTCACAATACTTTATTACCTTTTATAATATAACGATTTTATGTAATTTACAATTGTATACAAAGTTATATTTTGGAAAAATTATTTTGTGACAGAATTGAAGAAGTTTTGCAATGCATGGATGAGCGAAGAAGTGAGTGAATGGACGGAGTTCTATGGATAGAGGATTGATGTTTCCATAGTAATGCGGACGACATAAAGACTTTCGAGCTCATGCGTGAGGTTGTAGGCTGCACACAGCAACATCCTCATCGCACTGCTTCGAACCGATAACGAGAGCTGCGACTCGCCTGCGCGAGGGATTTCTACGTTCCTGTTCCTTGCGACGGAGGGCACGGAGCGTTACATAGAATTATAAAAAGAAAAATAAAAGGTTAGGGTTTAGTGGAAGGAATGGCATACTAAAGGAAAGATTCTTGTCCACGTATGAGATCGTCGTTAGTGCTTCGGTCGTGAATGATGTGTCGTATGCGAGGATATCTAAAAAGGAGAAACTACATATGAAATTTGACGGATCGACTGATGTATTAGGTGCAGCACTTACAAATGCCCCTCTACTCTACCTCGTACCGATTGCATTTGGAATTTTCTTATTGATCGACTTCTTGTTTACAAAAGAAAAGAAGAGCTTTTTGAGCCGGACCGGTAAGATATTATTGGTTCCGTTCATTTTGATCGTAGGTGTACTTATTTATCTCTATTGATTCGATGTGCGTAGGAAACACTAATCATTTTTATGACAGTAACGATCTTCAAAAGGTCGTTTCTTTTTTTATGTGTGAAAAATTAATCGTACATTGTTTCGTAATGACCCAGTTATCTTACATATCATTTCGCTTATCTTATCTAAGGTAATTCGTACAGACTCTAAAATCATTCTATGCTGTGCTTAACAAAACGATTAGGGGTGGAGTACATGAGTATAATTGAGATGTTTGAGGTCATGGATCAAGCAAAGGAGAAACAGGTACCAGATAAGGTAACATTGATTGATGCCCAGCTTCGATTCGTACGAGAAGTGGATGGTTCGGTTGAGCATGTGACATGGTTCATTGATGTTGATCGACTGACAGACTTCATGCAGACACACTTTAACAAGCAGACCCATTAAGGTCTGTTTTTTTGTATAGACTTACATATAAACTAACCTATCAATAAAAATAAGTGGGTGGGAAATATAACCAACTTTATCCTGGTATTCACTGTATACTGAAGATAACTTACAAATCGAGAATGGAGCGATGAAAGGTGAAGCGAAAATGGATGGGGGCTAGCTTAGCGCTCGCAAGTATTGGATTGCTCGTTGGACCACTGCAAGGCGCAGAGGCAGCGACACCGAAAATCAAGGTCCACTATATCGATGTCGGTCAGGGCGATGCGATCTACATCAAGATGCCGAGCGGTGAAGATATCGTCATCGATGGCGGCAATAAAGGGAAAGGCGATGCACTCGTCACTTATCTGAAGAAACAGAAGGTCGGTGACATCGAGGTGTTGATCTCGACGCATCCAGATGCCGATCACATCGGGGGACTCGATGAAGTCCTCGACTCATTCAAGGTCAAGAGCGTCTATGCACCGAAGGTCAAGCACACGACGCAAGCCTACAAGGACTTCTTGTTGGCGGTTAAGCGCGAGAAGTTGACGATTAAGACAGCAAAGGCTGGCGTCTCGCTTCCGGTCAAAGGAGGCGTAAAGGCGCAATTCGTCGGACCGGTTAAAGAGTATGCGAAGAGTGATTTGAACAACTGGAGTGCTGTCCTACATGTCGCCTATAAGAAGAACACGTTCCTGTTCACGGGAGACGCGGAACTGAAGTCGGAGCAAGACATGATCGCGAAGAAGAAGACGCTACGTGCAGACGTCCTCAAGGTTGGGCATCATGGGGCGAAGACATCGACGAGTGCGACGTTCCTCAAGTACGTTAAACCGAAGTACGCCGTCATCAGTGTCGGGAAGAATGCCTATGGTCATCCGACGAAGGAAGTCGTGACAAACCTGAAGCGCGCGAAGGCGACGATGCTGCGGACGGATAAGAGTGGCACGATCGTCTTTGAAGGGAACGGATCGTCCTACACGATCAAGAAGTCGAAATGAGTAAGCGAAAAGGGATTATCGATCGAATTGAAGGGAAGTGGGTCGTCGTCGAGTTCGACGATGGGATGCGCGACATTCTGATTTCCCGCTTTCCGATGACGGTGGAGTCCGGTGATGTCATCTGGATGGATGAGTATGGTCATATCGAGAAGGACGACCGTGAACGGCAGCGACTCTCGAATGAAATCGATGAGCTGATGGAAGAACTATGGGAAGATTAAAAAAGAAATGAGCTGAAGCAGATGAATAAGTTAGGACAAGCGGTCGTCATCGTTGGGTTAGGGTTATCACTCGTTGGATGCGGCACACAAGAGACAATAGAAGATCCACCGAAAAAAGCAGCGAATCCGACTGAAAAGGTCGAGGTGGCAGAACCGAAAAAAGAAGATGTCTATTTCAAAGACGACACGTTAAAGATCGACATGGCGACCGTCAAGATTCTTTCGACAGAAGTACTTGAGCCAAGTAAAGAGTATTTCCGCGAAAAACCACAAATCGTTTTCACATATGAGACGACGAACGACAGCAAGAAGCCACTGAATGGGATGAATGTCTGGATTGCTTGCTTCGAAGCGACACAGGAAGGAACGGATACAATCAATAAGTTAGAGGTAGGGATGACGCCACAAGAAGAGAAGTATGCTTCTTATTTAGAGCATCAGCTGGATGATATCAAACCAGGTGGTACTGCAAAAGGGATTATGGCTTACGATATCGAGGACCCGAAGGCAGTCGTCACCTTGAAAGCAACTCAAGGATTATCAGGAAAAGATCTAGGGGAGAAGAAGATTGAACTTGAATGAGGATTCTGAAGATGTTCATAATTTCTTTTAAATATAGATTCTTAAATCGGAGGTGTTATTATGCCGGATCGCATCGGGTGGTTATCTGAATACGAATTAGAGTATCTAAGACTATACAAGATGTATAGTGATGAGGAAATGACTGACCAGCAATTGAAAGAGTTAAACGAGATCGCAAGGTTATTGTATCCACCAGTTAGCAAGAAGTTAGATGAACTAAGGCTTAAAACGAATCATGTAATGATTAAAGCAGCTTACAACATTGCCATGTCAGGTGGCAAACGTGCTGGATATATCTTGTTAGTTAACCGTGGGCTTGATGTTGAGTATGCAAAATATAAATACCTGGAGCATCTTGAATGTATTCCATTCTATAAGAGAGAGAGACGATATAGAGAGATTAAAGCGTATAGCTTAGATGTTCTATTAATAAATGGATATGAATATAATCATGGCTTAAAGTGTGAGAGATTAGGCGGGAAAAGAAGATATGAATATGTTGTATATGGTTGATCGTATAAGAATTAGTAAGGAGTTAGATACGAAGGCTGGGACGATGATAGATATATATGTGGTGATCGTGTAGATAAATTAATTTTAAGACACGAAGAAAAAGATAAGGGAAAAAGAGGTACATTTATGGCGCAAAGTATTTTTGGAGGATCTTCTGAATACAGTGACCAAACTTTAGCAGATATTATTGAAGATTTAGAAAAATGGGTTGTTTTTTCTGAGGAAACATTAAGTCTATTTGATAAGACAATATGTGAGCTAAAACAAAATAATTACTATCAAACAGTGCCATTCAACCTCAGAGCAATGTACGAAAGAGCAACAAGGAAACTAAATACGTTTATAAGTGATTTGAACGTAATTATAAAAAGTATAAATGCTGATTCAATTTTTATAAGAGATGTAAATCTTTTGAACAATATCGGTAGAATATCAATATTAAGTAATCATCAATTTGGCACGGTATATCATGACATTGTTGATCGATGGAGTGGCGCAAACTTTCAAGATTCAAATTTTCTAATGATTGAAAGATTGTATCATGAAGGAAGAGATGTATTCGTAAGTTTAATGGATGCTTCAAATGCAGCAGAAAGGTTGAAAGATTATATGAGTGATCGACATCAGCAGAACCAGAACATAACAGTTTACGGATCTGATAACCATATTCAAGCTGCCTTTGGTAGCAATAATGAGTTTATTATGAATGTAAATAAAACGATTGAAAAAGAATCAGCAATTCAACTAGATTGTTTGTTAACTGAATTACTTCAGAAAACAGAACTGTTTTATGGTGAAGATCAGAGGAATGAAAAACAAGAGGTTTCAGAGCTAGTAGAGGGAATTCGTGAAGAAATGATGAAATCAGAGCCTAAAAAAGGTAGAATACGTTCTTATCTAGTTTCCTTAAAGGCTTCAAGTACATTAACTGGCTATGCAGATTTTATAACAATCGTTACTGGTATTTCAGAATTAGTTTACAGTCTTCCTTTTATGAAGTGATAAGCTGAATTTTAGAAATCTCTATATCTAAAAAAACAACTCTATAAAACTAAGCCACAGTACTCCTAAGTTTAGGCACTGTGGCTCTTCATCTTCAACTTTATCCGTTTAAGATTGCGTTTGCTTTCTTTTCTGCTGTTTTTTCATCTGTCCAGTCCATCTCAGACAACATACTCGCTTGGACCTTTTCGATTTGTTCACGTGTATAGCCGAGTTGCTCCATTGCGATAACAGCATAAGCAATTGCTTGATTGTTAGTCATGGTCAATCCTCCGTCTTGTCTGTATTGTCAGTTTTATCCTACTTTTTTATAGTACTTGATTTTAAAAGAGGAGAGGACATGTTTTTAACGGCTACGGAAATCTTGCTCTGGTACATTGAATTGACGCGTCACGATTTGTCGGACCTTTTCTAAATCACGATCTTCCGTCGAAATCATCTCGTCGTACCATGCCTTTTCAAGTACTTGTTCGGTCTCCTTACTGACGACTTCTGTGTTCAGGATGTGATGGTACGGTCCCATCGCATCATCGAGGACGCGGAAGTGTTGGCTGATCGGTTCTTCGCCCGGGATGACGAGTGTATAGGCGACGGTCTCATGTTCGTCGAAGTCCCGATCGTTGGCTTTTGCGAACGGCTCGAAAAAATCTGTCGCTCCATGGACGAGCATCATCGGTTCGTCAAAAGACGATAGATCTTGCTGCGTGTCCTGCTTAGCGATGCTCGTCAGGTAAGCACCGACGTCCTCCGATGAATGTTGCATGATTTGCTCCAATCGTTCGGTTAACGGTAATCCGTGCTCGGTGATCTGTGCTTTCTGTTCGATGTACTCAATTATTTTAATAGGTGATGCTTCGCGTTCCAAGACTTGCTCCTGCTCGAGCGCAGTATGGATCTCACGGATGAAATGACCGGATGTCTGATGGACTTCGTGCAACAAGTCTTCCCTATCGCGCAAGTCTCTGCCTTGCGTCCAGTTGGCGAGATACGACAATGAAAACTCGTCCGTCGGAAAACCAAAGTGTGCTGCGACCGTGTAAGCGACCATCTCCGCTTGGAATTCCTTCTCATGCGGATTCAACTCAATTCCGCGTTCTTCATTTCGCTCCATGTTATGCAGATTGGCATGCGCGAGTTCATGAATCAGGATGGTTACGTTCTCAATATCCGAATTTCGCGGATTGAGGGCGATCGCGTTCAGTTCCGGATAGAAGCATCCTTTCGCCGTACCAAGCTCGCTGAGTGGCTGATCGAGTATTTTTACGTCTTGTGTCTCAGCAATCCCGTTCAACGCGCGGCGAAACGATTCCGCCTCACGAAGCGATCCATTTCGATGATAGGAAGCGAAGAGTTCGGAAACTTCGAGTCCTTTCTCCCGAGCATCGGTCTGTGTGTACTCGAAGACATGACCAATCTTGTAGTACATCGCTTTCCGCGTCGGAAGAGAACCTTCCTTGGCACGTTTTTGCTCCGTCTTCGTGGCGTCTTTCCACGCCACCCACTCCGTCTCTCGTTTAATGAACGTAACGGGGGAGGGAACGAAGATCTTAATCCCTTTCTCACCCTTTTGGACCTGGACACCTTGCTTCTCCCAGTACGCATAGGAACCAACGGCACGGGCACCTTGGAACTGTTCCTCGATCAACAGCATGTTCCGCGTCGAGTAGCGATGGAACCGGCTCATGAAGTCGAGGTGTTCCTTGATGCTCTCCTGACTGACGAAATGGGAGGCGAGCTGTGTCTCCATCTTATCGGTCAACGCTTGGACTTCCTTCTGGTAATCCTCACGCGTCTTCTTCTTGTATGCCATACCACTCACGCCCCTTCCGACGAAACGGACGAATCAGCAGCACCTTCAAAATCGTTCAACTCTTCTAATACCATCGGGTCGGTAGCCAGTCGATTGAGTAATAACTGACGGTGATTACGTGATACCGGAAGTAATACCAAGGGTTCTTCCTGCAAGAGTTGCAGTAGTACGTGTTCCTCCTGTGAAAGGGGAATGTCATAGGGCGTTTGATGAATCATGACAGTGACGTGGGTCGGATGCAATTCGAGAAATGTTGCGAGTGTGAAGGCTTCGAGTCGTCTCATTTGTGAGTCATCCTTTCTTTATCCGAATGCTTATGTTGCTTGCGTTGGTCGATTCGCCGTTTGACAGCCGTCTCTGCTGTCTCGAGGAAAGAGGGACGGTATTCGGTCGTCGGGATGATGTCCTCGATGCTCTCCGTCTGCATCAAAGCTTGTACCAGTTCGATCAATACCTGTGTTTGAAAATCCGTCTGTTGGACGCTTTTTCGTAACGGAGAAAGACTTTTCGTGATCTGTTCATCCCAAAAAGACGTCAACTCTTGCTCGATTTGTTTCGAGACGGAACGACTGACATAGTTCAAGTCCCATTGCTTTTTGATCATCTCCTGATAGTCGCGGATGATGTGATCGATGGCTGGACCGATCCCGGACAACCGTTCTCGCTCCCGATACTCTTCTAAAAATTCAGCGGTCACATCACTCATCCGAATTCGTACTTGCTTCGTTTCCTCCATCTGTATGCTCCTTCCTATACAATCATGAACTGTAAAAATGGCTGCCAAAGAAACAGGACTCCGTTCGAATGATATGATGAACAGATAAATTAGTTAAAGCGAGGTACAAACATGTCAAAAGTTCATTTTTACGATTCTATTCTATTGATTGATGCCCCTATTGAAGAGGTATACGATTACCTGACGAAGAATGAACACATTCTGAGTTGGAGCAATATTACTAAGGATCATATCTATGCAAACGGAGAACCATTGCAATATTCATACGCAGGTCAGAAGCTTCAAGTCATCCAAGAGCATCGTGGAAAAAGGTATTCCGCTGATGCTTGGATCGAGAAAATCGAAGCACCTTCCTTCATTGATCTCAGAACTGCGAATGAGATCGGAACGATGATTGGTCAATACCATTTGCAATCGAAACAGAATCAAACAGAGCTACAAATCGATTTGATAGTGGATACACCGAAATGGGCGTATGCTATTCTTTACAAACTCTCCAAATCAAGATTGAATCGAATGTACAATGAAGAATTCCAGCGTTTGAGTGACTATGCGATTCAAATGAATCGTCGATAAAAAAATTCTGGTTGTCATCCTTTTGTCGTAAGGGTGACTTTTTCTTTTATCGATCATGATCGATTTCTTGCTGCAGAAGTTCAAACGCTTTTTGATTTTGTATGTGTTCCCACTCATCGTTCATGTGTCGTCCGATTCGATAGAGTGTCTCTTGCATGATCCGTTCACGTCGAAACGCTGCTTGGATTTTTTGTTTAGGTGAGGATGTCTTCATCTTTGCAAGCTCCTGAGGTGACTTAGACGATTCACGCATCTCGGACAGGATGGCGTTTCCCATTCGTGTATAGAGATCCTGTTCTTTCGTCTTCCGATAAGCCGATGCTTGAGATGCCGAACCGTAACTCCGTTCGTAGAATGCGACCTCCGTATCGAGTCGTTGCTTGAACGCGGCGTGTTCTTTCTCGAAATGCGTCGCAAGATATGTGTCGGTGAACTGATTGAGTGAAGGACGCAGTTCGTGCATGCTGTTCATGTTGTAATACCGTTGCCGCTTGTCGTCCGGTAATTGTTTCTGAATCGCTTTATACTGGCGTACGAGTTCCGGATGTAGCACGCGATTTGAAACGGATAGTGTTGCATGATTTCGTTTGTGCGCGAGGACTTCATCACGGATAAAGGCATTCAACTTCTCCTGTTCCCGTGTCCGATCGGCGAGTGTTTGGACGACTTGTGCCTTCATCTTCTCAATCGTTTTTGGTTTACGTTTGCCCCGTTCACGTGGATGCATCGTCTCAACTGTCGCGACATGGACGTGGATGTTATCCGTGTTGTAATGAATCGCAGCGGTCCATGTTGCATGCAGCATCTGTTCCTTTTCGATCATCAGCGCGGTCGCGTTCCGTGTCGCCTGCATCAACCGTTGTTCATCGATGTAACGATTTTCTTTGACGCCGACTTCCTGTAACCAGGTCTCATCGAACGAGATGACATCTTGCCAAAGGATGCTGCCGTTCTCTTGTGCCCGACGGAAGATATCGCGTAATTGCTCTCGTTCAGTCGCATTCAATCGGTCTTGTGTCGCTGTGAAGAGACCACTTGATTTCAGTTCATCTTCCATATAGTCGTGATAGTTCTCGAATTGATGCGACCGTGCTTTCGTCTCTGGTCGATCGATGTAGCTGAGGTAGGTCGTATAACGACGCGCACGTCGGTTTTCTTGCGGTAACTTAAACTTCGACTTGATGATGACGCCGGGAATGTTACTCATCCTGCATCACCTCACGGAAGAGTGTAGTCAAGTGTTCGAGTTCGGTTGCACTCCGCTTCAGATGCAAGGTATTCGCTTCGAGCTGTCGTTCGAGGCGTGCGACCTGTGTCGACTGGACACCGTCTGCGCACCAGGTGGTCAGCAAACCTTTCAATAATTCTTGTCGGGAACACATCTGTTTCTCTGCCTGTTCGTCGAGTTGTTTGACGAATAAGGGATCGATGTCGCGTATCAAGAGATCCATTCGTCTTCCCCCTTCCATCAGGAAAGTCAGTCTTAATGATTTAAAAAAATGAAAAGTTTTCCGAACAATTCACTCGTTCCTCCTGTCATTAGAAGTGAGAACGGCAATCCTACTTAGACAAAGAACGGAGGAAACATATGCAATCCATCATCGAACAGAGTTACGCACTTGGAGAAGCCGTGAGCGTCTCCTTGATCGTGGAACTTTTAAAAGTCCTGTATGCGAAGGCACGCACACGTGAATCTCTCTCAGTTGATATGAGTGACGCTTCTAGTGCAAAGAAAGAATCAATCGGTATGAATTAATAAATTTTTCCAGTCGTTGAAACCTCACGCTTCCGAATGCTGTATAAGGATGAGAGGAGGAGATGGAAGATGTCGGTTTGGGTGCTCGCGTTGTTCGGATTAGCTTTTAGTTTTGGTTCGTTTTATGTCATGTTGAAAGTATTTGAGTCGTTAAAAAGATAATCCGTGAACACATTCAACGAGCCGCGACGCTCGTTTTTTTATTGGACTAGATAGAAGAACGATCAAGTTCTCCAGCCAAAAATCAGAAGCAGTAAAAAGCAAAATGGATCTAAAATCGTGAAAAAAGAGCATAAGGGGAAACTGCTATCACTCAGCGTGCTAGCCTAGGCGGAGCCTAGTGTTTCCTTGATATCATCAAAATCGCCAAAAGGTCACACCGCGTGCCACTAAAAACGGCATTTTGGCACGGTGTTTGCCACCTTACCATTTCAGTTCACGTGCTTTAATGCGCAGTTGAGTCTGCTTTTTTTCTTCTTGTGTGAGTTGTTTTTTCAATTCCGTTTGTCGTAACAGTGCGTCCTCTTTGTCTTGCTTCAGATTGAAGATTTCATCCTCACGTTCGACTTGTTCATCGAGTGTCAGGTCGGGTAAGGTGGCTTGTTTTGCCTCGATGTCCTGTTCGATCTGTTGGATGAGGGAAGCTTGTTCCGTCTGTTCACGCTTCGTGTTTTTGATCCGTTTTTGACTTTGCAGATGCTCGTCAGCGAGAAAAAGTTGCGTGTAGTCGTCTGCTTGTTGAATAGAAAGTGACGTCCTTAAGACGCGTCGCTGATCCATATAGAGTGATTCGACGAGAGAATCTTCTCGCTTCGTCGCACGCAGCTTCTCGAGTGACTGTTCAGGCTTAATGACATACAAGCGTAGTGCTAGCTGATCAAAGTCACGCGGTACATCTTTGATTTCGAAGACGTAGTGCTCGTCCTGCTGATAGACGACGCGGACGCGTTGCTCATCTGTTGGTCGTTCCTTGTACGCGATTCGTGCCACAAGCTTTGACGCGTAGTCTTGAGGTTGATCGAACTGGAGACGGACTCGCATTTGCTTCCGTTCCTCATCGTGAGACCAGTTGAGAAGCGTAACCGTCTGTCCATTCGTCAACCGTTGTTCTTCGCCGATAGGTGTCGCATTGATCGGTTGTTCCTCAGCAAAGAAGAGGGAGGATAAGCCGAAAAACAGAAAGCCGATCAAGAAGAACAGTCCTGTTCCGAGATACAAACGCGACCAGTCACGGGTCAGCGTCTTTCGTTTTCTTGTCTGCATTTAGACACCTCCTGACGTTTGAAGACTCTTCATCTGATCGACGATGTAACGACCGTCTTGATGCGTAAAGGTCAGTTCAACTAATTCTTCAGACGTCTCTTCATAACCATTGGCATCGATCGTCAACGTCCGTTGGAAGCGGACGAGACAATGCTCCGGATCGTCCTGACTTGGAAAGACTTCGATGTCCGAGACGGAGGCGGTAAACTTGCTATCGCTTCCGCTACTCGCAAATAACGTCCGTTTAATGGACTCCGACATATACTGATAGGCTTGTCGTTTGCGTGTTGGATAGGTCCCGTCCTTCCATGTGAAGGCGAACGTGATGAAGCGTTCCGCGCTCTTAGAGATGCTCAATTTCTGTTCTTGCTCTTGTTCATCAGTCGGGATAGACGGATCTGACACCGTCGTTTTTGGTAACACATTCTCGACTATTCGATGCGGTTCATCTGATGCCATGGAGCGATATTGATAGACATTGGCACTGACAGACAGCAACAGACAGAACAATACGAGCCACAGGAGATGACGACTCGTCAATGCCATAGTTCATCCCTCCTTATAGCGAAAACAGTGGTGCCGGATCAATGTGTCCGGACCAATCACTCGTCTTGAATTCGATGTGCAGATGATTGCCCGTCGAACGTCCGGTCGACCCGCACATTCCGATTGCTTGTCCGGCTTCAACCTTTTGCCCCGCCTTAACCTGGCGTGCAGAAAGGTGGGCGTAAGCGGTGATCCAGTCGCCTTGTTTGATCTGAATAAGCTGTCCATACGGTCCGCGCAAGCCACTATAGGTGACGGTACCGGAACGGACGGCATGCACGGTATCGGTATCGTGACAGCTGAAATCGATGCCCGTATGAACGTCCGTCTTTCCGAAAACAATCCGTGAACCGAATCCCGACGTCATCTGCAGTGGGATGTCGAGCGGAGCATGGAGGTTGCCTTTAATCGGTCCTGTCTTGCCTTCTGCCAGTACGGTCGGTGTCAGATAACGGAGGACGGCATCGACATACTCGATGTCACCATAACAGGCTTGATGCTCGATTGCGCTCGGACGATGGCACTGATAGATACCGCTCTTCTTGACGCGTTGGTACATCATCTGTGAAAAAGAAATCGCGAGTTGTTTCGTATAGCGTCCTCCATTTTCTTGGACGTAATCGATGAAGCCACCTCCGAAGTTGTAACTTTGGAGCGTCAGCTTAACATCCTCGTTCGCTTCCCGGAAGACGGATACGAAGTGTTTCACGCCGTACTGAATGCTCTCGTCAGGAGAGGTGATGCAGCCAATCCGTCCGCACTTCGATTCACTCGCTTGCATCGGATCGTTCCCGCGTCCGCCGCTTTCCTGCATCATCAACGCAAGGACGACGTTCGTCTGTCCCTCAAGCTGTTCTTTCTTTAATTCACGTGCGATCGCTTCGCGGTATTGTAGGACATCATCACTGACTTGCAGGCTCGCGTCCGAGTAAGCGATGGGTGTCTCCGTCGTCTGCTCATTCTCGATCCCGGTCAACGTATCGAGAATGCCTGCGACGAGGATGATCAACAGGAGGAGCAGGAGCGCGATGCCGAGAGCAATCAAACGGTACTTCAAGGTCAGGAGTCGCCATTTCATCCGGACGGCGACACGTGCCGACTGCCGGAGCGTACTCCACATCAGGCACCACCTCCGAACAGGGTCAGCTCCTCAGGTGAGACATCGACATCGAAAATCAGCGTCTTCACACCGGAGATACTGAGGACGATCCGTCCTGTCTCGAGCGACGGGATCAACCGCGTCTCACTCTCCGTCAACTGTCCGTCGAAGACGGTCTGGATCGTCGGAATACTCTCGGCATCCTGTTCGCCGATGAACTTATACTGCGTTAGCTGGAACAACGTCTTGACGTTTTCTGCGTTCTCCGACTTCGAACCGGTCGGGACAAAGTCCGTGATCAAATGGGAAGCGAAGAAGATACCACCGAAGTATTTCCGTGCTTCCCGCATGAACTGTTGCAGGTACAGGATGGCGGGTTGTGCGATATCGCGTGTATTGATCAGGTGATGCGCCTCATCGATGACAATCAGATATTTGAAGGCATCCTCGATCAACAGCTCGCCTTGATTGTAGCTACGGAGTTGTCCGGCACCGTTGAGGATCATCCCGTCCCAAAGCATGTTCATCAGGTTGAAGACCTGTGCCTGAAAGATTTCGTCTTTCAGATTGGTCAGGTTGCGTAGCGGGAATGAGACGATCGCTTCCTCGTCAAATCGCTCGATCGAGGAATGTCCGTCGAAGATGTTGCCGTAGTTGTGGACGAGGTTCGTAATCGCGAGCTCGATGTTCTCAAGACGGCGGACACGGTTCGTACTGATCGTCTCGCGGATCGTCGTCCGCGAATCGTCCGCATACAATTCAGAGCGGACGAGCGCTAAGAAGTCAGAGAAGACCGGATAGGTGTTTGCTGGGTGCGTCGTGATCGGCGCGTCACCGTCCTCGTTCCACAGTCCCTTCTCAAGATAGAGCTGTCGGAGTAGGATCTCGAACTCGTTCGCTTCTTCTTGCGTAGCTGCTGGATTGATGTAGTGATAGAAGACCGCAATCTTCGACAAATGTTGCATGAACGAGAGCGCCTCATCTGCCGAGCCGTCGGCATGTGTGACCGTCTTATAGACATGGAGCGGATTGATCCGTCCAGCGGATCCGTCGAGTGCAATCTCCTTCCCACCCAGTTGCCGGACGAGGTCGGAGAACTCGCCCGTCACGTCTAAGATGCGAACGTGATTCCCTTTGATCGCTTGATCGAGAACTGTCTTCTTGAGCAACGTGGACTTCCCGGAGCCCATCTTGCCGATCATCAAGGCGTTGTAGAACTTCCGTTGTTTGTCCTTATGGAACAAGTCGAAGATGACACTCCCGTTCGTGTCAGTCGTCCCATAGTAGGTTCCCGTCGGATCCTGTAGCGACGTGAAGTGGAACGGATAACCACCCGCGATTGAAAGTGAAGGGATCTCTTTGCCGCGACGTCGGTTCGGTAGTTTTTGTTGTTGCTCGTAGCTGAGGAACAGACTCTGCCATTCCCATTCCTGTTCGTTCAGGAAGACGGTTGCACGGAAGTTCCGTGCCTCGAGTTCCTCCATCACATCCTGGACTTGGCGTTCGAGTACGTCGAGTGTCTTCGCTTTGACATAGAGCCGGAGGTGCAAATACTTCATCGTCTCGCCTTGCGTAATCTGTTCATAGAGTTCATTCAATTCTTTGTACGTTTCCCGCGCATCGATCCGGTCGACGTTGTCCTTTGCGTTCTCGAAGCGCGTATTCTGCTCGGCCATCGACTTGTTGATGGTCCGGATCATCTCCCGTTTATCCGCCGTCCCGATGTCGAGCGTCGTCAGGACACCGGGGAGGTTGAGGATGGGTTCGAGCCAGAAGTCGTAGACGGTCGATTGATATTTATAGACATGGAGGCAGGCAAGATAGCCATCACCGGTCCGGACATAGTTCGGTTCGAAGCGGAGTCCGCCTTGCGGTTGGATGACTTGGACAAAAGTCGGGTTGTAACCATCCTGTCGTTTGATTGTCTCTGGATCCTGCTTCCGTAGGAAACGCGTACGCCACATGACGCCATCACTCCTTTCCGTCCTGGGTCGGTTTCGTATTCGGGTTGTGCAGCTGGAACAACACATGGATTTTCTGTTCGAGTGTCAGTTCGACCATCGGGTTGCTGCGTCGAAGGAGTTTCGTCAATTGATGCTTCCGTTCCCGCAGCATCGCCTCATCCGGGGCATAAAAAAAGAGGAGATAATCGCGATTGGTGCGATGCTCCTCGAGGTAGATCAATTCTTGCTTCTTCTTTTGCAAAAACGGATGATAGGCGGCGTTTTGATTTTGCCGCAACTGTCGTTCGATGCGTTGTTTCTGTGTTTCGAGATTAAGCGGTGTATTGAGCGGAATCACCTTTAACGGATGAATGTACGCCTGCAACAGATAGGCGAGGGAGAAGATGTCATGGTCCTTCTCGGTTTCGGACAACCCATAGATATCCTTTGAAGTCAGCTGAATGATATCGCAGTATGTTCCATCCTGCATCTCGAAACCATCGAGCGCTGTGGCATCAACGATCGGTAGCAGAGAAGCGACAGATGGCGGGATCCGGATGCGTTTTTCCTTCCGTGCTGGTGGTTTCGTCAATTGCATCTCATCGAGCCAAGTAATGTCTGTCGTCGGAATTGTTTTAGATCGTTTCTCTTCCGATAAACTCATGCCATCACGCCCCTTTCGATTCATCCTTGCCGTCGGTCAATGCGATATACGTGTCTTTCTTCTTCATCAGCGCGTAATAGAGAACGTGAATCATCCGTTTCTCTGGATTCGTCGTTGGGCGGATGACGAGGAAGAGTCCGAACGCGACCAGGAAGAATGTGAATGGAAGATGTAAGGCGTCCGGGATGAACGGTAGGGCAATTAACCGGACGATGATCAAAGCGACGAGAAAGAGTAAATCATAGAGATAGAGCATCTTATTGATCTTCAGCTCGGTCGTGACTTCGTTCGGAATCCGGTACTTGCGCTGTTGCATGGTCTCACTCCTTTTTCGGGTCTAGACGCGGGACATCGGTCGAGTACATCCGGGACGATTCTGACGTCACACGTGTCTGCGTTTGTTCGATGTGCTTGAGTTCTTTTTGTGTCGTCGTCTCCAGTGTCTGATAGATCGACTTTCGTTGCCGCTGTGTTCCGGATGATATCTCTTGCGACTCAGTGATAGAAGGTGAAGAATTGCTCGCGCCTGAAGAGGGTAGAGTATGTGATATCTCTTTAGGTGTCGTGTTAGATGTTGATCCTGAGTGAATAGAAGATGGATTAGGTGCACGTGTTCCAATCGGTTGTTCCGACGGTGAAGTAGGTTGCGATGCGACAGTTGTTTCAGAGGTATTGAACGCATCAGGTGAAGTAGTTGGTTGTTCCTTCATCGATCCATCGGGCATCTTCAGTTGTGCAACAGGCGTTTGCGATGATGACGGAGTAGTCGCAGGTGATTGTGGTGAGATGGAGTTCGAACGGCTTGGCATGGACTCTTTTGATGTTGTTGCAGTCGGACTCTCCAAATTCGTGTCGTGCGTCGATAAATCAGTGGATTTAATGCGTTTGTTCTCTTGTCCAGTTGATCGTGAAGCTCGCTCTTGTGCTTGCGAACGAACTGGCACACTGTTAGACGAACGATCCGGACGACCCGTCGGTGTGCCACCACCTGATGGCGGATTCGGTGGTAACTTCGTACTGGCAGCTTCTGAGGCAGATGGTGTAGTAGGGCGTGATGTACTCTTCATCGTCTGTCCAGCAACACGAGCGCCGACTTTTGCCGTTCCTTTCCCGACAGCATACGCCCCGAGTGCGACACCCCATCCACGTTTCAGACCCGCATCAATCCCGAAAAGACGTTCGACCATGTTCGGTCCATCAATCAAGGCGGCAGAGAAAGCGATCAAGGCGATCAAGTAGGCGAGACCGTCGAGTGTATCAGCCAAATAAGCCGTCCCAATCGTGTAGAGCTTAATCGAGACGAAAATCAAGATAATGACGAGGAATGTATTCAGGATGCTTTGAATGACTTTCTTCGTCTTTTGTCCGCTGTGCAGGTCGGCGGGAGCGACTAAAATCGCCAGGACATAATTAAAAGCCAGCTCGAACGAAAGTCGAGCCAGCTTGTAGGCAATCGAGAAGAGGGTGAAGCCCATCACGCCAAGGGTGACAAGAATCGTCAGCCAGTTCGGATGATAGCGATAGTAGTACTGGTTGTTCCATTCAACACCGCTTTGATCGAGTTCGCCTAACACAGCTTTTTGTCCGTCCCACATTACAAAACTCTCAGAAAGTTTAACTCCTGTGTCAGATAGTGAAAAATCATTTTGATCAAACACCTCATTGACCCTCAGGTTTTTTACTAATGATTCAGGTATGTTATTCATTTTTTCTTTCTGATCAGCTACTTTAAATTCTTTTTTATCGTAGAGTACTAAATCATGAATGTTCTGAAGCAAAATTTTATTTGAAATCGTAGGGTCGTTTTCGCTATACAAATCACTGGACTTAGTTTGAGCAATCGCTTCATCAGAAAAATCATTCACTTTTATCATGGTCGGGGAAAGTAACCCAAGAATTAATAGTGTGATAAATAAATTGATTAAGAACCCTTCGCGATCGAATTTCTTTTGAAAAATGATCAGATAGCCTGTAAATAAAAAGCTACCAGCTAAAATAGCGAACAAAAAAGGTTGAATCGTCTGAACGAATTCAACCACTTCTGGATTATTAAAGAATGTCTTTGTTAACAGGATATTGTTCGTTACTTCTTCCAATCCATCAATTATGACAGCAAGTCCCCGAACTAATATCCATCCAACAGTCCTTAGCGCATCATTTACAAGATTACTGAGATTAAAAATATCCTCAAGGTCTTTGAACTTTGAAATTAGCTCGGAATCTGTCATAAGATTCACCCCTTATTAACTGTTCTGATCAATAAATTTTTCGATTTCATCGTTCAGTTGAGTTCCAGTAAGGACATTAACATTTAGCTCGTCTTGTACTTCACCATCCTTAATGAAGTATAGACGCTCTCCTTTTAATTCGGATGTGTATTCAAAAGTATCTCTGTTAACTAGTTCTTTTCCATCAGGTTGAAATGTATTGTACATCTTTACTGATTTGTTCTTTTCTTCAGAGATGTTTTTAATCTTATTGACGTAACTCTCAAATTCTCCATCAGTTTCTTTTACAACTAATAAAATACCGTCTTTTTTACCATTCATCATCTTATCAACTTCAGAATCTTTTATCTGAGTTAATGTACTTTTCGACGTTTCTTCACTACAACCAACTAAAAGTAACGCAGAGGAAATCAATAGTCCGGAGAGTACTCGTTTCGCTTGCATGCCTCCACCCCTTTTTCCGTTAATGACACCTGTTCCGGATCCGTTAGATCACCATTACTGACGTGGACTCGGAAATCGAATGTGTCTATAAGCGTAACAGTTTTTCGGTCGCCTGAGTCTGGGTCTTCTTCCTCAAATATAACCAGGAATCCGTCCCGGGTCTGGATGTTTAAGACTTCTCCGCGACGGAGGCGCTTCTTATTCTCCTTGATGATGGTCGCGATGACGCGGAGTTCGCGCTGGACGCGTTCCGTGCGTGTCAGTTCTGTCATATGATGCCCTCCTTAAACGCCATGACGAAGTTTCTCGAGTCGTTTACTGATGATCGTCTTCAAAAAGTGACGCTGGTTGTCGGTTACAGGGATTGTCCTATCCTCAATGCCTTGCTCGAACAGATCAATCGATAACGTATCGTATTCGGTCGTCTCAAAGATCGAGCGGAGAATTTTCGGCTGCAGGACATCGCAAACGCGCCATTCTGTTGCGTCAGGCGTCTCCTTATCCGTCTCAACTGTTTTCGATGCAACTGAGGAGGCGCCGAGATGGAACGGAACACGAAGTGTATTCAGGTCGAGATGGGCATGTGCGCAGGGAATGACGAGATCATTGATGGAACGGTCCGTATTGAAGTCGTCCGCCAAGTATTCATAGCGGTATTTCATCGCTGTCTGTCCGGTCAAGAAGAGGGGATAGGACTGGATCCGGTTCTGTTGTTTATCTTGCCGCTTGATGACGCGGATGATTAACATCTCGCCTTCCTTCAGTCCCATCACCTCGGTTGCCGTCAGCAAGCGCCGACCATCGACACTCTCCGTCTTCGACTTCGAGAGAGAGAACGTCTGTCCGGAACGCGACTTTGTGACGATCGTTTGCTCCCCGAGCTTCTTCGAAATCAATTCTGCCGTCGACTCATCTGCTGTCAGTAGGTAGTGCGTGTTTCCGCAGTTCCCGTCGATCGTCTTCCAATCCTCCCCATAGAGGTTCTCGAGTTGGGCGTAGGACTGGATGACGAGGTTGAAGCGGATGTTCCGGCCGAGACAGACGGTGATGATGTTCGCCATCCCTTCAATCGCTGGCATGTTCCCAAATTCGTCGAGCAGGAAGATAACCTGGCGTTCACAACGTCCGCTCGACGCTTGCGAGGCGACGCGAGCGAGGGAGGTATAGACTTGTTTGACGTACAGTGAGGCGATGACATTCAGTGTCGGATCATAGTCCGGAACAATCAGGAAGACGGCGACCGGGCACGGATGCTGACGAATCTCCCGGATGTCGATTGGTGCATCTGTAGTCCAGTCGAAGACACCGTACGTCTCGCCTCTCAAACCTGAGAGTGACACAGTGTACTGCTGTCCTTCACTTTCTACGGTGATCTCGGTATCCACCTCAAGGTTTTCTTCGTGATGGAGTACAAAACTCCCGTCGTCGTCCGTCGTCAAGGCGAGTTGTTTCCCACTTGGAAAGTAGAACGTCAACCGTGACAAGGGAAGGGCACGTCCGCGAATCCAACGGTTGAAACCAATCAGTTTCATATCAAGGGAATTTTGTGCCGTTAAACGTGCTGTTGCATCGAGCGTGAAAATCCCGAGCTTAGCATTCGTATTGGCGAGGATACTTGCGCGCGTCTGCCCCCCGGAGAAATGAAGCGTCGCATACTGCATGCGTGCCGGATGATTTTCGGGAAAGGCAGCGAAGAAGGCGTCGAGTGCCGATTGTTCCTTTCCCATTCCATCGATGATCGTCCGTGAGCCGAGATCGGACAACATCAAAGCGACGTTATACATCGTGATCTTCTCCGGTTCGTGTTTGGCTTGCTCACATAACCCGAGAATCAGGGCGGTGCAAAGGTCCGTTGAGGAGTTACTCCAGAACGGATCCTTTGCATTTGGGTCATGATAGAGCATGTAGGCGACCGAACGAGCATATTGCTGAGCGAGCGAATAGTTGTCGTCCAAATACGCGTCGATTGTCAGTTGCAACAGGTTATAGGACATTGATTGCGATGGATTCATCAGGTTCAGGACCTCGACCTGATAGCCGCGTGCTTCAAGCGTCTCTTTGGAGGCGGCGAATAGTTCACCTTTCGGATCATTGATGATCAGGCTCGCTTGGCGTTCAGCACGACTGTAGAGGTCGATCGTCGAGAAGACGAACGTCTCACCCTTCCCGGAACGGGTCGTCCCGATGACAAGATTATTGACGGCACTATCATCGATGTAGAGACGATCGCGGTAACGGCCGACCGGGACACCACCAAATCCGCTGTATGTTTCCTTACGATCCGGAACATCGCGATACTGCTGTTTCAGCTCTTGGAACGTCGTGAAGCGGGCACTTCCTTTCTGTGCAGCCTTGAGATCACGGAAGTTGAGCCAATACTTTAATAAGAGAAATCCTCCTAAGAGGAAGCAGACACCGAACAAAGCGAAAGCGATGGAGGTCGACCAAGCGAGCGTTGTCCACCAACTCGATTCGTACTGTAGTGGAGAGTCGGTCGTCAATTTCCTGTCTTGGAAGAGATTTTTGATCGTTTGTTGTAAGAAATGAAATGTTACATTGAGTACGAAGAACAAAACCGTCGGTAACGCAATCAAGAAGACAAAACAGTGCCAAAACCAGGTAGATGAAAGAATAGATTGTAATGACTGTGGTTTATTCATTATTTCAATCACCATACTTTCACTAAATAATTCTATTACTTTGTCTTTGCTTCGCTTCGAGCAACTCGTTTAGCTTCTTTAACTCTTTTTTATCTTTCTTCTTCAATAACTGTCGCTTTTGATCCTCGAGTTCTTGAATCTCTTCGTCCAGTTGAACAAGTGTTGCGACTTGCTTCTTTAATTGCTCGTCGTTGATCGTCTTGACGCTTTCTTGAGCCTTCGTCACATCTTTCAATGCGATGTAGGCACGTGTTTTGGCTTCCTGACGGGCTGTCGTCATCTCGACGCCCGTAAGCGAGATGGCATATTTATAATCTTTCTGCAAGATAGCAAGGTCGAACGATCCTTCGTCCGTCGGATAAACGGCTTGGAAGGCTTGTAGCGTATCCTGACGATTGGTCGCGAATCGTTTCGACTGCATGATGATCGTCTCGACATCGATCGGGTCATTCGTCACGTCGACGGCTTGATCATAGTCTTGTTTTTCGATGTATTGTGTGATCAGGAATTGCTGTTGTTCATCGTTCAGCGACTTTCGTTTTTCGAGCCGTTCGACGAGTGGACCCGTCTCTCCCGTTAACGCTGTTTCATAGAGCGGTTGCCAATCAGATATTTCCGCTTCGACACCGCTTGGTGGATCCGGCTGAACGAGTTGGACAACGGACAGCGTACTAAGGAGCAAGAGGCTGACACCACTGACGCCATAAACAAGACGACGTTGTCCGCGACGTAAGCGGGAGATGTGTGTCGCATCCGGCTGTTGCTGGATCGCTGACGCCGTCATCGTTTTGTAGGAATCTGGTGTCAAACTTTCCAAGTTCTCGAGCAATAAGATCTTCTTTGTTGCATCCTCCTTCCGAATCCGGATACGCGGGATTCGGTCCTTCAGCTGCAAATAGAGATTTGGATAGATCGGGTCACCAAACTGGAACGTTCCTTTGTAGACGAGTTGGTCAGCATCATCGAAGATTCGAAACTCACTCGCGAAGCGTTCGTTCGCTTGCTGGGCTTCTTGATGGACTTGAGTCGATAATAAAAGCGCCTCCTCATACGGGAGACGCTCATAGTTAGCAAAGGTCTCTTTCGGTACATCTGTGAAACGGACGAAGAGCATACATTCTCCTCCTTTGGAGCAAGACATCGTAATGAGGGCAATAAAAAAAGCCATTCAGTTCGGAATGACATTCTAAGCGGTACTATTTAATCAGAATTTGATTTTTTCGTTAACGATTTCAGCGAGCGCGACGGCCCCCATAATGATTATTAGGCCAACAGCACCGCCGACGAGCCAACTTACTGCTTTTGATCGCCCTCGGTCTCCCCCGAAGATAAAGTAGAAGCCAGCAATTGCGAAGGCGATGGCTGCCGAAATAACGGCGAGCCCTTGAAAGAACTGGAGCAAGCTGAGTCCTGTCTCGTTCAATCCCATCTGTTTCCCTCCTCTCAATCCCGTGAAGTGGCTGCAGGTGATGTGAAGTTCAGTTTTGAGTCGAGTGCTTCCAAGATCAGTTCCTGGTTCTCCTGGATGATGAGCTGATGCTGAGCGTCGAGCCACTCCTCATAGTCTTTCCCTTGGATTCGAAGCAACTTCTCGGCAAAGGTCTTGTTCTGCTTCTGTTCACGTGTCGGCATAACGTACACTCCTTCCTAAAGATCGATGTGCAGCAGCACATCCTTAAGGACAGTCGGAGTCGAGCAGGCGGTGGGTTTTCAGCACGTTTCCCCACGAACTCTGACATCCGGTACCGGACATCTGTCTAGGGTTTTTCGATGACCCTTAACGATGACGTGACCTGTGGGCGAGTTTTAGGTGACTCTCGCCAAACCATTTTTGCGTATATCCCGCTCACCCGGTCACTCGGGAGGGACACGCCAATATATGATTGGAGGGACTGTCCTTAGCGATATGCTGCTACGATCATCAAATCCTATTCCTATTATCATTGGTTCGTGATATTTCATAAGTAGATACGTATTCATAAAGCATTTATTACTGGTGAACTAGTCTGCGACGTGATACGTGAATCAGTTCATCGTTCGGATGCTTTCGTTTTGCAATCACTTGATTCTCTCCGACGACCGTACGGATTCGGTAATAGAGTTGCGAAATTTCTTGCGTCTCTTTACTCTCTTGTTCGATCGCAATTCGTCCGTGCAGCTGATAGGTCTTACCGTCAAACGTGCGGACGGAATCCGCAAGTGGCAGTTCTGCTAGATCGAAGCGTTCGTGCTTTAGGTTGGACCAGTTTCGCTTCTTCTCCATCCTTAAGTCGAAATCGTCCCAAGGAATAGATCCTAATGTCTGTTCACACGCTGTCGCAAGGATCTGGATATCGAGTATAGAGGGAAGTGAGCGATTCCGCTCGTAGGCGCTGATGGCTGCCTGCGAAATCTCTCCATACGTCTTCTCTGCTAACTCTACCTGACTCCAACCATGTTCTAGGCGTTCACGTCTTAACCACTCTCCGAATCGGTACATAAACATGCTCCTTTCCTTCGAGAAATGCTATATGACAATGTCTTCCTGGTGATAGTTAGAATATAGCAGATTATTCTGTTAATTCAATTGTTATTTTGATGTGTCAAAGCTATTACGAACGTCGAATTTTGACGAAGATAGTGATAGCAGCATCTTTTTGATGCATTTCTAAAAAGTAAGGTAAATATGTATTCAAAATGTAAAATAGGCTATCCCGATAGAGTAGTGTATTTGATTAAAAATCTAGCCCTAGAATTGGTTTTTGTGATTACTCTCACGACTAAATGTTAGTTTTTGTATAAAATATAGCTATTATCAGTTCGGACGTGCCCTATTCCATGTCACTCGACGATTTACATAAGACATCACTAGGGAGGTACATCCATGCAAACATTTAAATACTACGCTGTCGTCACACCTGATCTGGAGGATTATTGCTATCTCGTTCGATTTCTAGATCAAGAGAATGTTTATACTCTGATGGCGAGACACTCTTAGAAGATGTCAAACATGCTTAAAAGGTCCTCAAAGAAATGTTAGAAGCAATGATTGATTACAACCTAGCCCCGTCTCCGCCCTCAAGATTGAAGAAGGGGAAAGGATGCTATCTATGCCGATGAGGATTAAGTGTTAGTGAAGCATGCTTAAGAAAATTTACACGACGATTTCTACTTTTATAATTAAAAGCTGATGTTATACAAATACCTTTTTCTCAATGGAACGTATATGTAGGACTATCAAGCATTTATAAACCAATAAGAATTGGTTAATAGATAATGAGTTTGTATGCTTATTAACTGAAAGAGCGGATCCTAATAGGACTCCGCTCTTAATTAGTGTTATTCAAAAAATTTAGATTGAATTTCACCTAGTTTTTTTAGTTTTCAATTCGTACATCATGTATATTAAAATTCTTTAGTCCGTTTTTGTCTCGAATGATTCCTTGATACTCAATCGAATCATTTAGTAGATTAATGACGGTCACTTGGAAGTTTGACTTTTCGACAGGAGATACTTGATATAATCGTTCGTCAGTATTAAAGATTTGTGTACGATTAAACTGATTTGGATACTTAGCAGTTACTCGATGTTCACTCAATTTGTCTGTCTTAAAATCGTAAATTCTCCATACGATGTCTTTACTGTGGTCTTCAGGTGAATCATACAGTAATAATTGACGATTGTCGGAGATTAAATCCATTGAACCATTATATGCAAACTTATTTAATGCTTTAATTTTCTTAACTGATTTCCCATTATCGAGATAATAATCAAACTTATTGATCACATCATTTTCATCAGTTGTTTCTAAAATATATAGTGTTCCAAATTCATTTGAAGAAACAAGTGTACGAGATTGATTTTGTTTTGGAGGCGGCGATATAAATGGTACTTCTTCTATATGGCGTTTTTTGATATCAAGACGTAGAATTTTCATATCTTTACTTGGACCATAGGCATTCTGTGCAATATAGAGTTGTTCTTTGGTGTGACCAAGTATTTGAAACACATTCTCATTATCTTGGTATTGATGACTGTTGGTTGTAGCATAAGGGAATCGTATTTTTGTATATTTTTTAGTTTTTTCATCATAGGATTGATAATTGATATGATCGGACTTCAGTTCAATTCCGTATGTATAGGTGCCATATTCGCTAGAGGATACATTTGTTCCCCGAATGAAACGATAAAAATCTTTTGGGTAGTTAATATCAATCGAATCATATAAGCTGGTTAAATAATTTTGTTCAGAAACCTTGATTGTGCCATCTAACTTTATATCATATAAATTAGGTTTGACTCGAGCGCTTGCAAGTTCGATGTGAAGATCCTTTACGGCATCATCTGTTGCCTTTCCTTGTACAGATTCGACGACGTATTCTGGTTCATCGATCATTGCAGCATAACCGAAATAGCTCCCAATCGTAATCAGACTCAATCCACCGATTGCTAATACATGTTTATAACGTCGCATGCGTTTCGTTTCACTCCTTAAATAGAGATTTTATGATTCAATAGCCGGATGCTCTTCCAATAGACATAGACAAAGTAAAGAAGGAAGTAACCAATAACAAACGTCGTGATTTGATCAGGGTATAGAAAATGCGTGTTCTCAAAGAAATAAACAAGTCCTACAAGAGGAACGATGAGCAATACAACATCCAACACTACATGCAGGATTGCTAAACGTTTACGATAAGAACGTTCAATCAAAATAATGAGGAAAACAAAAGAAACAACAAGAGTTGATACCAAAAGGATAATAAACGTATCCGCAATATTGAACGTGTAGAACATGCTTATAACTCTATTCTCTCCAAACACTCGCTTGGATTCCATTAAATCTTCAGGCATTAACCATTTGAACAGTGACCCACTTAATAAGAGAACAATCCATTGAATGCCGATGAAGCTCGCAATCGTTAGAATTACCGCAGTTAATTTCGACATCAAGATTGCAGTACGTTTCCCAGGTAACATCAGTAATCGATAGATATACTTCGACTCACCAAACCAATCACGATACCAAATCTGGAAAGCGAGTAAGAGTATTAACATCATGGCAATGGCAATAATGTACTGGAAGTAAGAAGTTGCATTACCAAAATTAAAAGGACCACCTGCTAAACGAACTGCTTCCATTTGTGAGATACGATCCACACGCATATACTCTTCGACGTTAGACTGATAACTCTTTATTTCATAGACGACAGAAATAAATTCTAGTACTACTAGTCCAACAAGAGCAATCAGATAAAACTTAGCTCCGCGTTTTAATTCTTCATTCAATAACAATATGAATTTTTTCATCGCTGGAATACCTCACGCATCCGGTCCTGAACCGATTTTCCATATAACTCACGCATCTCCTCAGCATCATCTTCATGGATGATTTTACCGTCTTGTAAGAAAATAACTCGATCAATCAAGTGCTCGACCTCTGCGATCTCATGCGTCGTCATTAAGATGCCGCGTCCTTCCATATAGTGACTTGAGAAAATCCAAGCAATCTGTTCCTTCGTAAAGAGATCGATACCTGCTAATGGTTCGTCTAGCAACAAGTAGGGACGATCGAGCGAGAAACCGAGTAATAAATTAACCTTCGCTTTGTTTCCCTTTGATAAGTCACTAATCTTATCTGTTGACAGGAGTTTGAAAAATGCCATCAATTCTTCTGCCGTCTTGTGATTCCAATCTGGATAGAAGTCTTCCATATAAAGAATTGCATCCCCAACAGTCATATAACCAGGCATCGTCGAGAGATCAGGGACAAATGCAATCCGCTCACGCGACATCTCACCATCTACTACAATCGTCCCTGCGTCCAGTGGGATGAGCCCCATGATACTTTTTAAAATCGTTGACTTCCCTTCACCGTTTAAACCAATCAGACAAGTGAGTTGGTTCGGTGGTACCGTGAAGGATACGCCTTGAAGTACAGGACGCTTTCGTCCGTATTTTTTATGTAAGCCGTGCACCTCAAGCATCCAACTCACCTCGCTCGTTGGTTTGATACACGTTCTGAACCGTCGACATGACTTCATCAAGTGGCACTTGAATCGCTTGTACTGCTGTGACAAACTGTGCGACTGCCTCACTTAATAATTCGGAGCGTACACGTTCGACGACTTGTGGATCAGTCGTGATTCTACTTGGTACATTTCGTTCTGTCGTGATCAATTGTTGTTCCTCCATTTCCTTATATACTTTTTGTGCCGTATTTGGATTGATACCTAACTCTGCAGCAAGGGCGCGTCGGGACGGAATTTCCTGTCCACCAACAAACTCTCCAGTCGCAATCCGTTCTTTAAACCAACGAATGACCTGTAGGTAGACGGGGCTTCTCTGATCGAATTCCAAGTAATTCACCTCTTAATAATCAATGTATTAAAACAATAGTACATCCAATTACTGTATCATAACTATAGTACAGCATTGAGTCAATCATTCTTTTTTAGAATTTCCAATAATCATTTCAAAATTCCCAGCACAAGAGAGTAAACATACTCTCCGCTAGCTTTTGTAGTTCACATACTATTAATAAAAGAAACGTTATCCTTACACTACAAAAATTAATTACTCCTTGGTAGAACTGTTAAGTTGCAAAATAGTAATGTGATGTTTCTTGTTCGTCATCTTTGCTATGATTAGAATGAAGGGAGCATGATTACATATGATGATGTTATTTTGGATTGCTTTAGTTATTTGCCTTATCGGTCTTGTCTTTACCTTAAGAATTGGTCAAAAACCTTCAGAAGAACAATACGACTATAAAGCCTCAGCTAAGAACATGTCGTGGATGTACTTCATTTTTTTACCGATTATTCTCATTTTGTTGGGATTTCTCTACTATTTCTTGAGTTAAAGTAAGTCGATAGCTATTTATACGAAAAAGAAGAGAATGCACATCATAAAGAATGCGCTCTCTTCTTGCTCTCAATAATCAAATGTGCAGACCAGATTATCGCGATCAGCATCAAGTGACTTATGTTTGAACATTTTACGTTCTAGCAGCATTTGAATAACGCCGAAGTACATCATCTTTCGATAGAGAATTGGGACTTTCAAATTCTATAAAATAGTCTAATTGCCACTTTTGTGTTGCGATGGCTTGTTTACTCGCTGGTTGGTCCCAACTCGGATAGACACGAATTGCCATTTTTCCTTTCGTCTTATCCGTCTTAAGGATCTTATGTTCCTTTAACACTTCCCTCGGAAAAGCAAATTGACCAAATCGATTCGAGTCAGTGAACGTATTCACAACTAACAAATCCATCGCCGTTTCCTCTGAAAATGGTTGATTTTTATTCAGTGTATCCTTTTCCCAAATCACTACAAACTGACCGAGTTTAGCGGGGGTCACTTTAGCAACTCGAAAGCGAACGGAAGTTTCCCCGATATAGAATCGTCCCGCTCCATATGTAGCATTCTGCACTTCTTCGCGTATAGCATGTGGCGTCAATCCACAGGGTACATATAGTTGTTCATTGATATGTGCTAACGCTATCCAAAAATCGTCCATTCTTATCTACCATCCTTTATCTTACTTAGAGCGTTAATTGAATTGATATCAAACATCGAAAGTTGTCGACAACACAGCTATTGATAAAATCTCAATAGAGCACGTAGTACTCATACTTAAATTGTAGAACCTTCTTTTGTTTGAAGTGACGACATTAGTTGATAAAAGTACGTAGCATCGTTTGTTTTATTCAACTGATACCATGCTTCTAACGTATTCGGTTGAAAGACATCCATTGCGCCAATTGTTTCTCTTGCAAATTCGAGCGGGGCCACACCGGAAGCCGTAATCAATTGGCCGTCTCTGACGACAGAACCGTTTTGATGCAACGTGTTTCCTCGATATGCTGGATAGATCATTTCAAGATAAGATTGGTCATTACTCGTATGATGGAAATGTTCTAAGTAACCAGCTTTTGCCAAGCCATGGACAGCACCACAAATTGCTGCGATGAATGCCCTTTGATTGAAGGCATTATCAACTTGTTTTAACATAAGGTCGTGTATTGGATGCCCCCAACTTTCTCCACCTGGAAGCACGATTAAGTCCTGTTCACTCACGTTCATTTCTTCAACTGTGATATCAGGCTTAACGCGAAGTCCGCCCATCGTCGTTATCGTATCTCGGCTTACACCGACAGTAATGACATGTAAGGGCTTCTCACCCCTTTTAAAGTACCGGCCTGATTTTAATTCAGCCATTACGTAACCGTATTCCCAATCCGATACTGAATCGAAGACATAAAGATACATCTGCTTTGTCATTTTTCCACTCTCCTAAATATGCCATAGGCTTATTTTAGAATGGTCTTCCTGACACCTACCGTCAGTAAAGATCAAGTTTGAGAATGAAATTCTACTAGTTCCAAAAGGCGCTCGACAATCAGTTGCTTAGCCTCCGTAGGGGAGAGTACCTGTACTGCCGTTCCATATGTAATGAGTAAGCCTGGTATGTATGTTTCTAGCACAGAAGTCTCAATGAAAAAGACAATTTCTCGCTGTTCTTGTTGTTTGATACAGTTCTTCAAGTACCAGTGACGACTAAGCTCTTCAATGGCTGTCTCGGTTCCTCTGATGACAAGATCAATTTTCTTCGATTCATTCGTTTCACTGCTAGGTAAGAGTTCGGTCAAAAAGAGATCTGATTCTCTGAATGATTCGGGTAGGAGAAAGAGATGATCAGTCACAGTCAATTGTTCAATCCGGTTTACTCGGAAATTACGTATCGCGTTTCTCAAATGACAATGTCCTGTCACGTACCAGGCACTTTTCCAATAGACAATCTTGTAGGGATCTACTCTACGCTTCTCAGTTTTTTCAGCGTTAGGGCGTCTATATATAATCTCGATACTGAATCGCTTTAAAATCGCACTCTCGATGCGGGAGAGATTACGTGCTGCGGAAGCAGTTAATGGGACATGTTCATGCGCTACTTCAAGTGCATCAATCGGAAGCTGCAGTGCATCCGTCTCCTCTACTTTCGAATGTCGATTAATTTTTAAAATGGCATTCTGTAAGCTTGTACTTCCGTAATAGCCTGCTTTTTCAGCAAAGATCGCTGCATGGTAAAGGGCACTCTGTTCCTCCTGATCAAAGTAGAGAGGAGCATCTACAAAATGATTCAAAAGAGTATATCCGCCATTCACACCCGTTTCAGCAACAATAGGAACTCCACTCATGGAGAGCGTATCCATGTACCGATAGACGGTCCGCACATTCATTTCTAGCTGTTCAGCGATTTGTTTTGCCGTGATTTTATTTCCTTCTCGTAGTAGCCATAAGATAGCAAGTAAGTTATCGCTTTTTGCCACAATTCTCGCCTCTTTTTTATTTTTGTCATTTTTTAGTTCATTTAACTTTATGATGTAGGCTAGCTATGTTCCCTATCTATCTCATAAACATACAGTTTTGAATGATTTTCCTGTTTATTAAATGCTCCTTTAAATGCATCATCTCACCTATTTTGCATTAAAAAGAAGGGTTCTAAGATTTATTTCAGAAGCACTTTAGAACTAGGCGTAAAAAAGAAATAGATGGGTATTTATTACTTAATATGATTCATTTTTCAAAAATCAACGGCAGAGATAGGGAGGTTTTAGGAAGAGAGGAGATTTCGTCATGATTCATCTGGTAAACGATTTAATAGTCAATTTAGCGCTCATTGCACTGTTCGTGCTACTCTCTCTTTTTTGCTACAAACGTCTTACAATCGAGTCGCATACTACTACCTTTATGAAAAAGTACTTATTCGTGATCATCTTAGCACTGATTGCCTGTTATTGGGTAATCATTAACGAGATCTCGTTTCGCGGTTTTACATTCGACTTCTCGATCGTCCTGCTAATCATCGCCCTCTATTATGGGGGGACAAGTTACGGGATCATCACATGGTTCATTCTGTTGATGTGGCAAGTTGTGACCTTAACGAACGATGAGTTTTTTCTATTCCCTTGGATCTTAATCACTTACACCGTCATCTTGAGTATTGTCTTACTGTTAAAGCACTTATTACGAGACGAGTTCAAGACACTCCCCCTTATTATCACCTGCTGTTTACTTATCCACTTGCCACTCGTCTACATCAGTGAAAACGACATGAATTCTTTTGTGGAAAATGCGATTTTATTTAGTTTTTATATTGCCTCAGTAGCCGTCATCATCCATTCATTCCTGTATTATGTCAAACAACATTATGGACAAGTGAGACTACATCAAGAATTAGCACTGACGGATTCTTTAACCGGGCTTCATAACCGTCGTGCCCTTGAAGATCAAGTGGACTACTTTATGATTGCCCATCCCTCATTTACGGTCATGATGATTGACATCGATCACTTCAAGTTCGTTAATGATAAATATGGACACGACCAAGGAGACAAAATCTTATCACAGATCAGTGATTTGCTCGGAGAACACACGCCGCATAATGGTATCGTCGGTCGATATGGAGGAGAGGAGTTCATGCTCCTTATCCCTGAAACACACATTTCTTATACAGATCAATTGGCAGAAGACATTCGAGTATCTTGTGCATCGACACGCTTTCATATCCATCAGGAAGAGTACATTCATGTTACCCTATCGATCGGGATCTCTTCATGTGATTCACGAACATCTGTCAGCTTCATGGAAGTAACAAGAAGTGCAGATGCAGCTCTGTACGAAGCGAAGCATCGCGGACGAAATCAGGTCTTTAAATCTATATAACCGGTTTCTTCATTTTTATCTAAATTAGGTGAGAATACTCCCACTTCTAAACGTCGTGGATGAAGCCCCAGTAATAGTGAGAGATGAATCGCCAACCTCCCTTTCGAGTACATTATCTGGAAAGGAGGTGCACATCATGTTAAAGCATTCCGCGTACAAGTTCGTACTACACCCGACGAAAGAGCAAAAATTTCTGATTATCAAGACGACGGTTATTCGCGCTTTGTCTTCAACTATTTCTTATCGAAGTGGGAAGAGACTTACTAAGAGACCGGAAAAAGGGCTCTCTTACGGCTCTTACTTCCGTTGTTGAAAGAAGTCGATAGTACGTCCGTACAAACGAGCATCAAGCATCTGGCAGATGATTGATGCTCGTTTCTTCAAGAAGCAGAACGTAAGCCTACGCTTCAAGTCGAAGCGAAACCTGTCCAATTCTATAAGCCGAACATCCAAGGTATGTCTCAACTTCCGGAAGTCTCGATTTTAGGCAACATGATTAAACTTCCAAATCTGAAGTGGGTACGTTTCGCGAACTCGAAGCTGGTAGCAGGACGAATTCTGAACGCGACGATCCGACGCACCGCTTCAGGCAAATACTTCGTTTCCCTGCTCGTTGCACAGGACATCAACAAACTGCTGAAGATGGGTGTGTCCGTCCACATCCATCACGACCGTGATATGAACGCAGAACCGAATCTCAAACAAGGAGCAGAACGTATCTTAGCTTCTTCAACCGCCAGAGCGACGGAGTTAGCCTGATCACGTTTCGACCGATTGGTCGAATCACTCAGGAATCCACCACCTCTAAGTAAACCGAAGGGGGGAGTTCAGGAGTCTATCTAGATTGGGCTTTTTCTATCATTACATCTATATCACTTGTTTTTCATAGTCTCAATGTAAACAATACTAGTATTTAAATTTTAAAAGTAAAAGAATTGAATCACGAATAGAAATTTAAAAGGAAGGTTTATCATCAAAATCGATGAATAAATCTTTTTTTGATTATGGTATCCGTATGACATAAATTTTTTTACGTTCAATCTCCTAATAAAACATGAAAAATATGGAAGGTGGGTATGAAATAAATGTCGAAGTACTACTACATATCAAAACGTTCATATTCATTTTTTTATGCGCTAGGGGAGGTCTTTATGGATAATATTTTTGATGTTCAATGCACGGAAGAAATCTTAAATCGTATCGATAAATTAAATAAGAACTCTCAACCTAAGTGGGGAGCGATGGATGTCGCTCAAATGCTAGCTCATTGCTCCGCCTTTCAAGACATCGCCATGGGATATTCTACTCCAACAAGAAGTTGGTTAGGTTTCGTTGTAGGAAAAGTAGCAAAACCGATTTTTTACAATGACAAGCCGTTACCAAAGAATATGTCTACTATCCCAACTATTTTGATTGTTGATCCAAAAGAGTTTGAAAATGAGAAGAACAAACTTAAACAAAAAATTAAAATCTTCCAAATGAGCGGTCCAGAAAGTTGTACGACTCATCCACATCCTTTTTTCGGAAGGCTTACTCCTGAGGAATGGGGGAAAGGAATCTTTAAACACCTTGATCATCACTTACAGCAGTTTGGTGTGTAGACCCTTTCTTTTGTTACCTCATTTTTTATTTAATGGAATAAAAATAGTTTAAAAAGACTCTCATCTTTTAAATTTTAGTTACTGCTTCATTAGGATTAATTCAAGTTAACGATAAAGTTGAATTAGCTTGTAGATAAAAAATATACTCTAAGTTGCTCGATACTAAAGCTAACCAAGAGAGGTTGATCTACTAATCCATACAAGTGAGGTGCTAAAATGACGAAATCTTTTAGAGAATTGCAGATGTATAACAATTTTAATGAACTGGCCGATGATGTATTACAATTTGCACATGAGATTTTACCTCATCAAATGCTGTATCTATCAGCGATCGAGAAAGAGAAGCAACTGATTTTTAAAATTGCAAACAAAAAAGCCGACATTCCCATGACTGATGGCATGATTCTCGATCTAAACCATTCATTATGTAGTTTAGTAGACTTCGAGAAAAAAATACCATTGGTGTTAGAAAACATACCCGCGGAAGAGGATCTTGCAGGATTAAATGAAGCGCTTGAACAAGCAAATGTTCGATCTTACCTCGGAATGCCAATCGTACTGACGAATGGAGAGGCTTTCGGTACACTATGCGCTATCAATGACGAAGTTAGCCTATACGAGGAAAGAAATATTGAACTATTGCAACGCATTGTCCGTCTGTTTCTTTACTATTTAGAGTTAGAACGATTTGCTTGGAAAGATGCATTGACAGGATTGTACAACCGACGTTATCTCAGCAAATATTTCGAAGATCACCCTCACCATGCCGGAGCACTTTTCTTTTTAGATTTGGATGGATTCAAACATGTTAATGATGTCTTTGGTCACGAAGTAGGGGATCGTGTCCTACAAGAAGTAGCTCGACGACTCCAACAGTTTGCGGGAGAATATCCTCATGCCCATGCGGTTCGTTTAGGAGGAGATGAATTTGTTCTTCATTTCGCTCATCAAGGGGAGCGAGAAGAGTGGGAACAGTTAGCAGCACGCATCCTAATGAGTCTCTCTACCTGGGAATCTGCCTATCGTGTATCAACGAGTATCGGGATCTTAATGTATAGCGAAGAGAATGACCAACCTGTTGAAACGCTTTTACAACAAGCAGACGTTGCCTTGTATGCAGCAAAGGCTTCTGGGAAGAACACATATCAATTTTATAAAGCATTGACCAATTAAAAGATTACGATACACCATTAGTAAAATTTCTTATCTTCCTTTTATAGTTGTTTCATACAACTATAAAAGGAAGTAAGTTAGTTTATTAGCACCCATCATCGATAATGTTATTTTATATGTAGCTTTCAATTAATTTCTACTAACAGATAAGTATTCTTCTACCGATCCTCGTGTTTTCTTTGCTCACTCTCATCCCTTAGGCAATCATATAGGATATAAGTCATTGATTTTTCTTTCGTCTCAAAATAAATAGTATTCTCTTTTTAGTGAGACAAAAAATAGTTGCACTAACTGGAACCTTTACTAGGACTTTAAAATACGTCCAGTCTTCACTTTCATCAATAATCGTGTTATGTCACCTTTTTACCCTTAATTAATTTACTTGTGATAATTAGCTGTTATCACAAGTAGTTGTTTGTTATACTGAATATGGATAAATGATGTAATACAATTATTAATTACTCGATTACATTTTAAATACGCATGTATATCAGTCATAATTGAATGTAATACGTAAATAATCGATGTTTTACTTAGCAAATGAACAAAAAAGGTGTCAAAAGAGGAAGCGTTGAGCAGAGAGATCGGAGGATAGTTGATGAACGAAGAAGAAATGAACGAAATCGTGATTAAAGAAGAAGCAGTACTGGCATTTGCCGATAGCCGGGAAAAGCTACTCGCAGTGCTTGAGAACGATCATTTAAATATGGAAGCACTGAGCGATCTTGAGATCTTCGAACTGTTCTGGGCGACGGAGTTGTTTCCGATTTATAGTCAAAAAAGCCCGCATACGAAGCGGGCCTACAAACAAGATCTCGATTATATTCTCCGCTTCTTTGTGACGAAGACACAGGGCGTCAAGCAGCTGACGATCCTCAACCTGCACGAGTACTTAAAAGACGTTCATGACCAATATGCACCGCGGACCGTCAAACGACGCAACGCCATGTTGCGGCGTTTCCTGCGCTTTCTACACGTTAATGATTATCACGCGCGTGATCTGTCAGTACAGGTGAAGGACCAGATGAAGCCGGAGCCGCTGCGTCGCGAGATCGATTTCGATGAGATGGAAGCGATCGCTCTCGCCTTCCGTCACACGGTAAAACAGAAAAAGCATCGCGAGCTTTTGCAGCTGCGGAATGAGACAATGGGCTATCTGTTGTTGACGACAGGGATGCGTGCCAGTGAATTACTAGCACTGCAATTCAGCCAGGTTCAAGAGCACTCTACTAATAACTATATTGAATTTAAGGGGAAGCGTGGTAAGTGGCGACGCATCCCGTTATCCCAAAAATCAATCCATCTCATCGACCGGCTAAAGAAATTAATGCAAATTGAAGGAGTAATGAATCCTTATATTTGTTTTAATATTCGTTCTAAAGATTCTTCTATCTCGTACGAAGCATTAAGACTTATTGCCCAGTTATCCTCAACACAATTGACATCACAAAAAAATTCACCGCACTGGTTTCGACGTTCTTTTATCACAAAGCTGTTAACGAATGGTATTCCTTTATATGAAGTCATGAACCTTTCCGGTCACGAATCTATCATGACTACGAATGCGTATCTTCAACAGTTAAAAAAAGCTGACGTTAAAGCATTACCATACGATTGAAGTTTTGAAAACTGTACAGATTTATTTTAAGGTAATGCAATCAATCCCAGTCCTCTTTTATCAGCATTCTTTGAAACACTGTTGATAAAAATAGGTATGAGCAAATATTGAAAAAAGATATTAATAGAACCAATTGAACCAAGATGTAATAGCTGATAGTCGAATACACCTTCATAACATGTATTATAAAAAAATTATCTTTAGGTTCATAATTTGCTCAATGCTTGCATATGTTCAAACTAAGTCTGCTACCGAATACGTAATTCAATCAAGAATTTGCACATACCACAAAATTAAATCCATAAATCAGTAAGAACAACATCATCACTATTAGGTCTTAGATTTATTTCTTTAGGTATTTTAACAAACACAGGAACTTGCATCGAACTCCCATCGGGGACGTTCTTAACCATGACGACGGACGGGGGTAAGGAGTTCAGCTGTCATGAAAGGATACGGGATTTCCTGGGAATCCCGATGTACTTCGCGAATCCCTATTCTTCATGGAAACGTGGCAGCAACGAGAATGACAACGGTCTTCTCTGTGAGTCCTTCTAAAAGGGAAGTAACTTCGGAATGATCAACAAGACAGAATTAGATCACGCACTTTCTAGAATTAACAATCGACTAAGAAAATGTTTAGATTGCCCATCATCTTCTCAAACAAGTTATTTATACGCGCCCCAGAGGGGGTGAAAGGAATGTTAAAAACAAAAGACTTTTACTATGACGAACATTATGACTGTTATTTATGTGAAAACAATCAAGTTCTCCGTTACCGAACGACGTCGCGAGACGGGTACCGTGAATATGTCTCGAATCCTTTTGTATACGAGACATGTCCTCTTCTCTCCAAATGTACACAGTGTCGCGACCACAGAAAAGTCATCCATCGCCATCTCTGGCAAGAGGCAATGGATGAAGTGGAGCACCTCAGACATACAGTTGTGAATCGTGTGTTGTATCGAAAACGCCAGGAAACAATTGAACGTGTATTCACAGACACCCAAGAGAAGCATGGCATGCGTTGGAGCCGCTATCGAGGGCTGAAAAAAACGACGCTTCAAGCGATGCTTACTTTCATTGCCTTGAACCTCAAAAAGCTTGCGAATTGGTCCTGGGATTCCCTTTGGAATCCATGTCTTCAATACGTTTTAATAGGGAGTACATACAACAAACCCTCATTCCGATCACGAAATGAGGGTTTGTCTACAATCTGAGCGAAGAACTTAAGAGTTCTTCACTTTTTTGTTTTTAAGACCTAATGGAATTGCAATAATAACAAGAATTCCAATGATAATAGTTAAATAAAATGGCACGCTTGATCCATCTTTATTTAGATCGTCAGTTAAAGAACCCGCTTTGAAAAACAACATGATTGAAATGACGGCGAGGACTACTGTATTAAATGATATGTATACAAAAGACGAAATTTTAGATGGAATAACCAAGAAGATTACATTTAATAAAACCAGAAAAACTAACAAGTAAAAAATTGAATTCAAAGAATCAAAAGTACCAGCCAAACAAAACTCCCCCTTTAATTAGTATAAGAAAAATATAGCATTTTAATTTTAAAAATTGTGATTATCATATTACAAATGTCGCTTTTTAACATTTAAATCAGTGTGATTATATTTTTACAGCGCGATAATCGCGCCTCTGAGATTTCACGATATAATTCAATTTCCTCTGGATGCTGAGCTTCCAATTCGAGATTTTGCAACACTGAGATTTGTATCGTTCCTTTCATCTAAATCTTAAAGTTCGTAAATCTTAAGTCACGCCGATTCATATTTGATCTTCAAGGCTTTCTTCGAAATCTTTTCGGAATTTAACTAAACTTTTCATCTAATTTAATCGATTAAACCTAGATGCTCTCTAAATGTAGTACTTTGATAGGACACTTTAAACAATCCTCTTTTTTGTAACTCAGGAATGATCATGTCTACAAAATCTTCTAAACTTGACGGTAGTGACGGCGGCATCAAGTTGAAGCCATCTGCTACTCCCTCGTTAAACCAAAATTCCAACTGATCCACAATTTCTTCCGGAGTACCAATCAATGTTAGGTGTCCTCCTCCTGCTGCTAAATAGCCTAATAGTTCTTTGAGCGTCGGATCTGTATCATCGATAATCTCTAGAATCGTTCGATAGCGTCCGATGGGTCCGGAAAATTCCTCGATCGATGGTAAGGTCGGAATCTTTGCTTCGAGATCCCATGTGGAGCAATCTTGCTGCAAAAAGAAACTCAATTGTTTCAACGCATTTTCAACCGGTAATTTTTCATCTAGTTCGGCTTTTTTGGCTAGTGCCTCTTCTCTTGTTTTACCAACATACGTTACTAAGCCTGGGTATATCTTAATCTTTCGATCTGGTGATTCAGTTTGTGTAATTTTCTTATGGAGTTTTTCACGAAAAGCATGGGCTTGTTTAAAATTCCATGACACAGAATAGACAGCATCCGCATGTTTTGCTGCAAGGGCAATCCCTTGTTCTGACGCCCCTGCTTGCATCGCTACTGGCTTCCCTTGAGGACTACACGGTGTAGACAAGGGACCTTTTACGCTATAGTAGGATTCGGCATGATGGATGGGTTGGATTCTTTCAGGCTCAATCAATCGGTTAGTTGATCGATCCGCGAGAAAAGCCGCATGATCCCATGATAAAAATAGCTTCTCCATCAATGTAGCGAATTCGTCCGCCTTTTTATACCGCTCTTCCCTCGGTGGAAGTGCATCCATTCCGTGGTTTAGTGCTTCCCAATCTGTCATCGAGGTCACTAAGTTCCAGCCTACCCTCCCCTTCGTTACGTGATCAAGGCTTAGAAGTTGCCTTGCTACTGTATACGGATTGGAGAACGTGCTCGATATCGTAGAGACTAATCCTATATGATCCGTCACTTGAGAAATAGCCGTTAGATTAATTAAAGGATCCAACCAAAAGGCAGGTAAATCTGTCGCATTGGTAGCCGGAAAGGATTGATTGTCCGCAAAAAATACCGCATCTAAACATCCGCCTTCCGCTATTTGAGCCAAACGCTGATAATAGCGACTCTCTCCGATTTCTTCAATTGCAGAATCAGGCATCAACCATGCGGCTTGGTGATGACCACATCCATATAACAAAACGCCGATATTTAACTGATTTCTGTTCGTCATCTTCTGTTCACGAATCCCTTCTCTTACAAGCTGAGAATTTTTTAAAACGCCCGCTTTAATTCATCGTTAACCCACCATCGACTGTTACGTTTTGACCGGTAATCCCAGATGCTACTTCTGATGCCAAAAAGGCAACCAGTTGAGCCACTTCTTCTGGGCTCGTCACTTTTTTCAACGGGGTCGATTGGGCAATTAAGTCAAATACTTCAGGGGTTGTCACAGCACTCGCATCTGTGACTTTCAATAACCCACCGGAGACGACATTCACGTTTATGCCATATTGACCTAACTCCGCGGCTAGGTTTCGAGTAAAGCCAATCAGACCTGCTTTTGCTGTTGTGTATTCATGATAAGGAACGACTGGGTTTTGATAGAGGTTTGTTCCAATGCTGATGATACTACCGCTATGTCGTTCTATAAATTGTGGCAGAACACTTTGAATGATGTGAAACGCTGCTTTAAGTGTTCCATCCAGTTGCTTTTGATAATCTTCCCACTCTAAATCGATAAACGATTTTTGCGCAACCGGATCAAATTTGAAGTCTACTAACGCATTATTCACGACAACATCGATTTGACCATAATGTGCTGTTGCGGATTGCATCATGCTCTCGACATCTTCCCGCTTCGTGACATCTGCATACAAGGCAATTGCATTCTCTACTCCCAGTTCGCTCACAAGTTGTTCTGCCGCATCCTTGCTTTTAAAGTAATTGATCACCACTTTAAATCCGTTGTGCACTAACACCCTTGCAATCGTCGCCCCAAGTCCTCGACTACTTCCTGTCACTAATACTGTTCTGCTCATTCTTGTCCACTCCCTCATCCATTTTTGCAACTTAAATAGCGAAGTTAGTAAACAAAAAACGCAACTCTCCAAAAGGAAAGTTGCGCACGTCTAAATAATCACATAGCAAAGAACGATATCATCGTCTCCGCTTGTTCATCAGAGTTTACACTTCCCTACGCTAGTACGACCTAGTTCAGGTTCAAAGGGTTTGAGTAGCTACTCATCTCAGTTTAATAACACCCCTAGTGATTCTATTTAAGTTATCTTCACTGTAGTGGTCTTGAAAACCCCTGTCAATGATTCTGACAGATAAATTCATTTCTAGTATTCTATGAAGCGAGTAAACGAGGTGAATCATGAGTCCATCACGATTACTCCGATACAGTGACATCCTGTACCAAACGATTCTTTTTAGCATTTTTATCTTTGATGATTCCTTGATACGAAATCGATTCATTTTTCGTATCGACTACCGTGACTTGGAAATCTGAATCATTGATATTAGCGATATGGTATAGCTTTCCCTGCGCAATCATCGTATAGGAGCCATTGAAGCGATAAGCATGCTGCCCTTCCACTTTATGTTGCTTGACTTGATTTGTTTTAAAGTCATAGGTGCTCCATTTAATACTTTTACTTTTTTCTGAGTCAGATGCTCCGTAAGCAATTAGTGATTGGCTGTTTTCAGCAGCATTAAAGTTCCCTTCCGCTGCATACGCATCAAGTGCTTTGATTCGTTTGATGCCTTTGCCGTTATCTAGATAATAAGCGCTATCTTTTTCTACCCCTTCCGCATCATATGCGATTTCACGATAGACAATTCCATAGTCGTTCACTGCTACATAATGACGTTCTTGATTAGTCTTAAGTTGCTCGGATTGAAGCGGCTCCACTTTTCCTTTTGCAAGGTTGAGTAATAACACCGTCGATTTTTCCTTTGTTCCATGATCATCCCGTTGGACGTATACGTTCATGCCGTCTTGATGAAAGACACGGATGTCAGCCATTTCACGATCCGGTACCGTTAAACGATGAGAAAGCGTCTTTTTAAACTGTTTCTGTGTACTTCTGTCATAAGAATGATAGTTCAACTGAGATGCCTTTACTTCAATTCCGTATGTTCGCGAGCCCATTTCACTAGTAAATACGTCTTCCTTAGAAAGAAATCGATAGAAATCAGCAGGGAAGTCTGCAGCATAGCTATTGAACAACCCTGTGATATAGTTCTGCGACTCACTATGAATTTGACCGTCCAATTGGATATTGTATCGAGTAGGCTTGATGTCTCCATTTTCAATCTCGATGTTTACTTTTTTAAGAGCATCTGCATTTTCTTTTCGTATACTCTCGACTTCATAATCCGATCCTTTAATGCTTGCAGCGTAACCAAAATAACTGAGTAAGGTGACGCCAGCAATGCTTCCTACGATGATCATTTCCTTATATCGTCTCATGACTTCCTCCTTCTAATGATTAAATAGATACTTTATGGTTCAGTAGTCGAACACATTTCCAACTTATATATATAAAATAGATGAGAATAAAGGAAAGATAGACGAATACCTGTTGATTCGGAATGAGCATGCTAGTCAAATCAAATAAGTAACGTAATGCAATGAATGGTACGATCAAGAGCGCTACATCCTTTGCGATCGTCAGCAAAGCTTTCCCTTTTTGATAGGACCGCTCCGTCAAGACGAACAAGAAGACCATCGTGATGACGAAGAGTGCGAGCGCTAGAATGACGAATGTATCGATCACATTGAAGGTATAGAGCATGTTCAACGCAGCTGACTCCCCGATGATTTTGGACGCTGCTTGTAAATGTTCCGGGAGTAACCATTCGTAGAGTCGACGACTTATAAGAATCGTGATCCACTGGATGCCCATGAAACCACATACAAATACCAATACTGTTGTCAGTTTGGATAAGAGGATTGTGATGCGTTTACCCGGTAGCATCAATAAACGGTAGATGTACTTGGACTCGCCATACCAATCGCGGTACCAAATTTGAAAGGCATATAGAATCGTGAACATGATACCGATGGCAATCATGTACTTGAAGTAGTTGGTCGCATCGCCAAACGTCAAAGGTCCATTCAGTTGATCAACAGCTTCCATTTCCGTAAGTCGCTCTTTTTTCATCAAATCCTCCAGCTTGGATTGATAATGAAGAACCTGATATACGACCGATGTGAGTTCAACAATCACTAACATCGTCAATATCGAAAGGTATAGTTTGAAGCTTCGCTTGATTTCCTCGTTTGATAGCATAAAGAATTTCTTCATGTCTGATAAACCTCCCTCATTCGATCCTGTACTGATTTCCCGTAAAGCTCACGCATCTCTTCCGAGTCATCTTCCTGTATGATGGTCCCGTTCTGAAGAAAAATAACGCGGTCGATGAGATGTTCCACTTCTGCAATCTCATGAGTCGTCATCAAGATGCCCTTCCCTTCCATATAGTGACTAGAGAAGATCCACGCAATTTGTTCTTTCGTAAATAAATCAATCCCAGCCAACGGTTCATCGAGCAGTAAGTAAGGTCGATTCATCGCAAATCCAATCAATAGATTAACCTTTGCTTTATTCCCTTTCGATAAATTGGCGATGCGGTCTGTCGCCATCAGTTTAAAGAACCCCATCAGTTCCTCTGCTACTTGTTGGTTCCAATCCGGATAGTAGTCGCGCATATAAGCGATAGCTTCTCCGACACTCATGTATCCAGGCATTGTTGAAAGATCGGGTACAAACGCGATGGAATCATGTATCGTTTTCCCATCCACTTTGATTGTTCCAGCATCCACTGGAACTAAGCCCATGATCGCTTTCAAAATGGTGGATTTGCCTTCTCCATTCAATCCAATAAGGCAGGTAAGTTGATTTAATGGAACAGTGAACGATACATCGTTCAGGACATTCTTTTTTCGACCATATGATTTTCGTAATCCACGGACTTCAAGCATCTAGCTCACTCCTTTTTCGAATGTTGTATTCTTTTTCAAAATTAATGATGACCTCTTCTAATGGAATCTGGATCGCATATATCGACTCTACGAATTGCTTCACTGCATTTTCAAGAAGCTCTATTCGCGCTCGATCAATGATGGATTGATCCATCGTCACCTTACTCGGTACGTTACGGTCGGTTGTAATCAACCGCTGCTCCTCTAGTTCCTTATATACTTTTTGCGCGGTATTAGGATGAATTTTAAGCTCACTTGCTAATGCTCGACGCGAAGGGATACTTTCTCCTCTTTTGAATTCACCTATAACGATTCGTTTTTTAAACCAATGGAGAACCTGTAGATAAATAGGGCTACGTTGATCAAAATGCAATAACATCACCTCTCTTGATGAACGTTGTATTAAAACAATAATACACTTCTTAACTGTATGATATGTGCAGTACAGTGATAAGTCAACGCTTATTTTTTAAATCTTTCAGTTTGATTTTAAATAACTGATATGACTTACTTTTGTTTATGATAAAAATTTCGCTTTTTAATAAAAGGCTAAAATATAGAATTAATAAAAAAATCCTTAAATCACTCCATTTAAAGGATTGAGAAATATGGAGGCATCGCTGGATGTTCTAATCAATTTATAGCAAACCAACATGTTATAGTTTTCTTTTCAAAAACAAAAAGAATTAAAAGATTAAGCGAAATTACTTAAATAAAATATTTTACTAAATAAGTATGTTTTTTATTATGGTTACGAATTTATAAGAAGGTATCCTATCTCATTTGTTTTAAAAAGTATGAGCACAGGATTGAAAACAAGCGAAATCGTCTATTCAGTCCTCTTATTTTGCAACACACCTATCGATGAGATAAATTGTTATTTATGCAATTAGTATGAAAATAGTGAAGTCTATTTCAAATACGCTATAGTAAAATTTAGAGGTCTTTGACCTAATATAAGGAGGTATACAATGAAATACTCACTATTAGGAATTGCAATTATACTTTTTGGAGTCGCTATCATGATCGCATACAGTTCAACTGGGTATGGCTATCTGTTAGGCACAAAATTTGGTCTGACGATTTCTTTTATCGGACTGGTCATCAATATACTTAGTCTTTTTATTAAAAGTGACAGAGATCGTTTGAAATAACCGTCTTTACTATGTCTGAGTAAGCACAGGATTCATACATAAGAGGCAGTTCTCTTTCACCTGTGTTGATAGATCAAATCTTGAACATACTTTGAAATATTTAATTACATCTAGAAATTTAATCGTGTTTTCTCAGATAATCGACCATTGTCACAGCATGGCTCAAGGTTTCTCATCGCCTTATGACATGCTGTTTTCAATTTTTAAAAATTTTTCTATCTTAATTGAGTCTTATAACAATACAGTTCGTCCGTTCCACTCCTTTTGTCCACATCCAATGACTTACGCTTGACGTACCCATGACATTCTAATTCTTTACTTTGTATTTCTAAAGATTTAAGACATGTAAATAGATTTAAGGTGATTTTGGCTTATTTCACATCATTTATTTTAGAAGATATCGGTTCTAATGATGATTTGAATAATTACTTACATCTACTTAATTTATGTATCCCTATCGCTAGATCAGTAAAAACTAGTACTTTACCTCTTAACAAAGTTATCTTTAATTCGAAAAATATATGAAAAGAAAATAAAATTTAGCGTATTTAATGTTTTTTTCTTACTAAGCTGTAAAATAAAAATAACGTATACATTTCATTAAAAAGGAGGTGAATATATGCAGATTCGTAGAGGAATTCTACTTGTCGTGATTGCGATTGTATACCTTTTACTGTTTACCATCACCTTTTGGAGTATCATTGGTCTATTTATCACTATTTTAGGTCTATATTTCTACTTCAAACCAAGACTTCGCAGTCCTGTCAAATATCCCGTGGTTGTTGTTTGGCTAGGTGTTTTCATCGCTTTTGCAATTTCTATCTATATGGTGAAAGGAACAGAGACGCAAAATGCAGAAATCAAGTCTTCTTCAAAAGACTCGAAAACGTTAATTGCATTTAAAAAAGAAGCGACGGAATTGAAAACATCTTTGCAAAATACACAACGTAAGCTTAAAGAACAGCAACAAGAAATAAAAAAGTTGAAAGAGGGGTTAACACGCAAGGAAGAATTACGCCTACAAGCGGTTGAAAGTTATCAAGAGGAAGCAGACAAACGTTCTGCCCTTGAAAGTGAATTGAAAGAAGAAGAGACAAAACGAATCGCGGCCGAAGAGAAAGTGGATGAACTCCAGTCATCCTTAGCAAGTATTGAAACTTTGATGGAAGAATCGGAAAACCTTGCTGACGAGGAGTACGAGGAAATCCCTGAAGAAGAATATGTAGAAGAAGAAGTCGCAACAGAGTTAGAATACGATCCGAATGGCGCAGATCGAGATTGTGGTGATTTTTCAAGCGCACAGGCTGCTCAAGATTTTTATCTGGCTGCCGGAGGTCCTGTCAACGATCCTCATGACTTAGACCGTGATAACGACGGGAATGCTTGTGATTGGAACTGATTTCTTTGTCAGATCTTTTTCGCATGTCGTATTTTTCATACATGTATCTTTTTTTCTTATCCAACTTTACTTTATGAAATCAATAAAAAATGATTAGGTGGTAATATATCATGAATCAAGGTGTAGAAGACATCAATCATTCGGTCTCCATTGAAGCTCCTATTGAAGAGGTCTGGGATCGAATCTCGACCGCTCGTTCTCTATCACAATGGTTTATGCCGAATGATCTCATTGCACGTCCAGGATATGAGTTTCATCTTCAATCCCCTTTTGGTCCATCTCCTTGTACAGTACTCAGCGTACTGCCAGAGAAAGAATTGTCATTCCGTTGGGATGAGGATGGATGGATTGTAACTTTTTCTTTAAGTACAATGAATGACCTTACAATCTTTACGGTGAATCATAGCGGTTGGAAAAATGCGAATGATCTTGTCCCGAAGGTAAAGCAACCACAAGGTCAAGTTCGTAATTTCATGTCCCAAGGCTGGTATGGGATGTTGCAAAAATTGAAAGAAACTCTTTAATCAAAGGCGTGTACATTTTTCTTTGCCAAAGTATAGTCTGTGATTTCAAGACGACCTCCCGTATAGTTTTTTTTAGGTTAGACATTATTAAAGCAAAAGGAAGTGTCGTCATGTTTGATCGGTTTAATAAAGAACAGCACCAACAAATTATTCAGTCCATTCAAGATTTTTTCCTAGAAGAGCGCGATGAAGAATTATCCGAGTTCGCCGCAGAACGTGTTTTGGATTTCATCAAAGAATCGATTGCCGTTCATTTTTATAATGTGGGGATACAAGATGCTCATGCAGCGGTGTTAAACCAATTCTCTTCATTAGATGATGAATTGTTAACGCTTGAACGTCCACTATCTAAATAATGATGATAGAGACATCATTTCATTCTGTTCTAATTAAAAAGTGTGCGCCGGCGCACACTTTTTAATTTTTGTTTACTATTATGCAAAACATATCATACAGAGTTTTATTTATGTAAATCACTATATCTTACTTATTTAATCTAAGCTATATGTACTGTAGGATCATTTCAATCGAATATATTGAATCATTTTATAGATAAAATAGAGAACGACCATGATAAAAAAGATATTACCTAAAACTTCTAAGAATGCGATCTGATCCATCTCCGCCACTCTCCTTTTAGCTGAACTAAAATGTATAGTTGAATTGACCTGAATTCTAACATACTTTGATTCTTAAACGAAACCCTTGCTTTTAGATTTCCAAGATGGAGTATACATTTTTTTATAAATATCCGTTTTTTATTTTACAGTGTTAGATGCTTAAGCTTTACTACCCAATGCATTATAAAATGGAATAGGTATAATGAACATTTCGGGTTAAATGTATATTAACTATTTTTATTAAGATTATGGTGAGTGAAATAATAAAAAGTATGCGCCGGCGCATACTTTTTATTTTGTATTTTTTAACGTTATTAAAGTGTTTTTTTTTTTGTAAATAAATCTTATATACTTAAAAGAAGAAATACATAATAAAACCGTTATTGTGCTTAGCGTAAAGGAGAATACATTGAAACTTGAACGTTTACTAGCTATTATTTTTAAATTACTACATCGCTCTACTATTTCTGCGACACAATTAGCCGAGGAATTAAATGTCTCTCAAAGAACGATTTATCGAGATATCGAAACGATCAGTGCAGCCGGTATTCCAATTACCTCATACCATGGAACAAACGGCGGATTTGGTATTATGGAGAACTACAAATGGGATAAAACGTTTTTAGATACTTCTTCTATGGTTGAGGTATTATCTTTAGTAAAAAGCTTATCGGATCAATTAAATGATCAAGATCTCAAAAAAACACTTGATCGCTTATCTATTCTCACAGAAGAAGAACAAAAGAACTACTTACACATTGATTTAACGCATTTTTCTGTTGATCCTTCTGATTTAATTGATTTACAAAAAAGCATTAAAGAATCAAAACGAATTAGCTTTCAATATATTAGTGCTCAAAATGAACAGACTACGCGAGAGGTCGATCCGCTTTCTCTACAGTATAAATTCCGGACTTGGTACTTATACGCTTATTGTCATTTAAGAAATGACTATCGAGAATTTAAAGTATCGCATATCCTTCATCTTCAGAGATTGACTACCTCTAATATGGATTCTCATTCTTTACCGAAAGAGAGTCCATTAGTTGATCCCCCAAGAGAACGTATCATTCTACGTGTCCATCCTCAATCCATCCATTTAATATTGAATTATTTTAACCATCAATCGATGATTCAAGAAGAAGATGGGAGTGTTACCGTGACATTGATGTTGCCCACACCCTTAAATGCAGAATGGCTTATCAACATATTATTAAGTTTTAGATCAGGAGTCGTTGTTATTCATCCTCTGTACTTACAGGATGTTTTAAAAAATGAAGCTAAAAAAATAGTCAGATTATATGAGGATATATGACAATCAGTTGTCATATATCCTTTTTTATAATCAACGTAGTTAGACAACAAATACTACTACTATTAAAGGAGCGATTTAAATGAATGCGGGAAAAACAATGATTTCTTATCATGAATGGGCAATGAACACGATGTTAGATCATCTAAATGAATTACCGAAAGAAGTTTTAAAAAATGAGATAAAAAGCTCTTATCCCAGTATTGCTAAAACACTTAGCCATATTCTTGCTGTTGATACCATGTGGATTCAAATTCTAGAAAAAGTAGATCTTCAACAAGCATTACAAGATGCGATGAGTCAAATACCGTTCACTGATGAATATACAATTGAAGAATTCAAAATGGCATTCAAAAATGTCGGATCAAAATATCAAACCTTCTTAAACAAAAACTTAGACCTCACTGTGATGATAGATGTAAACAACCCTTGGTCTGGTACGCGGCAAACAACCTTTGAAGAAATTCTCTTACACGTATCTAACCATGGGACGTACCATTTAGGGAATATCACTACCATGCTTAGAGAACAAAATGAAACTTCACTCATGATGGATTATTCTCTTTTTTGGTATGAAGACACAACAGTTACATTATGAAGGGACGTATTAATAGTTAGTAAGCAATTAGAAATTCTGTTTTAAAGCAAAAAAGTGTGCGCCGGCGCACACTTTTTTGCTTATATGATTTATGGTAAGCCTTGAAGATACACGAACTATATCCTAAGAATAAAAATCGAAGGCGCAATTTCGTTTCATACATGTTTCATCAACTAATTTATTCTCTCATCGATCAACTCATTTTTTTTAAAAGGTTTCTTCGCAGTATATACAGTTTTGTTTCACGTGAAACCTTATCTACTTTATGTTTTCCCAATTTATACGTATCAGACTGATGTTTCGTAAGAACGTGAGGCTTTAGATGTAATCTCTTATACCATCTCTATGTTTGGGAGGATTAGTTTTTAGTGAGCAACGAAAGCATTACTTCTCAAACTCCTGTGAATGAGGTGACGGAAAAAATATAGAGTCCCTACATTGCAGTTAATGTAAAAGGTATGTTCCCTTTCTTAGAGGCTGTCATCCCGCACATGAAAAAACAATTCGAAGATGCAATCGTCATCTTGGAGAGCATACGGTATCGGTTCTTTCATTCCTTATGCATTACGAAATCGGCCACTCATACAATGACAGATTTACTTGCCATCTCACTCGCACCTGACATTCGCGTTAATTGTATCTCTTCTGAAGCGGTCGCCACGCATTGGTGGGCTGGGATTGAGGAACGGATGCATGGTTTAGCAGGTAACCTTCCCTTAAAGAGAATCTCCACACCGGAGGATATCGCAGAGGCTATTCTATTCCAGTTGACACAACCATCCATAACATGAAAAGTCTTCGTGATGGATAATGGTCAAACACTTTAATTTTTAAACGACACAAGACAGATTTAAATCGATATCTGTTTTCAAAAAGTGTGCGCCGGCGCACACTTTTATCTAATTTCCCTACTACTCTTCAGACATGCTATGCTAGCTATATCGAATTAAGGGGGCGTGCATTATGGACTCTACCTCATCCGTCCAACATAGACAACTTGTTGTATCTCAAGCAGCGAAGACATTGCTTGAAAACGATGTCACCGAACAACTGATTTCTATCGATATTATTGATGTCGAAGCTTATGTCAATCAACTTTACGAAGAATATTATGAATTTCAAAATGAAGAAGATGTTTATACCAAGCTTCGCTATTATTCCTTTAAGAAATTAAAACGGCGCTGGGTACGGGCAGCCGTAAAAAACTACGTTGAGAATAAAGGTCCGATGAAAGAACTACGAGGACTTCATAAGATGTATTTAGAGTACTGGGACATTGCGGGAAAAGAAGGTTTCCAGCGAAAGTTCTCCGCTGATAGTGTTGAGAAATTGATGCAAGAACACATACAGGAACTTGAAGAATGGGCTGAAAATAACAACTTGCTGATTCATACGTATCCGCACTGGGGACAAAAAACGAAGAATCAGCAAACGACAACAATGCGGACCGATATTCTAATGGTTATTGGCGAGGTTGCGAAGGAATTGAAACGTGCGCAACCAAAAGCACACGTTGCCACTTCTACCTCAATTACGGTACCATTCTTTGGAATCGCTGATCGCATGAAAAATACGACGGAAAAGTTCAATCAAGGAGAAGGTATGTTGACGGACTTATCTCTTGATCTCCACGACTTCTCCGCTGTCGTTCCTAAATACAAACAAGGTATACCGACGAATTTATCGGTTCTCGTCAGTAACGAGTTTCTTGCAGAACTCGACGGTAAAGTCCCCGATCTTGATGCTCGTGATTTTGAGGCCTTTAACGAAATTCTGTCATATCGCGATGTGACGTTTCAAACGAGTCGAAAGATCGTCTTCCCAATCTCAAAACTTGTCAAAAAGATTTATGGAAACGATAGCGGGAAAAGCTATACTCTCACAACCCAACGTCTTGTAAAACTCGGTTATTATCGCGTAGCTGTTAGAAATGAGGAAGGGGACCTCTCGATCTTTGGTCTCTTCTCCTCGGTTAAAATTAGTAATGCTTCATCTGTTAAGCGGGACACACAAATTACCGTCACTGTCTCAGAGGAAGTCTATGATGATTTATTAAAACAACAGATCATTAGCATCTATGGTGAACAAATTGAGCGATTAAAAGGAACGTTCGCTTATCATTTATCCTTTGTACTTCAAAAGGAACGACTTAACTCGTATCAGTTAAACGAAGCAATGCCCGCGAAACGACATTGGCGGCAGTTTACACACTCGATTCGATTTAATAAGAGTCGAAAAGCAGAAAACTTGAAAGAGCTTGAAACTAACTTGGATCGTATCAAAGAACTTGATTTTATCATTCAAGATTGGCATCGGTCCGGTGACTACTATTTCTTATACTTCCATCCCTTGGAACGCTGGGAACATGATGATCGCCGCAATGCCCTTCTCCTATAAGTAATATCAAGCAGATCAATAGAAAGTAGTCTTCTTCCATTCTTCATAGATTCAAATAAAAGAGCGTATGAGATCATGAATCTCGTACGCTCTTTTGAATGCTAGTTATGATTTTCCTTAAAACTATATGATGGTAAATAAGCGTTTTTCCTCATATCCTTAATCTACATTGTCTTTGTCCTATTAAATCGAGATTAGCTATCGTGTCATGTTGCCATTGAAAAATATGGTCGCTTTATGATCGCTTTAACAGCAATACAATAATCAAAGATAAGCAGCATTAAGCACTCAGCCATGCTCATGTACACTTTGATAATCACACTCATATATTTATATAAACGATCATTTTAAAAGATCTGTAAAGTAGTACCAATATAAATGGTCGTATATGAAGCAATAAGCAACAAATTAGGAACATATGTTCTGTTTAATTTTCTGTTTTTCTCCTTGTTGTAAGAACTCACGTATAATTGGATGTCTTATTCCCCAGTACATCTATTGATTGTACATGTCGAATCGTGTCGGAAAACGACCATTTTTTAAATTTAGACGTTATTTACCGTACTGAAACAGCACTTTTTCTTATATTTTTAGCATTTTTGTCGGATTTGACCGTACTGAAACAACACTTCATCGATTTAGGTCGTCGATCACCGTACCAAAACAACAGTTCTATAGTTTTGGTCGTTGATTACCGTACCAGAATGACCTTTTTGCAGTTTAGAACACTTTTTAAAAATTATTTTAAAGCGACTAACTTATCCATTTGGTCGTCATGTACCGTACTCAAACGACACTTTTAGACATTTTAGTCGCTCTATCCCGTACTGAAATGACACTTTTAATCATTTGGTCGTTATGTACCGTACCAGAATGACATATTGCATCGCTATATGTATGAATTTAATCAAGAAAAACCTCTAGAAAGCGCATCATATAAGGATTTTAGAGATTCTGGTCGTTTTTGACCGTACTGTAATGACATCTTTTTTATACCTGAAAACGGCTTCATATCAACGTTTTTAGAACATTGGTCGTTTTTGACCGTACCGAAATCACTTTTTGACAGTTCCTTTTCTGAACAGGATACTAGTACTAATAGTTCAGAGTAGGGGAGGTGTAGGTATGTCATTTAAACATGAAAATCGTCATGTATTGGTCGCTAATAAATTACTGATCGCGATGAGCGGCTTGACACGTTGGACAAAACGTCAAGACAGTTTTTTATATGAACAGCATCACTATAACATTCCAGGACCTTTCCTGGCATTGAAGTGGACAAAATCTCGTATTCGGCATTTGTTGACGCTTTTATCACATTGCGATGATCAAGGCGTTCTCTCGTTGATGGAAAGTGAAGCATTGGCTCACTATGCGCGTACGTCAGTTCGATCGTTACACAATAACCTACGCCTTTTTGAATCAGCTGGACTAATTCGTTATTCGATTCATTTCTCCGGAGTCGTTACCATTGAACTCGTAGATTATCTCGAGAACTACCGTGATCTTTTTGAAGAAGATGGTACGTATACATCGAAGACCGGTTATACGTCTCTTTGGTGTGGGATGGTGCGCCAACTGATGGATATTGAGCATGTGAATATCCTTCGTGTCGCGTTACGTGCTCTTGTGCAAGTAGAGCGAGACGTAAATGTTCAATCGCAGGAGAAAGCGACTTTAACCTATGATGAAGTACGTGGATTCCTACCACGTTACTGTGGACACCGTTTGGCTGTAAAAGGCATGCTCGATCAACTATCGCAGTTTTTCAATGTGCATTTAGTTGAGAACACGAAAGATTTCTTATCTGCTGTTAAAGAGAATGTCTCGCTTAAGAAGCGCATACATACCGTAACACGTCCTTTAATGTTTCACGTGAAACTCGAAGACCAAATTAACAGTAAGCGTATCCGGGAAGCGGAACGGGCGCGTACGTTGATCAGTTGGTTCGATCTTCGAGAAGTCGCCCGTGACTACGTAGATTTTGATGCATTAGAAGTTCCGCAAACATCGCTGCAGTCGTTGAGTGATACGTACGGATTTGCTGCCTGTGATGCAGTCATTCGTTCGATTCGAAACGATTTCTATCAATACGGGGAACGTCTCGAAGATGCAGAACTCTATCGCCTCTTCTTTGACTCACCAATTCTCTATCTAAATGAACAACTCCGAGTCGTATCGGAAAAAATGGCCATTGCATGATGGTCTATTTGTCATGCTTTTTTTTGAAAATAGTCGTGAAAAGACAACAATTCCGCGTTGTTTTAAGTTATCCTGATCAATTTCATTGTAAAACTACTCATTTTATTGATCCCTCCAAACTCAATATGAATATGCCATACTATTTAGGAAAAAAAACAAATTCTATTGTCAAAAAAACAGTTTTTTGAGTTGCTTATTCAATAGTTTCTGAACAAAATCATTTAATGAATTCATAAAAAACAACACTCTTTGAATTTCTACAAATTGTGCTGTTCGTTTCTCGAATTGTAAAATGTTTTGTTTTTGTTGGTGTTACAGGCTTGAGGAGATAAAGTCTTTTTCTAATTCTTATTAATTCTTTATTAATCTTTTTAATCTCTTCCAATGTGTTGAATCATAATAATCTGGTAGATCACGACGTATTATGATGAAGAATAAAATTAAAATATGGAGAAGCATTTTAAAAGCGTAGACAAAACATCTAAGTAGGAAAGCTTAAATAGCCTGTAAACATTTCGATGTCGAAATGTTTACAGGCTATTTAATAATGTATACATAAAAATACGTTCATATTATCTTTTGAATACTGATAATTATTGAAATTATAATTTTCATGTGCCATGATGAATGAAGAAAGGGGAGAGATAATGAATATTATGACGTTTTACATATCAAAAGGAGGATCCGGGAAAACAACTTGTTCGCTCAATATGGGTCATGCCCTTGGGGAGCTCGGGTATCGAACGCTTCTCGTTGACTTAGATCCGCAGGGATCATTAAGTAAGTTAATGCTGAAAGAGTCGGACACGATTCAATACATGACGCTGTACGACGTCCAAGCGAAAGGATTAGCGATTGAAGAGATCTTATTTGATGATGAAAAACATAACATTAGTCTTCTTCCCTCCAATGAACGAAATGCACGTTTAATCAATCTAATATCTGAACAAGATAAGATTTTTCTATTAAAAGACTTACTATCTCCTCTTGCCCATGAGTTTGATTGGATCATTCTTGATTCAGTTCCTTCAATCAATGAATTATCTAAAGTCGTCTTATCGTGTGCAGATGAGGTGGTTATCCCATTTATGCCGAAAAAGCTCGTCTTTGATCAGTTAGGAAGTACGGTTCGAACCATTCGACAAGTGAAGAAGTATTATAATGCTTCGCTAGAGCTATCGGGTATTATGCCAGTCGCAATCGATCTTGGTTTAAAAGGCGATCGCGAATACGCAGAAGCGATGGAACAGTTGGCAACAACAGAACAATTACACGTACTTCCCTCTGTACGACGCGCTGCTTTTATTGAGAAAGCGGCAGATAGCGGAAAGAGTGTTTTACAGTACAAGTCGAAAGAAGGCATAGAACTGGCACAGCCGTTTCGTGAGCTAGCACTTTTGATGACAGGAGGTCCGAAACATGAAAGCGCGGAATAAACAAATTCATAAAGTAAGACCACAAGACCAACATCCTTATCGGAGTGGATTGACTGATCTGAGTTCTGTCGTTCAGAAGTTACCGGTTTCCCGTGATTTAGAAAATCTCGCAGTCGAGATTAAAGAATTAGCGAAGATTCAAACGATCTCTGTTTTCGAGATTGGTAAGCGCTTGTCGATTGCTAAATCTGAAATGCACGATCAACAAGAATGGCGCACGTTTTTAGAAGTCGTCAACATGTCAAATTCACTTGCCTCCCGATATGTTAAAGCGTTTGACACCCTAGAACCATTTGAAGAACAACTCCAAACGTTACCGGCTTCCAAAGTATTCGAACTGATGTATGTCGATGATCCAGAAGACATCATTTTAAATGGGTTACCTGTAGAAGAAGGTCGGAAGTCATTAGACAGTGCGACAGTACGAGAAATTCGTGCTGCGCGATCAACTACAGCGAAAGTGAAAGTAAAGTCGTTCCAGCCACTCGAAGCGACATCGACGGTCCTTTCTACACGAGTCCCGACAGAAACATCAGAACAGATTCATATATTAGCTCGTGCTAAAGGATTAAGCATTAGTGAATACATTTCAAAGATGATTGAAGAGACGATTCAGCGGGACATTATAGAGGATCGTAGTGAAATCATGGAAGGAGAGAAGGAACAGTGAAGAAAATTGCCTTATATAACCGAAAGGGTGGCGTCGGTAAATCAACGACCACGATTAACCTCGCCCATGCGTATGCTCGACAAGGATTACGCGTTCTCGTCATTGATGCGGATGACCAAGCTTCGACAACGAATGGACTTGGCTTAACCGATGATTACGATGGGAAAGTATTGCTCGATTGTTTGATTGAAGAGCACGATCCCTCATATGCACCGATCGAACAAGTCATTGTCACTTGTGAGTATGAATTAGGAATCATTCATTTAGTACCCACGCGCCGTTCTGCTTCTCCTACAGGACTGACGAGTCAGATGGGGTACGAATACCGGTTGATTGAAGAACTAGCGCGACTCGAGGACTTATTTGATATTTGTTTAATTGATTGCCCGGGATCAACGTCCGCTTTAAACCCGTACGCACGTTGTGCTCTTGTTGCGCAGGACCGGATCGTCATGCCGGTACAGATGCAGAAGTTTTCGATGGATGCTGTGTACACAGCTCCAGAAGAATTGGAAGAAATGAGACACGGATACAAGGAAGATATTCATATCTCAGCGTTTATTCCAACAATGGTGAATGCGCGCTCTAAAGGAGATATGACGACTGTGGACGAGTTAAAGGAGTTAGGGGAAGAAGTTGGAATTCCTGTACTAACGACAATCCCATACATCGTAAAAATTCAATCCTTACAACGAGAAGCACGTCCTGTCCTTGACCATAAGAGTCCAGCGACAGATGCTTACTTACAGTTAGCAGAGGAGGTACTTGCCCTATGAGCAGTCGACGTAAAAAAGGACAAGCAACATTCAAAAGCTTTCAGAGCACAGTAGCTGAAACAACGGTTCAAGAACAGGGAACAGAAGCGTTACGGGAAGAGCAAGTCGAAGCGGTGAAGAAATTTGCTGCGCCTGCGATGTCAAATCCGTATCAGTCGCTTCCAGCTATCGGCTTATCACGCGTGCTATCAAAACGTCTTCCGGAAGACATGGAAGGTATTATTCAGTACTACAATCATATTGATACGATTCAAGCGACAAGTTTTGTTGAAAAGTGTCGTATTTTAGCACATGCGAATGAAGTATTCCGTGACGCTGACACTAAAGAAGCGTTTCAGCAGGAACAAGGAAGTTGGAAAGAATTTTTAAATCGAATCGGAATGTCTCATCCTCAAGTCAATCGCTTTATTTCATTTTGGAATGTATTTGGACCAACTATCTTAGACAAGGCGATTCAACAGGACTTTAGTGCTTCTAAATTAGCTGAACTATTAACATGGCCAGAGGATCCAAAAGTCGCCTTACTAGAAGAACGAAAGTATACGACGAACGATGGGGAGTTCACGGTCTATGAAATGACACGTGAGCAATTACGTGAAGTGAAAAAAATGCTGAATGAGCGTAAAGAACAAAGCGTGATTGATGCAACTCCTATACAGCCAAAACCAGCACGCGTACACGTAGATTTCTCCGATAAAAATGATCCATTGTACCAAACGCTAAAAAAGCGAGCGCAAGATCAAGGCATGAAACCGGATCAAATCATACGAGCAGCTTTAGAACAATACTTACGCACGTAATTAGATGAAAAAGACCGTCCTACATCTCAGTAGAACGGTCTTTTGATAATTTCAGCTTAATCGATTACTCATTTTCACTATCGAGAGATGATTGTGTACGCTCTCGTAATACAGCTAGCTCAACTTGTTCGTGAAGGCGTCGTTCGAATGATTCTTGATCCCGTTGCGCAATGGTTAGCGCTAACGACAGTTTTCGGTTTTCTTCTTCTAACTGTTCGGAACGCTCGGTACGTGCTTTTAATTCATCAATTCGATCAGTTAATGCTTTGTTCTGACGATACAATTGATCGCGTTCTTCTTCGAGTTTAGTAAGATTACCTTCTAAGTGAAATACTTCTCGTTTTAATGATGTGATTTCTTCTTTTTTAGATACTTCTATTTTTTCTTGTTGATCTCTTGCCTGAACTAATTCATTTTCTGTCTGTTCCAGTTTTGTTTTCATGTCTTGAAGTTCTTGATGATGATTAGAGACTTTTTCTACGTATTCTGCTTCTAAGTTTTCTTTTGCTTGGAGTACTTCTGACTCTAACTTAGTGACTGTCTCTAGATGACGAGATTGAATGCGTTGATTTTCGTGTTGGAACGCTTCAAGACGTGCTGCACGTTCTTGAAAGAGAAGCGTAATCTGTTTGAGCGATGCTTCTAATACAGCATCCTCTTCAGTGAGCTTTGGATCAATTTTCTTTTGTTCAGCGAGTACAATAAACTCTTCGAATAACTGATTGGTTGTAATTTGGCGTCCTTTTATTAATTCACCAATTTTGTCAGTAACGTCTTCAGAAAGACGGAACGATTTATTTTTCATTTCATTGGATGACATATGTATACCTCTTTCAACTTAAATGTTTATAGACAGTATATCATGTGCTAATTCAACATATTAACCTAAAAGAAATTATCATAAGAACGAGCTAAAAACTGACTATAAGAATAAGTAGCTGCATTTTGATTACTAAGGGCAGATTACATAAGTTCGTGTAATTAGTAGGTGTTATGTTCAATGGCGTTTCGAAATCGAACGTATACAAATCAATTTATTTTAAATGCGGAGCATCTACAGTTTAGAAGTAATTTCTTTGTTTATCGTAGAAATTACTTCTAGCATATTTTCATCGTGTTCTGAGCATTAATAAAACACAACCTATAGCCAAAAAAGGCGAGGTGGAAGGATTATCCATACAAATTGCATAGTAATCGGTATACTAATGATTAAGAGATGAATTAGATAAATAATAATAAATTGTCTCTATATTTAAATTGAGGTGATATATATGGTATCCGTCACACAACGCATTAAAGATATAAAAAAAATTAACTCTGCTAAGCAACCCAGAGGTGGTTATATTCCTCCAAAAACATTTAATAGAAGATGTTTTGATGATGGAATTGAGCTGTCTTTAAATGAGAACATCCATCCATCACTGATTGGCATTGTCGTAGATTATTTGACTCGCTTTTGTCAAGGTGATCATAAAGCCTTTGCTTCCCCTATATCTGGAGCGTTGATGATAAAAGAGCTTGAATACGCAGGAGAACTACGATCGGAGATACACGGGTTAGATGAAGAATCGATTTTTAATGCGTGTAGATTATGTGGGTATGAGAGCGTAGCACGTGCTGGAAAACATACGTATGTACCTGTCCAAACGATTAATCCAGACGATGCAACGATTCAGAATATCAAAACAATGGTAGCGAGAAGCCTTCATTTTTTTGAAGAGTATGGACCGGTGAACCAAGAAAGAATTAGTTTTGAGGGTGGTTATACAGATATTATTACTAATGGGGATGCAGACTATTTAACTCCGCATGCTCTATGGGAAATGAAAGTTTTAAAAAGTAGCCCTACTACTGACCATACACTACAATTATTGATCTATTACTTAATGGGATGTCGTTCAAAACTTAAAGACCGCTTTGATGGACTATCCAAATTAGGAATATTTAATCCAAGACTAAATACAATGTACATTTTAGATATTGATTTAATTGACTTGGAAACGATTGAAGATGTGTCTAAGCATGTCATCGGTTATTCAAGCTAAGGTAGATGTCTAAGTTATCAATTTATTTTAATCTATATGGGTATTATAAGTGTATTAAAATACACGGTAAGTTGAGGTGAATAAGAATTGTCGAATGTAGACACACTGTTTCAATTGTTTTTGAGTAGTATTAAAGAAGACAAGCGATTATGGAAAAATGAATACCTAGTTTCAGAAATTGGAGAAAAACTTTTTGATTTAACTAGAGGGAGTTATAAGACCGCTTCTTTTAACTATGCAATGACTAGCTTATTTAGTAGACAAAAAAGTCAGAATTACTTTATTTTAAAGAATAAAAACCTGCATTCCGAATTTACACGTTTAGCTAACGATGCTAATAGAAATAACTCAAGTTGGAAAACCGTTTATGGAACAGAAAAAGTAAGGATTAATCCATACTATTTAATAAATCTTTTCCCGTATTCAAAAGGCGATAGCATTCGAATATTACCAATGTCTAATAAAGACTTAACATTTAGAGATAAAACTACTGCAGAAGTTCAAATATGGTTTCAACATACACTCCCTTCTGAACTGTATCAATTTAAAACTGGAATGAATATAGAACGGGGATCGCTTGTATTATTTCAGTGGAACTCTCACTTAATTGCTTCTGCCGTTTTAGAAGAAGTAATTAAATATTCTTCTCCAACCCAAAACGGTTATACGGGTAGCTATAGATTTTTCCCTTCTTCAATAGCTACATTTATTCCTATTAACCTTCAGGAGGTTCAACAATCTGGCATTCATCTAAACAAATTTAGTAATGCTAAAAGAATAATTAACACTTTGTATTTTTACAATATGATGTGCTTACTTTTATCCAAAGAAATCACATTTACATCCCTAGGCAAATTAGAGGATCAAGAGGCAATGGAACGTATTGAACTGCCACATCGTGATCCTGAAGATGAAGATATTCCAGTTCAACGGATCAGAATAAATAATATGAAATCAAATCAAAAGTGGGTCAGAAGTAAATCTATTGTCAAAAAGGCTTTAACTGCTTCCGACTATACTTGTGAATACGATGCATTACACCAGAACTTTATTTCTAAAGTGACAAATAAAAATTATGTCGAAGCACATCATCTAATACCAATGGAGTTTCAAGACGAATTCGAGTATAGCTTAGATGTAACTGCTAATATTGTAATGCTTTGCCCAGTTTGTCATAAACGAATTCATCACGAAAGCATTACTCAAAGCAAAGAAATAATAAAAAAACTATATGATCAAAGAATTGGCAGAATGAAGCAATGCGGAATTTCCATACCGTTAAAAAAGCTTCTTTTGTATTATAGGTAATCTCAAAGGGATTATTTAATCAAAAAATTCTTAAGTCAACTGAAATATTAATATATTATGATAGTTCGTAATCAAAGGAGAAAAATGATGAATCGGCTGCTATTAGAGGGTTCTGTTCGATTATCTAATAATATGACAGAAGCTAAATTTTACGAAGAGTTACAAAAATGGATTCATGAACAAGGAAGTACATTTGAAATAGACTTGCAAAGCAAGGATCAGGAGTTAAGCATTCAAAATGCGCAACATAAGGCTATTTTTAGTAAAGACGGGATAAAAAGATATAGTTTACATATTAAGTGGAAGACGAATGAGGAGTGTCAGAAAGTTAGCGTAGTTATGATGAATCCTAGTCATGCTAATGAAAGATTTAGCGATCCAACAGTAACATTTATGACAAAATATGCGCAAAAGTATTTTAAGGCGGGTAGTCTTACAATTGTCAATATGAGCCCAATTATCAATCCCGACTCTCAAGCTCTTAATGAAGATCACTTTATCAATGATACTATTAATGAGAAGGCAATCGAAGAAGCGATAGAGTGGGCTGATACTGTGTTTTTAGCTTGGGGCGATCTAGGTAGATATGGCGTTGAAGCAATGGGGAATAAATTCAGGAATTTACTGAATTCAAATCATCAGAAGTTATATTGCTTTGCACAAAGTCAAATGGGTCAGCCAAAACATCGAAATCAACGACCACCTTACCAACTAATTCATAGACCAATAAGAGTAAATCTAAATGCGATCTTTTAATTATTATGAGCTGTTTTTCAAATGATTTTTTTATCTTTGATAATATGGGGTACCGTGAGTCTTTCATATATTTGATAAAGGAAACAAGCACCGTTTCTTTAATGTTACTTGAATGATCGGTAGATGTATTATTGATACTAGACCAAAATTACTTATCTTTTATATGTGAATATATATTATAAAATTCCCCTTATCTGATAAATAGGTATCATAGTCTATTCATGAAAAGGGTTGTACATTTTTTGTGCATAAGAATCTTATTTATTTATACAAACAGAAATTAATAAAGAATACAAAGGCATATAAAATAGCATAATTCAAATATCTAATCAAAAAATGATAAGATAAATTAAAGTATACATTTCGATGTCGAAAAATTAAGCTATTTTTTATTTTCTAGAAGTTTAATAATAGTGTATGCTAATAAAAGGTTAGTTTAAAATAGCTGATTTTATTATGATCTCATGAACAGCTTAAAATTTTATGTACTTAGAAATAGTGTGATTTTAAATACACAATTTTTTGAACGTAAAAAGTATCTAACAAATAAAACAGTTGATTTTTGATTGAATAAAAGTATAATAAAAGTAACAGCAGTCAACTAACGCCTCTTAACAATGCGAAACACAGTTGGCCTTTTTTTATGTCAAAATTCAAGGCGGAGTTTTTTAAAGATGGATAATTCCAAAAAAATTAAATTTGTAGATGTTGAACAATTATTTTATACAGATGAGCTTTACGATGTAAGAGACATTGACAAAATTAATTTTTATTTTGATCAACCACAAAAAACAAAGCTTCTTATGAAATCTCCTTATTCAATAGAAGAAATGATTGAAAAATTGAAAAGAGATAATATGTCTTTCACATTGGAAGAAGAGAATGAATGTAAGGATTTTTTAAGAAAAGTAAATTATTACACGTTCAAATATTATTCAAATGATTTATTTGGTAAAGGCATTGAAAAAAGCTTTACTGCGGTGAAAGCAACTTATAGTTACGATCATTACTTAAGAAGTTGGCTACACGACTTGATTTCTAGACTAGAAGTATTCTTGCGGTCTTCCATTATCGATATATTAGCTCAAAATTATCAATCAGATAATTTTCAACCTGCTCAATTTTATTTAGATGAAGATATTTATTTCGAGGAGAAAGGGAAACGTTCTAGAACTAAGAAGGAGAGAGTAGTTAGAGTTAATAAATTATATGAAAATTTCTATAAAACGATCCAAGCTAATAAACAAAAGCATGAAGCGATTAAACATCATGAACAGAATTATGGTGCTACACCAGTCTGGTTATTGTTTGATTTAATGACTTTAGGTAGTCTTTCAACATTCTATAGCTTATTGATTCCTCAGTATAAAACTCTTGTGGCTCGAAAAATGACTTCGAATGCCAAAGAAAATAGGCTATTAGGCGATTTATTAGCAAGCTGGATTGATTCATTAAGACACTTAAGAAACGTAGTATCGCATACAGGTAAAATTTACGGTACTAATTTCAACTTGATTCCAAAAGAACATGAGAATGACAAACTGTACATAGAAGAACTAAGACGATTTCATTACGATAAGAGATTAATAATTCACTTATTATTTATGAGAAGACTTTTTATGGTGATGACTGATGAAGATCACACCATATGGAATGAGAAAATCGAAGAATTGTATTCAAAGTCTAATGAGAGTGATTCTGTTTTACTTTCCAAAATCGGATTTGTTGATGGAACGAAAGCGAAATTACTTATTAATGAAATACCAGAAAAATCATAGAAGTAGGCAGTTTTATTCGTTCGACTGTCTACTTCTATGAGAAAACCGTAGTTATAGATTATTTGTTAAAAGAACTGATAATTATACCTTGTATTTCCGTTGACGATTAAATACCACCTTCCAGCGCCTTGTACAGATATGGTTACTGGAGATTTTGTTTGGTGACCGCCAAAGTACTTAAAACGTCGGCCGCTTTTATAATGTTGATAGTTGATGCTATCTATTAAAAACACATCTGCTGCATGTTGCAATTCCACTCTAACAGTTAATGTAGAGTCTGTATCCACATAAGGAATTCGATCCATATTATCACCTCCTTTGAATGGTAATGAGCTTATGTTAATACTAATTCAGGATTAGAGGCTTTAAAGTGTGTTCTGATTTTAGTTTCATTTACAAAACTAAAAGGTATGATTTCTCGAGACTTTAATTGTTTCAAGTAGTGCGCTTCACGAAGTGAAACAAATGAAGTCAACTTCCAAATCTTTGATTCGTTGAAACCAATCGATCGAATGTTATGCATGAGGCGATCAATTGTATTAGGATCCTGCAGCCATATAACCTTTGCTTTGATACCATAAATTATTATCCTCATTTTTCTTCAGATTTTGACCACACATAGTAGCCGTATCAATTCGATCAATCATCGCAATGATATTACGAGCGCCAATCAACTTTCCTACTTTTCTTACAACTTCCAAATCTACATGTTCGCTATCAAAATTCATACAGATAGTGATATCTCCAGCAGCAGCAGCTTTAATCAACGTTCCCGGAACTTGTCTTACTTTCTCGCAAATATTATCAAGCGACCATTTTTGGATTTCTGAATCGTATAACTCATGTAGTCTGACTTTCTTTCCTTCTGATGTTCTCCACTCTCCACGTATACATAGCACCTTGAGATACACTGAATATCGCATTAGAGCGAAATATAGGAATGAGTATTGGTTTTTGAGTGTTCACAATAGGGAGTGAACTGATTTTTACCAATGGTCTAATTAAACAAGGTATATCTAATCTGTTAAGTTTTATACATATTTTCATTATTTGTTTGTTAGTAGATGGATTAAATATTCATATTACGAATGAGATTGATTCAGAGAATCGATCTACTAGCTGATTATTATTTTTTTATTGGGATATTGATAATAAGTTGTGGACTTGCTTTGTATATATGCTCTTCTTTACTTGCTGTTCTTAATGATGAATTTATGATTAAACTTAGCAAGCGAACAAGCTGGAAGCTGGCAATAAAAAAGACATGCGGAGAGTGTACAGTCTTTTGTATCGCGTTTTAAATGGATCAAGTGGTATCGGAACGTTATTCGTCCATTGTTTTTTAGATATTTTAATTGATATAGTGTCTCGCATTTTTGATATGATTAAAATACCAAAAAATTGACACGAGAAAGGGGTCTAATGGAAAAAATAACAAAAATTGATTGATTAGCTATCGTATCACGATCCACTGTACCACGCGTACTAAATAATCATCTTTGTGTAACAGAGCAAAAAGAGAAGCTGTTTTAGAGGCCATTCGTTTGACCAATTACGATACAAACAAATTGATGGGCTAATGGTTGCTTCAATAGTGACTTCAGCATCAGCCTTGCCGGAAATCAGTAAATTCGGTTCGATAGTATCATGTGAGTGGTCGGAAGGAGATCATTCTCAAATATACATTGATCATTCCGATGGAATTGAACTAGCCATGAATCACCTTTAGGAGAGTAGATATCAAAGCGTAGCGCTTTGTTTAAGAAATTCAGATAGCAGTGTTGGAAAAAGTCGTAAAAATGTATTTTATAAGTATATCCATTAGAGTAATTTTAGTCGGAAACGATTATGTGGCAGCAGGAATCATTCACCAAGCGAGACTGTTAAAGATAAAGATTCCAAAAAAATGTGCTGTGACAGATTTGATAATCAATTGATTACTGAAGCAATCGATATTACCACTATCGATCAGCCGATTCATCAATTAGGAGTGCAAGTAGTCAGAATGATAGATGGTTTAATTAATCGTCAAACAATCTACTTAAATGTGAACTTAAAAATACATGTGCAAGGAGAGCTGATTAAATGCGAAAACTGATTATATTCCATCAAAATAATTACAATCCAAAGACTAAAGAGAGATTTAAAACGAAAGAGTTTTTATTTAGTATTCTTTTATTATGTGGTTTTTTAGTGAGCATTCTTCTTATCCCACTATTATCTAATTATTTTGTACTTCTTGTCTCATGGATACTACCAGCTGGTTTTGCGATAGGAACATATCGTTACTTTAATTATTTAGAAAGAGAAACAGATTTTTTTGTAAATAAGAATGAGGAATACAAAATAGCATTAAAAAAACAGTTAAATGAAGAAAGTATAGTTAACAGTGCTCAACTTGATGTACTTATAAAAACATTAACTGAAGAGCGAGATGGAAATCAGAAACAGTTAGGTGTCGCTTTTCCATTCGTCGTTCTAGGCGTCACCTTAATTTCGACTCTTTCCAATAAGGGGCAAGTCACTAATGAAACATTAGCTTTATATTTTGTAATCTATTTTTTTGCCGCCTTAGTGATACATGCTATCTTAAAAATTTGTGAGCCATTTTTTAATTTGTATGCAGATCGTGTGGCTACATTGATTAGTTTTTTAAGGGAAATTCAAATCGAGTGGCTAAATGATCGTTCAAGAGAAACTGTCACTATTTTAGATCAAGAGGAAAGAAAAAATGAGAAGAAACTTTCAGTTGAAATTGAATCTGCAATGACTAAAACTTCACCAGTAGATACTAAAGAAACAAATCCATTAGTTTAATGTAATAAAAAATTAAAAACGACATTTTAATCAGCAAGTTGTTATTATCGTATAAATTACCTCTTTTTAAGACATAAGACAACGTTCTTATAAAAACTAAAAGGAGGAAATAGACAAATGGTTAATTTAGCAGTTAGCAACAAAAAAACTGCACCTAAAATGTTAGCACTAGGTGCATTGGCAGTTTTACTAGCAACAACGAGTGTTTCAGCAGCAACATCTACAGCATCACTAAACTATACAGCAAGTGCTGAGGGCGGAAAAATTAATATTCACGATGGCTCGTCACGTATGACAGTAACTAATAGCGGTGGAGGACCATTCCAATTAATCGGATACGCTAAAAAAAGTATTGTAGTTTTACCTGATCCAACTGTTCATACTAGCTATGCTCGCCCTGTTACAGAGGTAAAATCATCATTTTCTCCAGCACCATCCACATATTACGCAGAAGCATGGGCAGAATATAGTTCTAAAGATATCCGCGGAACTGTAAAGATTACAGATTAATGATATAAGACCTTTCTAATAATTAGAAAGGTCTTATTATACTAATTTCATATAGAAGGTGTGAATAATTTGAAGAAAATCATAAATTCATTCGTATTTTATTCAAAGATTAATTACAAAAATCCATTATTTATCGTATCTTCACTTTTTGGCTTTATCTATCTATCAATAATGATCTATACATACACGTTGTCCGAGATCTCTAACCCCGGGAACTTTCTACAATTGTCGTCTTTCTTAATACAGGGGAGCATGCTAGTATTTGTTTTTTTAGGTTATCATGCTGCAATTACTGAAACAAAAGAAGATATTAATAACTTTTTTAGCTCGATACCTAATAGTATAAGTGTCAAAAGTATTTCAAATTATTTCTTTGTATTTGTAAATAACATCTTATTCTCAGTAGGATCTACACTGATAATATTGATGATATTCTATTTTTCAGGATACAGAGAATCAGAAATCTACGTTAACTCAATCAAATTTATTATGCTGTATTGGTTCTTCCCAAATTTAATTATTTCTTTAATTGGATTTTACATCGGACAAATTTCAAATAGTAAAATTAATTATTCCGTACTAATTTTAATATGGCTGGTCCTTTCTCCTACAAACGTTTATGTTTTAGAACCATTTTTTAATATACTCGGCGTGAAAGAGATCCCTGCCTTTATTCATCTTGGAATTGATAATCCTCAAATGTCTTACAACGCATTAAGCGGGTTTTTATTTCCGCAAGGAGATCTAACAAATAAATACGTTTGGACGTTAATGCTGTTTCTATTAATAGCAATCAAATTATTTAATAATTCGTATTCGTTTTTTAAATTCCAAAAAAGTTTAGCACTAACGCTCATTATACCGGTGTTAGTAGTAGGATTTTCAAATTTTCAAAAAAATGAAAAAATTACACCTGAAAAATTTAACAAAAGAAATATCAACGAGTTGGATTACTATTACAACTATACTCCTGAAAAAGTAAACTCGTTAAAGAACTTTGATTACGACATTAAACAATACGATATTCAATTGAGCATTGAGAATCAGTTAAAAAGCGAAGTGAAGATTTACTTTAAAGACGAAGAAAAGGGTGAAAAAGTTTTTTCTTTATATCATCAATTTTCTGTATCTTCTATAAAAGATGAGGAGAGAAAAGTAGTTAGATTTAAGCAAGATAAGGACTTTTTAAAAATTTACTTAGATAGACCGACAAAGTCCATTGTTATTAATTATAAAGGTAGTTCATCTCCGTTTATGGAAGCTAAAGCATCACATGCATACTTACCATTTTATTTCTCGTGGTACCCTGTAAAATCAGTAAATCCTGCAATGAAAAGTGTTTACAATTCAAATACGCGATTATCAGTGTATGATACATCAAAAATAAAGTTCAATTTAAAATTGAATGGCAACGTTCAATTAATGGATAGTCTTGGAGAAAAAAACAATAATACGTATCAAATAACAAGTGATAGCGGGATAAACATTATTTATGGTGAGCTCAAAGACAAAACCATTAATAATTATCGTGTTGTGTACCCGATTACTTGGGAAAATAATATTGAGACTATAGCTAAATACATTGACAAATTAAGAGAGACATTTAATCTTATAAATCAAGTTTTTCATAAAAAAGCTTATAAATTTCCTGAAAATATTTATATTGTACCTGGAAGAGGCGCAAATGATGTTTTACCTACAGAAACTATGTGGTACCAAAAAAACAAAAATCTATTTATTTTAGTAAGTCCTTATGAACATCACAATAAATTAACTTTTGATATCATGAGCAAAGATATTTCATATCAACTCGTAGGTGCTATGACATGGAAAATACAAAATAACTATACCGAAAATGACAATATTCCAATCATATTTAATGTCTTAACAACAAATTACATTAATAAAATGCATAAAATAGCAAAAGAAGAGTATTCGGAAGGTGATTTTTGGATCAGTGAAGTATATGACAATGAATCTAAAAAAAATAAAAAATATATTGAAGAAATAATCAACTTTATTAGCACAAGTGATGATGACAAAGCTGCAAGATTATTAAGAAGATGGAACGATTTAATGATGAACAAAGAACTCACATGGTATCAATTAAAAAATCAATTGATTAAATCAGGAGGTAACAAATGATTTATATTAAAAACATTTCAAAAATCAAAAATAAAAAAAGTATTTTAGATGATGTTTCACTAAATATTGAAGGAATATACGGGTTAATTGGACCAAACGGTGCTGGAAAAACAACATTGATGAGAGCTATTGCAGGCATTATTAGTGTTGATAATGGAACGATTGACTTAGAGCATTCAGATGATCTTAGTATAAAACCTAAGAAGATTAAAGACATTCGGAATCTGATTGGCTATCTTCCACAAGATTTTAATTTATACCCGAAAGCAACTGTACAAGATTGTTTAAATCATATTGCAATACTTAAAGGGTTAAAAAATAGTGATGAAAGAGCAAAGAGAATTGATTATGTACTAAAAAAAGTAAATTTACTTGAATCAAAAACTAAAAAAGTTGGAAATTTATCTGGTGGAATGAGAAAAAGACTTGGGATTGCACAATTATTTTTAACTGATCCTCAAATTATCATAGTTGACGAGCCGACATCTGGATTAGATATTTACGAAAGAATACGTTTTAGAAACTTATTGAAGGAACTTTCTAGAGAAAAAACTGTAATTATTTCTTCGCATATTGTAGAAGATATTGAATTTTTATGTACAAAAGTAGGGATCATTAAAGAGGGGAAATTACTTGTTGAATCAACCCCCCAAGCGCTTGCTAGCTATGCGAAAGGGTTAGTTTGGGAAATGAAAATAAATCATGATAGTTTAAATGAAATATTAAATAAATATATGGTTATTGAAGTTGATGAGATCAATATAGATACAATAAAAGTGAAAATTATTTCTACAGAAAATCCAGGAGGCGCGGTAGCAGTAAATCCTCGTTTTGTAGATGGTTATGTATCTATTATTAAAGAGCTAGGTGGTGAACAGTTTAGTGAAATTTCAAATTAAAAGTATTGGCTTTAATTTTTATATTCCTATTATTATAGCTTTATCATTAATGATTTATCTTTTAGGTTTCTATAACTCTAAATTTGATGCACAGTTCTTTTTAGTTCTTCAGATCATTTTTGTTCCGTCAATTTCATTATGGTCGTCACTTTTAGTGTACAGTCTCTATCATGAAAATTCAGAAGAAATAATGATTCAACTACCAAGTCAAAAAATTGCTAAATATAATGCTTATTTTATAAGCCTATTTTCACTATTGATCATTATTTTAGTTACTATATTTTGTATTAAGAGCGAAAGTTTTTCTTTTATCAGCTTATTTTTATTATTATTTACTCAGTCCTTGATACTATCAATTACTTCATTTTTAAGTAGTATACTTTTTAAAAGTGTTGAGGTGTCTTTACTAATAGTAATTATGTACTGTGGATCAGAGGGGTTGACGGGTGGGAAATTAATTCCATGGCCACATATTTTTTATTTTGATACTCAATTTACCATCAAAATAATTATTATAAATTTATTTGTTACTTTGATCTATTTAAGTATATGCACATGGATTTCTATAAAATATTTGAGAACGATTGAAAGAAGAATTCCATTTATTTAAATAAGTATAAATCAAAAATGACTTGTCCTTTTTAATGAACTGAGCCCCGTAAAATGGACAGTTTAATAAAAAGACCAAGTTTTCTACGCTGCGATCAGATGGTTCCGATATTGTTTCGGGGTCATCTTTTTTAGGTTCCATTGACCGCGCTCGCAGTTGTAATAGCTGATGTAGTCCCCGACTATCTCTCGGACCTCCTCGATTGATTCGCACGAACGGTTGGTGACATAGTCCTTCAAATGACCGAAGAACGATTCGATCGGTGCGTTGTCGAGACAGTTGCCCCGACGGGACATGGACTGAACCAGTCCGAGGTCGCCAATGAGTCGCTGGTAGCTCGGATGGGTGTAGTGAAAGCCTTGGTCTGAATGAATCATCGCCTCGGGATGTCGCTTCTCTTGGAGATGCTCTTCGAGCTTTTTCATCGTCTGAAAGACGAGGTCCATGTGAAGACTCATGGACAATTGGTGTGCCACGATCCCGCGTGTGGCGACGTCCTTCACACAAGACAGATAGACGTTCTCGCCGGAGGCGATAGGGAGGTAGGTGATATCGGTCACGAATACCTTCCCGGGCTCGCTCTGCCGGGAACTCGCGGTTCAATCGGTTCGGCACGACGCGGCGTGCGTCGCCCGAGAGAGCTTGTGATAAGAGTTCATCCTCCGGATTTTGGTCACGGTGTTATATTTGCGCATCAGCCGAAGAATCCGTTTATGGTTGATCGGGAAACCGAGGGTAGCGAACACCTCCATGTACAGCCTCCGATAACCGACTTTGCCTTTGTGGCTATCATGGATTTTCTTGAGGAGTGTCGCATCTAGATAATCATGCTCTTCCCGAAGGGAATCCGCCTCGGCACGGTTCAACCAAGCGTAATAGCCACTGCGGTCACTCCGGCAATCTCACATAGTGGGCAGACGAGATTCTTAATCTGTGCGATGCGGATGACGGTGTTGATGG
>NZ_LMPR01000002.1:1534-30592 GCF_001423925.1 Exiguobacterium sp. Leaf187 | reverse complement strand
TCTGCCGTCAGGTATTTGATCCGTGCCTCTGCCTTCGCCAACCGTCTCTCCATCGACTCGTCTGTCTTCGGGCGTCCGCCTCCCAGAGCCTTTCCACGTTTGTCGTTCCGGAGACCCTCCTCTCCGTCTTTTCGGAACGTTTGGCGCCAGCGAATCAACGCGGAATGCGCTTTTCGTTTCCCGATCACCGTCAGGTCGAATCCAGCCTCCGTGAAGATTTGTTGAGGTCCTTTTCCTTCCATATTCTCACGTACAGCTTTGACCTTGAACTCGGCCGTGTACTGGATTGAACGTTCTGATACGGAAGCGACGTTCGGATTTTCTTCGAGCTGGTTGATTTGAGTCATAGTGAAGGTGATTTTACTCATGGTTGTTTCTCCCGTCTGAATGAATAGGTTCATTATAGCGATTCGTATGCACACGAAAAACCCCGAATGATACACTTTTTTATAAGTGTTTATCATTCGGGGTTCAGTTCATAATCGGATTAAGTCATTTTTTGATTTATTTTGAATGAGAATAGCTTGGTTATATTTTTAATATGAGTACAAAAACTTGATCTGACATTTGTTGAAAGACTTTAAACATTAATAAATAAGAAAAAGTAGATGTAATAGGTTGTATATGTTCTACTATAAACTTCTTTCTATAATATCAGCTGATAATAAAATGAAGGGAAGATGTTAATTTATGCTTATCGGTAAACGGTTAGAAGAACAAGAAATTAAATTTATTCTACATGACATCAAAGAAAATAAGAAGTTAAAAAATCTAATTGAAGAAATGAATCATAAACAAAAATTTGAATTTAATCCTCAAGAAGTAAAAGTCATTCAAGCAATTGAGTTTGATGCGAAAAAAGAAGAAGATGTTGTAACTGCAAAATCGATTTATTTTGAAGTGGCCAGCAATGTAAAGATTCGTTATATTACTCGATATCGAAATAATGATTTATCGACTCAAAATGACTTTTTTGTAGGTGAATATTATAACGAAGATAATGATGAAGTTACATTGAATAATTATACTGCTCGAAGCGAAAATTATATTAAGTTTTCAGAATCGACTTTTGATCAAGAATTAATCGCCTTGTATAAAGAAAAAAATGATAAAGAAGAAAGTGAGTTTCCTTTTTATCAAGATTATGTACCTGGAATGTTAAATGGAGATGTAGAGGCAAATGGTGTTTTTGATGGCTGTTTAGCTGGAGGTTATATTTGGTGTGGTCAAGCTTGTGGTGGTTCGTCAGCTTGTACTTCAACTAAAAAAGGAATTAATGGACTAGATAATTGCTGTAAAACACATGATTGCTGTTATACAAAACGAGGTGTAAGTTACCCTAACTGTTACTGTGATCAAAGATTATGTGACTGTGCTCAAGCAGCAGGTAAAACATTTAATACACCTGTAGTAGAAGCAGTAATGTGCTTTGTTTGCTAATAAAAAAAAGGAGAAGGAGATAAAAAAATGGAAAAGAATAAAAATGATGTAGAGGCTTTAGTATCAAGTAACGGAATTTCTATCGCTATTGGAGATAGAGTGGTCAATGGAACAAAAATGAATTTTACAAACGGTCTGGCACGAATCTCTGCTAAGAATACAAGTTCAAATGCAGTAATGGGTGTTCATATTGTAGACGTGGCAGGATTCGATGAACCAGTTAAAGAGTGGTTTTTGCAGCCAGGGCAATCGTTAAATCAGTCAAATATTAAAGTTAAAAAGGATTATTTGTATCTTCGATTGACAAGTTACAGTCAAAATGCGACAGGTCATGCTACATTGACTAAACTGTAAAAAATAAAAATTTCTCAAATTAATTAATCGATTGAATATAAATATAAATCCTAGTATTAGTGGTCATCTAATGTACTAGGATTTATATTTAATAAAATATTACAGGATTCCTAAAAATCCTAAAATTGATAATACAAATAGAAGTAAAAGAATACCCATTGCTATAAAAGCAAGATTTTTTCCGATACCTTTTTTACTAAACATAGCAGTTAATAAAGCTAACAGCATACCACCAATTAAATAATTTGTTCCCCAAAATCCGTTGACTGGAAGTACGCTAAATGTAATTAAAGTAAAAATAATTATCCCAATAGAAATCCACCCAAGATTTTTTGTCATGATGAAACCTCCTTTTATTACTAAATTAATTTTAGTATTTAGTATATAGTAACACATAAGTGTAAAAATAAAGGTTATACTATTTGAATTATTTAAGAAGATGATTATTTTTAACTAATTAATATTTCTTATGAATAGGACTAAAATATCGATATTCCATAAAAAAAGAATTTCGTGAAATGGTGCTTCTTTAAAAATTTTGATTAATGAGTAGAGTAAAAAAACCTTTAATTTACTAACACAACAATTTTATATAAATCCCAAATTTAGATTTTTTCGAAACACTTTTAAAATGTAGTAACTAAACTGAACTTTAGAGTTTAGAAAAAGTATTTGAATTGATTTAAGCTGCCATTAAGATGACTTCGGTATTGTACCGGAGTCATCTTTTGTCGTTTCCATTATTTTCGTTCGTTACTGTAATAATCAATAGATGCAACAATCATAGTTATACTTCATCGAGATTAGCTACTAATTACTAATCGAAACATCTTTAAAGCACCCAAAGAATACTTGGATCAGGACATTATTCAGTCAGTTTTCTGTATGCGACATGTATATAAACATTCCAACTCATGAATGCGTGATTAATAAGCAGGATAGGTATTTGAACTTCATTGGAATGTATTATGAATTGCGAGTAGCATATATTCTCGTGTAGTCATTCTACGAGTATATTCCTTGTATGATGCAGGTTTCATATAAAAGTTTGTAGATTCATAATATGCCATCATTTCAAGGGTGCGGAATCTTTCAAATAAGAGAGATAAACTACTTGGATAAAGTCAATACGAAGATAAGTGTTGTCTATAGCAAATATCTTACTATTTCTCTGATCGAGCTGACGGTTTGAGTCGTTTGATCCACTCTCAGTGTTATATGTCGCTATAGACATTTTATGCAAAATGCTCTGCCTACGGATCTTCATCGCATTCTTCAAGCAAGGAGAAATATGCTAGTGCCAAATAATTCTTGCGATTGACCTTAATGAGCATATACAGAGCCTTGGCAATCGGTTAAATGATTGCCTTCGTAAAAAATATAATGGTCATATAGTGATCACACGTCATTATTTTAAATTCTTCATTTCTCTTTTAAAACCATAAATTTGTTCTTTGCTGTAAGGTACTTAGTTCGTACTTCAGATTTCCCAAGGCTTCATCCGATGGAAGCTTCCTTTTTCGGTTAACGTCAAAGTTGAATCTTTCACATTTATCATTAAAACTCTTTTATCCATATATAAATTGTAGTGAACCATACTTTCACTACTTCGTTTGTTGTTTACTTAGCAATCATGTTACAGGGTAAAGAACAAATTGTATCGGCGCTTACCAACTGGATTCGAAAGTATCGCTCGAATTTTAAATTCTCCTTTGAAAATTTGCGATCTGATATGAAGGCGATGTGGAAAGTTGTTTGCGTTGATCTGTATTAATGATAAATCTGTTCATGGATAGTTCTCCTATTTAAACTGAGTAACTACAATATATCGATAACTTTAACTAACGTTTTAATCAAGGGGCCACTGCTCATTGATTAGTTTAACTTTACAGCTGATGTGTCACTTTTTACTTTTTGAGAGCTTAAATAATAAATTGAAGAAGATGATTATTTCTGAGAAGAATTTATTAACAAAAATTTTCATATCATAAAAAACATAAATAAAATAAAAATACATAATTATTTAATTTAATTCCAATAAAAAGTTGTTATAAGGCTTCTTAATACCTCTTTATAGGTTATTAAAGGCAATTTATGGAGGTTATTAATTGGCTAAAAAAGATTATGTGTCACCAAGTGTGTTGTCTGTAGGAATCGAAACAAAATGGCAAAAAGGATTCTACGGAGAAGGAATAGTCATTGCAGTTTTAGATACCGGTTGTGACGTGATGAACTTAGATCTGAAAGACAGAGTGATTGATGGATATAATTTCACCGAAGAGTTCAATGGAGATACAAATAATTATGGAGATACAAATGGTCATGGATCACATGTAGCTGGAATAATTGCAGGATCTAACAATAATTATGGCATTCAAGGTATTGCTCCCAAAGTATCTTTACTGATAGTAAAGGTGTTAAATGGTAGTGGAAAAGGTTCACTTGAACTTCTTTCTGAAGGACTAAAATATGCAATGAATTGGCGAGGTGATAATAATGAACGTGTCAAGATTATTTCTCTATCATTAGGAGTTCGAAAGTACGATAAAAAGCTACATGATCTTATCAAACAAGTTGATAAAAAAGGAATAACTGTTGTTGCAGCAGCTGGAAACGATGGTGATGGAGATTTGACTACGATGGAATATCGGTATCCAGCTTCTTTTAAAGAAGTGATTTCAGTTGGTGCAATTGATGAATCAATTAAAAATATAGCTGATTTTTCAAATTCAAATGAATTCGTAGATGTATATGCTCCAGGGGTAAATATTTATTCAAACTCCTTGAATAATGAGTTTATCGAAATGAGTGGTACTTCAATGGCAGTTCCTTTTGTAGCTGGATCCTTAGCAATTTTAATTGAGGAATATGAGAAAAAAGCTACTAGAACTATTTCTACAAAAGAAGTATTCGAAATTTTGATAAATCATACAACTATAGAGTTTATTGAGAAGACAATGATTAAATCTTTATATTTAGAAAAGTAATAAGTTGGAGGTGGCTTTGTGAAAGAGACAAGTGAATTGATTTTAAAATGCTTTTGTGAAAGTCGAAAAACACAAGCTTTTTTCTCAAAATGCTTAAGTGAAAATTTAAGCGAGACCGAAAGAAGTTTCATCATTGAGCTCATAAAAGATTCAAGTAACTTATCTGAAAAAATTAGCAACTACTGTAAAGAATAATTTTTTTTCGTTAATATAAGAACATACGTTTTTATTTCTTTGGGGGAAACTATGGATAAAGATAGATTAAACAGTTTAGATGAGAAAATAGTTGAATTTTTTGATGCTAATCAAGAGTTTTTAAATAACAAAATTATTAAAAATTTTTTAAATAACATCGAAAATCAAGAGCTTTTACTAAATGTTATTGAGAATCCAAATGAGAATAATAAAAATAAAATTGATGAATCGTTCAAAAAATTTTATTTTAACGTTCGATTTATCTCATTTATATCTCAGACTATATACTTTAGTGCAATTAATTTTGATAAGAAAATAAGACTTGTAAATAGTAGATTTCCGTTGATCGCTGATTCTAATTTAAAAGAAGATGATCAATTATCAATTAAAGATTTAATAGTTGATGATAAGGCCCATATCAATATTGAACAAATAATAAATGATGAGAATTTAGAAAAATATGTCGGAGACGAGAAATTACTACAGGCAATTCTTCTACTAACAGAAACTCAAAAAAAAATCATTAGTTTATCCTACATTGATGGACTATCAGATACTGAAATCGCTAAAAAGCTCAACAAGTCTCAGCAGACTGTATCAAAAACTAGAAAAAAAGCGCTAGAAAACATACATTCTCATTTAAATTTAGTTGAAAGGAGAACACTTGAATGACGGTAATTGAGTTACCACAATGGATTTCAATACTTGGAAATTTTGGATTTCCTATAGTGATTACTATGTATCTATTCATGAGATTTGAAAAGAAAATTGAAAATCTTGAAGTCGTAATTAGTCAACTATCAAGCGTAATACAGACGCATAAAAAGGATTGATTAAAATGGATCTATACGAATTAGTATCGAAATCAAAAAATGATGATCTTGCTCTTGAAAAAATCATTACTATGTTTGAACCCAAAATAAAAAAATCTTTGTCACTCACGACAAATCAGAATAAAGATGATCTCTCACAAGAACTGAAGTATAAATTAATAACCTCGATTAAACAGTACGATGTAAATTCAACTCCAGGATTTTGGGAGATTTATAATAAATCAAAAAAAGAAGTAGTTTAATTAAAAAGGAGAAAAATAAAAATGAAAATTACAGTATATACATCTGAAAATTGTACGTTTTGTAAATTGCAAAAGGAATTTATGTTAGAGAAAGGATTAAATTACACTAATGTCAACATTTATGAGAGTAAAGAAAAGTTTGATGCATTTAAATCAGAGGATGGAATAGGTACTCCATTAACGATTGTTGAAAAAGACAATGGTGAGAAAGTAAAAATTCATGGATTTAATTTATTAGAAATCGAAAAGCAATTACAGCTGAGCGATAATAATTAATTTTCATACTTCGTGTAAGAAAAATCATGAAGGAGTTTCAGATTGAACTTTAGGTACTATATGAAATTGATGTGTGCTCGTTGATTATGATTTTATAAAATGATTCTGATTTTGTATAGAAATCATTTTAATTTTATAATTCATGTTTAGAGTTCCTATAAAAATGAGCTTCAAATAAGTCGTTCTCAAGAAAAAAATGTAAGTTCAATAAAAGCACCCTTAACGTTTCAAGCTGATATGAGATGGCTTCGGTATTGTACCGGAGTCATCTTTTGTAGTTTCCATTGTATTGTAATAATCAATGTAAGCATCGACCATGGCACAAACCTCATCGAGGTCAGATACTAATTAATAATCGACATAATCTTTCAAGTGCCCAAAGAACGACTTCATCTGGGCATTATCCAGGCAGTTTTTCTCTACGGGATATGGATTGAAGCATTCCCATCTTAACTTATACGTGTTTGATAAGCAGAATGCGTATAATGGAATCCTTGATTGGAAGGTATCATGGCTTCTAGCGAACATTCGCTTGGAGTCGTTCTGCGAATTTATTCGTTGTATGAAGGGCGGGTTCCGTATGGAAGCTTGTAGATACATGATGTGCCATCATTCCACGTCGCTCACTCCATAAATGCGATCTATCTTCCACCACCGTTTTAACGCTTAGTTCTTCGTTTGCTTACCAATCATGTCCAGCCCAAAGCCGCTTTCCTCAATGGTTTGTATCGGTCGCTTAACAGCTAAATTCTCCTTTATATTGAATTGTACGATCTAATACAGAGGCTATGTGAAGATCCATTTCAAGTTGTCTGGTTTGATCTGGATTAAAGTCGCGTTTGCTCATGAATAGTTCTCGCATCTAAATTGAATAGGCACAGTATATAGATACCTTTAAACACAAAAAACCCGAATGGGGTCTTTTATTAAGTGTCCACCATTCAGGATTCATTTCAAATTCTACGAAAGGGATGCTTTTTATATAGAAGTTAATAAAAATTAAATCTTAAATCGATTGGTTCCTTTTTCCAAAATATCAGTCGTTTTGTTCAGCGTGATAACTAAATCATGTAAGGATGTAATCGTACCAATCATCTGTTCCGATGCAGCAGCGACTTCTTCGTTTCCGGCAGTATGTTCCTCAGCGACCGATGCAATCTCACCTAACGCGTGACGGATGCGGTTCTCGGATTGCAGCACGTTCTGCATTTGAAGTGCCATGTGTTTCGTGGACTGAGAGACGACCTCGACGTGTTCCGTCAATCGACTGAAGGACTGATCTGTTTCGAGGATGGATTTTTTACCCGCTTCTGTCTCATTGACTGTTTCAGTGAAGCTTCTTTCCATTGAACGCGTACTGACGAGAACGTTGTTAACGATCGATGAGATTTGACTGACGTTATCCGCGACGTGCATGGAGAGGTTCTTTACCTCCGAGGCGACCACGGCGAATCCTTTCCCTTGTTCACCCGCGCGTGCTGCTTCGATCGCGGCGTTCAGGGCGAGCAGGTTCGTCTGCTCGGAGATATCACGGATGATGGAGATGAGACCTTGGATCTCTTCGGATTGTCGATTCAATTCCTGTACCTGATGCGTCGAATCTTGGACATGCTGATGGATGACGTTCATCCGCTCGACGGACCGATGCATGTGGGAACGGCCCTCTCGCGTCAGCTCGTCCATCTCAACCGTCGCCGTGTTGATGTCATGACTGACCTCGTCCGTGCTCCGGATCAGGTCGGCGAACGCGTTCATCTCCTCGTTGAGGGAGTGGGTGACGTGGGTCTGGCTCTCAGTACCGACGGCGATTTCCGTCATCGTGTGCGCGATCTGACGTGATCCATCGAGGACCTCCTGGGAGCTCGAGTCGATGGTCTCGCTGGTACGGGTGATCAACGTAGAGGTCTCCTTGATCTCGCCGATCATCGTACTCAGCATGTCATTCATGTCTTTCATCGATACGGCGAGGGCATGGATCTCGTCGTTCGCCCCCGCCTTCAGGTCGCGTAGGCGATGAGCGGCACTTTCCAGGTCACCTTCCGTGATGAATTGAGCGACCTCCTGCAGCGTACGGATCGGGTCGAGCTTACGCATAAGGATGAAGCGTAGGAAGATGAGCGTGATCCCGAAGAAGATGACAAGACCTAGGAAGAAGAGTGGGAAGTTTTGTTTGGCGAGTGCCATCGTTAACGCATGTACTTCGTCCGCCGAGATGTCGCTGCCGAGAATACCGATGACGTCACCGTTAGTAGCCTTGATTGGGACGAAGATGCTGATGTATTTTCCATATTTCTTATCTTCGATGATGTCGGTCGCATGTGTCTTCCCGGATAAAACATCCTTCACATCTTTGAGGGAGGCACCGGTCGCCACCTCACCAATGTTGCTCGCGCTCTCGGAAGAATTCCCGTCGACCATGAGCTTGACCTGACCGTCCTCTACGAGTGCTGTGTATGTGTAGAGAAGACCGTTTTGCTGGCGGAGTTTGTCTAGTTGAGAACGAAGCACGTCGTAGTCCTTCCCTTTTTCAGGTCGAGCGAGAAAACGCTCATATGCTGTAGGGTCAATCTGGCCAGCGATGCGTTGTGCATCCAGGGTGGCTGTCTTTTTGAGTGTGGAGAGGGCAGTTTGAGTAGTGTTGAGGTAGAGTGCAATGTTACTGAACAAGAAAAATAGAAGTAGAATGATACCGATGATGAGGGAGAGTCTGTTCCTTAATGAATGCTTACGTTTGCTGTGCATAAGAATCCTCCTGAGTTTTTTTCATACAGCTAGTAGTATCGGTACCTGCTGCCATTTGTTTAGGTTTTGATCAGAAGTAAAAAATTTCAGAAAGTAAATAAATGTAAAGTCTTCTGTATATACAATCTGTAATTGGTAAACGTTCATCTGACAACACTCGACATCTCAGTAAGTCGTTTTATGTCCTCTATGTGACGTTTGATAGGACCATGTCTTTCTGGCATAAGCGGGGACCGGAATGCTTTGGACTTGAGGAGCTGCAGCAGGATTAAAGTATATAAGGATGCAATATCATACTTCCAGTCGGCATACATCATGCTTATATCCAGAGATTAGGATTGTATACGTTTCGACGTCGAAATCCGTTTGAGTATCATTAAAAGAGATCGTAATGCAAAATAATAAGATTGAATTACGAAGAAAAAAATATCATTTTTCAGTTCAGGTATCTAAGCGTCTGTCGAATTCGAATTATCTAAAGAACAAGATCTATTATTTTGATGAATGAGAGACGACATGACGCTGAAAACATGGATCAATCGCAAATGGTTTTCCTAACTCTCTGTACTATAAGTAGTAGTCGATGAGCAAATTCTTGAATAGAATACCGGTGAGAGAGGTACAAGGGACAAAGAGATTTGGAACAGGAAAGAACAAAAAATGTCCATCAATCCGATTAGGACGATGGACATGATGATCAATGGAACATTATGTACAGCATTTAACAGCTTTCTTTTGATCTGATTTCGGTATGTACATGATATCGTTTTTAACTTGTACCTCAATATCATTTTCTTTCAGTCTTTCGACGTTTGATTTGTTATATTCGCCCCACTTGATCATTTCCTGAGTATTATGTTGACTTCCGCACCCGGCTAAAATGCTTACGAATGCAATCGCGACGAGATTTTTCATCATGTTTCATCTCCCCCTTAAAAATTTTATAGTCTTCTAAACTGATATTTATGAAACTAAAGCTATTATATCTTGTATACATAATAAAATTCAAAGAAGTATTTATCGGGAAAAATGTTATGTGCTACTTCGTTACTGCTCGGCCAATTCTATCTTTGGGATCAAAGAGACTAGGTCCATGCCTTCGGAGAGCAAGAACGGAATCAAATCAAATATAATCAAATGATGAATCAGGTACGGAAAGAGATCGACTCCATGGACCTTGATGCATCGGTCGTGGACGAGATATCTTCTGAAAATGTCGAATCGACATATCATCACGTTGGATATGAACCAACGCGTGTGATATATGGAAAGCGTCTTTGATATTGATCTACTGGAAAAGCAATTATCGTTGGTGTAACTCGTATCAGATTATATCCGTCAGTCAGAGATACATCTTATTTATATATATATAGAATGCACGTACTAAAGTTGGACCGAGAATTATCATCGGCTTGCTCAAAAAGAAGCGGCGAATTCGATAGTAGGTTTCCAACGAAATCCACCCGTCAAAGAAATACTCAAGTTATACATTAGTTGTAGATACTTGATACGTGCATCAGTAGAGACACCAGTCTGATTGAGCAGAGTCTCGCGCAAGGGATGATGACTCTCGATGAAAAATTCGTTTCTTCGATGAAGGCGCTCCAAATATTCCAGTGATGGAATACGTGCGAACTTACCATTCGATCCTCGATTACAACTTTGGCATGCCAATACTAAGTTCCAGACGCCATTCAAATCCTGCTCGAACTCGGTGCCTAAGATATGAGGAATGAAATGATCGACATCAGCTAAGTTCAGGTCGCCTGATTGAATGCTGATGTCACGGAAACAGTAAAAACATTTGCCTTTTTGGTAACCATTCAGGGCGTCTCTGGAAGAAGTGATGTCGATTCGTCGATTTCGATCCGTCTCTTGGATGAAGAATTGTTCTTTGATGGCATCGTGTTTCACGTTTAGTAGGGAAGGGGCGATGTTCAGACCCCAAGCTGTCTCAACTAGGCGCCATCTGGCCTCCACTTCGAGTGAGAAGTTCTCCATTTGAACAGATTGTAAGATATTGTACATATCGTCGGTCAAGACGATACCCTTCGTATTCCCATGTTTTTGTACTTGACGATTTGTCAAACAAAAAAGAAAACTCACATATTTCCTCAGATGTGAGTTCTACCTGTCTTATTTATAGATATCACGACGATGCCCGATCTCGAGAATCAAAATCACGACTTTTTCATCTTGAATGTCAGCAATCAGACGATAATCACCGATGCGATACCGCCATTCACCCGAGCGATTCGAGACGAGTCCTTTACCATGACGACGCGGATCATCCGTCCCGACCAGATTCTTCTTGATCCAGGACATGATGATCCGCGCTTGTTGAGGATCCATCTTCTTGAGAGACTTTTGAGCTCCGCGCTCAAACTCTACCGTAAATGCTGTCATTCTAAATCAAGTTCCTTCATCATATCGTCGAAAGAGATCGCTTCTGATTTTTTACGGTGTGCTGCCATCGAATCATGATAGAGTTGTAAATCGATTTCGTCTTCGATGCGGTCGAGGACGGCATCGCGAACGAGTGTAGAAATCGTGATGTTTTTTGCCTTCGCATATTCTTTGATGAGTCGTGTATCCTGGTCATCCAGACGTACGGAAATGGTACTCATGATTATCAGCTCCTTTGTAATACATTGTAATACATATTCCAGTAGTAGTCTAGAAATGGCACCGATTTAAAATAGGATTGAACCTGTTATAACTAGTATGAAAATGATGAATAAGTATGAAAAAAGAAAGACTGCTGTATCGCATGCCTTTCTTTTTGTATAAGACGTCGCACACGCTGAAATGCTCATGTGGAGGATCATAAATACACGGAAATACTATACAACGCTGCGAAAAATAATGAGATCGAGACGCCTAATCCAAGATAGAGGGTCTTGATGGAGTCTTGGGTTGATCGGATGACGTACACCAACAATCCCACGAAAAGGAGGCTGATTGCCATCAAGAAGAGGGATATCATGGTCGGCTCGAACCGGATATCAGAATAGGTGAAACGCGAGCTAGGGAAAAGAAACCCTGACAGTGGACCAGCCCCGCTGGATTGAAGAGTATCCTTGATCGAGTGAGGGGGTTCCTGTTGACCGAGCCACGCAGTCGCTGTGAAGAGAAGCAGGATCAAGATGCCTTCCATGCGCATCCGCATCCGTCGGACTTCAAACGATCGTTCAGGAGACGCGTAACTCCACTTCCCGTTCATGATACCGATGATCAGCACGGGTAGAATCAGGACGTGTTTCCAGAGTAAGGCTTGTCCATACGGTAAAATCCAGGAATCGGAATACTCCTCTACCTGCACGACGACAGACATCAGATAGATGCCGGAACCGACGATCAGTAAGAAACATAGCGTCACGAGTGGTTTGAACCATTCGAGGAAGATGCCCCAGTTACGGTCTGATGGACTCCAAAAGCCGAGTATGAGCAATCCACCGGTCCAGATGAAGACGGCGAGTGCGTGAATAGAATGTACGAGCATGCCTTCTGCCCCTTTGATGCTAGAGGCGTGCCCGGACCACGCGAACGTAACGACCATCGCCATAACAAGGAATACCCCTAGTTTTATACGTCCAGGACTGAGTGATGAACGATTGATGACGATGAGAAGGAGTACACTCCAGAGAGCCATCAGAATCCAAGCGTTCCCTGCCTCGAATGTAAGTAACACGGATTGCAGTGTTATCCAAAAACCGATCTCTTCATATAAATACAGTACGATTCGTAAGACGGACAGGGAAAAGGATAACAGCATCAGCACGATGAGCATGCGAACCCAGCGGATTGAAAGCGATACGTCAGGTCGGTAAGAACGAGGGATGAGCTGGACGGAAAAGAAACCGATCAACAGCGCAAGACAACCGTAGAGGAGCGTATCGCCGATCAGATAGAGCGCGGTCATCGCTTCCGCCCCTTCCCGATAAATCAGATCAGCTCGTCCAAACATTCACCGTTTCCGGGATGGACTGTAGTAGCTGTGCTAAGACGATCGAACAACACTTTCAAAAGATGCAAAATGTCCAGACCGTCACAGTTTCGTTTGCCCGTGGGGAGATGGAAATCGACCATCAGCTGGATGCTCGACAAGTCCAAAGCGAGCTGAACAAGATCGGTTTCGATGGATACGTCAAGGGAAAGAAAACGTCCGAGGCACCGGTCCGGTCGTTCGAGGGGATCTCCTTGATCCTGTCCGGGATTTTGATTGGTCTGGGATTGCTCATCCAAACGAGCGGAGTAGCGTATCTTCCGAATGTTTTGTACGGTATCGCCTTGATCCTCAGTGGAGGGAGAGTTTTTCGGAGTGCCTATTATGCCGTCCGTGCCCTCTCACTCGACATGAACGTATTGATGAGCGTAGCAGCCATCGGTGCCGCATGTATCGGGGAGTGGCTCGAGGGAGCGACCGTCGTCTTCCTCTTTGCCATCGGCAATTTGCTTCAGAATCGCTCCCTTGCGCGGACGCGCAATTCCATTCAGAAACTGATCGAACTGTCTCCGAAGGAAGCCTTCGTGCTGACGGACGGGGACGTTAGACGTAAACCGGTGGAAGCGGTGCGAGTCGGAGAAATCCTCCGGATTCGACCAGGTGATCAGGTTGCACTGGACGGCACGATCCTGAACGGGACGACGACCATCAATCAAGCACCGATCACGGGCGAATCGATTCCTGTCGATAAGAAGGAAGGCGATCACGTATTTGCCGGAACGCTCAACATGGATCGTTCGTTCGACATGATCGTCGAGAAGACGTATCAAGAGACGACGCTTGCGCACATCATTGAACTGGTCGAGGAAGCGCAGGATAATAAAGCACCGAGTGAAGCGTTCATCGATCGTTTCGCGAAAGTGTATACACCGTTCGTCTTCCTAGGTGCATTGTTGCTGATGATCGTCCCACCTTTACTCCAACTTGGTAGTTGGGGAGAGTGGTTCTATAAGGGGTAGCGTCAGGAAAATGCGGATTTACAATGCTAAGGAAATTCCCATACTAAAAAGCCAAATTTCTCAACATCAATTGAGAAATTTGGCTTTTTCCGTTGCTCAGTTAAAGCGTCCTTTAGTTGTATATTTCCTGTTAATATCCCTTTTGAAGCATAACATTGTTTTCAATGATCGCACCCGATAGTTGACGCCCATTTTAGAACCTATTCTTTGATTTTCAATAAGCGTAAACTGTTTAATGTTACAAGTAAAGTTGCTCCCATATCAGCAAATATAGCTATCCAAAGTGTTAACCAACCGGGCATGACCAAAAGTAATGCCACTAATTTAATCGCCAAAGAGAAGGTAATGTTTTGCTTGATGATTGCTAAAGCCTTACGGCTTAATTTTATTGTATATGGCAATTTACTCAAATCATCAGACATTAAGGCGATGTCAGCCGTTTCTAAAGCTGTATCAGTTCCAGCACCACCCATTGCTACACCAACGGTAGATGCCGCAAGGGCTGGAGCATCATTCACGCCATCTCCGACCATCCCCACACTTTGATGTTTTTCTCGAAGTTCTTTAATAAAATTAAGCTTATCTTCTGGAAGTAAGTCAGCTTTAATATCCGAAACACCAACTTGTTTTCCGATGGCTGTTGCCGTTCTTTGGTTATCGCCTGTTAGCATCACTGTTTCGATTCCCATATTGTTCAACTTGCCGATAACTTCTTTAGACGATTCCCTCATTTCATCGGCTACGGCAATAAACGAAAGAATTTCTTTTTCTGTTCCTAACACCATCACCGTTTTACCTTGAGTTTGCATATCGGCAATTTTTTCTTTCCTATCGCTTGAAATGCTTCCGTGTAATTCCTCAAAAAGATTTGGACTTCCCACATAATACATTTCATTATTTATTTTGGCTTTAACGCCTTTACCTGTAATGGATTGAAAATCCTCTACTGTTACTTCGTTGAATTTTAATCCATTTTCTTCTGCTTTTCGCATAATCGCTGAAGCAAGAGGGTGCTGTGATCCTTTTTCAATGGCTGCTGTTATGGTCATTAATTCATTTTCATTTCTACCATATGTCACAATGTCTGTTACAGCAGGAATCCCTTTGGTTAATGTTCCTGTTTTATCAAAGGCTATCGCTTTTAAGTGTCCTGCTTCTTCTAAATGGATACCACCTTTAATTAAAACACCATTTTTCGCTGCATTTCCTATTGCTGTAACCACAGCAACTGGAGTTGAGACTACTAAGGCACAAGGACAACCAACCACTAATACAGCTAAGCCTTGATAAATCCATTGGCTCCAGTCTCCGCCAAATAATGGTGGAACTACCGCAATTAAAAGAGCTAGTATGACAATAGCTGGTGTATAGTATTTTGCAAATTTATCGACAAACGCTTGAGAAGGGGCCCGTTCTGCTTGGGCTTCTTCTACCAAGTGAATGATTTTTGAAAGAGTAGTATCTTCAACTCGTTTTGTTACTTTAACCTCAAGTAACCCTTCTTCATTCAAGGTTCCTGCAAATACTTCATCATTTGTGGTTTTCGTTACTGGAACACTTTCACCTGTAATCGCAGCCTGATTTAATGTCGATGTACCTTTAACCACTATTCCATCCATTGCTAACTTTTGACCGGGCTTAACAATCATGATGTCTCCAACTTGAATATCATCAACATGAATCATCATTTCTTCATTGCCTCGTCGAATTAACGCTTCTTTTGGGGCAATATCCATTAAAGATTCAATAGATTGACGTGCTTTATCCATTGAATAACGCTCTAATGCTTCACTAATCGCAAATAGGATAACAACGGTTGCCCCTTCACCCCATTCACCAATGATTGCAGCTCCTATAATTGCAATAGTCATAAGCGTATTCATATCGAAATTTAATCTGCTTAGATTTTTGAGACCTTTAATGAATAACGAATATCCACCGATTAAAATGGACGCTGCATAACCAATTGTCGGTAGAACATGCTCTTCACCATACTGCTCTCCTAAGAACCAGCTAACTACAAGTAAAAGAGCTGATATATATACCTTAATGTTTTCTTTCTGCTTCCAAAAAGGTTCTCGTTCTACCCTTTGTTCTTTTTCATCTCGAATTTTTAAATTTTCAAATGCTCCTGCTTTTTCTAATTCTTCAATGGTTGTCGTCCCTTTAACATAAACTTTAGATGCTCCGAAATTTACTTTCGCATCCTGAACACCGGGAAGTTCTTTAACATTATTTTCAAAAATGGCTGCACAGTTAGTACAAGTAAATCCTTGAACACGATAGGCTTTCATTTCTTCTTCAGACAGTTTTGCTTTCCCACTAGACATTGATCTTCACCTCTTTCTTATGTGCCAATGCAATCATCATAATTTGTCTGATATGCTCATCATCTAATGAATAAAATGCAAGTTTTCCCTCTTTTCGAAACTTAACAATCCCTTGCTTATGGAGCGTTCGCAGGTGATGAGAGGCATTTGCAACCGTAACACCTATAATATTTGCTATATCACACACACACAGTTCGTCATCTTGACATAAAGCATAGGTAATTTTTGCTCTATTTTCATCTGCAATAGCTTTTAACATTTGGGCAACACTAGAAATATCTACTGTCTGTAAATTACCTTGTATTCGATTGACCTTTTCTTCGTCATAACAATAAATTTCACAAGTATCTTTCTTAATCACATTCTCACCCCAATATCATTCAAGTGTTTATTTGAATATAGTATAACCATTTTTAATAATTCATTCAAGTGTTTATTTGAATGAGTAAAAAAATTCATAAAAAAAGAATTGGAGTACCCAATTCTAATAACAAAATAACCAAACTGCATAAGACTTTAAGTACATAACATTATCTGGCCAATTAATGGAATAGGACTGAACTATTTGTTCTCTTCCGATAGCTTTCTATATAATGAAGCCCTAGACACATTTGTAATTTCACAAATTTGATTTACAGTCATATTTCCTTCTTTATATAGCTTTACTGCATAATTCATTCCCGCATGATTTTTATGATATTTCTTTATCCGACCTTTAAACTTTCCTTCTTTCTTAGCCAGCTCAATCCCTTCACGTTGACGCATACGGATAAGATCTCTCTCTAACTGGTTAACACCAGCCATTACTGTAATTAAGAATTGGCTGTATGGATTATCCTCTGATAAATCTAGCCATGTATCCTTGAGTGATTTTAAGCTGGCTTTTTTCCTTCGTATGTAATCGATCAATTCAAATAAATCTTGTGTACTACGAGTAATTCGAGTTAAATCTGTAACATAAATGGTGTCACCATCTTGTAAGTCCTCTAACATTTTTTGAAGTTGCTCACGTTCCTTCGTTGCCCCAGAAACTTTTTCTTCGTATATAATATCCATTCCGAATTCGCTTAGCTGCTGAAATTGTCTTGAAGGGTTTTGACTAGTTGAACTGACACGTACATAACCAATTTTCCGCAAAATATCACCTCACTTTTGAGACAAGTCTTATGAGACGCTAGATCACAGCAATCCACTTCAAAATAAATGACTTGATGAAGTCGCTTCAGATCATAGAAAAACCCTCATTTCGACGTCGAAATGAGGGTTTTTCTATGATCTGAAAAGATGCTGTCTTAGGACATCCTCTCTTCTTTTTTTAGGTTACAAATAGTTCAATGGGTTGACACTATTCGCTGCAGAATAACTGCTGTATTTATAACTGTTTTTATGAATCTCAAAGTGTAAATGATTTCCGAACGAGTTTCCTGTATTCCCAACTGTTCCAATCTTCATACCTTTAGAGACTGTCTGACCACTTTTTACCGAAAGACTATTCATATGAGCATAAACGGTTACGTATTTTTGATTCTTTAGACTATGTGAAATCATAACGTGTTTACCATATGCACCGCTGTTTTTAGAGGTAGTGACTTTTCCACTCGCAGAAGCATAGACAGGTGTGCCTTTTGTTGCAGCTAGATCAACGCCATTATGGAATGTATAACCGTAAGCGCCATTAGATTTTCCGTATCCTTGGGTCAGCCTCCCTTTAGTAGGAGAAGCAAAAAGAGACTCATTATACGTCATTTTTTTTGCAACGTGGCTCTTATATTTTTTTAGGTAAGAACTATAGATATACCGTGTGTTCCCTTTGTAAAGTACTTTTGTCCAAGCTCCTTTTTTTCCTAAATAAGAAAAAGTCTGACCAGTGTTAGTCACGCCGACTATATTGTAATTGAGAGAAGGACCAGTCCGAACACGGAGATTGTCTGTCTTTACTTTTACTTTATATGCACTACTTGCTTCAACTTTTGGGCTATGCATTGAAAAAGTTGTTGTGAGTAAGACGCTAGAAGCGATAAGTATTACCTTGTTTTTCATTAGTTGTACTCCTTTAAAGATAAAGATACGGTGACAAACGATTTGTTAAAAGGAGTATAGCATCACTATATTACAAAAAAGTGTATCAAATTCATTTCAAAAATTGATACGAGATTTAATCAAAAAATGCATAGTTTTTTCACAAACAGATTTTATGTTTAAAATTAAACACATTTCTTTTTTATACATCTTAAAAAAAGATTTATTTTTTAGAGTTCGGAGGAATTTGATGGAGTTATCTTTTTTGTTAGCTTTTGGAGCAGGGTTTTTATCTTTTATCTCGCCATGTTGCCTAGCTTTGTATCCTGTTTTTCTATCTTACATTACAGGAATTTCAGTTACAGAGTTAAAAGAAAATAAAAAGTGGAACTGGAATGGTGTTCCTCATACATTCGTTTTCTTACTTGGATTTTCGAGCGTATTTTTAGTGATGGGTTTTTCAACGTCATATTTGGCTGATTTTTTTATAGTGTATAAAGATGTTCTACGGATGAGCGGTGCACTTATTTTATTCATATTCGGTGTTATTTTAACTGGTCTGTGGACCCCAATATTTTTACTTAAAGAGCGAAGAATGAACTTAGGAAAAAGAAAGCGTGGTTATATCGGAACGTTTATTGTCGGAGTCGGATCGGCTGCTGGATGGACTCCTTGTACAGGACCAATCCTCGCTGGAGTTATTGCTTTGATCGCCACGAATCCTAGTAATGGATTTTTATATATGCTCTTTTATGTACTAGGTTTTTCTATTCCATTTTTCTTGATGTCGTTTTTGGTCGGGAAATCCAGATACTTAATGAATTATTCTTCAAAGGTTATGAAAATAGGTGGCTGGTTTATGATTTTATTAGGTATCATATTGTATTTCGATGGTCTGACGAAACTAACTACAATATTGATTGATTTTACAGGGTTTAGAGGGTTCTGACGCTCTATTTTCTATTTCGAAAGGAGATGCATCGTAAATGTCTCGTGAAAATGTCCTGATAATGGGAGTAGAGGAAAACTGGAAAGTGATGGAGAACATAAAACAACTTAAACCTGTAAGTATAGATATTCATATTTCTTCAAAAGAAGGATGGGTTCGAAAGCTATTTCCTGATTTTAAATATTTTGATTCATTTTCAAAAAAAGAATCAGAAGAAGGGTATATTAGTAATCTGATTGAATATTGTACTTCTCAAGAAATAGGCTGGATTATCCCTTTAAGCGAACAAGAAGCATCTACGTTATCAAAACATAAGTTGAAAATGAGAAAAAATAACGTAGCGTTTATAACATCCTTTGACTGGGATAAAACAGTACTTCATGATTCATTTTCGGTTCAAGGTAATACTTTCACTTATTCTTTTGACCAGATAAAGAATGCGCCTGAAGGTGTAAAGGTGGGGAAAATTGATGCATATGTCGATTATCGATCTAGTGAAGTGATTTGCTGTTTTATGAGAGAAGAGTATGAACGGTACCAAGATACTGTTCTTTCATACGAGGTGTTTGCCAACTCGATTTTAGAGGAGTGCGTAGCAATAATTGCTCAAAGGCTTAATATAAAGGGTTCTTTTTCTTTCGATTATCAACGTGATTCGGAGGGAATGTATACGATTACAAAAATAGAATGTTTCATGACGCATTCTACTCGTGAGGCTATTTTTAGTGATTATGATTTCGCTAATTATTTGTGGAGCAATATTCAAGGAATTGTCCTTTTAAAAGAATCAAATGATAAAAGCTCTTTTGTGTATCGCCTAAATGAAGAATACTTTCTTTTCTAAATCTCAACAGTTTGTTTTTATATGTAATCATCTTAAATGAGAAAGGTACTTTATGAATAAACTTTCATTTAAAATAACGTTATTTTATTTTTTCGGGATTCTCATGATTTTCATTCTCTCATCTGCTATTGTATACAACATTCTTGAGCATCAACAAGTAGAAAGTGAACTGGAGAGCCTTCAAGAGAGAGGCAATAGTCATCGAGATGTTCTTTCCACTAACTTCGACAAGCAAACAGTTGAACACGTTGTTTTAATGGAGGAAAAGGCGATGACTGATGTGATTATCTTAGACAAAAATAATCAAGTCGTCGATTCATCTAACGACGCTGAACAATTTTTGAACCCGGATTGGATTCAAAAAAAGGATGGAATCGTAGAAGGTAATTGGAGAGAGGGCAAATTTTTAGTGACGGTGAGTAATATTGAAGATGGCGGTCAAATAATCATGTTAGAGCCGACGAAGTATATACAGCATTTGATGGGGGAATTGAAACAACAAGTAGTGTTCTCTCTATTCTTGTTAGTACTTTTTCTATTAGTAAGTGTTTATTTTTTGAGTTATATCATTATAAAGCCACTTTTATCAATGAAAGAGGCAACGGTAAAGTTAAGTAAAGGCGAGGTGCTGAAAATCAGAGAAGCTGAGAGAAGCGACGAAGTAGGAGATTTAGCACGAGCGATCACTAAGTTATCTGTTGATTTACGTCACATTCAAAATACAAGAAAGCAATTTCTGACTTCAATCACACATGAATTGCGTACGCCGATTACCTACATCAAAGGATATGCAGGACTCCTCAAAAAAGACGAATCGAGATTTGGAGATATTATCTATGAGGAATCCGAAAGACTTCAAGAACTGATTGAGGATTTGTTTGAACTTGCTAGATTGGAAGAGCCACATTTTCAAATAGATCCTCAGATCACAGAGATGAATGATTTCTTAAAAAAAATCAGTGAAAGAATAATTTTTAAATTTGAGGAGAAACAAGTGAAATTAATTCTTCAAATTAATAAAACTCCCATCTACAAAGAGATAGACCAAGCTAGATTTGATCAGGTTCTCTTAAATTTACTGGATAACGCGCTAAAATATACACATGCGAACAAACGCGTATTTTTAAAACTTGATGAAAACTTTATTGAAGTTACGGATGAAGGTGGTGGTGTGGATGAGCAATCACTCCCGTATCTTTTTGATCGTTTTTATCGAGTAGATTCTTCACGAAATCGTGAAACAGGAGGTACTGGGCTCGGTTTGGCTATCACGAAAGAAATAGTTGAAGCGCACAAAGGGACCATCGTAGCTATTAATGTAGAAAACGGGCTGAAAGTTGTCATTGACTTGAGGGGGATTCCAGGATGAGAACCATTGCTTTGGTAGATGATGAGAATCGAATGTTAGAACTGATTGAACTCTATCTGCAAGACAGTTATACCTGTATTAAGCTGAACAGCGGAAGAGAGATATTGAACTTGATTGATGTAGATGAGCCTGACTTAATCATATTGGATGTGATGATGCCTTTAATGGATGGTTTTGAGACCTGTCAAAGGATAAGGGAAGTTTCGAATGTACCAATCATTTTATTGACAGCACTCGACGGAAAAGAAGAAATCGTAAAAGGATTACAACTGGGAGCAGATGATTACATTGTGAAACCGTTCGACGAGGCGGAATTGAAGGCAAGAATTCAATCGATTTTCAGACGAACTACAGTTTCTTCAGGATCAAAAATCGAATCGTCGGGTCTAATCTTAAATGAAGACGCCCATGAGCTGTATTATGATAATCATTTAGTCAAAGTCACGCCAAAGGAATTTTCATTACTTGCTAAGTTATTAAAAAATCCAGAACGTGTCTATTCAAGAGAGGAACTGCTCTCAAGTTTATGGTTAGCAAATGAGTGGACAGATGAACGAACGGTCGACTCTCATGTAAGAAACTTAAGAGAAAAACTTAGGAAACTCGAGTTTCCTATTGAAGAACACTTTCGCACAGTATGGGGAATTGGTTACAAGTGGGTTCCTTAAATAAGGAGAAATAAGACAAGAGAGGAACGGTTAAAAAACCGTTCCTCTCTTGTTTATCGTTTATTCTGCAGATAGTTCGTCTTCAGTCACCCATTTATGATTTTTCACTTCTTCACCTGTAGTCGATTCGAAATCAATCATATACACTGTTGTTTGCTTAGCTGAGTCGATAGTGGCCGTAGCATCCTTCATTCCTTTCATATGATCCGCGTCTACTTTTACTTCATCGCCTACTTCATAAGGAGATGACTTGGCATCTACAATCTCTTCTTGAATAATCCATTTATGATTCGTGACGCGTTTCCCGCCATTTGTAGGGTCATAAGAAATGCTATAAGCAGTAGTATCATAAGCTCCTACAATTTTAGCCTCGGCCCCTTTCATGCCTTCCATATGTGCTTCTTTGATCATCGCCATGTCGCCAACTTTAAATTTAGGGTTTTTAGCCTCTTGGATCCCTTTCGGAACCTCTTTCGATCCAGACATGTCCATCGTCGAATGATCCATACCGTCCATATTTTTATCCATGCTTCCTGTTGATTTAGAATCATCACCATTGCTTCCGCACGCAGCGAGTGCTAAAGAAAGCGAAGCAGCCATAGTTGTCATAAAAATCTTTTTCTTTAATTTCATAAAAATTACCTCCAATTGTTTTTTTATGCTTTCCATAGACTCTATCACATAAATTTGCAGAAACATTGCAGAGAGCAGAAAAGTAACACATTGAAAAAAACTATAAAATTCATGGGTGGAAAGACATATTTTTTTCACAATCATTCTTTAAGTTAAAGATAATAATTAATTGAAGGGAATGATCCATGTGAAGAAAAGATGGTTAATCGCAACTATCGGTATCTTTACTCTCATGATTATAGTGGGCGGTTCGTATTTACTTTTTATCCGAGGTACTATGCCAAATAACAAACAGCACATGAAATCTATGATGAATGGAGGGAACACTACTACAAATCAGACTATGATGGAAGGTATGGGACATGGCGCGAGTGTCGATTTAAAATCAACTGAAGAAAAAGAGCGACGATTGAACATCCCTAAGATGCTAAAATCCGATCGTGAAACCAAGAATTCCATTCAATACACGATTGTCGCTAAACAAGGGGAGACACAGTTCTTCCGAGATAGTAAAAAAACTGAAACTCTAGGATATAACGGAAATTATTTAGGTCCTGTAGTGGAATTGAAAAAAGGAAAAATGGTAACAATCCGTACGGTGAATCGCTTATCAGAAGCGACTACATTCCATTGGCACGGTCTTGTTGTACCATCATCCGTAGATGGCGGACCACATCAAGTCGTGAAAGCTGGTGAAACGAAGGTAGTAAAGTTTAAAGTGAAGCAAGATGAATCGACATTGTGGTTTCATCCACATCCAATGGGGAAAACTGCTGAACAAGTATACAAGGGGTTAGCAGGATTGTTGTACGTAAAAGATGAAAAAACTAAAGAGACGATGCTACCTCAAAAATATGGTGAAAATGATATTCCATTAATTCTTCAAGATCGAAAAGTTAAAAACAGGAATGTCCTTGGATATGCTGATGTAGAAAAAACAGATGGGGCTTTAGGCGATACCCTCCTCGTAAACGGTACGATTAATCCATATTTCAACGTAAAATATTCGCAACTTAGAGTCAGATTGATAAATGGCTCCAATGCACGTAACTACGTAGTGAAGCTATCTGACGGTTCATCCTTTAAAAAAATTGCTGATGATGGTGGTTACATCTCAAAACCGAAAAACGTAAAGAAAATTGAATTAAGTCCAGGCGAACGTATAGAGGTATTGGTAGACTTTTCAAAAAGAAAAATTGGTGAGACTGTTTCATTTGAGACGAATGGAGTAAGGGTCGTTAACTTCAAGCTGAAGGATAAACAAGGGACGAACCTAAGTGCATTGGCGCCGAAAAGTGGATATGAAAAGCCGCTAAAGACCTTGTCTACAGTGAATCAAAAGTTAATTCTTTTCGGGATGGGCAAAAATGTTGAAATCAATGGGAAAAAGTTTGATGAGAAGAGAATCGATATTAAAGCGAAACAAGGAGAAACCGAAATTTGGGAGGTCTATAATAAAAAAGACATGATGGGTGGAATGACTCATCCCTTCCACATTCATGGAGTCCAATTCAAAGTATTAGAGCGAAACGGACAGAAACTGGATAATCAAGAAGCAGGTCTAAAAGACACTATCGCTATAAAACCAGATGAACGAGTTAAGATTCAGATGACTTTCAAGGAAAAAGGGGTATTCATGTACCATTGCCATATCCTTGAACATGAAGAGAACGGAATGATGGGTCAGTTGAAAGTGGACTAAAAAATAGGTGAATGTTTTCATCTTTTTTTCACAAACTAAGGAAATAGGCTTTGTGTAAGTCAAAAAAGACGGAAAATGGAGGTATTTTAGAATGAATACTGGACAACAAGAAATCTTAGGTGCCCTACACAACTGTATAGTGACTTGTAATGAATGCTTTGATGCGTGTTTGAGTGAACATCATGTTTCTTCGATGGCAGAGTGTATACGTCTAGACAGAGATTGTTCTGAAATTTGTAGTCTTTTAGTACAAGCTATTTCTCGAAACAGCAGCAATATTGATGTTCTTGCAAGAAGCTGTGTTGAAATTTGTGAAAGATGTGCCGACGAATGTTCGAAACATGATCATGATCATTGTAAAAAGTGCGCTGAGGCCTGTAATGAATGTGCAAAAGTCTGTCGTAAATTAATTGCTTAAAGCGAAGTGTTAAAAATGAAGGAGCATCTATGTCGCCATGCCGAAAAAGGTATGAGCTAAAAAGCTGATGCTCTTTCATTATTTATAAGCACTAAGATACTTAGTTATGAAAAAGTTCATAACCCTTATAGACCAGTAGTATGGTGAGAGAAAATAAGGATACATAGAGGATAACGATCAAACTCTTCATAAACACTTTCATGAAAATCAACTCCATTCTATAGGTTGAATTGATTATATAGAAAGTTCGTGAAATTTATGAGGAAATAGACTAACAATCATTTATTATTAAAAAATTTTAATGTAAGAGGTGGTGACTAGGATGGATAAAATATTAATTGTTGATGATGAAATAAGAATGAGGCAATTATTAAGACTCTATCTAGAACCAATAGGATATGAATGTAGTATGGCGAATGATGGGATCGAAGCTTTAGAGAAAGTGAAAAAAGAAACCTTCGATTTGATTTTATTGGATGTAATGATGCCAATGTACGATGGATTCGAAGTATGTAAGAAAATAACGGATTCTCACCCGGAAGTCCCTATCATCATGATAACGGCTCTAAATGATGCTGAATCCATCGTCAAAGGACTAGATGCTGGAGCTACAGATTATGTCACAAAGCCGTTTAACGGGGACGTACTTTTAGCAAGAGTTCGGTCTGTCATGAGAAGGAAAGCAAAAGAACCCGTTATCTACCACGGACTTACGTTCGATGAGAGCAACAATTTAATTTTACTAGATGGCAAGTCGATTGACTTTACACCAAAAGCACATGCATTACTGCGACTATTCCTTCAACATCCTGGAAGGCTGTTCAACAGACTAGAGCTTTATGAATTCGTTTGGTCTTATACGTCAGAATCGGATCCGAGGACAGTTGATTCTCATATTAAGATGATTAGAGAAAAGTTAAGAGAGTTAGATTACCCGATCGATAGGCATCTGAAAACAATTTGGGGGAGAGGATATCGTTGGAGTGAGAATGAAACGAAATGACACTCTTACTATAGGAGCAAAAGTGTCATCATAAAAATCATAAGGGAGTCGGTGTCGGCTTCGAGTATCCATCTTTATATGAAGAATCGATTGCAGAACGAATATCTTTAACCGATTCTCCGTCCCGTTGCTTCAAAATAGACTTTACAGCAATCTCGAGACAGGTGCTGCATGTCGTTCCGTGACTTGTCCATTTCACCGATCCATTCGTCGCGTTTTCTTCTATAAAGCAATCATAATTATTTTTATGATTGACTGTTTCACCGCAACCGCAATAGCAAGGTATTTTCTCTAGTAGTTTACGATTTTTCCCTACAGCTTGATAAACATTTCGTACATCTTCAGGTTGAGTTTTTAAAAACGTGGGAAGTATCAACGATGATGATGTTTCTTCAATCTTGTCACCGCCCATATGTTTCGCATGATCTACCTCCTTTGAATGATTGGGAGTAGAAGACTTCATCGGGGATTGAGCACAGCCGACCGCAATCAGGGATAGGCTAATAAGACTTACGCTTTTTAAGAGTATGTTAAGTTTCACGATTGGATTCTCCTTAGAGATAATTTTGTAGGTGCATAAAACAAAGCTTTTTAATTGCGTTTTTTGTATTAGCTCATTTGTCTGTTCACGATAGTACCTATTCGTTCATTTGACCATAGTCTTCATCAGTTCAGTTAATTCATGAATTGTCATCAATCATTTGATGTCTACCTCGAACTTGTCCTTTAATTCTTTTTAAAGTTTCAGTACTTGTGATTTTGGCGCTAAATAGTCCTATTCAAACAAATGGTCTCATTTTTTAAAATATATCCTATACTTGTATGATAATTTTTATTTTTTAGTGTGTCAAAATACATTTTATATTTATATATATATAAGTTTAACTGGAAGTAAAAACGAGATGTAGCTCTATATAGTCATGATCTCTCTATATACACCATACAGGTATATAGTACGTAAAAGGAGGTTTTCTTATGAATCACCATATCCATCACGAACATACTCATCATGAAGACCAACAAATGAGTGCTTCACATCATGAACATGAAGGAATGATCGGAGACTTCAAGAAAAGATTTCTCGTATCGTTAATGTTGACCATTCCAATCCTGCTACTTTCCAAAATGATTCAAGAATGGTCGGGTATCAACATTAGCTTTCCATATGACGACGTTGTTTTGCTTTTGCTATCCACAATTGTCTACTTCTACGGTGGATGGCCCTTCCTAAAAGGTAGTATTAATGAAATACGCCAAAAAAATCCTGGAATGATGATGTTGATTGCATTAGCGATTAGTGTAGCCTATTTCTATAGTGTCGCTATCATATTCGGTTTCGGACAAGGACATGATTTCTTTTGGGAGTTAGCGACCTTGATCGACATCATGTTATTAGGGCATTGGATTGAAATGAAATCAATCATGGGTGCCTCAAATGCGTTGCAGGAATTAGTAAAGTTACTTCCGAGTGTGGCGCATCGAGTGAAGGATGGGAAGGTTGAAGAGGTGCCGGTCAATGAATTAGAGGCAGGAGATCTCATTCGGATCAAGCCGGGAGAACAGGTACCGGTAGACGGAAAAATCGTCGAAGGAACAACAACGATTGACGAATCAATGCTTACCGGTGAATCACTTCCGGTAGATAAACAGGAGAATGACACCGTGATTGCTGGCTCTATCAATCAAGAAGGTGGTCTGACAGTCGAGACGACAGGTACTGGTGAAGGCACCTACCTTTCAAAAGTCATCGGCTTAGTAAGTGAAGCGCAATCTTCCAAATCACGGACTCAAAACTTAGCTGATCGAGCAGCAAAAATTCTTTTTTATCTCGCGGTGGGAGCAGGTGTTCTGACTTTCGTGATTTGGATTGTACTTGGATATTCGGTTAGTACAGCAATCGAGCGCATGGTAACGGTTATGGTTATCTCTTGTCCACACGCTCTTGGTTTAGCAGCCCCTCTTGTCGTATCCGTTTCTACAGCACTTTCCGCTAAAAGGGGTCTTTTGATTCGAAATCGAACACAATTCGAAGAGGCACGAAAACTAGATGCGGTTATCTTTGATAAGACTGGTACTTTAACGCAAGGTAATTTTGGAGTAACGGATGTGATGGCAAGTACAGGTATAAGTGAGGAAGAAGTATTACGACTCGCAGGAGCCATCGAACAGTCGTCGCAACATCCACTTGCTCGCGGGATCTTGACTGAAGTTCAAAGACGAAAGCTTGATTTACCATCGGTCGCAGGATTTGGATCGATGACAGGCATAGGATTGGAAGGAACAGTCGAAGGAAAGCAAGTCCGCGTCGTTAGTCCGCGATACGTACGGGACAAACAACTCGAAATCGACGAAGTGACATTCGAAGATTTGTCTGAAGAAGGGAAAACGGTCGTCTTTGTCTTAAAGGACACAGAATTAATCGGTATGATCGCCCTTGCCGACCTCGTTCGCGAGGAAGCTAAGAAGACTGTACAGGAATTAAAGGAGAAAGGGATTCAATCCATCATGCTGACTGGGGATAATCAAAAAGTCGCTTCGTGGGTCGCTTCCCAACTTGAGATCGATCAAGTGTACGCAGAAGTATTACCGGATGATAAGTCACGTCAAGTGAGACAGGTGCAAGCAGAAGGAAAAAAAGTAGGGATGGTAGGGGATGGAATTAACGATGCACCAGCTCTCGCACAAGCGGATGTAGGGATTGCGATTGGTAGTGGAACAGATGTAGCTGTAGAAACGGCTGATATTGTCCTTGTCAAAAGTAATCCAAAGGACGTCTTATCTGTCATCGAACTATCGCAAAAAACATATAATAAAATGATTCAGAATCTATGGTGGGCAGCTGGTTACAATATCATTACGATTCCTTTAGCTGCAGGTATTTTAGCACCATACGGCATTATTCTTTCACCAGCGATTGGAGCAGTTTTGATGAGTTTGAGTACGGTCATCGTAGCTATCAATGCGAAAACATTAAGAATTTAATAGAAGTTTGGTATATTTTTTCTTTTTTGTGTATGAACACACCCTATCTCACTTCATGAGTTAGGGTGTGTTCTTTTTTTCAATCAGATAGGATCCCATAGATAAAA
>NZ_LMPR01000002.1:0-1512 GCF_001423925.1 Exiguobacterium sp. Leaf187 | reverse complement strand
CAAGGGCCATCAAAAAAAGCCGCTGCCGTTCCTCGTCTTCCTCCGCGTTTTGGCTCAAAGCAAGGCTTTTCGCTCGCGGGCTCCGGAAGCCTCCGTACCGGTGCGCTGTCCGCTTTTTTTGATCTTTCCCTGCGGTCACCCTTGCGCCGTCTCGCGATGCTCGCTGCGTTCCCGTCAACAGGACGGCACCGTGTCGGACTGCATCCCACTCGCGAAAGGAGCTTTTCCATGAAACTGACTACACTCGTTGAAATCACCCGTATCCGCCAAGAGGTTCGTGAGCCAGACGTCGCGCTCGAGACAACGCACATCACGTCCCCCGAGGACGCGTTCTGTGTCGCCAAACGCTTCATCCAGGACGATGACCGTGAGGTATTCCTCGTCATCCTACTCAATACGAAGAACCGCGTCATTGCTGTCCATCGGGCACACGTCGGAAGTATCAACTCGAGCGTCGTCCATCCAAGAGAAATCTTTAAGTCCGCCATCCTCAACAATGCGACGTCGCTCATCGTCAGCCATCAGCATCCGAGCGGTGACCCGCATCCATCACGGGAAGACATCGAGGTGACTGAACGGCTCGTCGAAGTCGGACGTATCGTCGGCATCCAGCTGCTTGACCACATTATCGTCGGTGCCGGAGAAGAATACGTCAGTTTGAAAGCACAAGGTGTTTTGTAAAGGAATGGTATAGCGTAGACGGACGGGACAATCCCGTCCTGTCTGCGCGCCAGAGCATGGACGAAAAACGACGTCGTTTTTCTTTTGAGAGAGCGCAAGCGAGTAAGGAATGGATTCGTCCCGAATCCAAGGGCAATGAGAGACCCGCAGTGGACGGATCCACTGCGGGTAAGAAAGTACATCTGGTCTTTTCTATATAGATAGAAGGGTGTTATGGAAGATGCAGTAGTGAGACAGTAGTGGAGTGTACGAAGGTTCGAGGAGAGATAGCTGATTGAAGTGAATCGATCCTTCTGTAGATAGGTAGTAATGCTCTTTCTACTGGATGTACAGCATAAGAAGATTTTTCGGGCTCATGCGTGAGGCTGTAGGCTGCACGCAGCAACATCCTCATCGCACCGCTCCCCTCCTGCCGGACCGATAACGAGAGCTGCACATCGCTTGCGCGAGGCATCTCTACGTTCCTGTTCCTTGCGACGGAAGGCACGGAGCGTTCCATAGAATTCTAAAAAGAAAAATAAAAGGTTAGGATTTAGTCGAAGGAATGGCATACTAAAGGAAAGAGGCTTGTCCACGTATGAGATCGTCGTTAGTGCTTCGGTCGTGAATGATGTATCGTATGCGAGGATATCTAAAAAGGAGAAACTACATATGAACTTTGATGGATCGACTGATGTATTAGGTGCAGCACTTACAAATGTCAATCTACTTTACCTCGTTCCGATTGCATTCGGACTTTTCTTATTGATCGATTTCTTGTTTACAAAAGACGAATTGTAATATTAAGTGCAACACCTAGCTGAAAACACAAAAAAAACCCATAACGACCTC
>NZ_LMPR01000001.1:3226-4416 GCF_001423925.1 Exiguobacterium sp. Leaf187 | reverse complement strand
CTTTCTTGATTACTCAAAGGGAAATCTCATCTTGGAGGGGGCTTCATGCTTAGATGCTTTCAGCATTTATCCCGTCCGCACGTAGCTACCCAGCGATGCTCCTGGCGGAACAACTGGTACACCAGCGGTGCGTCCATCCCGGTCCTCTCGTACTAAGGACAGCTCTCCTCAAATTTCCTGCGCCCACGACGGATAGGGACCGAACTGTCTCACGACGTTCTGAACCCAGCTCGCGTACCGCTTTAATGGGCGAACAGCCCAACCCTTGGGACCTACTCCAGCCCCAGGATGCGATGAGCCGACATCGAGGTGCCAAACCTCCCCGTCGATGTGGACTCTTGGGGGAGATCAGCCTGTTATCCCCAGGGTAGCTTTTATCCGTTGAGCGATGGCCCTTCCATGCGGAACCACCGGATCACTAAGCCCGACTTTCGTCCCTGCTCGACTTGTAGGTCTCGCAGTCAAGCTCCCTTCTGCCTTTGCGCTCTACGAATGATTTCCAACCATTCTGAGGGAACCTTTGGGCGCCTCCGTTACTGTTTAGGAGGCGACCGCCCCAGTCAAACTACCCGCCTGACACGGTCCTCCAGCCGGATCACGGCTGCGAGTTAGAGACTCTATGCATGAAGGGCGGTATCCCAAGGGTGACTCCTCCGAAGCTGGCGCTCCGGGCTCGACGTCTCCCGCCTATCCTGTACATCATGCACAAAGCCTCAATATCAGGCTGTAGTAAAGCTCCATGGGGTCTTTCCGTCCTGTCGCGGGTAACCTGCATCTTCACAGGTACTATGATTTCACCGGGTCTCTCGTTGAGACAGTGCCCAAATCGTTACGCCTTTCGTGCGGGTCGGAACTTACCCGACAAGGAATTTCGCTACCTTAGGACCGTTATAGTTACGGCCGCCGTTTACTGGGGCTTCGGTTCAAAGCTTCGCTTGCGCTAACCCATCCCCTTAACCTTCCAGCACCGGGCAGGCGTCAGCCCCTATACGTCATCTTGCGATTTAGCAGAGACCTGTGTTTTTGCTAAACAGTCGTTTGGGCCTATTCACTGCGGCTCTACTCATGTAGAGCGTCCCTTCTCCCGAAGTTACGGGACCATTTTGCCGAGTTCCTTAACGAGAGTTATCCCGCGCGTCTTAGAATTCTCATCTCGCCTACCTGTGTCGGTTTACGGTACTGGCGCCTTC
>NZ_LMPR01000001.1:3114-3191 GCF_001423925.1 Exiguobacterium sp. Leaf187 | reverse complement strand
CCCCTCACTAGAGGCTTTTCTTGGCAGTGTGAAATCGTGACCTACGTCCCTACGGGACTCCGCATCGTTCCTTGACC
>NZ_LMPR01000001.1:1789-3077 GCF_001423925.1 Exiguobacterium sp. Leaf187 | reverse complement strand
TTTATGCCTGACGGATTTGCCAATCAGACGGTCTTGAAACTTGCACATGCACTTCCATCCGCATGCGTCACTATCCTCCTGCGTCCCCCCATTGTTCAAACGGTGGATCGGCGGTACAGGAATATCAACCTGTTATCCATCGCCTACGCCTTTCGGCCTCGGCTTAGGTCCAGACTAACCCTGAGCGGACGAGCCTTCCTCAGGAAACCTTGGGCTTTCGACGGAGGGGATTCTCACCCCTCTTTTCGCTACTCACACCGGCATTCTCACTTCCAAACGCTCCACTGCTCCTTCCGGTACAGCTTCACAGCGGTTTGGAACGCTCCCCTACCATTCCTTACGGAATCCGCAGCTTCGGTGGTATGTTTAGCCCCGTTACATTTTCGGCGCGGCGCCACTCGACTAGTGAGCTATTACGCACTCTTTGAATGGTGGCTGCTTCTAAGCCAACATCCTAGCTGTCTAGGCAGCGCCACATCCTTTTCCACTTAACATACACTTTGGGACCTTAGCTGGCGGTCTGGGCTGTTTCCCTCTTGACTACGGATCTTATCACTCGCAGTCTGACTCCCGAGTATAAGTTGCTGGCATTCGGAGTTTAACTGAATTCGGTAACCCTGTGGGGGCCCCTAGTCCAATCAGTGCTCTACCTCCAGAACTCTCAACCTCGAGGCTAGCCCTAAAGCTATTTCGGGGAGAACCAGCTATCTCCAGGTTCGATTGGCATTTCACCGCTACCCACACCTCATCCCCGCACTTTTCAACGTGCGTGGGTTCGGACCTCCAGTCAGTGTTACCTGACCTTCATCCTGGACATGGGTAGATCACCTGGTTTCGGGTCTACGACAACGCACTGAACGCCCTGTTCAGACTCGCTTTCGCTACGGCTCCGCCTCATCGGCTTAACCTCGCGCGTTATCGTAACTCGCCGGTTCATTCTACAAAAGGCACGCCATCACCCGTTAACGGGCTCTGACTACTTGTAGGCATACGGTTTCAGGATCTATTTCACTCCCCTTCCGGGGTGCTTTTCACCTTTCCCTCACGGTACTGGTTCACTATCGGTCACTAGGGAGTATTTAGCCTTGGGAGATGGTCCTCCCGGATTCCGACGGGGTTTCACGTGTCCCGCCGTACTCAGGATCCACTCTGGAGGGAAAACAGTTTCAGCTACAGGGCTGTCACCTTCTTCGGCCGACCTTTCCAGGTCCTNTAGAGTGTCCTACAACCCCGAAGAGCATGCTCTCCGGTTTGGGCTGTTCCCGTTTCGCTCGCCGCTACTCAGGGA
>NZ_LMPR01000001.1:1583-1747 GCF_001423925.1 Exiguobacterium sp. Leaf187 | reverse complement strand
TACACTATGTATTCATGTAACATGTCCCATCCCATTACAGATGGTGGGTTCCCCCATTCGGAAATCTTCGGATCAAAGCATACTTACTGCTCCCCGAAGCATATCGCTGTTCGTCGCGTCCTTCATCGGCTCCTAGTGCCAAGGCATCCACCGTACGCCCTTCA
>NZ_LMPR01000001.1:1318-1515 GCF_001423925.1 Exiguobacterium sp. Leaf187 | reverse complement strand
TACCTTGATCTAGCGTTGGTATTCTAAGAACACACGTCTAATGACATGGTTAATTAAAAGTTTTGATGTCTTGTTGATGTCTTCAGTTTTCAAGGTGCGAGTGTCTCTTTNAATGACATGGTTAATTAAAAGTTTGATGTCTTGTTGATGTCTTCAGTTTTCAAGGTGCGAGTGCCTTATCCAAAGGACAAGACAAA